>NZ_CP033019.1:635773-1271547 GCF_003667705.1 Janthinobacterium agaricidamnosum | reverse complement strand
TTGTGTTTGTCAGCTGCGAAGAAGGAAGAGTATGAAGCGTTTCGGCTAATTCGTCAACCTTCTTTTTTCACCCTGCTTTACTCGGCATTTGCATGCGTCGTTCAGCGAGGGGGCGAATTATAGCCCTGCGCCGCGCGGCCCGCAAGCGCTATTTTCCCGCGCTCACAGCCCAGCAAGCCTTGTCTTCACTTCAAGCGCCTTTTTGTGCAGCCTGTCGCAATCGGCTGGCGTAGTTCGTGGTCTTTAGGCACAGTGGCAATATCAGACTCTGACGCTACTCAACAAGGGGTTAAACTTGCCCGCTGCGTCGATTAAACTCTAGTACTTGAAAGTGTCCCCTCATGCTTCCGATTTCCAGCCTGCCCCAATTGTTGAAAACCATCCTCGCTTGGTTACAACGGGCATTCGACGCGACGACAACCTGGGTCACCCAACTGTCTTGGTGGAAATTCTTCCTGTTCGCTGCACTGGCTCTGATCGCCGGCTCCATTTTGCAAGATGAGCTGTTCTCGTCCAGCCCGGACGAAGAAGTGGTCATCAAGTCGCATAAACGCAGCAGCAAGGGTTCGGGGGAAACCAATATCCTGATCGACGATACGGGCATCCATTTCAATCCCCGCAGTGGCAAGAATCGCCGCAGCAGCGCGGCCGAGGCGGCCAGCGATCCAGCCGATGCCGCCGAGGCGGACGCAAAAGCCAGTGCCGTGCCGCCGGAACCGCCGCAACCACCAGCCGCCCCCGCCAAGCCCAACTATCCGGTGACCACCAATGCTTCAGGGGAAGAAGTCCATATCGAATTGCCGCCGCAAATCGGCGAAGAGTTGTCGAATGCCATCGAAGAAGCGGTCGATGATGCCGCCGAGCAAAAAGTGTCGCGCTACCACCAGCAAGCCTCGACATGGTTCAAGAGTTTTGTCTCCTTGCTGGTGTTGGCCCTGTTCGCCATGAAGGCCCTGGTCGGCGGCAAGAAGCGGGCCGAAGCGGAAACCGTCACCGCAAATGAGGCGGCCGAGCGCGAATCCATGCAGCGCCAGCTCAGCGAGGCGAAGATGCAGATGATGCAGGCGCAAGTCGAGCCGCACTTCCTGTTCAATACGCTTGCCTCCGTCGAACACCTGATCCAGGTCGATCCGCCGCGCGCGGCCAAGATGCAGCGCAGCCTGATCCAGTATCTGCGCGCCGTGCTGCCGCAAATGCGCGACAACGCCCTGATTACCAACCTGGGCCGTGAGGCGGACATGGTGCAAGCGTACTTGAACCTGCTGAAAATGCGGATGGAAGAACGCCTGACCGTCGACTTCCAGATTCCCGACGGCCTGCGCAGCGCCGCCTTCCCGCCCATGATGCTGCAATCGATGGTGGAAAATGCCATCAAGCACGGCCTGGAAGTCAAACCGGAAGGCGGCACCCTGCGCATCGTGGCCGAAGTGGCGCACAGCAAGCTGCGCGTGACCGTCACCGATGACGGCCTGGGCTTTGGCGTAGTGCCCAGCGATGGCACGGGACTGGGTTTGCCCACCATACGCGAACGCCTGAAGCTGTTGCATGGCGACGAGGGCAGCCTGACCATTACGCCAAATCAACCGTCCGGCGTGTGCGCCGTGATCGAAGTGCCATATCAATTGTCCAAGTAAGACAGAGTAGTTGATAAAAACGCTAAATCATTGAATAATCAATCTTCGCCTGTTCACACTTGAGACCTATGCCTACCGCTATTATTGCCGACGACGAAAGACTGATGCGCGACCAGCTACGCCTGCGCCTGGGCCAGGCCTGGCCTGAACTGGAAATCATCGGCGAAGCCAAGAATGGCGACGAGGCGATCGAACTGGTGGAACAACTCAAACCCGATTTTGCCTTCCTCGATATCCGCATGCCGGGCAAGACGGGCATGGAGGCGGCGCAAGCAATAGGCAACAAGACGCATATCGTCTTCGTCACGGCCTATGACAGTCACGCCGTCGAAGCCTTCGAGCGGGGCGCCGTCGACTACGTGCTCAAGCCGCCCGAGCATGAGCGTCTGCTGGTGACGGTGGAGCGCCTGAAAACGCACTTGAACAAGCCGGCCCTGGACGTCAACAGCAGCGTCACGGCCATGCTGTCGCAACTGGCGGAAAAAATCACGGCCAAGCCCACCTACCTGCAATGGATACAGGCCAGCATCGGCCAGGACTTGCGCATGATCCCCGTGGAAGAGATCCTGTTCTTCCGTTCTGACGAGAAATACACTTGCGTGCAGACGGCCAAGTATGAAGCGCTGATCCGCAAGCCCGTGCGCGACCTGGCCGAAGAGCTCGACCCTTCGCTGTTCTGGCAAATCCACCGCGCCACCCTGGTCAACGTGAATGCCATCGAAGGCGTGACGCGCGACATCCGCGGCCGTCACCTGGTACTCATCAAAGGCAAATCCGACAAGCTCGAAGTGAGCCGCAGTTTCCTGCACCTGTTCAAGCAAATGTAAGACTCCGCCGCCGCCCGGCCCAGGCCGGTGCGGCGCCTTGATCTCTTCCTTTCCCCTTCCTGCGCCACATCAAGCCGCGCCGCACCAGCAGGCATAGGCTAGATAAAGTCCAACTCTCCATCGCTGTCCTGTCTGCCTTCGTACACGTTCGCAAGGAGAAGCCCCATGCCCGACCGAGGCAGTCCTGCACTGCTGCGCATCTTGCCGCTGGGTATGGCGGCTGCGCTTTTGCTGTGCCTGTTTCCGCCACTGAAAGCCCGCCGGCAGCAGCAGGCGCGCGGACAAGCCATCATCGACAGCGCCAGCGACGCCATCATCAGCATCGACAGCCGGCAAATCATCCTGCATGCAAACGCGGCAGCGGCCAGATTGTTCGACGACACGCCGGCCGGCATGCGCGGCATGCGCCTGGGTCACTACATCCTGCGCGACTTGCGCACCCTCGGCGGCCTGGGCCAGCACGATGGCGAGCCGCCGTTTGGCGATATCAGCCAGGAACTGCGCCTGACGGGCCGGCGCGCCACCGATTACACCTTGACGGGACGGCGCAGCGATGGCGTCATGTTTCCCCTCGAAGGATCGCTCTCGGCCATGCAGGAAGACGGCCACAGCGTCTTTACCATCATCGTGCGCGACATTACGGCGCGTCAGCAGATGCATGAACAGCTGGCCCGCTCCTTTTCGCAATTGCGTGAATTGTCGAGCGCGCTGCAAACCATCCGCGAAGAAGAACGCAAGCATATCGCGCGCGAACTGCATGATGACCTGGGGCAATTGCTGGCCACCTTGCGCGTCGACCTGACCCTGGTGCGCCAGCACACGGACACCACCGCGCCCCTGCAAGCCCTGCTGCACAGCATGGACGGCTTGCTGGTGACGGCCATTACCTCGCTGCGGCGCATCGCCAGCAACCTGCGCCCGCGCGCGCTCGATGAAGGGGGATTGTATTTTGCGCTGCAAAAACTGCGCCACGACTTCCTGCTGCGCCGCGCCATCCATTTCGACTTGCTGGCCGACGAGGCTGACCTCGTGCTCGACGACGCGCGCAGCACGGCCATCTACCGCATCGTGCAGGAAGCACTGACGAATATCGCGCGCCATGCCGAAGCGAACCACATCACCATCGCCCTGCACCGCATCGATTCCTCGCTGGCCATCACCATCCAGGATGACGGCCGCGGCATTGCCGAACACGACCTGGAAAAAGCCACGGCACTAGGGCTGCTGGGCATGCGCGAGCGGGTCTGGGGCTTGAACGGCAGCATCCATATCGGCGCCGATAGCGAGCTTGGCGGCACACGCATCGACATCTCGCTGCCCATGAATGCCGAGGCGGCATCCGCGGCGATGCAATAAAAAAGGCGCCCGCAGGCGCCTTTGCTTCGTCACATCGAATGATGCTTAGAATTTGTGTGCCAGACCGATCTGGTACGAAGTCAGCGACTTGACGCGCTCGCGGCCAGCGTAAGCGTACACGTCGGTGCGCTTCGACAGGTGGTAGTCGTAACCGACGCCGAATTCCTTGATGGTGTCCTGATCCTTGAACTTGTTGTTGCTTTGCTCTTGCTTGCCATACGACACTTTGGCATCGCCGCCGCCCACCGTGTAGTTCAGGCCGATCAAGTAGGACTTGAATTCGCCAGTCGTCGCAACCTTGGTGTCGCCTTTCGAGTAGGCGGCCGTGATCTTGGCCGGGCCGAATTTATAGCCGCCACCGATGGACCACAGGTCAGGCTTGGCCGCCGTTGCCGTTGCTTGCACGGCTTTTTCGTAGCCGGCGTGCAGGCTGATCGGGCCATTGTCGTAGGTTGCCAGGCCGATCACACCCGCGTCAGCGCTGTTGACTTCGCTCAGCACGTATTGCAGGCTGCCCACGAAACCTTCAAAGCTTGGGCTGTTGTAGGTGACGGCGTTGTTGACGCGCGACGAGCCGACGCCCGAACGCAGCAGGGTTTCATTGTTCTTGCCGACCACGCCGTAGGTGTTGAATGGGTCGACGCGGGCGATGGTGCCATCGACCAGATTCTTGGTGCGGCCCAGGATGGCGGTACCGAAAGCGCCTTTCAAGCCCACGTACGCTTGACGGTCGAACAACACGCCTTTTTGCGCGCCGGTGTCGGCCAGGAATTCACTTTCCAGGTTGAAAATTGCGGACAGGCCGCCACCCAGATCTTCCGTACCCTTGAAACCGAGGCGCGACGCATTGTTTTCGCGTTGTACCGTCGGCTGGCCAGTGGTCTTGGCAATACCGAGGTCAACCAGGCCGTACACGGTGACGTTCGATTGTGCTTGTGCCGTAGCTGCTGCGAAGGTGCCGATGATCAATGCTGCCAGAGTAATTTTTTTCACTTGAGATTCTCTACATTAGGTTGGACAAGAATGGTGCTGCTTAGCTGCTGAACCGAATCATGCCCACGAAATACTTCAACAATATGACATCGACAAGATGTTGTTTTTTGGAACAACATCTTGTCAGATAAAAACAACAGGCGAAAAAAAACCGCCCGGAGGCGATTCATGCGGCGGCAAGGCCTATTTACCGTAGGTCGGATTAGCGGGACAAGGCCACGCATAATCCGACTAGCACCTTCGGCAACGCCTGTCGGATTGCGCCCTACGGGCTAATCCGACCTACCGCTACCATATAGACAGATCAGCCTTACTTCAGACGGCAGCTCAACAGCCAGTAGTATTCCAGGCGCTTCATGCGGATTTCGCGGGCCGAGTGGGCAAACTTCTTGCGCAGGTGGCTATCCGATGGGAAATTCTTCAGCACTTCATAGCGCTCGCCCGCCTCCGTCGTGCGGAACTGGTGCGTATTGCCTTCCAGGTCGGTGCGCGCGATCACGGTGCTGCTGCCATCGACATACGAGTTGTCGATCAGCACCAGCAGGATGTCCTTGCCCAGCTTCGTGCGCAATTGCTTCAGGTATTTGTCCTGGTCTTCGCGCTTGACGTGCGACCACCAGAAACCCGCGAACACGGCCGTGAACTTGCCCAGCATGTCGTCGGGCAAGTTGAAGGCATCGAGCTTGGCGAAGGTGACGTTGTCGGGCAAGCCGCGTGCCTGGGCCAGCGCCAGCATTTCATCGTTGATATCGGTGGCCAGTACGGACTCGGCCGACTCGGCGACCACTTCCGTCCAGTAGCCGGTGCCGCAAGCCAGTTCCAGCACGGTGTGGCCTTCCAGCACGTCGGCGACCTTGTCGCGCAACACTTCCAGGTCTTCCTGGCGTTCGGGCTTGTCATAGACGCGCTCGTACTGCTGCGCGATGGTGGCGTAATATTTGGCAAGCTGATCGGTAATCATTGTTTCTTCTCTTCTTAAATAATCTTGGCCAGGCACCTCGCCCGGCCGACTTCATGCATTGTTATAGTTCGTAGTGCTCTTTATCACCGCTCATCGCCTGCTCGATGAGCTTGCGGTTCAAGGTCGGCGTCAGCAACTCGATAAAGGTATAAATATAGCTGCGCAAATACGCGCCCTGCTTGACGGCCACGCGCGACACATTCATGCCGAACAGGTGCCCGACAGGGATGGCGCGCAAGCCTTTGTCGCGCTCGGCATCGAAGGCCATACCAGCTATGATACCAATCCCCATGCCCAACTCGACATAAGTCTTGATCACGTCCGCGTCGATGGCTTCGAGCAAGATGTCCGGCTTCAGGCCGCGCAGCACGAAAGCATGGTCGATCTTGTTGCGTCCGGCGAACGCGCTGTCATAGGTAATCAGGGGGAAGGCGGCGATTTCTTCCAGGGTCACGGACTTCGATTTGAGCAGCGGATGGTCGACGGGCACCACCACCACGTGTTCCCATTGATAGCATGGCAAGGTGATCAGGCCATCGATGGCGGCGATCGATTCCGTGGCGATGGCGAGATCCGCCTGGTCGCGCTGCACCATCTCGGCGATCTGGCGCGGATTTCCTTGCAGTAAAGACAATCGCACCTTGGGGAACTTCAGCATGAAAGCTTGCACCACCTTGGGCAAGGTGTAGCGCGCCTGTGTATGCGTAGTGGCAATGGTAAAGCTGCCGCTGTCCTGCGCCGCGAATTCCTTGCCGATGCGCTTCATGCTGTCGATTTCCTGCATAATCAGCTCGACGGACTCCAGCACCAGGCGGCCCGGCTCCGTCAAGCCGCGGATGCGCTTGCCGTGGCGCGTAAAAATATCCACGCCCAGCTCTTCCTCCAGCTCGATGATGGCTTTCGATACGCCCGGTTGCGACGTGAACAAGGCCTTGGCGGCGTCCGTCAGGTTGTAGTTCTGCCGGACCGCTTCGCGCACGAAGCGCAGTTGATGGAGATTCATTGCTGGTTTGCCCTAGATTGCCGTGATTTGCCGAGTTTCCGCCCCACCCATGATTTTGCATGCATGCATATACGCATATCGCATATAAGCAAATGCGTACTTAGTAGTTTGGAATAAACACTAAGTTTATTACTATTGCGAGTACTTTGGGGGTGCAAGCATGACTTTGTCTTATATAGTCTCAGGATTTGCCGTAGGATTACTCGTAGGAATGACCGGCGTGGGCGGCGGCTCGCTGATGACGCCGCTGTTAACCCTGCTGTTTGGCGTACCGCCTTCCGTGGCGGTGGGTACCGACCTGGCCTTCGCCTCGATCACCAAGAGCGCCGGCACCCTGACGCACCGCCTGCGCGGCACCATCCGCTGGGATATCGTCAAGCGCCTGTGCATCGGCGCCCTGCCCGCCGCCGTCATCGCGACCCTGGCGCTCAAATCGTTCGGCACCCTGTCGCCGCAAATCGGCCAGATCATCCGTTACTCGATCGCCGGCTCCGTGCTGCTGACCGTCGTGGCACTCATTTTCAAGGGCCGCATGCTGGCCTGGATCAATGCCCACCCTGAGAAACAATTGCAAGGCAGCAAGCTTGCCGCCGCAACCATCATTGCCGGCGCCGTGCTGGGCGTGCTGGTGACGGTCTCGTCGATCGGCGCCGGCGCCATCGGCGCGACCTTGCTGGTGATGCTGTATCCACGCATGAGCTCGGCCGAAGTGGCGGGCACCGACATCGCCTACGCCGTGCCCCTGACGGCCATCGCCGCGCTGGGCCACTGGTGGCTCGGCTCCATCCACTGGGAATTGCTGGCCTCCTTGCTGGTCGGCTCCCTGCCCGGCATCACGCTCGGCTCCTGGGTCGCGCGATCCGTGCCGGAACAGTTTTTAAGAGTCTTGCTGGCGATGACCTTGACCGGCGTGGCAGTGAAGCTAATCTATTAATGACCGAACAAGTGACAAGAGCAGTATCAAGAACATCATCCCAGGCAATCTTCAAGCACCCCGGCTTTTTTAGGAATTGATATGTACCATTACGATCAGTACGACCACCTCATCATCAAAGAACGCATCGCCCAGTACCGAGACCAGGTTGCGCGCCGTATCGCCAATGAACTGACGGAAGAGGAATTCATTCCGCTGCGCCTGCAAAACGGCCTGTACATGCAACGCCACGCCTACATGCTGCGCATCGCCGTGCCGTACGGCTTGCTGTCGTCCAAGCAGATGCGCATGTTCGCGCACATCGCGCGCAAGTATGACCGCGGCTATGGCCACTTCACGACGCGCCAGAACATCCAGTTCAACTGGATTGAGCTGGAACAGACGCCCGATATCCTGACGGACCTCGCTTCCGTGGAAATGCACGCGATCCAGACGTCCGGCAACTGTATCCGTAATACAACATCGGACCCGTTTGCGGGCGTCGCCGCCGATGAAATCATCGATCCGCGCCCGTACGCGGAAGTATTGCGCCAGTGGAGCACCTTCCACCCCGAGTTCATCGCCCTGCCCCGCAAATTCAAGGTCGCCATCAATGGCGCCGAGGAAGACCGCGCCGCCATCGCCGTGCACGACATCGGCTTGACGGCCGTGCGCAACGCCGCTGGCGAAGTGGGCTTCAAGGTGATGGCCGGCGGCGGCATGGGCCGCACGCCGATCCTGGGCAGTGTCGTGCGCGACTTCCTGCCATGGCAGCACTTGCTGACGTATATCCAGGCGATCATGCGCGTGTACAACCTGCACGGCCGCCGCGACAACAAATACAAGGCGCGCATCAAGATTTTGCTGAAAGCCATCGGCGTGGAAGAATTCACGCGCCAGGTGGAAGCGGAGTGGGTCGATTTGAAGGATGGTCCGGAAACCTTGACGGCCGAGGAAATGCAGCGCGTGGCGGACTTCTTCAATCCGCCCGCCTACCTTGCCCTGCCAGAACTCGACTACCAGGCCGAACACGCGGACAACAAGGCGTATGTAAACTGGCTGGCGCGCAACGTCAAGCCGCACCAACGCCCCGGCTACGTGGCCGTGGTACTGTCCCTGAAGAAAACGGGCGTGCCGCCAGGCGACGCGACGGCCGAGCAGATCGACTTCGTGGCCGATCTGGCCGACCGCTACAGCTTTGGCGAACTGCGCGTGACGCATGAACAAAACCTGGTGCTGGCCGACGTGGAACAGTCGAAACTGTTTGCACTGTGGCAGGAAGCCAAGGCGCACGGCCTGGCCACGCCGAACATCGGCTTGCTGACGGACATGATCTGCTGCCCGGGCGGCGATTTCTGCTCGCTGGCGAACGCCAAGTCGCTGCCGATCGCGGCCGCCATCGCGGAACGCTTCGACAGCATCGACTTCCAGCACGACATCGGCGAGATCGAACTGAATATTTCCGGCTGCATCAATGCCTGCGGCCACCATCACGTGGGCAGCATCGGCATCCTCGGCGTCGACAAGGATGGCAGCGAATGGTATCAAGTGTCGATTGGCGGCGCGCAAGGCAACAATGCGGCCATCGGCAAGATCATCGGACCATCGTTCTCTTCCCTGCAGATGCCTGAAGTCATCGGCCGCCTGCTGCACGTCTACGTGCGCGACCGCCATGAAGGCGAGCGCTTCGTCGATACGGCCCAGCGCCTGGGCCTGGCGCCGTTCAAGGAACACGTATATGCAACGCCGATCACGGTCGGCAACCTGGTGGGAGAAGACGAATATGTTTGAAGTACGCGAAGAGATCATCAAGAACGCCGCCGTGGTGCCGAATACCTGGGGCTTGCTGCGCCTCGATGAGACCGACACGCCGGAAACGGTGGTCGTGCCTGCCGGCAAGGTCATCGTCCCCCTGCCCGTGTGGCAAGCACAGCGCGAGACCCTGCTGGCGCGCCTGCCCGACATCGGCGTGTGGCTGGCCAGCGACGAACGGCCAGAAGACCTGGCGGCCGACGTGGCGCAACTGCCCGTCATCGGCGTGGACTTTCCGAAATTCACGGATGGCCGCGGCTATTCCATCGCGTTCAATTTGCGCGCCCGCCTGGGTTTCCAGGGTGAATTGCGCGCCATCGGCGACGTGCTGCGCGACCAGCTGTTTTCCATGCACCGCGTCGGCTTCGATGCCTATGCGACGCGTCCGGACCGCAGCATCCATGACGCCCTGAAAGGTTTGTCCGTCTTTTCGGAAACCTACCAGGCGTCGTGGGACCAGAAATCGCCGCTGTTCCGCCGCCACCACCGCGAAGGCCAGAATCCTGACCTCGACAACGCGGCCGGCATCTGAGGACCCATCATGAGCGATCTGACTTCTTTGATTCACGCCACCGAGCAAACGCTGACACGCATCGCCGCGGATTTTTCGCCGGCCGTGTTCGCGTCCAGCCTGGCAGCCGAAGACATGGTGCTGACCGACATGATTCTCAAGGCAAAGCTGCCGATCGGCATCTTTTCCCTGGAAACAGGCCGGCTGCACCAGGAAACCCTGGCCGTGCTCGACAAGGTGAAAACCCGCTACGGCCACGACATCACCCTGTACCGCCCGCAGCCGGAGCTTGTCGCTGCCTACGTGGAACAGAACGGCCTCAACGCCTTTTATAACAGCGTCGAGATGCGCCGCGAATGCTGCCGTATCCGCAAGGTCGAACCGCTGGGCCGCGCCCTGGCCGGCAACAAGGCCTGGGTCACGGGACAGCGCCGCGCCCAGTCCACCACGCGCGCAGAATTGCACGTGCAGGAAGACGACGCGGCACACGCGATGACGAAATTCAATCCGCTGGCCGACTGGTCCGAGCAGGATGTGTGGGACTATATCCGCGCGAACGACGTGCCGTACAACGCGCTGCACGACCAGGGCTACCCGTCCATCGGCTGCGAACCGTGCACGCGTGCCGTGCAGCCGGGCGAAGACGTGCGCGCCGGGCGCTGGTGGTGGGAAAACCCGGATTCCAAGGAATGCGGCCTGCACATGGTGGACGGCAAGTTGATCCGCATCAAATCCGTGGCAGCCTGAACAGACACACAGAACAAGAAAGCATCCTATATGAGCAATATTTTGAACCAGCGTCACCTCGACAGCCTTGAATCGGAAGCCATCCACATCATGCGCGAAGTGGCGGCCGAATCGGCCAATCCCGCCCTGCTGTTTTCCGGTGGCAAGGATTCCGTCGTCCTGCTGCGCCTGGCCGAGAAAGCCTTCCGCCCGGGCAAGTTCCCGTTTCCCCTCGTGCATATCGACACGGGCCATAACTTCCCGGAAGTCATCACTTTCCGCGACAAAAAAGTGGCCGAGCTGGGCGAGCGCCTGATCGTCGGCTCCGTCGAAGACTCGATCCAGCGCGGCACCGTGCGCCTGCGCAACCCGGCCACGGATTCGCGCAACGCGGCCCAAGCCGTGACCTTGCTGGAAACCATCGCCGAACATGGCTTTGACGCCTGCATCGGCGGTGCGCGCCGCGATGAAGAGAAGGCCCGCGCCAAGGAACGCATTTTTTCCTTCCGCGACGAATTTGGCGCCTGGGACCCGAAAGCCCAGCGCCCCGAGCTGTGGGACTTGTATAACACGCGCGTGCATCCCGGTGAAAACATGCGTGTCTTCCCCATCTCGAACTGGACGGAGCTGGACGTGTGGCAATACATCGCCCGCGAGAAACTGGAATTGCCGCCGATCTACTTCGCGCACGAGCGCCAGGTGATCCCGCGCAACGGCCTGCTGGTGCCGCTGACGGATCTGACGCCGCCGCGCGAAGGCGAAACGGTGGAAACGCAAGTCGTGCGCTTCCGCACGGTGGGCGATATCTCGTGCACCTGCCCCGTGTCGTCCGACGCGGCGACGGTGGACGCCATCATCGCCGAGACGGCAATCACGCAAATCACGGAGCGGGGCGCCACCCGCATGGATGACCAGACTTCCGAAGCCTCGATGGAAAAACGCAAGAAAGCAGGGTATTTCTAATGAACGCAGCAATCTCCAGCACCACTCTCACCGACAGCGTTGAACGCGGCATGTTGCGCTTTATTACAGCCGGTTCCGTCGATGACGGCAAGAGCACCCTGATCGGCCGTTTGCTGTTCGACAGCAAGGGCATCTTCGCCGACCAGCTCGACGCCATGTCGCGCTCCAAGCACAAGCGCACGGTGGGCGACACGGTCGACCTGTCCTTGCTGACGGACGGCCTGGAAGCGGAACGCGAGCAAGGCATCACCATCGACGTGGCCTACCGCTACTTTGCCACGCCGAAACGCAAATTCATCATCGCCGACACGCCGGGCCATGAACAGTACACGCGCAACATGGTCACGGGGGCGTCCACGGCCGACGCCGTCATCATCCTGATCGACGTGTCGAAAGTCAAACTCGGTGACGACGGCAGCGTGGAACTGCTGATCCAGACCAAACGTCATTCGACGATTGCCCATTTGCTGCAGATCGAGCACGTGGTCGTGGCCGTCAACAAGATGGACCTGGTCGATTATGATGAAACGGTGTACAACCGCATCGTCGCCGCCTACCGCGAATTTGCCCAGTCGCTGGGCCTGAAGGACATCACGCCGATTCCATTGTCGGCCTTGACGGGCGACAATGTCGTCGAGCGCGGCGACAAGCTGGGCTGGTACACGGGCCCCACCCTGATCGAGCTGCTCGAATCGCTGTCCGTCTACGACGAATCGCACGACACGCCATTCCGCTTCCCCGTGCAGCTGGTGGCGCGCCACAACGGCCACGAAGCGAACGATTTCCGTGGCTACATGGGCCGCATCGAGGCGGGCAAGGTCAGCATCGGCGACACCCTGGTGGTGCAGCCATCGGGCCAGACGGCGACAGTGAAAGACATCGTCACCCTCGACGGTTCGCTGCCAACGGCCGTGGTGGGCCAGTCCGTGACCCTGCTGCTCAATGAATATCTGGACATTTCGCGCGGCGACTTGCTGGCCAGCAGCGAGCGCCCCGCCACCCTGCTGAAACAGGTGGTGGCCGACGTGTGCTGGCTGTCGGAAGACGCGCTGGACCTGCGCCGCAAGTACTGGATCAAGCATGGCACCAAACAGACGGCGGCCAAGGTGACGGCGATCGAGTCGATTCTCGACATCAATACGCAGCAGCGCCATCCGGCCGAAGGCTTGAAATTGAACGACATCGCCCGCATCAGCCTGAACGTGCAGCAGGCGCTGGCGGCCGATGCGTATGCCGATATCCGCGCCACGGGGGCATTCATCCTGATCGATGAAGTCACCCACCAGACCGTCGCCGCGGGCATGGTTCGGCTGTAACCCGTATCTCGACTGAAGAAGGCTAGCATGAACAACTCCGCATCTCTCCCCGGCAAGGTCTACCTGATCGGCGCAGGCCCCGGCGCGCAAGACCTGATGACCTTGCGCGGCGCCCGCCTGCTGGCGCAGGCCGATGTCGTGCTGCACGACGCGCTGGTCACCGAAGAGATGCTGGAGCTGTGCCCGCAGGCGCAAAAAATCCTGGTCGGCAAGCGCTGCGGCCAGTTGTCGACGGCGCAGGCGTTTATTAACAAGCAACTGGTCGACAACGCGCGCAAGCACGCCGTCGTGGTACGCCTGAAAGGGGGCGATCCCATGCTGTTCGGCCGTGCCGACGAGGAATTGCGGGCGCTGGAAGAAGCGAGCATCGCCGTCGAAGTGGTGCCCGGCATTACCACGGCGCTGGCGGCGGCGGCCGCAACACAGCAGCCGCTGACCAAGCGGGGCGTGTCGCGCAGCGTGGCCTTTTTCACGTCCAGCACGGCGCCGGGCGAACCGGACCAGACGCGCATTCCCGACTGCGACACCCTGGTGCAATACATGGGTGGCCGCGAAGCCATTGCCACGGCGCAGCGCTTGCTGGCCCAGGGCCGCCGTGCCGACACCCCGGTGGTGGTGATAGAAAACTGCAGCCGCCCGGACCAGCGCATCGTGCGCCTGACGCTGAGCGCCCTGGCGCACGGCCTGGGTGACACCCACGGCCCCGTGCTGGTGATGCTGGGCGACGCCATGGCCGCGCGCACGCACCAGGCCATCGAAGAAACGGCCGCCATTCTGGCGCGCCATGCTTGAATAAACACAGCGTATTTTACCGACTTTAAAGTCAGTAACCGACGTCTTCCGGGGAAACATGATACGATGCTCACGCATCTTTTCTCGAGAAGTTGTTGCGTGATAGCAATAAATTCACGCTTCGCCCCGCCATAGCGCTTGCCGTGCGGTATCCCGGCTGACCCTCCCCGAAAAAAGCTGCGCCCGCAGGCTGCAATACCGCGCCGCGCAACTTTAGCCTTACGACCACACATGAATTTCACCTCCATGCGCGAAGCCCTGACTTCGCTCAGCCGCAGCAATGTCGGCGTCGCCAGCGCCGTGCTGTTCAGCATGCTCGCCTCCATCGCCCTGTGGACGGTCTTCCCGAATATCGACGATGAAAACCATTTGCTGGAATGGCTGCAGGCGCTGTTCCTGGCCCTGGCTTGCACCGTGCACGGCGTGCGCGCCTGGCAAGAGACTGACCGCCAGTCCCTGCGCTTCCTCATGCATGCGGGCCTGTGCGCGCTGCTGTTCGGCTTCCTGCTGCGCGAACTCGATATCGATCAGTTCGGCACGGCGCCCGCCTGGGCGCAGCTGGAAAAAGCCCTGCGTCTGGTGGAGTTGCTGATCCTGATACGCTTGCTGATCTTCTTCGCGCCGCGCGCGCGCAAGGTGTTTGCCCATGCGCCGCAGATTTTCAGCATGCGCATCACCATCCTGACGGCCATCGGCGGCTTGCTGATGGTCGCTGGCTGGCCTTTCGACAAGAAGGTCTTTCATGGCATGCCGGACGCCTACGCGCTGCTGGGCGAAGAAGTGCTCGAATTGGGCGCCTATTGGCTGCTGTTCCTCGCTTCGCTGTCCGACAGCACGGCCGCCGCCCGCATCAGCCTGGCGCCGAAGAAGAAAGCGGCTTAAGCAACTTCAAACGATGACGGCAGCGGCAGCAGCCGCTGCAAGGTAGCGGCCACGCGCAGCAGGCGCGGGTCGTCGTCGCCGGCCTCGTCGCAGGTATCGTTGATGCAGAAAAACGGCAAGCTGCCGAAACGCGCCGCCAGTTCCTCAAGCTGCTGCGGCGCCTGCGCATCGCCGCTGGCGATATGCAGCGGGTCGAGCATGCGCGAGCGCGCAATCCCCTGATGCACCATCCAGCGCGGCACCAGGTCGGGCAGCAATGCCGGCACCTGCCACGAGCGGAACACCGTCTCGCGCACAGCGGCAAACATGGCCGGCGCCAGCCCTTCCAGCGCATGCAGCGCGCTTTTCAGCATGGGCCGCGGCGCATGCGCATACAGGCGCGGTTCATGCAGGTAAGCGGGGTACTGCGCCGACAGCCATTGCCGCGACAAGGTCGCGCAATTGACGGGCGCCGCCACGTCGGCGCGCAAGCCCGGCACATCATCGTGCAGCGCGCTCTCCGTGAAAACACTCAAACGCCGGTCCCCTTCTCCGCCAAACCAGAATGCAGGCTCGAACGGCGCGCCGAAAAATACGTCGTCGTTCAGATACAGGAAGCGTTCGGACAATCCCGGAATATGGTGCAGGTACGATTCGATATGACCGGAGTCGAACACCGGCAGGGAGGCATCGGGCATCAGGCTCGCATGGTCGATCACGGTCAGGCGCTTTGATGCGCGCAGCCAGTGGGGCACTTGCCGGTCCGTCAGCAGATAGATGTGGCCATGGCCGGGAAAGAAACGCTCGAGCGCGCGCAGGTTGTAGCGCAGTTCGCCGTTGTCGCGGTAGCGCCCCGCCACGTTGCCGTGCAGGGCCAGCTGGCCAGGATGCGCCTGCGCCCAGGCGGCATAGGCGTGTCGCCGGCGCGCGCGCCAGGCGGGATCGGCGCCGTCTACCCACAGGTAGACGATGTCGATGCCGCTCAAGGCAAAGGGCTGGAACCTGGCGCCGCCACGCAGTAATCGGCGATGGCGGCGAGCACGCTGGCGTTCTCGCCCACCGCCTCGACCACCTTCAGGCGCAGTGCCGGATGCTGCTGGCGCAGTTCTTCCAGCAGCAACGGCAAGTCGCGCAGCACATGCCCGCCCTGCCCCAGGAACACGGGTACCACGGTGACGTCGAGGATGGCGCCGGCGGGCAGCTCGGCCAGCAGGCTCGCCACCAGCTCGGGCAGGCGTGGCGTCATCAGTTCCAGGAAGGCCAGGTGCACGCTGGCGCCGGGCATGCGCGCCTGGGTCAGGTCGCGCAGCCGCTCGAAGGGGGCGGCCCACGATGCGGCGCGCGCGCCATGGGCAAACAAGATCAATGCCTGTTTCACGTTCGTCTCCATCAGTGCCGCTCCACCCACCACAGGGCGCCCAGCGCCAGCAGCAGATACAGGGCGCTCGGCGCCACCGCCGTCAGGAAGGCGGGCCAGGTGCTGAGCAAGCCAAGATGCGAGAACAGGGTGTTGACCAGCATGAAGCTCACGCCGATCATGATGCCGATGAATATCTTCAGGCTGATGCCGCCGCTGCGCGTATGCATGTAGGCGAACGGCAGCGCCAGCGCCATCAGCACGAAGATGGCCAGCGGATCGATCAGCTTTTTCCAGAAAGCGATGCGGAAACGCTCGGTTTCCTGCTTGTTCTCGGCCAGGTGGCGCGTGTACACGGCCAGTTCGCTGGCCGACATGCGCTCGGGGTCGGACGCCGACACCGTCAGGATCTTCGGCGTCACTTCCGACGTCATGTCCTTGCTGGCGCTCTGCACCGTGCGCACCAGACTCGTTTCCTGCCCATAGTAGTTCGCCAGCTTTGGCTCGAAGCCGGGCGAGGTGGCCGCGCTGTTCGAGAACGAGGTTTCCGTCACATCGGTCAGACGCCAGATATTATTGCCCTGATACGTCGCGCCTTTGGCCACGGTCAGGGTGCGCAAACGCATATCGGTGTCGAATTCATACAGCTTGACGTTTTTCAGCTGGCCGTCCGCACGCGCTTCGCCCACATTGAAAAAGCGCGAGCCGGTGACGGTACCCGTCAGGCCGTCGCTCTTGACCATGTCCTTGGTCCACAGGCCCGAGCGAAACTCGCTCGACACGGCCGCGCCGCGCGAGGTCAGCTTGAGGCGTTCGGCCAGCGGCTCCGTGCGCGGCGTGATCACCTCGCCGAAGATGAAGGTGATGACGACGAAGACGATACCGATGCGGAACAGGAAACCGGCGGCCATCGCCGTCGACATGCTCGATGCGCGCATGATGGTAAATTCGGAACTGGCGGCAAACTGCGCCATCGTGTAGATGGTGCCGATCAGCGCCGCGATCGGCATCACCTCGTACACGTGCCCCGGCACCAGCACCAGCACATACAGGAAGGCATACTGGATGGTGTAGCCGTTGCGGCCCACCTTGGGCAACTCGCCCGTCAGGTCGATGAAGGCTTGCAAAGCCAGAAAGGCCAGCAGCACGAACAGCACCGCCTGGAATATCGAGACCGCAAAATAGCGCTGTAAAATCTTCATTTCGATACCGCTTTACTTGGTTTGCCGGCGCGGCGCGCGCGCTTGAAAGCCGCCAGCAGGACCAGCGGATGATAGCGGTGATTCACATTCAGGCGCCACGCAAACAGCGCAACCACGGCCAGCGCCGCCAGCAGGTGCAGCGGCCACCAGGCCAGACCGAAGGTCAGGCGCCCCTGTTTCACGCTCGCTTCGACGACCTTGATCAGATTGCTGTAGGTGAAGAAAATCAGCAGGGCGATGATCAGGTTGGCCGAACTGCCGGCACGCGGATTGACAAAGCCCAGCGGAATGGCCAGCAGGATCAGCATCAGGCCGATCAGCGGCGCACTGACCCGCCACAGCAACTCGGCCATGGTGTAGGGATTCGGATCGGCGACCAGGGCCATGGTGCTCATGGCGCGCACGCCCAGTTCCGCGCCCAGTTCCTGCTGCTTGCTCTCGATGCGCATGATGTACTGCTCGAATTCCATGGTCTGGAAGTCCGCCTGTGTCGGCACGCCCTGGTAGCGGCGGCCGCTCTTGAGCACCAGGAAGCGTTCGCCCTTGGCGTCGGTATTGATCACGCCTTCCTTCGCGACGACGACGACGGCGCTGCCTTTTTCATCGACGGTATTGACGAAGACGTTCTGCACCACGTTCTTTTCGCCGCTGGCGCCCTCGACGAAAAAGATACGGTTGCTGCCGGCCGATTCGCGGAACTGGCCCGGCGTGACTTTCTGCAGGTCTTCGCGCTTTTCAAAGCGCGCCACATATTCATCGCTTTTCTTTTGCGCCCACGGCGTGGCGTACAAACTCAGGACGCCGGTGGCCAGCACCAGCGGCAGGCCGAAGCTGAGCACGGGCCAGATCCAGCGCGACAGGCTCAGGCCCGAGGCGAACCACACCACCATCTCCGACTCCTTGTAGCTGCGCGTGACGACCATCAGCACCGAAATGAATCCGGTGAGGATGATGATGGTGGGCAGCTGCATCAGGGCGGAAAAGACCATCAGGGACATGACGTCGGCCGACGCGATCTTGCCGCCCGCCGCCTTGCCGAGAATACCGATCAGCATCCAGGTGAGCAGGATGCTGAACAAAACAGTGAAGGTGGCCCCGGCGGCACTAGCCAATTCACGTCGAAGGGCGCGTTGAAAGATCATTCGGAGTTTATAATTCGGGTCAGTTAGTTGAGTAACACGTTACTAGTAAATGAAAACGGAGAACCAAATGGACTTTAGCATAAAAGCATTCGATACCAAGAGCACCCTCGGCACGGCCAAAAGCGGATGCATCGCGGTTGCGGTATTCGAAAACAAAAAACTGTCGCCAGCGGCAAAATCGCTGGACAGCAAGGGTGCGATTTCGGCTGCGCTGAAGTCCGGCGACATCAGCGGCAAGCCTGGCAGCACCTTGCTGCTGCGCGCAGTCGATGGCGTCGCCGCCGAACGTGTTCTGCTGGTAGGCATGGGCAGCGATGACACTGTCAGCGAAAAAAGCTTCACGACCGGCGTACAAGCCGCGCTGAAGGCCTTCGGCTCGCTGGGCGCTGCGGACGCCATTATCGCATTACCGCTGGCTGAAGTGAAAGAGCGCGACGTAAATTGGGCAATCCGTTGCGTGGTGCAAGCAGCACATGACAGCGAATACCGCTGCGACTCGCAAAAAAGCAAAAAAGATCCAGCGCCGGCAGGCGTGCGCAAGATCGTCCTGGCAGCGCCAGCAACGGCAGCCACGCGCGGCGCGCTGGCACAAGCCATCGCCATCGCCAACGGTTCCGACCTGACGCGCAAGCTGGGCGACCTGCCGGCGAACATCGCCAATCCGACCTACCTGGCCAGCACGGCCAAGCAGCTGGCCAAGGATTACAAGTTCGAAGTCGAAGTACTGGACCGCAAACAGCTCGAAGCGCTGAAAATGGGCAGCTTCCTGTCCGTCACCAACGGCAGCGAGCAGCCGCCGAAATTCATCGTCCTGAAACACATGGGCGGCAAGGCCAAGGATGCGCCGGTGGTCCTGGTCGGCAAGGGCATCACCTTCGACACGGGCGGCATTTCGATCAAGGCCGGTCCTGGCATGGATGAAATGAAGTACGACATGTGCGGCGCCGCCTCGGTACTGGGCACCTTCCGCGCCATCGGCGAAATGAACCTGAAGCTGAACGTCATCGGCGTCATAGCCGCATGCGAAAACATGCCGTCGGGCCGCGCCACCAAGCCGGGCGACATCGTCACCTCCATGAACGGCCTGACCATCGAAGTGCTGAACACGGACGCCGAAGGCCGTCTGGTGCTGTGCGACGCGCTGACCTACGCCGAACGTTTCAAGCCGGCAGCCGTGGTCGATATCGCCACCCTGACGGGCGCTTGCGTCGTCGCCTTGGGCCACCACAACAGCGGCCTGTTTACGCGCAGCGATGCGGCGCATGACCAGCTGGCCAATGAACTGCTGGCAGCGGGCAAGCAATCGAGCGACACGGCATGGCGCATGCCGATCGAAGAGGCGTACAACGAACAGCTGAAGTCGAACTTCGCCGACCTGGCCAACATCGGCACGCCAGGCGGCGGCTCGGTGACGGCAGCGGCCTTCCTGGAAAACTTCACCAAGAAGTACACCTGGGCGCATCTGGACATCGCCGGCACGGCATGGAAATCGGGCGGATCGAAGGGCGCGACCGGCCGTCCAGTACCACTGCTCACCACGTTCCTGATCAACCGGGTATAACGCCAGACCAAACCTGCTGCGCGGGGCTATTGGCGGCCGGCGATGCTCGCTGTACATAAAGTACAGCTGCGCTTCTCGGCCACCACTAGCTCCCGCTCGCTACGGTTTTGTCAGGCGTCGTTACGCAAGAAGACAGCCGCCACGGTCACTGACCCTGGCGGTTTTTTCATGCGTGGCGTATTAATCAGTAGACGACGGGATTGGGCAACGGCGACGGTGCCACCTTGGGCTGCACCACCGTTTCCGGCACGGCAGCCGGCGGCGGCTTCACGGCGACGGGTGCGGGCGGCGGCGCCAGACGGGCCGGGTCTTGCATGACGATGGTCAGGATCGATGGGTAGTCGAAGCCGGCGCCCGTGTTGCGGTCGACGAAATAGCCGACGCCCAGGGTCAGGATGACATTGCCCCATACGCTGCCATTGAGCTTGGGATCGATGTGGTCGTCCGTCGCGATGGCGGGCGAACCGTGCTTGCGGCAATCGACTTTCAACGGTTCCTGGCTCTTGCGGATGGTGATGCGTCCCGGCGTGGTGACGAACCACTTGCCCACGTCGTTGCTGAGGATGCAGCCGGCGCCCGTCAGTTCGCGGTTGTCCTGGATGGTTTGCACCAGCACCATCTGGTCCGTGTTGCCCGTCAGGGTGGCGCAGCCGCCCAGGCCAAACAGCAGCAGCGTCCTGGCGGCAAAGGCGGCAAGGGCGGCAGACGATGGCACGCGCATGGGAAGCTCGCTTAACGGACGGGGATCGGCTGGTCGCCAGGCACGGCGACGGCGGTGACGCTGTTTTTCGGGCTGCCCTCGATCAGGCGGTCGGAATACACGAGGTAGACCAGCGCATTGCGCTTGCTGTCGACCATGCGCACGACGCGCACGTGCTTGAAGAAGATCGAGGCGCGCTCGGTGAACACTTCTTCCTGGCGCGGCAGCTTGCCCTTGAATTGCAGCGGCCCCACCTGGCGGCAAGCCACGGCCGCATCGGCCTTGTCTTCGGCCAGGCCGACGGCGCCCTTGATGCCGCCCGTCTTGGCGCGCGACAGATAGCAGCTGACGCCGGCGACGCGCGGATCATCATACGCTTCAACGACAATTTTATGGTCAGGGCCGATCAGTTTGAACACCGTATCGACCGAACCGATGGTTTCGGCATGCGCCGCGGCGCAGGCAAAGCCCAGCACCAAAGCGGCAGGCAGCAATTTACGCATGAAAAGTATCCCGGGCACGCACGCAGGCGGCCATCAGTTGATGGGAGCGAAACGCTGGACCATGACGCCTTCGACTTCGATCAGTTGAAAAAAAACGTCTTTCGGACGGGTCCAGATGGAACCGTCGGCGGCGCGATAGACGATCATCGGCGTCAGATCCGCTTCCAGCGTGGCTTCGCACACGAGTTCGTAAATGCCGCCCTTATAGTGCCGATAACGCATCGCCGTCCCCTCAAGCCGTTGAATCTTCGCTCTTGTCGTCGGCCAGCGCCTTCTGCTTCTGCTTCAGGCCCTGGATCACTTTCAGTATGCCTTCCATGCCGGCCGCGCCATCGGCGCCGCTGAAGGCGTCGAGCACCTCATTAAGCACCTTGTTGCGTACGGTCGCTTCATCGGAGGACATTTCCAGCGCGCGCTGGGCTTTCGCCGCCTTTTCGGCCGCGCTCACGCGCGGCTTGGTCGCCGTCTTGCCATGCGTCAGAGCCGCCTGCCAGATAACCCAGCGGCGCTGGGTCTCGAAAATCAGGTACTCATCCGGTTTGTCTTCTCTTCGCCGCACAATGTGGCCGTCACGCTGCGCCCACGCTTCAAATGCAGTTCGCATTTTCTTCCTTTGCAAATGCTACGCGCAAGTCTCACTATTAAAACTGCAACATTTCAAAATAGTACCATCTATTGATGTCGCAAAACAGTCTCATAGATACAGTACTGCAATTTATATAACAAGTCTGGCGGCGCCAGGGACGGAATTAACGTTCCGTCCCCGGCACAGTGGTCATGTAATCGGAATAGCAATTACAACTAATTACAACTGCTTCCTGTTCGGTTCTTAACTTGGCTGTAACAAAGCCGTGTGACACAGTTGTTACATTGTGCCATTTTAGTAGTTTTTATCGCGTTTTAGCGAGAAACTTTACACCTTTGTCGCGCCCAACGGCAAGACGCAGCCTGCCATGCCAGCCACTTATGCCAAATCAAACATAGGGGTTGATCAATGATACACAAAAACATAATATTCATGCGCCACGATTGGTTAAATGCAAATACTTTGTTAACACGGCTTTTTCCCCGCCCGTCAATCAAGCCCATGCCCGGCAGGCGGGGCAGGACGCCATCGACACGCATGCGGTAAGATTCGCGCCTATCGTCACCTACTCAAGCAAGGATTTTTCCCATGAAACTCGCCACCTGGAACGTCAACTCGCTCAAAGTGCGCCTGCCGCAAGTGCTGCAGTGGCTGACCGACAACCCGGTCGACATACTGTGCCTGCAAGAAACCAAGCTCACGGATGACAAGTTCCCCGTCGCCGAGATCGAGGCGGCCGGCTACCAGGTGGTCTTCAGCGGCCAGAAGACCTACAACGGCGTGGCCATCCTGTCGAAGCTGCCGATCACCGACGTGGTAAAGAACAACCCGCGCTATGACGATGCGCAGCAGCGCATCCTGGCCGCCACCATAGGCGGCGTGCGGGTCGTCTGCGCCTACGTGCCGAACGGCCAGAGCGTCGACTCGGACAAATACGAATACAAGCTGGGCTGGCTGTCCGCCCTGCACGACTGGCTGGCCGAAGAAGCGCAGCAGCACCCGCAGCTGGCCGTCGTCGGCGACTACAATATCGCGCCCGACGACCGCGACGTGCACGATCCCGTCGCCTGGGCAGGCCAGGTGCTGGTCTCGGACAAGGAACGCGCCGCCCTGCAGCGCCTGTTCGACATCGGCTTGACGGACGCTTTCCGCCTGTTTGAACAGGCGGAAAAATCGTTCAGCTGGTGGGATTACCGCCAGCTGGGCTTCCGCCTGAACAAGGGCCTGCGCATCGACCACATCCTGCTCTCGCCCGCTCTCGCAGCCCGCTGCACGGCCTGCGTGATCGACCGCGTGCCGCGCAAGTGGGAACAGCCGTCCGATCATGCGCCGGTGGTGGCGACGATTGATTGAGCACCTAACATAACCTACTGCGCGTCGCGATTTGCGGCCTCCGATGCTCACTGTGCATTCGCACAGCTCCGCTTCTCAGCCACAACTCACTGCCGCTCGCTACGGTTCTGTTAGGCGCTCGAAGTCTTAACAACGCGTTCCAGCAAGGCCTGCGCATTGACCGCCGGCACGGGCGCGGAAAACAGATAGCCCTGCGCATAGCGGCAGCCGTTCGCCTGCAGCAGCGCGAACTGCTCCTCCGTTTCCACGCCCTCGGCCACGGCCGACAATTGCAGGCTGTCGGCCAGCGCGATGATGGCCGACACGATGGCGCGGTCTTCCGCGCTGTGCTCGAGGTCCTTGATGAAGGCGCGGTCGATCTTGACCTTCTTCACGGGGAAGCGCTTCAGGTAGGCCAGGCTGGAATAACCGGTGCCGAAATCGTCGATCGACAGGCGCAGGCCCATGCCGTTGATCTGCCGCAGAATCTCCAGGGTATGCTCGCCGTGCTGCATCAGCGCCGTCTCGGTGATCTCGAATTCCAGCAGCGACGGATCGATCCCCGTTTCCCGCACCACGGCGCCAATCGCCGCCACCAGGCCCTTGTGCATGAACTGGCGCGGCGACAGATTCACGGCCAGCGGCACCGGCTGCAAGCCCTGACGTTGCCAGGCCATGCTTTGCTCGCAGGCCTGGCGCATCACCCACTCGCCCACCGGCACGATCAAGCCGTTTTCTTCCATGATGGGAATGAAGCGGTCGGGCAGCACCAGGCCTTGGCCCGGACGGCGCCAGCGCAGCAGCACTTCCATGCCGTGCAGGCGGCGCGTGGCGATATCGATGACGGGCTGGTAAACCAGCTCGAACTGCTGCAGCGCCAGCGCCGTGCGCAAGCTGCTTTCCAGATCGAAGTGCAGGGCCGCCGCCTGGTTCATCGTCTGCGTGAAGAACTGGTAGTTGTTGCGGCCGTTGCCCTTGGCGTGGTACATGGCCGCATCGGCATGGCGCATCAGGGCGTCGACATCGCCGCCGTCGTCCGGATACAGGCAGATGCCGATCGACGGCGTCACGTGCAGCACGTGGCCGTCGAGCGGAAAGGCGGGCGTGAGCGCCTCGATGATCTTCTCCGCCACGCGCGCCGCTTCCTCGCCGCCGCGGATGCCCGGCACCAGCACGACGAATTCATCGCCGCCCAGGCGCGCCACCGTGTCGCTGGCGCGCACGGCGCCGCACAGCCGCGCGGCCACTTCCTTGAGCAGCAGATCGCCCGTCATGTGGCCCAGCGAATCGTTGATGGTCTTGAAACGATCGAGGTCGATGAACATCACGGCCAGCTTGCGCTCCGAGCGCTGCGAGGCCAGCATGGCCCGTTCCAGCCGGTCCGACAGCAGCGCGCGGTTCGGCAAGCCCGTCAGGTTGTCGTGGTAAGCCATGTGGTGCACCCGCGCCTCGGCCTGGCGCCGCTCGACGATTTCGCCCTGCAGCAGCAGGTTGGCGCCGGCCAGTTCGGCCGTGCGTTCCTGCACGCGCAGTTCCAGTTCATCGCGCGCGCGGCGCACCGCCTCGGCCGCCTCGCGGCGCGCCGTCACGTCGTCGACCAGCCACACGGAACGGCCATGCGCATGCGCCAGGTCGAACGGCCGGCCGGACAGGCGCGCCCAGAAACGGCTGCCATCCTTGCGCACCAGCTGGTATTCCGACATGTGCACCCTGCCCGCATCGAAATCGCGCGCCGTCTCGCCGCGCGCCACCTTCCACGCGGCCACGTCCGGATACAGGGCCCGCACGGACAGGCCGTTGATCTCGCCGGGTCCATAGCCGAACAGCTCTTCCATCTTGCTGTTGGCGCGCAAATTGTAGCCCCCCTCTATCACCGAGATGCCCAGCACGGCGCTGTCGAGGATGGCCTGGTTTTCCAGCAGCGCGTTGCGCAGCGATTCTTCGGCGCGCTTGGCTTCCGTGCGGTCCTCGATGATCCAGATGGTGCCGGCGGCCGGGTCGTCCGGGTTGACGACATAGGCGATCAGCTGCGCCCACAGAGTGCTGCCGTCGCGGCGCATCATCTCCACTTCCGTCTGGAAGGGCTTGCCGACGGACAGGAAGGGAAACGCGGCCGCGCCCAATAAATCGTACGATTGCTGCGACACGTACAGGGCGCGCCCGGGCAAGCCCAGCGCCTCGTCGCCGCTGTAGCCGAACATCGCGGCAAAGCCCAGGTTATAGCGCGTGATCTGGCGGTTTTTGGTGTACAGGATGCTGACCGAGGCATTCGTCATGATGGCCGCCACCTCCATCTGCGCCTGGCGGCTGGCCGTGATGTCTTCGAGGATCCAGATGGCGCCCTGCTCGCTGTGCGCCTGGTCGACGGCCTTGGCGCGGATGCGGCACCAGAACAGGCTGCCATCGCGGCGGCGGAACAGCGATTCGTCCTGCTCGTACGGCAAGCCCTGTCCCAGCAGCGGCGTCGCCTGCACGCCGAATGCCTCGTAGGCGGCCGGCGAGGGAAACAGTTCGGCGGCGGGCATGGCCGTCATCTCCTCCTGCGCGTAGCCGAACATTTCGGCGAAGCGGGGATTGCAGCGCAGGATCAGGCGCGAACGCGAAAACAGGATGCCGACGGAGGCATTATCGAGGATGGCCTGCTGCTTGAGCATCAGCTGGCGCGTCGCCTCCTCGGCCGCCTTTTGCGCGCTGCGGTCATCGAACAGCCAGATCGTGTCGCGCAGCGCGCGGTCGGGCTGGTTTTCCGGGTTCAGCACATAGCCGTAGGCCAGCGCCCAGAAGGTCGAACCGTCGCGGCGGCGCATCTCCATCTCGCCCTGGAACGGCAGGCCGCGCCGCAGCAGGGGCGCAGCCTGCCGCACGACGTTCTCGTAGGCCGCGCGCGACGGATACAGGTCGGCGACGGCCAGGCCCACGCCGCTGTCGCCATCGAAGCCGAAGCATTCGGCGAAGCGCCGGTTGTAGCGCAGCACGCCCTTGTCGCGCTGGAAGCCGATGGCCAGCGGCGCGTTGTCCATCACGGCCTGCATTTCCAGCATGGCACGGCGCAGCTGGTCTTCATCGCGCCGGTGGTCGCTGATATCCTCGATGATCCAGACCGTGCCGTCATGCGTATTCAAGGGATCGACGGCGCGCCCGTGCAGGCGGCTCCAGAACAGGGTGCCGTCCTGGCGCCGCAATTCCAGCTCCGTACGGTACGGCTTGCCCTTCGACAGCAGCGGCGCCGCTTCCAGTCCCAGCGCGCGGCAATGCTCGGCGGAGCGGTACAGCACCGCGCCCGGCATGCCCGTCAGCTGGTGGCGCGCATAGCCGAGCATCTCGGCGGCGCGGATATTGCATTCCTCGATAAAGCCGCCCTTGGAAAAGATGATGCCGACGGCCGCGCTTTCCAGGATGGCCTGCTGTTCCAGCAAGGTCTTGCGCAGGGCTTGCTGGTCGCGCTGCTGCACGCGGATGTCGGCAAACACGAGGGTCGCGCCCGGCAAGCCATCGTCCACCAGCAGCGGCCTCGACCATACCTGCACGGCGATGGCGCCCGCCTCCCCTTGCAGGCTGCTGTCCCACTGTCGCTCGCGCCCGGCCGCGCCGAGCGCGCCGCGCAGCATGCTGGTGCTCGACGCGCGGTAGGCGTCCGTAAAACAGTCGGCCAGCAACCAGCCCGATATATCCCTGCCCAGCAAGGACTGCAAGGCGCCATTCGCGGCCACCACCATGCCGCAGGCATCGCAGGCGCAAGCAGGCAAGGCGATCAGCTGCAAGGCATCGGCGATGAAATCGGGACTGGTCGGTACGCGGTTCATGGACACCATGGTTCGGTTGTTGGCGGTCGAAATGCACCTGGGCAATATATTCATCAGGCATCATAGTGCTGTTAGATCATAAACCAGTTTCCCGGGGTTTTTTCATATTCCTTATTGGCAATATCTGAAACGCCACAGACCACTTGCAACACGCTTGTTGCAACGCCGTTGCACAGCAAAAATATGAAACAAATCGTTTAGAATAAAGCATGCGCCGCCCTCCCCAACCTCCGCTCGACCACCGCGACAAACCCGTCATCTGGACCGTCTCCGTCTCGCGGCTGTTCGACCTGTTCCGCGACATCACGCTCGAATACGACGACCTGGCGACGATCGAGCCGATCAACCTGGGCTTCGACGACGCCGTGCGCCACATCCGCGAACGCATGGCCACGGAGCGCTGCGACGCCGTCATTGCGGCCGGTTCCAACGGCGCCTACCTGAAAGGCCGGCTGTCGGTACCCGTCATCATCGCCAAGGCCAGCGGCTACGACGTGATGCAGGCGCTGGCGCGCGCGCGGCGCATCTCGCCGCAAATCGGCGTCGTCACCTACCAGGATCCGATGCCGGAACTGGGCGAATTTGCCGCCACCTTCGGCTTCCGGATCGCGCAGCGCACCTACGCCACCGAGGAAGACGCGCGCGCGCAGATCAATGAACTGAAGGCCGAGGGCGTCAAAGCCGTCGTCGGCGCGGGCCTCGTCACCGACCTGGCCGAGGAAGCGGGCCTGGCCGCCGTCTTCGTGTATTCGGCCACGGCCATCCGGCGCGCCTTCGACGACGCGCTGGAACTGGCGCGCCTGACCCAGATCGAATCGAACCGGGGACGGCGCGCGGTGGTGGCCGACACCCTGCGCGCGCGCCACGGCCTGCACGATTTGCGCGGCGAATCGGAGGCGATGGAAGCGCTGCGCCAGTCGGTGGTGCTGTATGCGCGGTCGCCGGCGACGGTGCTGATCCAGGGCGAGACGGGCAGCGGCAAGGAACTGGTGGCGCAGGCCATCCACCGCGAAAGCCCGCGCAGCCTGGGCGCGAACCGGCCCTTTATTGCCATCAATTGCGGCGCCATCGCCGAGTCCTTGCTGGAATCGGAACTGTTCGGCCACGAGGACGGGGCGTTCACGGGCGCGCGCCGGGGCGGCCATGCGGGGCTGTTCGAGGCGGCCAACCACGGCACCCTGTTCCTCGACGAAATCGGCGAAATGCCGCTGGCCCTGCAAACGCGCTTGCTGCGCGTGCTGGAAGAGCGCGAAGTGGTGCGCGTGGGCGGCACGCGGCCCATCGCCATCAATGTGCGCATCATCAGCGCCACGCACTGCGACCTGGAGCAGCGCATCCGCGAAGGACGCTTCCGCGCCGACCTGTTCTACCGCCTGGCCGTGCTGCGCCTGCATTTGCCCGCCTTGCGCGAACGCGCCAGCGACATTCCCGGCCTGGCCGAATGGTCGCTGAAAAACGCGCTGGCCGCGCTGGGCGCCCGCCCGCACCCCAACCTGCACGCGGAAATCCAGGCTTGCGCGCCGCTGCTGCGCCGCTACGGCTGGCCCGGCAACGTGCGCGAACTGCGCAACCTGGCCGAGCGCCTGGCCCTGTTCCTGGCAGCCGAACCGCTGCAGGCGCTCACGCCCGCCTTCGTGCTGGGCGTGGCGCCGGAACTGGGCAATGCTGCCGGCACGGCCGCGCCGCAGCCGGCACCGGCCGCCACCGCGCCGCCGCGCCTGGAAGACGAAAGCGCCAGCGCCGTACTGGCGCGCTTCGGCGGGCGCCGCGACGCCGCCGCCCAATACCTCGGCATCAGCCGCACCACGCTGTGGCGCCGCCTGCGCGCCGGCTGATTTTTCGGCCATACAAAAAAACCGTGGACGGCAGGCCTCACCCGCACGATCTATGGCAGCGCGGCACGGGACACGGCGGCGCGGGCGGCACCAGCGGACTGCCTTGCACCAGGACGTGCCGTCCACCGCCGACCTGCGCCATCACGAGCAGTACGGCTATCTGGTGCCACGCGTCAAGACCGCCTGCAGCCTGTAACGGAATTACTTCAGCGCGGGGATCGGCTGCGCCTGGAACGCGGGGCGCGGCTGTTCCTTGAGCTTTTTCGCCAGCATGTCGAGCGCCACATCCAGCTGGCGGTCGGCGCCATTGAAGGTGGCGTGCGGCGGATTTTCCACCTCGACGTCCGGCACCACGCCCACGCCTTCGATCAGCCACTGGCCGTCGATGCCGAACTGGCCGTTTTCCGCCACGCGCGCCATGCCGTTATCGGCCAGGCGCGTATTGTCGCTCAGCCAGACGCCGGCGCCGGCCGTGCGCTTGCCCACCAGCGGCGCCAGTTTCAATGCCTTGATGCCTGCGGCGAAGGTCTCGCCATCGGAATACGTGAGTTCATCGACCAGCACGACCAGATGGCCGCGGAAGGTGTTCTGCATGTTCGACGACGGCTGCACGCCCGGCGGCGCCCAGTAGGCCCAGGCCTTGCGCAGCAGTTTTTCGATGATCCAGCTGTCGATATTGCCGCCGTTATTGCGCCGCACATCGATGATCAGGCCTTCGCGGTTGATGTTGGCGTAAAAATCGCGCGCGAACGAGGCGATGTCGTTGGCGCCCATGGCGCGCAGGTGCAGGTAGCCGATGCGCCCCTGCGAGGCGGCGGCCACCTGCTCGGCGCGGCTCAATTCCCAGTCGCCATAACGCAGCGCCGTCTGTTTCGCCATGTTGACGGGCGTGACGATGACGGCGCGCGGCGCGCCCTTGCCATGACCGCGTTTGACCTGCAGCAGCACCTGCTTGTCGGCCTGGTTCAGCAGCAGGTCGCTGATGTCGCGCACGCCCAGGACGTCCTTGCCGTTGACGGCCGTGATCACGTCGCCCTCCTTCACATCCACTTCGGGCCGCGACAGCGGTGCGCGCGCCGAGGGCAGTTCCGCCTCGCTGCGGTAGACATGCTCGACCCGGTAGCCCTCGCTGGTGCGCGCCAGCACGGCGCCCAGGCCGGCCGGCGCGCCTTCCTGCTCCGTGCGGCGCAATTCGCCGGGACGGATCTGCGAATGCAGGGCGCCCACTTCGGCCACCATCATGCCCAGCACGTCATTGAGCTCGGCCCGGTCCGTGACGCGCTCGACCAGCGGCGCATACTTGTCGCGCGCCGCCTTCCAGTCCACGCCGCGCATCTTCGCGTCGTACAGGAAATCGCGGTGCAAGCGCCAGGCATCGTTGAACATCTGCTTCCATTCCAGGCGCGGGTTCGACACAAACGTCCAGTCGTCGACTTTTACTTTCGCCTTCGACAGGTCGGCCGGCAGCTTGGCGCCCGCCTCGATCACCAGCATCTCGCCCGGGCCGGTGGCTGCCGCGCTGGTTGCTGTCCTGTAGTACAAATGCTTTTTATCTTGCGCCAGGTCGAATTCGCGCACATTGGCCACCAGCAGTTCCGGCTTGGAGCCGGTATTGCCAATCGCTAAGGTCTTCAGGCTGGACTTGTTCTCGCCGCTGTCGCGCTCGAGGAAATACAGGCGCTTGTCATCGATGGCCAGCGCACTGTAATTGCCGGCCGCTAGCGGCACTTCGTACAGGCGCTCGGCCAGTCCCTTGAAGACGACGTCCGGCAGGGCGGCCGGCGTTTTCTTCACGGCCGACTTGCCGCCGGCCTTTTCCAATGCCTTTTCCGCCGCCGATTCGGCCGCCTTTTCATCGTCCGTTTCGGCCGGTTTCACTCCCGGACGGCTCAGTTCATCGTCGGGCTGGAACGGGAAACGGTTGCCCGGCTGCAGCGCCAGCGCATACACGCCGATGCGCTTGTCGAACACGGGGCCCATGTTGCGGTCGCCCCAGGGCGAGCCATTGGCCAGCTGGAAATTGCGCGCCGACATGAAATACAGCCAGCGCCCGTCCGGCGAAAACACGGGCGAAGCGGAGGTATAGCGGTCGCTGGTGACGAACTGCAGCTGCTTCGATGCGAGGTTGTACAAGCCGATCTGCTCGCGCTGCTCGCTGCTGGCCACGCGCACGATGGCCAGGTTGCGGCTGTCGGGCGACCATTGCACTTCGTCGTGCTTGTCCACGCCCGCCTTGCCCGCATCGTCGATCAGCTGATTGCCCCTGGTCGCCAGGTCCAGCAGCCAGAAACGGCCCTTCTTGTCCGTGTGCGCCAGCCAGCGCCCGTCCGGCGACGGATACAGCTTCCAGCGGTGGTTATCGCCCTGCGTCGTCAGCTGCTCGCCCTTGCCCGAGCCATCGGCCGCGTACTTCCAGATTTCGTTTTCTCCGCTCGTGTCGACGATGGCGAACACGGATTTCTCGTCGCTGGAAAAGACGGCATCGCGCGCCCGCGCTCCATCGGGAATGGCGATGTCGACTCTGCGCAGGCTGCCCGTGCCGGCGATGCTGACCTTGCCGCGCGCCGTCAGGATGATGCGCTCGTCCTTGCCCGATAGCTGCACGTTCGAGAGGGTGTCGAGCGGCGAGCGGATCTGGCGCGCGCGCTGCTGGTCGAAGTCGGATATGAGGCTGATCGGCAATGGCGATGAGTCCGCCCCTGCGACCAGGTCCAGCACCCGCAGGTCTGCGCCCAATTGATACACAATCTTGCCGTCGCCCAGCTGCGCGTTGCGCACGTCCCACTGCGTGTGGCTGGTCAAGGCGCGGCGGTCGGAGCCGTCGGGCAGCATGCTCCACAGATTGTCGCTGCCGCCCTCGTCGCTGATGTAATAGATACGGCCCTGCCACCACATGGGGCGCTTGTTGTTGCCCGCCAAGACGCCGGCATCCGTGTGCATGCGCACGGCCTCGCCCTTGCCATCGAGCGCATAGCGCCACAAGGTGGCATGCGCGCCGCCCCGGTAGTTGCGCACATTGTCGTTCGTCATGGCCAGGCCGAAACGCGTGAAGAACAGCGTCTTGCCAGCGTCGTCGAGCACGGCGTCGTTGGCGTCGGCCACGGGAAACACGCGCCGCGTCTGTTTCACGGGATCGATGGCGGCGACGATGCGGCGCGAGGCGGGACCGTCCGTATTCTGCGTGCTGACCAGCACTTCGCCCTGCGCCGTCCAGCCCAGCACCAGCACGCCGCCATTATCAAAGGAAATACGGCGCGGCAAGCCGCCCGCCAGCGGCATCACATATGCTTCCTGCGCCCCTTCATAGGCGGCGGAAAACGCCAGCCACTGGCCGTCGCGCGAGATCGCCGCGTTCGTTTCATAGCCGGGATGCGTGGTCAGCCGCTGGGCCGCGCCACCGCGCACGCTGCTTTTCCACAAATCGCCTTCGGCCGTAAAGACGACGGTATCGCCGCGCACGGCGGGAAAACGGAAATAACTACCGGCGGACGCGGCAGCGGCGGCGTTGCCAAGCAGGCCGGCGGACAACAGGAGCATGGAGAGATTGCGGGAAATTTTCATGTGGCATCCAGATAGCGGTCAGGTGGCATGGACATCATGTCGATACCGGACAGCAATTCTGGCATAACTACGACCAAAGAAAACCTTCTTAAAACCTTCTTTATTGCCCATAAAAACGTAAAAAAACCCGCGCCACTTGCGTGGGCGGGTTTTTCGTTGACGGCGGGAAGTTTATTCCACTTCCACCGTTTCCGGTGCCGCCGTCGGCGCCGCGTCTGGCGGTTCCGGGAATTCCAGCAAGACCTGCTCCTTGTCGTCGAGGTCGACGGTGACCCGTCCACCCGTGACCAGGCGGCCGAACAGCAGTTCGTCGGCCAGCGCCTTGCGGATCATGTCCTGGATCAAACGCGCCATCGGCCGCGCGCCCATCAGCGGATCGAAGCCCTTCTTGCCGAGGAAAGCACGCAGCTTCTCGGTAAATACGGCCTCGACCTTTTTCTCGTGCAACTGCTCTTCCAGTTGCATCAGGAACTTGTCGACCACGCGCAGGATGATGTCTTGGTCCAGCGCGCGGAAACTGATGGTCGCGTCGATACGGTTGCGGAACTCCGGCGTAAACATGCGCTTGATGTCGGCCATCTCGTCGCCTGCCTGCTTCGAATTGGTGAAGCCGATCGACGTCTTTTGCAGGCTTTCCGCGCCCGCATTCGTCGTCATGATGATGATCACGTTGCGGAAATCGGCTTTGCGGCCATTGTTGTCCGTCAAGGTGCCATGGTCCATGACTTGCAGCAGGATATTGAAAATGTCCGGATGGGCTTTTTCAATTTCATCGAGCAGCAAGACCGCATGCGGCTTCTTGGTGATCGCTTCCGTCAGCAAGCCGCCCTGGTCGAAACCGACATAGCCCGGCGGCGCGCCGATCAGGCGGCTGACGGCGTGGCGCTCCATGTATTCGGACATGTCGAAACGGATCAGCTCGATACCGAGGATGAAGGCCAGCTGTTTCGCCACCTCGGTCTTGCCGACGCCGGTCGGACCGGAGAACAGGAAGGAGCCGATCGGCTTGTCCGTCTTGCCCAGGCCGGCACGGGCCATCTTGATGGCCGAGGCCAGCGCATCGATGGCGGGATCTTGCCCAAACACGACATTGCGCAAGTCGCGGTCGATCGTCTGCAGCTTGCTGCGGTCGTCCTGGTTGACCGTTTGCGGCGGAATGCGGGCGATCTTGGCGATGATGTCCTCGATCTCGGCCTTGCCGATGGTTTTCTTTTGCTTCGACTTCGGCAGGATGCGCTGCGCCGCGCCCGCTTCATCGATGACGTCGATCGCCTTGTCGGGCAGATGGCGGTCGTTGATGAAGCGCGCCGCCAGTTCGGCCGCCGTCGACAGGGCCGAAGCCGAGTATTTCACGCCATGGTGCTCTTCGAAGCGCGATTTGAGGCCGCGCAAGATCTGCACGGTTTGCTCGACGGTCGGCTCGTTGACGTCCACTTTCTGGAAGCGGCGGGAGAGCGCATGGTCCTTCTCGAACACGCCGCGGAATTCCGTGTACGTGGTCGCGCCGATGCACTTCAATTGACCGTTGGCCAGTGCCGGTTTCAGCAGGTTGGACGCATCAAGGGTACCGCCCGACGCCGAGCCCGCACCGATGATGGTGTGGATCTCGTCGATGAACAGGATGCCGTTCGGATTGTCCTTCAACTGTTTCAGCACGGCTTTCAGGCGCTGTTCGAAGTCGCCGCGGTATTTGGTACCGGCCAGCAAGGCGCCCATGTCCAGCGAATACACGACGGCATTCTGCAGGATTTCCGGCACATCGCTTTGCGTGATGCGGTAAGCGAGGCCTTCGGCGATGGCCGTCTTGCCCACGCCCGCCTCGCCGACCAGCAGCGGATTGTTCTTGCGGCGGCGGCACAGGATCTGGATCACGCGGTCGACTTCTTCCTCGCGCCCGATCAGCGGGTCGATCTTGCCTTCGGCAGCGGCCTTGTTCAGGTTTTGCGTGAACTGGTCGAGCGGGCTTTCCTTCGGCTGGCCGTCGACGGGCGCTTCTTCCACGCCTTCGGAGGCTTTCGCGCTTTCCGTCGACTGGTCCTTGCGCACGCCGTGCGAGATGAAATTGACCACGTCCAGGCGTGTCACGCCCTGCTGGTGCAGGTAGTAGACCGCATGCGAATCCTTTTCGCCGAAGATGGCCACCAGCACATTGGCGCCCGTGACTTCCTTCTTGCCGTTCGAGGCGGACTGCACGTGCATGATGGCGCGCTGAATCACGCGCTGGAAACCAAGCGTCGGCTGGGTGTCGACTTCGCCCGTGCCAGGCACGGTCGGCGTGTTATCGCCGATGAAATTGGTGAGGGTCTTGCGCAGGTCTTCTATATTGACCGCGCAGGCACGCAATACCTCGGCAGCGGAGGGATTGTCCAGCAGTGCCAGCAGTAAATGCTCAACCGTGATGAATTCGTGCCGTGCCTGCCGAGCTTCGACAAACGCCATGTGCAAACTTACTTCTAATTCCTGCGCAATCATACTTCCTCCATCACGCACTGCAGGGGGTGCCCCGCCTTGCGCGCATGCGTTAAAACGAACTCCACTTTGGTACACGCTATATCTTTAGAGAACACGCCGCACACTCCTTTGCCGTAGCGATGAACACTGAGCATGATTTGCGTCGCCGTTTCACGGTCCTTGTTGAAATACTCCTGAATGATGGCCACCACAAATTCCATCGGGGTGTAGTCGTCATTGAGCAAGGCTACCTGATAGAGCGGCGGCGGCTTCAGCACTTGCCGCTCCAGCAGGGTTTCTGAGTCGTGCTTGGTTGCCATACGCTTATTCTAATGCTTTCACAGTGGTTGTCATGCGCAATATCTACGCCTTTCCAATTGTTTTCAATCTTACGCGTTTTCTTAATAGTGCGCAGATGGCGACCTTGCTGTCAAAATCAAGAGTTGCTTTTTTGGTCGTCGTGAAGAATTTGTCAATATCGATGGAAAAGCGCTTGACTTCATTATTTATTCCGCCAACAATGCTGTATCGACTGTTGCAGTAATGTACAGCTTGATAAGAAGTGAGACGTCGAGGAGGGGGCAAGAAGCTTCTTGCTTTTATGGCTCGTGTGATTTGTTTTAATTTTGAAAGTTCTTTTTATGGCAACAGGTACAGTTAAGTGGTTCAATGATTCCAAAGGTTTTGGCTTCATCACTCCAGATGATGGCGGCGAAGATTTGTTTGCTCATTTCTCCGCAATCAACATGAACGGTTTCAAGACCCTCAAAGAAGGTCAAAAAGTTCAATTCGAAGTCACGCAAGGCCCTAAAGGCAAGCAAGCTTCCAACATCCAAGCAGCCTAAGCATCGCCGGCCCTCAGATGTGAAAAGCCCCGTTGTCAAACGGGGTTTTTTTTCGTCCGCAGGGTGCCCAGCACCCTGCCCCCGCTTATTACATGTGCTCGATCATCACGTCGCCGAAACCGGAACACGACACTTGCGTCGCGCCTTCCATCAGGCGGGCGAAATCGTAGGTGACGCGCTTCGAGGCGATCGACTTTTGCATCGAAGAAATGATCAGGTCGGCCGCTTCCAGCCAGCCCATGTGGCGCAGCATCATTTCCGCCGACAAAATCAAGGAACCGGGGTTCACGTAATCCTTGCCCGCGTACTTCGGCGCCGTGCCGTGCGTCGCCTCGAACATGGCGACGGAATCGGACAGGTTGGCGCCCGGCGCGATGCCGATGCCGCCCACTTGCGCCGCCAGCGCGTCGGAAATGTAATCGCCGTTCAGATTCAGGGTCGCGATGACGCTGTATTCGGCCGGACGCAGCAAAATCTGTTGCAGGAACGCGTCAGCGATCGAATCCTTGACGATGATGTCGCGGCCCGTCTTCGGATTCTTGAACTTGCACCATGGGCCGCCATCGATCAGCTCGGCGCCGAATTCCTTTTGCGCCAGCGCATACGCCCAGTCGCGGAAACCGCCTTCCGTGTATTTCATGATGTTGCCTTTGTGCACGATCGTCACGGAAGGCTTGTCATTGTCGATCGCGTACTGGATGGCCTTGCGCACGAGGCGCTCCGTGCCTTCGATGGACACGGGCTTGATGCCCAGGCCCGACGTGGCCGGGAAGCGGATTTTCGTCACGCCCATTTCATGGACGAGGAAATCCATCAGTTTCTTCGCTTCGGGCGAGCCCTGCTGGTACTCGATGCCGGCGTAGATATCTTCCGAGTTTTCGCGGAAAATCACCATGTCCGTCTTTTCCGGCTCTTTCACGGGCGACGGCACGCCTGTGAAGTAGCGCACGGGACGCAGGCAGACGTACAGGTCGAGCTGCTGGCGCAGGGCAACGTTCAGCGAGCGGATGCCGCCGCCGACGGGCGTCGTCAGCGGGCCCTTGATGGAGACCACGTAATCTTTCAGCACTTGCAAGGTTTCTTCCGGCAGCCACACATCGGGGCCGTACACATTCGTCGATTTCTCGCCCGCGTAGATTTCCATCCAGCTGATCTTGCGCGCGCCGCCGTAGGCCTTGGCCACGGCAGCGTCGATCACCTTGATCATGACCGGGCTGATATCGATGCCCGTGCCATCGCCTTCAATGAAGGGAACGATGGGATTATCTGGTACATTCAGCGAAAAATCGGCGTTGACGGTGATTTTTTGGCCGTCAGCAGGTACAGTGATATGTTGGTACATCGTGATCTCCGAAGTGGGACACACCGCTGGCGGGTAACACTGGCCGGCGACGCGCTCTGCGGTTGCAGAGTTTACAAAAACAAGTCCGAACAGGGCGGCAATAACGCACTTTAGCAGGGAAAGAACAGCCGGGCCATCTGCGGCGCCAAAGAACTTCGTTGCCATATCGCCCATGTCTTCTATAAGACATAAGACTAACGTTTCACATTATGCACCAGTATCTTACAGGGCGCCACGCTTTTGCGGCGCCGACCAGCAGCCACCCTCGTTTGCATCAATTTATCCAGCATGCCACTCATTCTCTTCAATAAACCATTCCAGGTCCTGTGCCAGTTTTCGCCGCAGGAAGGCCGCGCCACCCTGGCCGACCACCTCACCATTCCCGGCATCTATCCGGCCGGCCGGCTCGACGCCGACAGCGAAGGCTTGCTGCTGCTGACGGACGACGGCCGCCTGCAGCACGAGATCAGCCACCCGGACCGCAAGGAAGCGAAAACCTATCTGGTGCAGGTCGATGGCGTGCCCGACGCGGCCAGCCTGGCGCGCCTGCAGGCGCCGCTGGACCTGGGCGACTTCATCACCAAGCCGTGCAAGGCCGTGCGCATCGCCGAGCCCGACTGGCTGTGGCCGCGCAACCCGCCGATCCGCGCGCGCGCCGACAAGCCCACCTCCTGGCTGGCGATCACTTTAAAAGAAGGAAAAAACCGGCAAGTGCGGCGCATGACGGCGGCCGTCGGCCTGCCCACCCTGCGCCTGGTGCGCAGCGCCATCGGCCCGTTTTCTCTGGCCAGCCACCCATTGATGCCCGGAGAATGGTGCGAAGTGCCGGCCGAGAACATTGGGAAAACGTGAACGGCACAAGAAAAACGGTTTTCCTTGCTGAAATTTTGCCAATAAGCACTATTTATTTTTAGATAATGCATTAAAATCATCTGACCTTCACATGACGGAAAGGAAAGATGATGACAAAAGTAATATTCACGCTGGCCGCCTCCCTGCTTGCCGGCGCCGCACTGGCCCAGTCGGGCGCCCAGGTGCACGCTTCCGCCGCGACCGATGCCGTCAAGCCGCCACCCGCATCGGCAGCCAGCCAGGCTTCGGCCGCCACCGATGCCAGCAAGCCCGTGCCGCCGGCGTCGGCTTCCGTCAACGCCTCCGCCGCGACGGACGCGTCGCGCCTGATTCCCCAGGCGCGCAAGACGAAGCAGCCGGCCGCTGAAACAGGCAAGCCGGTGAAATAAAGGTCATTCCCGGGGTGACGGCAACGACTATGTTGCTGTCACCCCACGCTTTGGGCGCGACCAGACCGCATGCTTGACCAGGCGGCCGCCAGCATGGCTTAATCGCCGCTTCGCAGCCACCCATCCCGTCCCATGAAAAATCCCCTTCGCCGTCTCTGCCTGTCCATCGCCCTGCTGTCTTGCGCCAGCATGGTCCAGGCGCAAACAAAAAGCGTGCAGCTGTCGGCCGGCATGCATTTGATCCAGGCGGAAGTGGCGGCGACAGAAGAGCAACGCGAACAGGGGTTGATGTACCGTGAAAAAATGCCGGCGAATGCGGGCATACTGTTTGTCTTTGGCAATCCTTCGACGCAATGCATGTGGATGAAAAACACGCCGCTGCCCCTGTCGGTGGCCTTTCTCGATGCCAGCGGCAAGATCGTCAACATCGAAGACATGCAGCCGCATACACTCGACAGCCATTGCTCCACGAAGACCGTGCCCGTGCGCTATGCGCTGGAAATGCACCTGGGCTGGTTCAAGCAAAAGAACATCAAGCCGGGCATGAGCATCGGCAACTTGCCAGCGCTGCGCTAGCCCGTGGCGGCCGGCAGCAAGGCGCTGCCGGAAAACGACTGCCGCGGATGGCCGAAAAAGCATGCGCGCACGCGAAAAAACCCGCCAGAACGAATCTGCGGGTTTTTGCTTTTCAACCAGTGCCAGCGTACCGGCACAGGCAAGGTCACCGTGGTGGCTTGCCTGCTGGCGAATATTAAGCGGACAGTGCTTTCAAAGCAGCTGCCAGACGGCTCTTATGGCGAGCTGCCTTGTTTTTGTGGATGATCTTCTTGTCAGCGATACGGTCGATGGTCGACACGGATGCCTGGAAGATTGCAGCAGCAGCTGCCTTGTCGCCGCCCTGGATCGCTTTGCGAGCAGCTTTGATAGCCGTGCGCAAGGTCGAACGTTGGGACGAATTGTGTGCGTTTTGCTTAACTGCTTGACGAGCGCGTTTGCGCGCTTGTGCGGTATTTGCCATGGAATTTCCTAAAACAGGGTCAAAGTGCGTTTGCAAACATTAGTGTTTGCCAACCGGTGCGTTCTGTGCGTCTGCCGAACCATGTGTGCCAAACCAGTGCCTGTCAAACATTAGTGTCTGCGTAACAGAATTCTGTACAGCCTTCGATTATAGCGATATTTTCAAGCGGGGGCAAATCAAAAAACCGTGTATCACGCCAAAAACACCTGAAAATGGGGCTGGCAAGGGCGAATGCGCAGCGAATCGGCAGCGTTTGTTACCATATTTTAAGCGTTTAACGGTACCGCGCCCGGCTATAATCTGCCCCCATGAACTTGCTTAAAACCCTCGCCGCCATTTCCAGCATGACCATGCTGTCCCGTGTAACCGGATTATTGCGCGAAAGCCTGTTCGCGCGCGCCTTTGGCGCCGGCGCCTACACGGACGCTTTCATTGTTGCCTTCCGCATCCCCAACCTGTTGCGCCGATTGTTTGCCGAGGGGGCGTTCTCGCAAGCCTTCGTGCCGATCTTGTCTGAATACAAGAACCAGCACGGCCAGGAAGCGAGCAAGCAATTGGCCGACCATGTGGCCACGACCCTCGTCTGGGCCACCCTGCTCGTGTCCGCCATCGGCATCGTCGGCGCGCCGTGGTTCGTCTACGTGATCGCCACGGGCCTGTCCAAGGACCCGGGCGCTTTTGACGCGGCCGTGTGGATGACGCGGCTGATGTTCCCTTATATTACCTGCATGTCGTTCGTGGCCCTGGCCGGCGGCATCTTGAATACCTGGCGCGAATTCAAGATTCCCGCGTTCACGCCAGTGCTGCTGAACCTGTCCTTCATCGCCGCCTCGCTGTTCCTCGCGCCATACTTGAAACAGCCGATCTACGCCATGGCCATCGCCGTGTTTGCCGGCGGCCTGCTGCAGGTGGCCATCCAGATTCCCGCGCTGATCAAGATCGGCATGCTGCCGCGGCTGTCGATCAATCCCGCCATCGGCCTGTCCGACGGCGGCGTGCGCCGCGTGCTGAAAAAGATGGGCCCGGCCGTGTTCGCCGTGTCTGCGGCGCAGATCAGCCTGATGATCAACACGAGCATCGCCTCGCGCCTGGCCGAAGGCAGTATTTCCTGGCTGTCGTATGCGGACCGCCTGATGGAGTTCCCGACCGCCATGCTGGGCGTGGCCCTGGGCACCATCTTGCTGCCCAGCCTGTCGAAAGCGAACGTGGACGGCGACAAGACGGAATACTCGGCCTTGCTGGACTGGGGCTTGCGCTTGACTTTCCTGCTGGCCCTGCCCGCCGCCGTCGGCATGGCGACCCTGGCCACGCCGCTGATCGCCACCCTCTTCCACTACGGCAAGTTCACGGCCGAATCCGTCATCATGTCGACGCAGCCGCTGGTGGCCTACAGCCTGGGCCTGATCGGCATCATCCTCGTCAAAACCCTGGCGCCCGCCTTCTATGCGCGCCAGGACATCCGCACGCCCGTGAAAATCGCCATCGGCGTGCTGATCGCCACGCAGCTGATGAATCTGCTGTTCGTGCCCTACATCGCCGTGGCCGGCCTGGCCCTGTCGATCGGCCTGGGCGCCTGCCTGAATGCCAGTTTCCTGTACTGGGGCTTGCGCAAGCGCGGCATCTACCAGCCGAAACCGGGCTGGGCCAAATTCTTCGCGCGCCTGCTGCCGGCACTCATCGTGATGGGCGGCGTGGCGTATGCTGGCGCCATGCGCATCGACTGGATCGCCATGCAAGCCCATCCGCTGCTGCGGGCCGGTGCGCTGGCCCTGGTGGTGGCCCTGTGCGGCGTGGCGTACTTTGCCACCTTGTTCCTCGTTGGCTTCCGCTTCCGCGACTTCAAGCGCCACGCGTGACAAGCTGCGCAGGACGTTGTTGCCGGCGTCTCGCCGTACTAGCGTACTGCCTTCGACTTGGCGCCTGGGCCTGCGCAGCTTTTCCAGATTGCGCAGGACGTTGTTGCCGGCGGACTGCCTTGCACAAATGATCCAGACGAAAAAAAACCCGCCGGAGCGGGTTTTTTTCATTGCAGCGAAAGCTTAAGCAGCTTTCTTGGCGCGGCGGCGTGCCACGGCGCCAACCAATGCCAGGCCGCCCAGCAGCATGCCATAGGTTTCTGGTTCTGGTACTGGCAGGGCCGAAACCGTGCCTACGTACTGAACATTTTTCACCAGGGTCAGACCCGTGACTTGCACCGTGTAGGTGCCTGCGGCCAATTCGCCTGCCCAGCTCAGATTCTGGATACCGCTAGCCGTGCTCTTGGCCAGGTCGCCATAGCCGACCAGGGTAGCGGCGAAATCCTTGATCGCGCCGTTAGCAACGGAGAACGTTTGCAGTGCACCGAACGAAGTCGACGATGGAGCCAGCAACTGGAAGGTCCACGAATCATTGATCTGCGAATTGATCGCAAACTTGGTCGTGAAAGCCGACAGGGTATCGGAACCGGCTGGGTCCAGAATGCCCAGGTCGTAGGTTGCTGCCGACGCGCTGAACGATGCTGCTGCCATGATGCCTGCAGCGATAAATTTCAATTTCATAGCTTATCCCTTAAAAAGTAATTTATGGCTGCAATGCGCAGGCCACCAATAGTTTATTAGTACCGGAAGTACTGAACAGAATGGTAACATAATTGCATTGAATTGCTTATAAATTTTTTATCTAAGTTTCACCACTGATAACTATTTTCAAAATGAACTATTTGCCAGCATCTATGAATTTCCAGGAAAAAATAGTTACCGAGACATACATTTATTTTTTTCATTTTTTAAGGTAAAACCGTCTATTCGGCAGTGTTTTCGGCGGAATTTTGCGGTTCAAGCTGTTCATTTGGCTCTGGTGGCGTTTGTTCTTGCGGTGGGGTAACAGGGCGAAAAAACAACGGTGGCGCGGGCAAGGCGGGCGCGATGCCGTCCTCATCACTCGCTGGCACAGCTGCCGGTCCTGCAGACGGCACGGATGACACCCGTGCATCGACCATGAAGCGCCATTCCGAGAAATGCGCCTTGCCTTCGAAGCCGGCGAACCGGGCCTCGAAGTTGCCAACCTTTAACGGCGCAGCCTGGGACAGGCTGTACACGCCGATGATGCCGTTGCTGCCCGGCTGATACAGCAAGCCCCACTCGGCGCGGCCCGTGATGGGATCGACAAACAACTTGCGCAGGTGCCGGCGCAGCTGGGGCGTACGGGGATCGCGCAGCAAGGCGGCCAGGGTCGGCGGCTGTTGCGGCTGGCCCGGCGGCGTGGCCGCCGCATAACTGTACAGGGCGTCTGAAAACTGCGCGCCGATATCGAGCAATTCCTGCTCGGCCGCCTGGCGCTGCAGCAAGGAGCCCATCTTCAGCCCGGCCGCCCCTACCAGGCCCAGAATAGCCACCAGAATGATCAGGCCCAGGTAAGTAAAACCGCGCTGGCGGCGCGCAGAACGGTACATGGCCGCTACCAGTCGGCGAACGGCGTGCCGCTGCGGTCCTTGCCGGGCGCGCCGCTTTTCACGTCATACACCTGGCCCGGCGTGTCGTCCGGTGGCGGCACGATCAGCCAGCTGCTGTCGCTGTCCGTGATGGGATCGATGGGCATGGCGCGCAGGTATTTCTTGTCCACCAGTTGCTCCAGCGAATCGGGGTAGCGCCCCGTATCGCCGTGGAACTGGTCGATGGTGGTGCGCAGGTTGCGCAAGTTATCCGCCAGCACGGTTTCCTTCGCCTTGTCGAGACTGGGAAAGTAGCGCGGCACGGCCAGGGTCAGCAACAGCGCCACGATGCCGAGCACCACCAGCAATTCGATCAGGGTAAAGCCGCGCCTGCGGCGTGGGGCGTTTTCAGCGGGCATGGTTCACCATAAACGGTAAGGCACGTTGTTCAAGCCCGTCTTGCCGGACGTGCAATACACATCGTAGACATCATCGCCCTCGCGCGGCTCGGCCGCTTCGCTGGCGTAGCTGCGCTTGCCCCACGTTTGCGCATCGCTCAGACCAGCGTCGCCGTTGAACGGGTCGCGCGGCACGCGGCGCAGGAAAAACAGTTTGCTGCGCTTCGGGTTGCGCTGGTCCGGCACGCCTTCGACCAGCAGTCCCAGGCTTTTCGGATAACCGCTGGCGTCGGGCGCGCGCAGGATGCGGCCTTCGTCGCCAGCCCGTTTATAGGCGTCGAGCCCCTGGCGGATGTCGCGCAGCGCGCGCCGCAATTCCTGCTCCTGGCGCCGCTGCATCGTCACCTGCGTGATGGGGATCACCAGGGTGGCCAGCACGCCCAGGATGGCCAGGGTCACCAGCAGTTCGATCAGGGTGAATCCGCCCTGCGCGCGCGTCACGCTCATTTGGCGGGCGGCGGCACCACCGGCACCGGCTGGCTCGACGACAGCGGCAAGGGTGCCGCCTGCAGCGGTACGGGCTGGCCCGACGATATCGGCAAAGGCGACGCGGCCGGCTCGGGCGACGGCGCCACTTCCGGCGCCGCCACGCTCTGCGGCAAGGTCGATGGCACCTGGCCCGGCGTCATCATCGGCTGCGCCGGCGCCGGCTGCATGCCGACGGCCGACGGGCCGGAACGCACGATGACCGTGCCCGGCATCTGCGTGGGCGCCTTGGCCGCCATGTCGGGACGGCGGCGGAAGCTGCCTTCCGTGCCGGCAGAGAATTCCGATTCCTTCGCTTCCGGACGCTGCACGGTGCGCACCAGGTGCGGCGTGATCGACAGCACGATTTCCGTCTTCTGGCTGTCGTCCTTGCTGCTGCCGAACAACCGTCCCAGCACGGGGATGTCGCCCAGGCCCGGCACCTTGTTGCCCGAGCTGCGCTCTTCATTGTTGATCAGGCCAGCCAGCACCTGGTTTTCGCCATCCTTCAGTTGCAGCATGGTCGAGGCCTGGCGCGTGCCGATCTGGTACAGGGTCGAGCCGCTGCGGGTGGTGGTGGCCGCCCCCAGGTTGCTCACTTCGAGCGAAATGCGGATGCCCACTTCATTGTTCAAATAGATGGTCGGCTCGGCGTTCACCGTCAGGCCCACGTCCAGGTAGCTGATCGACTCGGAAGCGAAGCCGCCCGTGCCCGGCGAAATCGTGGTGGTCACCACGGGCACCCTGTCGCCGATGACGAACTTCGCCTTTTCCCGGTTGCGCACGCGGATGCGCGGGTTGGCCAGGATATTCGCGTCGCCATCCGTCTTCTTGGCATTCGCCGTCACGGACAGGTCGCTCACGCCGATGGTGCGCTGGTTCAGATTATTCAGGTCGTTGATGGTCAGCCCCACGCCGCCCGAGGTGGAAAGTGGCGTCAGGGTCAGGCTCGATGGCCAGGCCACGCCCAGTTCCATCAGGCGGCTGCGCTTGACTTCGAGGATTTCCAGCTCCAGCACCACTTCCGCTTCGGGCACGTCCTGCAGCGCGATCAGGCGCTCGGCCAGGCGGATCGCCTCGGGCGTGTCGCGCACGATGACGAGGTTGAGCTTTTCATCGGCCACCACGTCGCGCGTCTTCAAAATGGTCTTGAGCGTGTTGGCCACCTGCTTGGCATCCGCATTCGCCAGGAAGAAGGTTTTCACCAGCACTTCCTGGTACTCCTTCAATTTTGCCGCCACGTTCGGGTAGATCAGGATCGTGTTCGCATCCATCACCTGCTGCTCCAGCTGATTCGTCACCAGCAGGAAGTAGACGGCCGATTCCACCGTACTGTTTTTCAGGAAGATCGAGGTTTTCGCGTCCGCCTTGACGTCCTTGTCGAAGACGAAATTGAGTCCCGAGCGGCGCGCGATCAGCTCGAACACCTGTTTTAACGGCGCGTCGCGGAACTCGATCGTGATCGGCTGCTTGTACGATTTGGCCAGGCCCGATTCGACCACGGGCGGCGCCGTTTTTTCATCGACCTCGCGCAGCAGCGCGCGCGCGCCGGCGTGATTCGGCTGCTCCGTGAGGATGGCGTTCAGGCGCTGGCGCGCGGGGTCGTAGCGCTTGGCGTCGATATCCTTCTGCGCTTCGGCCAGCAGCTTGCCCTGGCGCTGCTCGCGTTCGAGCGCGCGCAAGCCGCTGCTGGCGCGCTCGTTCTGCGCATCGATTTCCAGCACGCTCATGAAGGAGGTGCGCGCCAGGTTGCCCTGTCCCGCCTGCGCCTGGCGCTCGGCCTGCTGCAAGCGGCTGCTGGTGGCCCGTTCGCGCGCCTGCAGATACGCGCTGCGGTATTGCGCGTTGCCGGGGTCCTGCTGCAGAGCCTCCTGCAGTTTTTGCAGGCCGGCCGGGATCTGATCTTGCGCAATCAGCTCGCGCCCGTCGCGGTAAGCTTGCTGCCCCGCGCAGCCGGACAGCAGCACCAGCAACGCCAGCAAAGGCGCCGGTGAAAAGGAACGAGACATCACTCGAGTACTCCAATGTTGAGCTGCTGAACCTGGTTCAACGGCAGATAGGTGAGCGTCATGACGGGCGGCGCGATCGTCACGACCTTGTAGGCGCCATCGATGACGGTATTGGCGCGCACGATATACGTCTTGTCGGCGCGCGACAAAAACACTTCCCAGGCGCCGTCGGCGGCCGCCTTGCCCAGGTAGACGAAGGGCAGCGGCGGCGCCGTCGGCGGCGGTGGCGGCGGCGCAGCCGTCACCGCCGTTTTCGGCGGCGGCGGATTCCAGTTCTGGCTCTGGAAGACAGCGCCGGCGCCGCCAAAGGTGTCGCCATCCTCGCCCGCCACTTCGCTGCGCGGCAGCAGGGCCAGGATGACCGGCTGCGCTGCCTCCGCTTTGCCGGCCGGCTTACGCGCGGGCGCGACGGCCCGCTCCACCGCCTCGGCCACGTCGGCCACGGGCTGGCGCTCGCCGAACAGCAGCAAGGCGCCCGCGCCCAGCACGCCGGCCAGCATGAGCCAATGGCGCGGGGTCATGGTGTTTCTCCCGCAACGCCAGGCGTATCGGTCAGATAGAAGGTCAGGCGCAGGCGCGCCTCGAGTTGCGTATCGGCGATCTGCTCGCGGCGAAAACTCAGTTCGTCGAGCGAGGCAAAGGGGACGGCGCGCAGCGCTTGCAGCGCGAACTGCCATACGGCCGCATAACTGCCCTTCAGCGGCAAGGTCACCTGCCAGGTGGCGACACGGCTGGCCTTGTCGTAGCCGCTCTTGTATTCGCCCTGCGTCAGCAGCAAGCCGTTTTTCGCGGCCAGGTCGAACAGCTGCTTGACCTGCTGCTCCGCATGGCGCTGCTGCCCCAGGGCGGCATAAAAACGGGCCAGGTTTTCGCTGGCCGTCGCCGGCGGCGCCAGGGCCGCCACGGCTAGCGCCGGCTGCGGCAAGGGCCGCGCTTCCAGCTGCGCCGCCACGGCGCGCTGCTGCCAGGCCCATGCCCAGGCGGCGATCCCCAGTGCGAGCAAAAGCACGGCCAGGCAGGCGGGCACGCCCAGGCGACGCAGCAGCAGTTGCGCGCGCAGGCGCAAGATATTGATATCGATGGCCGTCATGGCGTGCCCCACTGCGCTTGAAGCTGGAAGCGCAAGGGTTTGTTCGGATCGAGCGCGTTGATTTCATGGCGCAGCAGCTGCACGCGGGAGCCGAACAGCTCCTGCTGCTTCAATTGCGCGATATAGGCCACCATGGCGTCGCTGCCGGTCGTTTCGGCCGTGATCTTCAGCACGCGCTTGCGCGCGTCCGGCTCCAGCGCCAGCAGCGCGATGGCGGGCGGCGTGGCGCTGGCCAGCGCATCCTGCAGGTCGCGCCACGGCAGGTTCAATTGCAGGATGGCCGCATTCACGGCCGCCGCCTGCGCCGGTGCGATGGCCATTTGCGGCGCAGGCGCCGGGCCCAGCGTGGCGGCCAGCACGCGTTGCTGCGCGCGCTGCAACTGCCCCTCGCGCAGCTGCTGGCGCTGCAGCGCAGCGCTGCCGCTGTACGCCGCCGTGACGACCAGCACCATGCCCAGCGCCCCCGTTCCCCATGCCCAGGCGGGCACGCGGTGCAGGCTGCGGCGCCAGCCGGGCGGCGCGAAATCGATATCGAGGCGCGTCATGCCACGCCTCCGCTACGCGCCAGCCGGGCGGCCGGCGACAAAGCGCCTTCCCCGTCCGGCGTGGAAAAAACCTGGCAGTGGAACTCTTGTGTCGGCGTCAGCCATGCGGGCGGCGGCGTGCCGCACAGCTGCAGCAGCGCCGGTGCGGTCACGCCTTGCAGCAGCGCCTCGCGCGCCAGCGTCTGCACCAGCCAGTCCCTGCCGGCACCAGCCGGCACGGGCAGCGCGCGCACGGCGCACAGGCGGCCATCGTGCCGCACGCCCAGGGTCAAGGCGTTTTCCTGCAACTGGCCGAACCAGGCGCCCGGTTTCAATGCGCCGTGCCAGCGGTTCCAGTGGCGCGCGAATTGCGGCGTAATAAAAATCAGAGCCAGCTTGCGGTCGGCCGCCACACGCGTCAGCTGCGCCAGCAGCGCACGGGGCACTGCGCAGAAAAACGGCACGCGCGCATCCCAGGCACTGCTGCTGTGCCACAGGCCGGGCGCATCGCCATACAGCGACTGGAAGCGCAGCGCGGCGGCCGCCTCGATGTCGGCCAGACGCGCGGCGCCCTGCGGCAAGTCCACCTGCCACAGGCGCGCCAAAGCGTCGTCGAGCACCACGGACAGGGGCCAGCCCGCGTATTGGTCCGCCGGCAGCAGCCGCTCCAGCAACTGCGCCAGCGCCTGGCCCAGGGCGGAAAAATCGCCATGCAGGCCTTGACCGGCGTCCGGCACATACGCGGCTTCGCCCAACGGCGTCCAGGCGGGCGCGCGCCAGCGGCTGCCCCGCCACAAGCTCAAGCCATCCGCCGCCACGCCCAGGCGCAATGCCTGTCCAAATCTTCCAAATCTCAACTTCGCAAAACCGCTACGCATGCAGGGTGACCCTCTTGATTTCCGTGATGGTGGTGGCGCCCCGCTTGACCAGTTCCAGCGCCGCCAGGCGCAGGCTGCGCGTGCCGTTCGCATACGCGGCCGCCTTGATCTGGCGGATCGGTTTTTTATCGACGATCAGTTCGCGGATTTCATCGGTCAGCACGAGAATCTCGGCGATCGAGCGGCGTCCCTTGTAGCCCGTGCCGCGGCAGTCGCCGCAGCCCTTGCCCTGCTTGAATTCATAGCCTGCCACGTCGGCGCGCGCCAGGCCCACGCTGGCCAGTTCTCCATCGTCGGGCGTGTAGTCGGTGGCGCAATGGGGGCAGTTGGTGCGGATCAGGCGCTGTGCCCAGATGCCGTTCAGGGCCGAGACGAAGGCATACGGATCGATGCCCATGTGGGTAAAGCGGCCAAACACGTCGAACACATTATTCGCATGCACGGTGGTGAGCACCAGATGGCCCGTGAGGGCAGATTGCACGGCAATTTCCGCCGTCTCGCGGTCGCGGATCTCGCCCACCATGATTTTATCGGGGTCGTGGCGCAGGATCGAGCGCAAGCCCTTGGCGAAGGTCAGCCCCTTCTTTTCATTCACGGGGATTTGCAGGATGCCGGGCAGCTGGTATTCGACGGGGTCCTCGATGGTGATGATCTTTTCGCGCCCGTTATGGATTTCCGTCAGCGCCGCATACAGGGTCGTCGTCTTGCCCGAGCCCGTGGGACCGGTCACGAGCAGCATGCCGTAGGCTTCCTGGGCCAGCGCGCGCAGGGCTTCGAGCGAGGGCGCGTCAAAGCCCAGCGCTTCCAGGGTCAGCGCGCCGTAGGCCTCGATCATGGCGCGCTTGTCGAGGATGCGGATGACGGCGTCCTCGCCATGGATGCTGGGCATGATGGAGACGCGCAAATCGATTTCGCGCCCGCCCGCCTCGACGCGGAAGCTGCCGTCCTGCGGCACGCGGCGCTCGGCGATATCGAGTTCGGCCAGCACTTTCAGGCGCGAGATGATGTGTTCTGCCACTTCGATGCCGTTGACGGACGTGGCGTGATCGAGCACGCCGTCGACGCGGTACTTGACGGCCAAGCCGCCGGCCGTGCTTTCCAGGTGGATGTCCGAGGCGCCCGCCTTCAGGGCGTCATACAGGGTCGAGTTGACCAGCTTGACGGCGGGGCTGGCCGCTTCCGACACGCTGGCGAACGACAGCACGGCGGCCGTCTTGCCGTCGCGCCGCGCATCGTTCGCCGCGCCGGGCAGCAGGCTGTCGACGGCGCGCGCCGATTCTTCCTGCTTCGACAGGTAGGCGCCGATGTCGGCCTGCAGCGCCAGGCGCACGTCCAACACGCCCTGCCCCGCGCGCGCGCCGAGCCAGGTTTGCAGGTCGAGGTCGAAGGGGTCGGCGATCACGCCCAGCAGCTGACCGTCGGCGGCGCGCAGCAGCACGCTGTGGCGCGCCAGTGCCTGCGACAGGGGCAGCACATCGAAGGCGGGAGACAAGGCCAGCATGTCGGCCGTTTCCAGCACGTCCAGGCCGAACGGGCGCGCCAGTGCGCGCACCACGGCGCGCGCCTCGATGCCGCTCAGCTCCTGCAATTCCTCGACCAGGCTGCGCTTCGATTGCCGGCTCAGCATGCGCGCGCGCTGCAGCAGCGCGGGGTCGATGGCCGCGATGGCCGCGGTGGATTCGGCTGCGCTCTGCATCATGAAATATCGCCGGCAAGGTCAAAGATGGGCATGTACAGCAGGATCACGATGGCGCCCACGACCAGGCCGATGGCGGCCATCAGCAAGGGTTCGAAGGTGCGCGTAAAACGGTCGATCCAGCGGCTGATTTCGCCGTCGTAAAAGGCGGCCGACTGCGTCAGCATGGGCCCCATGTCGCCCGTGCGCTCGCCCACGCGCAGCATGCGCAGGGAAATCGGCGTCGTCAATTGATGCTGCTCGAAGGCGGACGACAGCGGCTGGCCCGCCTCGATGGCGCCGCGCGCGCCTTGCAAGGAGGCCTGCATGCCCGGCGAGACCATCGCTTGCACGGTGGCAATCGCCTGCACGATGGTAATGCCCCCTTCGGCCAGCATGCCCAGGGTCAGGTACAGGCGCGACAGTTCATAGATGCGCACGCGCTCGCCGATGCCCGGCAACTTCGCCAGCAGGCGCGCCACGCCGCCATGGCGCAGCGCGCGCCGCACGGCAGTGAACACGCCGCTGCCGGTGATCAGCAGCCCCAGCAACAGCAGCACGCCATGCTGCGTGACGAACTGGCCCCAGCTGAGCATCACTTGCGACATCCACGGCAGATTGCGCCCGGCGCCCTGGTAGACCTCGGCGAAACGGGGCACCACATAGCTGATCAGAAAGGCGCTGACGCCGCCGCCCACGGCCAGCAAAATAGTCGGATAGATGGCGGCGCTGACGATTTTACTGCGCACCGTATCGATGCGCTGCTGGTAGTCGATGTAGCGCGACAGCGCGCGCGGCAAGTCGCTCGTGCCCTCGGCCGCCTTGACGATGCCGATATACAAGGGGGGAAACAGTTCGGCCTGCTCTGCCAGCACGGCGGAAAAGCGCTTGCCTTCGCGCAAGCCTTCCAGCAGGCGCGTGAGCACGCTGCGCGTGGCCGGCGACGCTTCCTTTTCCAGCAAGGCTTCCAGCGCTTCGACGATGCCCAGGCCCGCTTGCAGCAGCGCCAGCAATTCCTGGCTGAACAGCAGCAGGGGCAAGGCCCGCGCGCGCTGGCGCCCGGCCGCGCTGAACGGCGTGGCCCGCACGGGGCGGATGGCGCTGACGAACAGGCCGCGCGCCTCGGCTTGGCGGCGCGCGTCCGCCTCGTCGCGGCCGTCGATCACGCACGTATGCAAGGTAGCTACGGCCTGGTCCGTGGAAAGCGCGCGTACTTCAAACTGCATGATGGCTTGTCCGTAGGAAAAAGAATGGCGCTGGCGTTATTGCGAGCTGATGTCGGCGTTTTCGCCGCTGCCGCCGGGCTGGCCATCCTTGCCCATCGAGACGATGTCATATTCGCCCTTGCTGCCCGGTGCGCGGTATTGATACGCATGGCCCCACGGATCGAGCGGCACGGCTTTTTTCAGGTAGGGGCCATTCCAGCGCGTGCCGGCGGCGGGCGGCGCGGCCAGCAGCGCGGCCAGGCCCTCTTCCGTGGTCGGATAGCGTCCCACGTCGAGGCGGTAGGTGTCGAGCGATTTTTCAAACGCCTCGATCTGCGCCTTGGCCACCGTCACTTCGGATTTGCCCAGCTGGGCGAAATACTTGGGGCCGACATACGCGGCCAGCAAGCCGATGATCACGATGACCACCAGCAGTTCGAGCAAGGTAAAGCCGCGCGCATGGCGCGTTGCCGCAAGGTTCTGCCTGTGTGCTGCATGCATCCGGTAACTCCTTATTGCCTACCTTCAATACATTGCGTCGCTGTGCGCGGCGGATGGCCACGCACGGGCGACACGCGCTTGCCTGATGCTTATCAGCCTACCATGCCGGTTATGGTTAATACAATCTTTTCTTTGCTCTGTGAACAACAAATTCCTGCGGAAACCATCCAGTGTGTACGAAAGGGGCACGGCGCCGCGCGCGCCTGACTGGCTAGTCAATTATTCAACTATTTTCAATGCGGAAACTATCTACTTTTGGTTGTCAAACCATAGCAAATGATGAATTTTATTCATTCATTATTTGTAACTTTCAAATTAAATTTGAAAGAATATCAAACAATGCAATTGCCTCTTTTGCTATAGTAAAAATCAATTTTCTACGCATGGGTCCGCATTAATCCTATCCGGCCGCGCAGGAGAGAGCATCCAAGACAGCATCCAAGACGCAAAACATATTGCATCCGACATAATCACCAAGGGAAAATTCATGACTCGTATTGTGCATTCGAAGGCAACTGCCGCAGCAAGTCCTTTCTCGGCCAAGCAGTGGACCGGCGCCGCCATCCTGGCCCTGTCCGCCGCCTGGGCTCCCGCCGCCGTCGCGGACGTGATCAACTTCGATAATCTCGACAGCCAGTTCGTCGGCCACGGCGACTCGCTGGAATTCAAAAATTTCCTGCTGACGGGCCTCTCAAATGCCGACGGCGCCAGTAATGGCGACCTGGTCGGCGCAGTCTTCGACGGCACGGACCCGGCCGCCTGCGGCATGGCGTGCCCGACCAACAATACGAGCAATTACTATGCGGCCCTCAACGACGGCATCGTCTACCTGGACCCGCTGAAGACGGGCGGCAGCGTCAGCCTGCAAGGTTTCGATGCCAGCTTCATCGGCTATGCGCAGGGCGTCACCTATCCGGCCGTGGCCGGCCTGCTGCGCGTGCAAGGCTTCTATGCGGACGGCTCTTACATGTATGAAACGTACCAGCTGGGCGGCCCGCTCGGCGGCAACTTCCAGTTCCAGCGCTACAACACCAGCGCCAACTTCGGCAGCCAGCAGTTCGCGTCGCTGGCCTTCTTCGGTTTCACTTGCAACACAGCCGGCAGTTGCAACGCCTTCAACAGCAACAAGGGCCAGTTTGCGCTCGACAATATCGTCGCCTCGGTACCGGAGCCATCGACCTACGCGATGCTGCTGCTGGGCCTGGCAGGCATCGGTTTCGCGGCGCGCCGCCGCCAGCAAGCCTGATTTATCCCTTTCGATTCCCGCTACCGTCACCAGGAAACCCGACATGACATTCCGTCCCGCCTTGCGTCCCATTTCGCTCGCCGTGCTGAGCCTGTTTGCCAGCCTCAGCTTCCAGGCCCACGCCGACGACCTGCGCCGCCCCTACATCGTGCAGTTGACCGACAAACCGATCGCCTCCTACACCGGCTCGGTGGAAGGCCTGAGCGCCACCCAGCCTGCCGCCGGCGGCCGCCTCGACCTGGCCAGCGCGCAAGTGCAGCTGTACGGCGACTACCTTGAGCAGAAACAGGCCCGGGTACAAGCACTCGTCGCCGCCGCGCCCGTGCAATACCAGTACAAGATCGTCCTCAACGGTTTCTCCGCCCTGCTGACGGACGCCGAAGTGCGCCAGCTGCAAGCGAGCGGCGAAGTGGCCAGCATCGCCCCCGACGAGCCGCGCGCCCTGCAGACGAACTACACGCCCACCTTCCTGGGCCTGGACCAGCCGGGCGGCCTGTGGAGCCAGCTGGGCGGCAAGCAGCATGCGGGCGAGGACATCATCATCGGCATCGTCGATGGCGGCGTGTGGCCGGAAAACCTGTCGTATGCGGACAAGGTCGACGCCAACGGCGCACCGACCTTCGATCCGAACGCCACCCTGGCCTACGGCGCTCCGCCGGCCGCCTGGAAAGGCAGCTGCCAGACGGGCGAAGGCTTTACGCAAGACCATTGCAACAACAAGCTGCTCGGCGCGCAGTATTTCAACGCCGTGCGCCTGACCGAGACGGACAAGATCCAGCACTGGAGCGAATACACCTCGCCGCGCGATTCCATCGGCGACCCGAATGGCGAAGGCGGCCACGGCACGCATACCTCATCCACCGCGGGCGGCAATGCGGGCGTGCCCGTCACTGTCGGCGGTTCGCCGCTGGGCGCCATTTCCGGCGTGGCGCCGCGCGCCCGCCTGTCCGTCTACAAGGTGTGCTGGTCGTACAACCTGGCCACCCAGCCGACCGGCGCGAAAAACGGCTGCTACGGCGGCGACAGCGTGGCGGCGATCGAAAAAGCCGTGCAGGACGGCGTACACGTGATCAATTACTCGATCAGCGGCGGCGGCACCGTCAACGACCCGGTCGAGCAAGCGTTCCTGCACGCGTCGAACGCGGGCGTCTTCGTTGCCGCGTCCGCCGGCAATGCCGGGCCAGCCAATACCGTGGCTCACGTCAGCCCATGGATCACCACTGTGGCCGCTTCGACGCACAACCGCGCCAACCAAGCCAAAGTGACTCTCAGCAACGGCGCCAGCTACACGGGCGCCTCTCTCAACTACAACCCGCTGCCGGCCACCACCCTGATCCGCGCCCAGGATGCGGGCTTGCCCGGCGCCGATGCGCAAAAACTGGCGCTGTGCTACCGCGCCGGCGACAACGGCGGCGTGGCCCTGCTGGACCCGGCCAAGGTGGCCGGCAAGGTCGTCAGCTGCCTGCGCGGCACCACGGCGCGTACCGACAAGGGCGTCGCCGTGCTCGAAGCGGGCGGCGCCGGCATGGTGCTGGTCGACACGGGCATCGGTCTGGTGTCCGACCCGCATGTGCTGCCGGCCGTGCACGTGAGCGCCGCCGATGGCGCGCTGATCAATGCCCAGGCGCAAACGGGCACGGCCACGGCCGCCATCTCGCGTTTCGTCACCAACGGCAACGGCCCCGCCGCCCCCGTGGTGGCCGACTTCTCGTCGCGCGGCCCGAACCTGTACGACGCCAACCTGCTCAAGCCGGACGTCACGGCCCCTGGCGTGGACATTCTGGCCGGCGGCACGCCTGCCCTGTCGCGCGCCCAGCGCGACGCCGTGCAGGATGGCAGCCTGGTGCCGCCGCAAGCCTACATCTTCCTGCAAGGCACTTCGATGGCCAGCCCGCACGTGGCCGGCCTGGCCGCCCTGCTGCGCCAGCAGCACCCGGACTGGAGCCCGGCCGCCATCAAATCGGCCCTGATGACGACCGGCAGCACCACCCTGCCCGACGTTCAGGCGGGCGACGCGCGCGGCATCCTGCCTTGGGGCCAGGGCGCCGGCCACGTGACGCCGAACAAGGCGACCGATCCCGGCCTCGTGTATGACGCCAGCCTGGCCGACTACAAGAAATACATGTGCGGCGTCGGCATGACGGCCGAATGCGCGGGCGGCACCCTGGCCGGCTACAACCTGAACATGCCGTCCATCACCATCGGCAACGTGCTGGGCACGCAAACGGTGACGCGCCGCGTCACCAACGTGGGCAGCAGCAGCGCCACCTACACGGCCAGCGCTTCGGTCAGCGGCTACAGCGTGGCGGTTTCGCCTGCCACCCTGCTGCTCGCGCCCGGCGAAACCAAGTCCTTCACCGTGACCCTGACGCGCACCACGGCGCCGGACAATGCCTGGCAGTACGGCGCCCTCGTGTGGAGCGACGGCGTGCACACGGTGCGCAGCCCCGTCACGGCCCGCTCGGGCCGCGCGGTACAGTCGCCGGCATTGCTGCAGGCCGACAAGGTCAGCGGCCTGCGTTCGCTGACGCTGTCCACCGGCTTTGCCGGCAAGGTGGGCGCGGCGACGGGCGGCCTGAAGGAAGTGGCGCGCAGCGAGCAAACCATCAGCCAGGCCGCGCCGGGCAGCGTCGACACGCTGGAACAGATGGCTGCCGCGTGCAAGGCGGGCGGCAGCGGCGTGCGCGCGGTCAATGTCAGCATTCCCGCCAGCACCGTCGTGGCGCGCTTCGAAATATTCGACCGCGACACGACCGAGGGCGCCGGCAATGACCTCGACCTGCTGCTGCTCAACAGTACCGGCGCAACCGTCGCCACCTCGGCCACGGCCGGTTCGAACGAGTCCATCACCTTGACCACCCCGGCGGCGGGCAGCTACAAGGTGTGCGTGATCGGCTACGAAGTGGCAAATGGCGTGTCGACCGGCTTCGGCCTGTCGTCGGCCGTCGTCACGACAGCCGACAAGGGCGGCAACCTGAAAGCCACCCTGCCCAGCAAGGTGTACGTGGGCGGCAGCGCCACGGCCGGCGTCAGCTGGTCGGGACTGGAAACGGGCAAGCGCTACCTGGGCGGCGTAGTCTTCCTTGATGGCAACAATGCGGCCGCGTCCACCACCGTGCTGTCGGTGGAGACCAACAACCCGCTGCCGCTGGCCGTTCCCAGCCAGCGCAACGTGAAGGTGGATGCCAAGCTGTAACGGTGTCGCTCCAGGCAATAACACGGCGCGCCCTGCGGGGCGCGTTTTTTATACGCGACGCGCGTACAATCGGCGCATGGGCGCCATGCGCCAAGGGAGCTTGCATGTCCGCATTTCGCCTCAGTATTGCCATCCTGGCCAGCGTCCATGCGCTGCCTGTCGCGGCGCAGGCCGCCGCGGCGCGGCTATCGTATCTGGTGCAATTGCGCGCCCCGCCGCTGGCCTCGCAGGCGGACGGCATGCATGGGCTCGATACGAACAGCGACGCCGCGCGGCGCTACACGGCCCAGCTGGAAGCGCAGCAGCGCGCCGTGCTGGCGCTGGTACCCGATGCTCCCGTGCAATATCGCTATACGACGGCCTTCAATGGTTTTGCCGCCATGCTGACGCTGGACGAAGTGGCGCGCCTGCAAGCGAGCCCCGACGTGGCGCGGGTGTCGCCCGGCAGCATCGAACACACGCAGGATGGCGGCGGCAACGGCAAGAATACAATACAGGATCAGCGTTAATGGCTGAGCAGACGCAGCGCGATGCCGCGCGAGACGGCTTGCGTGCGGTTGCTCACGCCCAATAATTTATAGATGCGCTGCAAATGGCTTTTCACGGTGGTGCCGCTGATGCCGAGGATTTGCCCCACCTCGTCATTGCTCTTCCCCTCGCGCACCCAATGCAGTACTTCCAGCTCGCGCGCACTGGCCGCGCGCGTGGCGCCCGGCCCGGCCAGGGGCGCACGTGTACTGCCTGGCAGCGCCAGCCAGTGCAGGTGCAGGTAGGGCAGCAGCAATTCCAGCGCGTATGCCTGGCGTGCCGCGTCCACGGTTCCCATGGCGAACAGGGCAAAAAAGCTGCCGCCCCCTCACCCACGCTGCCGTGCACCAGCACGCCGTCGATGACGCCCGCCCTTTGTCCGCCCGCGCGCCAGACCAGCGCCAGGCGCGCCAGCTGGCCGTGGCGCTCGCGCAGCTGCGCGTGATCAGGCACGATGCTGTGCCAGGCTTCGCTGCGCAGCACGGCCCCGTCGGCGCCCAGCTGCGCGCACATTAATAAGTCGTGCGGCAACAGCGTTTGCAACGGCCCCTGGCTCCACAGAAAGAAATCGCCGGACTCGGCGATGCCATGCGCGCCGAGTATGGCGTGCAGCAGGTATTCCTGCTCCCGCCCCGTCAGCAGCATCATGCGCGCACGGCGGCGTTGGCGGCATCGGCGGCCAGGTAACGGTAGCCGCTGCCGCGCACGGTTTCGATGCGGTGGCCGCAGCCGCCCGGCTGCAGCGCGTGGCGCAAGCGCCCAACGTGGGCATCGACCGTGCGTTCGTCAAGATACGCCGCATGGCCCCACACCTGGTCCAGCAGGTGCGCGCGGCTATGCACGCGTCCGGGATGGTCCATGAGGAAATGCAGCAGCTTGAATTCCACGCGGCCCAGGCTGACGGGCACGCTGCCGGCCGTCACGCGCTGGGTATGCGGGTCGAGCCGCAAGACGCTGGCGCCGGCCGTGTTTGCGCCTGGGCGCCAGGCCGATGGGGTGCGCCGGCGCAGCAGCGCGTGCACGCGGGCCAGCATTTCACGGGGACCGAAAGGCTTGCACAGATAGTCGTCGGCGCCGCTTTCCAGCGCCAGCACCTTGTCCTGTTCGCTGTCGCGCGCGCTGACCATGATGATGGGCAAGTCGCACAGCTGGTCATCCTGGCGCACCTGGCGCAGCAGCGCGATGCCGGACGCATCCGGCAACTCCCATTCCAGCAGCAGCACGTCGGGCGCATCCACGGCCATCAGCGCCTGCGCGCCGCGCGCGTCCGGGGCGCAGCTAACCCGGTAGCCGGCACCTTCAAGGTTATGCAGCAACAAGGCTTGCATGGCGGGCGCGGGATCGAGCAGCAAAATATGACGGCGCATGATGCATCCTTCCGAAAAAGTTGGCGGCCCTCCATGAAAAACTAGACGGCCCGACAAGTTTTTGACTATGCATCAAGCGTAAAACGCTGACCAATACAATTTAGTTTCCTGATTTATAGCTATTGCGACTAAATAGGCAAAGCACAGCGGCCCGCAGGCGCGCTGTGTTCCGACTGGAAAAACTAGGCGCGCGTGACAGGCTGGCGGCGGCGCAAGGCAAAACCGATCAGCGCCAGGCCGCCCGTCAGCATCATCCATTCCGACGCTTCCGGCACGGCCGAGATCGACGCGATGCTCGCATACGTGCTGCCGGCGATGCTGGCCGGAATGCCCCCATTGAGCGGCGTCAGTTCGAATTGCACGAGGTTGCCGTTCACATTGCCCAGGTAGGACGTGCCGGTGTAGTCGAGCAAGCCCACGCCAAACGTCGTGCCCGCGTTGCCGGCCGTGTTCAGGAAGTCGCCGCCGAAAACGACGTTGAAACCGAATTTGCCGCCCAGGGTCACGTTGTGAAACCAGTCGTTGTAGGCGCCACTATTGCCGAAGGTCAAGGTGCCGGGCAAGCTGCCGCTGACGTTGCCTTCCTGCGATGCCAGCGCGCCGAACGCGCCCGAGAAATTGCTGAGGGTGGCTGTCGCGCCCGGCGCCGGGCTGTTGCCGGCGATAAAGGCGAAGTCGAGGAAACCGGCGCCCGAGAACTGGCTCGTGTCGATTTCCACGCGGTAGGCTAGCGGGTCCGCCAGCGCCAGGCTGCTGCTGCCAGCGAGCAAGGCGGCCAGCACGGCACGGCGCAGGGTAAGATTGAATTTCGTTGTCAACATGGTCAAGTCCTTAGAAGTTGCCGGCAAAAATGCTGGCCGAGTAATTGATCGTCACTTTCGACGGATTGGTGAAACTGACGGCGAACGAGGCCGTCGCACCGGGCGCCAGGCTGGCCGCGTTGACGGTGACATAGGCGGCGCCCGCATGGCTGCCCGTGGCATTGGCCAGGGTCACGCCGGCCGGCAAGCCGCCGAACACCACCTGGAACGGGCCGCTGATGGCCGCCGTGCCCGTGTTGGTGAACGAGAACGTGCCCGCGTACTTTTGCGTCGCGCGGTTGAACGTCAGTCCCGAGCTGGCTTGCGCCACGCCGGCCGTGATGTCGCGGTAGGCGGGCTGCAAGTCCAGGCTGATGACGACGGGGTCGTGGTCCGAGGCGCGGTAGGGCAAGGCGTTGTACAGGTCTTGCGGCTTGGCCGAGTCGATGTTGTAGTCGATCACTTCCGGCTCGTCCGCATTCACATGCCATTCGGCCACGCCCGCCACTTGCGGACTCAGCGAGGCACTGGCCAGGGCATGGTCGAGGTAGCCGCTCTGGCCGCCGAATACGTATGAGTACGGCATGCCGGACGGCCGCACGAAACGCTCGAGTTCATTGACGAATCCGGCGCCCGTGATGACCTGGATCGGGTCTTCCGCGCCATACGAATTCAAGTCGCCGATGACCAGCACGTCCGCGTCGCCGGCGGCGGCCGCCACCTGCGGCACGAAGCTGCCCACCAGGCGCTGGGCCTGCTGCACGCGGCTGGCGTTCCAGCAGCTCTGGCTATCGTTCTGGTCCGCGTCCAGCCCGCTCGACGGGCAGCTGCCCTTCGATTTCAGGTGGTTGACGACCAGCGAGAATTTCTCGCCGTTGGCGGCCTTGAACGTTTGCGCCATCGGCGGACGGTTGTTGATGGCGTTGGCGTCCGACAGGGCGCCGCCCACCAGGCCCAGCTTGGCAGGCTTGTAGATCATGGCCACGCGGATGGCGTCCGTACCCGTGGCGGCCGGCTTCGGCACCACGGCGTAGGTGACGCCGCCGATGGCCGCGTTCAGCTGCTCGACCAGGTAAGTGACGGCCGTTTCGCCATTGTTCTGGATTTCCATCAAGCCCACCACGTCCGCATCGATGGCTTTCAGTTCGGCCACGATCTTGTCGCGCTGGCGCACGAATTCGGCCAGGTTGTCGGCGCCGCGGCAGTTCGACTTGGTGGTCGACGCACCCACGGTGCAGCCCTGCCCCGTCTGGCCAAACACGTTATTGCCATTGGTAAAGGTCGTAAAGAAATTGAGCACGTTGGCGCTGGCCACCTTGACGTTACCGGATGGCAGTTCCGGGCTGCCCGTGCGCGGGTTGTCGCGCGAGAATTGCGGCGTCTGCGTCGGCTGCAATTTGTAGGCGGCGCCGCCACCGCCGATGGCACCGAAATCCACCACGCCCGTCAGGTCGGCCACCGTGTCGCCGCTGCGCACGGTGTTGTCCTGGCCGATATACGGTATCGTCGGCGGCGTGACGAAAATGCCATCATCGAGCACGATCAGGTTGTTCGCATTGGCGGCGATCAAGGCTTGCGCTTCGGCGGAGCCTGCCGGATAGCGGTTGGTCGGCACTTCGCGCCGTCCCGCCGACAGGGTCAGTTCGCCGCGCGCGCCCAGGTAGGCGTTTTGCGAGACGGTCAGCGGTTGCGTGAAACGCACCAGCATGCCTTCCACGGCAGCCAGGTTGTCGTTCGGCAAGGTCACATTCACCGGCACGATGCCGTGGCCCGCGCTTTGCGTGAGGATGGCCGTCACGTCCTTCAGTTCCGTATAGGAATTTTTCGCGCCCGACGGCGTGTATTCGAACACCGTGCCCGTCACGCGTACCAGCTCGCCCTGCTGCACGGTGGTAACGGCCGCGCCCGTGTACACGAAGATGCCGTCCGAGGTCGACGGGTCGCCGTCGCCGGCCGCGTCCTGCATGAAGAAACCCGTGCCTACTTTCAGGGTGACGACGCCCTCGGTCGTCTGCACGGAATTGGCGTAGGGGCTGGCCGCACCGCTGCCCTGGATTTGCGGGATCGTGTGGCTGACGGCGGCCAGGCCTTGCACGGCCACGTCGACCTTGCATGACGCCGTTTGCTGCTGGTCGTTGCCGAACTGGACGACGACGGGATAATTGCCCACCGGCACGCCAGCGGCCACCAGCAGGTTCACGCTGGCGCTCTCGCCCGCCACGCCGGCCGCGCTGAAATTGGCCAGGCTGATGCCGGCCACCGCCGGCGAGCTCAAGATAGCAGCATTCACCACGCCATCCACGTCGGACGCGCGCAGCACGGCGCTGCCGCCATTGCCCAGCGCCAGCGCCAGGCTGGCCGGGCAGCTGGTGATGATCTGGTGCACGACCGGGCCGCCGCAGACGTGGCGCTCGGAAGCCGTGTTGCGCGGCGTCACGCTGCCGGCGGCGAAGTCCACGCTGTTGTCGTCCGTGTCGCCGCAGCCGCCATTCGCGCGCGCAATCGACAGGGTATTCGATGGCGCGGGAGCGACGGCGCCCTCAAAACCGTTGGCCGTACCGAAACCGACCAGGTCGACGACGGCGGCGCCCGTGGGGCTGGTGCCCGTCTGGGCCGTCTTGTTATTACTCAGCAACACCTTGCCCGCCGTACCGGACATGGCCAGGCTGCCCGAGGCATCCGGCGCGGGCAAGTCCTGCGTGCCGCCCGTCCCCTTGGCTTGCTGGACCAGCAAATACTGGCCCGGTTGCAAATCGATAGCCGGCAAGGCCGTCACGGCCCAGCTCGAACCGGCGGCCGACGCGTATTGCACGCTCCAGTTACTCAGGTTGACGGGACTGGCGCCACGGTTGAACAGTTCGATGAAATCGTTGCGATACAGCGCGCCATTGTTGCCGCCACCGCCATACACCTGGCTGATGACGATATCGGAAGCCGCCAGGGCCGGCACGGACAGGCTGGCCAGCAGGGTAGCCATGACGGTCAGGCGCAGCGGCGTGCGCAAGGGGGAAAACGAGGTGTGCATGAGGATCCCGGTCGGTAAATAAGTGACGCCGGTCCCGCATGATGGGCCGGCGCGCCACAATTAACAAAAGTATTTCAGACTTGTTATTTGCATATTAAAGGCCGGGGATGACGACTTGATGACATTTGATTAAGCCGAATGGAGTAAAGCCTCGTCCGTCAGCCATTTCCGATGCCTGCTGAAACGTATTTTATGAACAACATATGGCACCGTGTGGCAAGTCAAAAAGACGCCGCCAGGAAAAATGTGATATATTTCAGGCAAATAAATTTTGTTCCTGACAACAACAACCAGCTTCGCAACAATGAGAGCAGGCCCCAGCCTCGCTTGCCTCTTGGGATGCACATCCGGCCATGCACACAAAGGTCGCATTACCGGTAGCAATATTAATCGCATCACGAACGGACAGCGCACGGCGCGACGCTCGCATGCATTCTGAAGAGATAGACCATGTTAAAACCACGCAAGCAATACTCCGTTTTCTGCGCCGCCATGGCGGCAGCCCTGTTCATGACGGCCGGATTGGCGCAGGCACAGACAGTTGCGGCACAGGCCAATGCGGACAGCAAGCGCTGCGAAGCGGGCAATGCGGATGGCGGTGGCAAGGGCGCCGAATTCAACCCCGACAGTTCAAGCAGCGCCTGCAGCCTGGCGAATGGTTTCGTCAACTTTGGCGCGCGCAGCAATGACGGTGTTGGCTCGACGCCCGAATTTGGTACCGGCGAGTCAGACCAGGTATTGCGCACGCCTGCATTTTCCGGCAATGACCATCGTCTGGCCAACGCTCTGGGACAGCCTGCCGATGCAGGATACGGCGCCAATGCCAGCCTGCTGGCCAGCACCGGCCAGCACCATTTCGGCAGCCGCGATTTCGTGTATGCGCAGGAAGAACCAGCCATCGAGGGCCGTGGCTATCAAGCTGGCCGCAGCCTGCGTGCCGGCGACGTGTATGAACCGCTGCTGGTCTCGTCTGGCGGCGGCATCGCGCCGCCGGCCGGTGGCGGCGGTGTCGGCGGCGGCGGCGCCAGCGGCGGTTTCGACCGCAGCGGCGGCGGCGCGATCGGCACGGGCGGCAATGGCGTCGTAGTGCCGCCGATTCCTCCCGTACCGGAACCGGAAACCTATGTGATGTTGCTGGCAGGCCTGGGACTGCTGAGCTGGATCGGCCGCCGCCGCAACGGCAAGGCATAAAAAAGATGGCTCATACGAGCCATTTTTTTTGCCTTCAATCACGCCAGCATGCCGTCAGCGGCGGAAGCTGGCGTAGGGCGCCGCCAGAGGATCGCCGATGAACAGCCCCTGCGCCGGCCAGGCGACGCTGCCCCAGTACGCTTCGAGCGCCGTCATGCCGCTCAGGTAGCGGCGCAGCAGCACCGTGGGGTTAGGAAATTTCTGCCAATAATTACAGGGCTCGCTGACGGTGCCGTAACTGGCGGTCGCGCCCGCTTCCAGCCAACGCTGGCTGCTCATCTGCGCCGTGCCCTGCAAATCGCCGCCAAACGACGTCAGGTGGTCGGCCAGAGCGCCCGGCAGAAAACGCAAGGTATCGAGCTTGTCCACCTTCGCCATGCCCGTCTGGTACACCATGATGTCCTGTGCGCCTTCCAGCACATCGGCCTTCATGTTCTTGATCGTCAGCTTGCGTTGGCGCACCACTCCGGCCGGTGGAAAAAATGCCGCGCGGCTGTTGCGCGCGCCTTCGCTCGTGTTCAGGTAATAGGCACTGGCGGCCGGCACGGCAAAACCGCTGGCCGTGCCGCGATCGACGACCGCCTTGGCCTCTTCGACAAAATCGATGGGCAGCAACATCGACAGACGCATGCCCAGCTGGCTGAATGGCTGGGCCGTATCGCTGCTGAAATAGGTACTGGGCTTGCCGGCGCCGCAGCTCTTCGAACACTGCCCGGCGTCATATCCCAAGGTAAAGGCCGAGGTGATGGAATTGCATTCGACCGCATACGGCGCGCTCCATACCATCAGCACCGCCTGGATACCTGGCTTCAGCTGGCCGTCGATGCGCTCCTTCAGTTGAGCGAACTGGTCCATGCTCAGCTTGCGCGGCCGGTTTGGAATATGCACATGCACGATATTGGCGGCAGGAATGGCATGCGCCTGGCGGTAATACTCCCCCACCTCGATACTGTTCGGTTCAGCATCATTGATGACGATGGCTAATTGTGACGGCTGTAAGCCGGGTGCGGCGCCATGGGCGCTACTTGCCAGCAATGCCAGCGACAGACAGAATGAAATACGCAATGGGGTACCGGGAAAAAATACACGTGCGATTGATCAAAACGGCCGTTTGCAGGCCGCCCATGGTGCCAACAATTATAGCCTTGAAAATAGCCGCGGAAGCGCTGCAAAAAAAAACGGAGGCCGAGGCCTCCGCTTTTCCGTTCACGCCACGGCCATCACGCCTGCTGCTTGCGGCGGCGCGCCATGAAACCCACAAGGCCCAGACCTGCCAGCAACATGGCATAGGTTTCCGGTTCCGGCACGGGATTGACGGACACGTTGCCGCTATAGCTGCCGCCGGCCGCCGAGGCCACGTAGCCATTCACTTCCAGGAAGTAGTCGCCGGCGCCCAGCGGCGCTGTGTTCGACGACAGGACCCAGGCCTGGTCCGCCGCCGTGAAGTTCAACAGGTCCAGCGTTCCTTGCAAGACGACGCCGCCGGCATTCTTCAGACTGAAACCCGTCAAGGTCAGGCCCGAGTTCAGACTGGGCTTCAGGGAAGTGGCCAGGCCGCTAAAATCATTACTACCGGTCAAGGTGAACAGGAATTTGTCGCTGAAGAAATTGTGCTCGACGCCGGCCAACTGGCCCGGTGCCAGCGTAAACGAGCCGAACAGGTTGCTGCCCGAATAATCGAGCAAGTCCTGCGTCAGGTCGACAGGCGCGTGGCTGATGTCGACGGGGGCGGCTTGCGCGCCCAGGCTGCTGCCGGCCAGCATGATCGCCAGGAACAGGGATTTGAGAATTTTGTTCATACTTTTCACCAAGGAAACAGCGGCCGGCACAGGCTGGCCGCAAGATAAAAATGCGGAAGGAAAGCGGTGCAGCGATGCTCAGGCAGACTTCTGGCGGCGGCGCGCCAGGAAGCCCAGCAGACCCAGGCCGCCCAGCAGCATGCCGTAGCTTGCCGGTTCCGGCACAGCCGACACCAGACTGCCGTTGCCGCTGAAGGTGGCGCCCGCGCCCGAAACGAGGTTGCCGCTAACCTTGACGTAATAGGAACCGGCCGCCAGGTTGGCAAAAGACAAGGTCCACTTGTCATCCTTGCCCGTCAATACCTGCGCGCCCTGCAACAGGCTGTGATTGGCGCTGTCGTACAGGCCCAGGCCCGTCAGGTTCAAGCCATTCGCCGCGCTCGTGCTGGTCGACGTGACCACCAGGCTCACATTGCTGAACTGTGCCACGTTGAACGTGAAGTGGTCGTTGAAAAAGTTGTCTTTATTGCCGGATTTAAACTTGTCGCCAAAGGTCAGCGATCCGCCATTCGCCAGCATCACGGCCGTCGGCACGGAGCTGATGTCGACAACGGCGGCGGCTGCTGCCTGGGAAAACAGGGCGGCACCGGCAAATGCCACGGTGGCCACAGCTGAGCAAATATGTTTCTTCATGCGATTCCACCAAACGTAATTGCAGACAATAAGTTGCCTACGGGAATTGAATTAATTTAACCAAGGAGAATAGTATCATAAAGCAATTTATATGCTTATTCTTTTTTTAATGAATAGTTTCTTTATGGCATCAAATTCGAATGCCGGCTTGTTACCGTGGCGTGCGCAAACATAGTAAAGATATAATCAGTACCAACGACAACAGGAGGGGAAGACGTGGTGAATGTATGACAACCTGGACAGCATTAAAGGCAGACACGTATCGGCTATTCGGTCGCAGCAGCTGGCCCTTGACCTTCAAGGAAATCTTGCGCAGTAGAACCTTCCGTGTCGTCGCCACCGCCCGCCTCTGCCAGGCGGTATCGCAGGCGCGCGGCCTGTGGCCCGTATTTCTTCCATTCTGCAAGCTCGTGCATCGTTATGCGGCCAGCCAGGCGGGGGTGGATTTCCCTTGGAGGGCGCAGATAGGCCCCGGATTTGCCCTCACGCATGGCTGGGGCATGGTGATGAGCCCGGGTGCCGTCATCGGCCGCAATGTCACGCTGTTCCATGGCGTCACGCTGGGCCGTCGCGACCGCATTGCCAGGGATGGCCAGCGCGTCACCGGCTACCCGACCCTGGAAGATGAGGTGTGGGTCGGCCCGCACGCCATCATCACGGGCGGCATCACCATCGGGCGCGGCAGCCGCATCGGAGGCGGCGCCGTCGTCACGGAAGACATCCCGCCGTATTCCATCGTGGTGGGCAACCCTGGCAAGGTCGTCAAGAGCGGCTGCACGCCGGACGTAATGCACCGCGTGCCCTGAGCCTCAGGCGCGCTGGTAGGCATCGGCATAGCGCACGATATCGTCCTCTCCCAGATAACTGCCGGTCTGCACCTCGATCAGGTGCAGCGGCAGCTTGCCGGGGTTTTCCAGGCGATGCGTCATACCGATGGGAATGTAGGTGGATTCGTTTTCCGTCAGTAATTTGACAGTCTCGCCACAGGTGACCCGGGCCGTGCCGCGCACGACTACCCAATGCTCGGCGCGGTGATGGTGCATCTGCAGCGACAGTTGCCCGCCGGGATTGACGACGATGCGCTTGACCTGGAAGCGCTCGCCCATATCGATGCCTTCGTAGCTGCCCCAAGGCCGGTACACGAGGCGGTGCTGGACGTGTTCCGTGCGCGCATGCCGCTCCAGGTGCTCGACCACCTGCCGCACGCGCTGCACCTGGTCGCGGTGCGCCACCAGCACGGCGTCATCGGTCTCGACGATCACCAGGTCATCCACCCCGAGTACGGCCAGCATGCGGCTGCCGGCACGCACCAGGCAATTGTGCACGCCATCGAGATAGGCATCGCCGCGCACGACATTGCCATGCTCGTCGCCGGGCAAGGCTTGCCACAGGGCCGACCAGGAACCGATATCGCTCCAGCCGATGGCGGCCGGCACGACCACGGCCCGCTGCGTGTGTTCCATCACTGCATGGTCGATCGAAACGCTGCGGCAGCGGGCAAAGGCGGCAGGATCGAGGCGAAAAAAGTCGAGGTCGCGGCAGCCGTGCGCGACGGCCAGCTCGCAGTCCCCCAGCATGGCAGGTTCCAGCATCCGCAACTCGCCGAGACAGGCGGCGGCGCGCAACAGGAACATGCCGCTGTTCCACAGGTAACGGTCATCGGAAAGAAATGCGCGGGCTGTGGGCAAGTCCGGTTTTTCCACGAAGCGCTCGACCTGCCGTCCTTGCGCCGAACCAGGCAGGGAGGCGCCGGCAAGGATATAGCCGTAGCCCGTCTCGGCGGCGGTCGGCAAGATGCCGAAGGTGGCCAGCGCGCCCGCGTCGGCCAGCGGCGCGGCTTGCGCGATCGCCTGGTGAAACGCGGCCACGTCGCCGACCAGATGGTCGGCCGGCATGATCAGCATCAGGGCATCGGCATCGTGCGCCAGCAGATATTGCGCGGCGACCGCCACGGCCGGTGCCGTGTTGCGTCCCAGCGGCTCCAGCAGAATGGCCAGCGGCGCGACGCCGACCTGGCGCAGCTGTTCAGCCACCATGAAACGGTGCTCATTGCCGCACACCAGCAGCGGCGGCATGACCGCCAGCCCGACATCGCCCAGGTCCCGCACGCGCAACACGGTTTCCTGCAGCAGCGTCTGGCTTGATACCAGCGGCAACAATTGCTTGGGCAGCGCCTGGCGCGACAGCGGCCATAGACGGCTACCGGAGCCTCCCGACAAGATCACTGGATAGATGTTCATGTCGGGGCTCCTGGTTATTTGACTGCGCGCAGTTGCGTGGACATCTCGGCACGCCGGCGGTTGCGCCGGTCGCGCGCATTGGCCCAGGCATCGGGCTCATACTGCGATGCGTGCCGCATCTCGCCGGCCCGGTCGACGCTGTAATCCTTGAAGACGATCATTTCATCGAGCACCACGCCGGGCAGCACGCGCGTGTACTCGAACAGCACGCTGCGCACCACTTCGGCGCCCGCGCACACGTGACTGCCGTGGCCGATCCACGTCGGCCCGATGATCGTCGCGCCCGCCTCGATGCGGCTGCCCGAACCGATGTAGACGGGGCCTTCGATGCGCGTGCCGCCACTCCAGTCGATGCTGGTATTCAAGCCGACCCACAGGCCGTCGTCGATCTGGATACCGGGCACGTCCAGCTGGGCCACTTCCCCCATCAGCACGCTTTGCAGCACTTCCCAGTAATCCTTGACGCTGCCGATATCGATCCAGTTGTAGTTGCGTTTTTGCGCATAGAAAGGCAATCCCTTCTCGACCAGCAAGGGGAACAGTTCCGAGCCGATATCGAACGGCCGGTCACTGGGAATCAGTTCCAGCACTTCGGGTTCGAAAATATAGATGCCCGTGCTGACGCAATTGGACAACGCATCGGCCTGCGCCGGTTTTTCCTGGAAGGCGCGGATACGGCCGTCGGCATCGCTGACCACCACGCCATAGCTCGACACCTTGTCCCACGGCACTTCGAGCGTGATGACGGACGCCAGCGCGCCCTTGCGGCGGTGTTCGAACAGGGCAGACTTGATGTCGAGGTCGATCAAGGCATCGCCGCACAGCACGATGGTGGTTTCATCGAAAAAGTTGCCGAATTCCTGGATCTTCTTCATGCCGCCTGCCGACCCCAGCGGCTCGGGCACGACTTCGCCTGCATCATTCGTGTAACCTTCGAAGGAATAGCCGATCTGCACGCCGAACTGGTGCCCCTCGCCGAAATACTCCTCGATTTTTTCATGCAGATAGCTGACATTGACCATGATTTCGGTAATGCCGTAACGGGACAGATGCTCGACCAGGTAAGCCATCACCGGCTTGCCCAGGATGGGTATCATCGGTTTCGGTAAATCATAGGTCAGGGGACGCACGCGAGTACCCTTGCCTGCAGCCAGTATCATTGCTTTCATCGTCGATCACTTTCCATCGTTGTTTGAGGTGGATGCGGCGTCCGTCCGGCGTATCGCCAGCCATCGGCCATCTTGCAAGTGCATGGGCGGCGCTATCCATGTCCGCCCTGTGCGCCCGTCCAATCCTCTTTCAGCCTATCCCTTGCCTGCCGCTGCCTATGCCAGTTCCTGGTCCAGTTGCGCCACGATGCGCTGCGCGGCCTGTCCATCCCACAGATACGGACGGCGGCCCTGCTTGCCTTCGCCGCGCAGCACCTTGCGCGCCTCGGCCACGATGCGCAGCGGATCCGTGCCAGCCAGGACATTGCTGCCCTCGTCGACGGTGACGGGACGCTCTGTGGTCTCGCGTATCGTGATGCAGGGCACGCCAAGCGCCGTGGTTTCTTCCTGCAAGCCGCCGCTGTCGGTCAGCACCAGCGCCGCATCCTTCCACAGGTCGAGGAAGGCCATGTAGCTTTGCGGCCCCACCAGCGTGATGTTCGGCCCCAGGTCGATGCCAAACTTGTCGAGGTTGGCGCGCGTACGCGGATGCACGGGAAAGATCAGGGGTAGTTCTGCGGCGATCTCGACCAGCGCGCCAGCCACCTTGCGCATGTCTTCGGCGCTGTCGACATTGCTCGGACGATGCAGGGTCACCACGCCATAGCGGGCTCCAGCGCCGCTGTGCGCCGCCTTGAAGGCCGACGCCTCAAATTGCCGCGGCGATTCGCGGCCCAGCTTTTCAGCCTGGTACAGCACGTTGTCGACCATTACGTGACCCACGTAATGCACGGCGGCATCCGGCTTGCCTTCGCGCCGCAAATGCTCGACGGCGCTCGGCTCGGTAACGAAGAACCAGTCCGAGATACTGTCCGTCACGAGACGGTTGATCTCTTCCGGCATGCCCATGTCGCCGCTGCGCAGGCCGGCCTCCACGTGTGCCACGGGAATGCCGAGCTTTTTCGCCGCGATGGAGCAAGCCAGCGTGGAATTGACGTCGCCCACCACCAGCACGGCGGCAGGCCGTTCGGCCTTGCATAGCTGTTCGAAGGCCAGCATGATCTTGCCCGTCTGTTCCGCGTGCGTGCCGCCGCCTGCCGCCATGAAGACGTCCGGTTCGGGAATGCCCAACTCTTCGAAAAACACGTCGTTCATCTCGCGGTCATAGTGCTGGCCCGTGTGGATGATCTTGAATGCCAGGCGCGCATGGCCTTGCAACGCGCGCACGATAGGCGCGATCTTCATGAAATTGGGCCGTGCGCCGGCCACCAGGTAGACCGTCTTCATGATGCCTCCCCCTGTGCCACTGGCCAGTAGCGGTCCACCAGTTCGCGCGTATTGCGGATATTGCCGCGACTGGAGGCGCCAAAGACGATGGATTCGATGTTCGGCTGCTGGCACACCCATTCGATCGCTTCTTCGGGAGCGATCGCGCCCGAGGCGAAGACGGACATGGCGATCGCGCGGAACTTGCGGTCGCGCAAGGCGCTCTGGTAGGCATCGAAGCCGCCGGACATGCGGAAGCCCACCTTGTTGATGTTCGAGCAGACGATGGGGTTGTCGATGCCCTGCTCTTCGAGCACGTCGAGCAGCATCGGCAGGTTCATCGTGATGAAGCCGGGCTCGGCGTTGTAGCGCTTGCGCACGTGGTTGGCGAAGATCGAGAAGGCGTCCTTGAAGCCCAGGCCCAGCAGCAGGTCGACCACCACGTTCTGCAGGAAGATCACGGGCGTATTCAGGCCGGCAAACATCTTCATTTCCGCATCCACCAGCAGGGTAATGATGCCTTCGATATCCTTGGTCGCCAATGCCTTGCCGCCACGCAGGGCGGCATTCAGGAAGCCTTCATCGGGCGTAAAACGCTTGAGCGCGCCCATGATGCCGTCTTCCGTGACGGCATTCGCATATTTGTGGGCATACGGCATGCAAGGCATGAATTTGAAGTCCTTGTAGCGCACCGGGTCGGCACGCATGTGATCGCACACCTGTGCGATACGGTCATGGGTCGTGCACATGAAGGATTTCACCCCTTCATCGTAGGCATTATCGAGCACCTTGATAACGGCCTTGATATCCTAGAAACGCATGGCCTGGGCCCGCGCTTTTTCCTCCGACATATGATTCACACCGAAGAACTGATTATCACCAAATAACAAACGATCGAGTTGATCCATTTCCTGCTCCATTCATATTTCGTATCGAAATCCTGCTGCGCGGCATGTCAGCGGCCAAAAAAGAAACCTTTTTTCTTTTTCGGCTGTTCTGGCAAGGCATCGCCGGACAGCACGCCAGGACCTTTTTCCGCGTCGGCGATCAGCATCGAGATCACGCGGTCGGTCGCCAGCGCCGAGGCGAACGAGTTGACATTGTCGTCCGCGCGCTTGTCGACGATGCAACGGACGAAGTAATCGAGCTGGGCCGAGTATTCCTCGCCGCGCAGGTAAAAGTCGACCGGTTCCGTCAATTCCGTGGTATTGCGCACGGTCCAGCCTTCGCCATAGCCTTCCGGTGCGCCGCTGGCGTCGCGCAGGTAGACCTGGACTTCCTGGCGGTCGGCGGTGATGCGGCCATTCTTGCCCCACACGCTGATCTTCGTCGACATCTTGCGGTAGGATTCGTCGCTCCAGTTGACGGACAGCTGGGCGCTCTTGCCATCGGCGTAATACAGGGTGGAAAACACTTCATCGTCCGTGTCAGCGGAGAAAATCTTGTTGAGTACGGAGCCGCCCACGCCGCGCGGCGCGCCGAAATACCAGTTCAGCAGGTTCAGCGGATGGGCCGCATAGTCATACAGGCAGCCGCCGCCTTCCGAACGCTGGGTACGCCAGGTGGAGCCTTTCGGCTTCAGCACTACCGGGCCATAGGCCTCGGCCAGCATATGCGTCACTTCACCGATCACACCCACGTCCAGCAGGCGCTTGACCTCCTGGAAGGCGCCGACGAAGCGGTAGTGGTAGCCGACCTGGTTGACCAGGCCTTTTTCCGCCGCCAGGCGGGTCGCCTGCTCGCCTTCCTCGGTATCGAGGCAGAAAGGCTTTTCGCAAAACACATGAATATTCTTGTTCAGCGCGGCCAGCACCATCTTGCCGTGCATGCTGGACGGCGTCGCGATGATCACGGCATCGAGTTCCTGTTCACTGAGCATGAGGTCGAAGTCCGTATAGGTCTTGACGCCCGTATATTTACCCAGGATGTCGAGCATGTAGCCGGTGGCGTCGCAGACGGCCGCCAGCGTGACACCGGGATGTGCATTGATCATCGAGTGATGGGACAAGCCCATCTTGCCCAAGCCTACTACTGCGAGGCGTATCATATTGTCCTGTCCTTTAGCGCTGCCGGGACGCTGACGGCCCGTGCCGCCATCGTCCCGTATGTTGTTAATCAAATTTAGCCGTTGACGAGCTGCCGCTTGACCAGGTCATACGCGGCGCGGCCCTTTTCCAGCAAGCTGCGATTCGGTGGTTGCTGCGTGGCGCTGTCCAGGTAGGCCAGCGCCTGCGCAGCCGTCAGGTCGGGCCGGTGTTCGAAGGCACCTACCTCCAGCAGGTGGCGGTCGACGTCGAGCAAGGCATCCTGGTAAACGGAGATGGTGGGAATGCCCAGCACGGCCATCTCGCGCGTCATGGTGCCGCCGGCGCCGATGAACAGGTCGCAATCGGGCGCGATATCGGCGATGTCGAGGGCAGTGGTGACCACGCGCACGCCAGCAAACTTGGGATCCTGGTAATGCACGCCCTGCTCTTTTCCTCGCGGCAATAACACGATATCGACCCGGTCTTTCATACCCAACAGCAACTCATCAAGGAAGTTGCGGCTGCCCTTGTAATATTGGGCCGTCCATGGTTCCGGACGGATATACACCACGTGCCGCGCGCGCCCTGCCCGCTGCTGCACTCCCTTGGCGCCGAGGCGCTGATCAAGTTCCCACAGGTAAATCCCTTCCTTGACGCCCGGATAATGCAAGACCTTGCGCGGATTGGCCCACTGCTTCTTGAGTTTTTCCATACCGAGAAACTCCGGCACCATGATGCGGTTGGCAAACAAGAACGCCGGGATATTGCCTGCCGCATGCTCGTTATCGTTCATGTAGATGGAGCGGATGCCCATCAGGCGTGCCGCCACCGGCGAATGGAAAGAGCTCTGCGAGATCGCCACGTCAATTTTCTTGCCGCTCAAAAAGCGGCACAGCTGGTAGACGCGCACGGGGAAACCAAACAGCTTGGCCGACAGCTGGCCGCCGTAATGCTTGCCCACCACCGTGTACTTAAAGCCATGCAAGTCGAGCAGCTCGACCGTATTGGCCAGCGGCCGGCACGTGATCACGACCTCGTGTTCGCGTTCCAGTTCGCGGATCATGGCCGCAAACATATTGATGTGCGGCGAGTTGGTCAGTTCAAACCAGATACGCATGAATTACCCTTGCAACAATGAAAAAAGATGCCGCGCTGCTGCGCGGCGCCGGCCCTTACAGGCGCCAGACCTTGATGCCTGCCTCTTCCAGCGCCTGCTGGTCGAAACACGCCTTGACGTCGATGAAGCAGCCGCTCTTGATCAGCTTGCGTTGCAACTCTTCCACCGGCAGGTCGAGCAATTGCTGATGCGATACGGCCGCCACGATCGCGTCGGCGCGCGGCAGTTCTTCCCAGCTGAACAGGCGCACGCCATACTCGTGCATCGCCTCTTCCTGTTCCGCATATGGATCGTGCACGAATACTTCCACGCCGTAGGTTTTCAGTTCGCGGATGACGTCGCCCACCTTGGAATTGCGCAGGTCGGCGCAGTTTTCCTTGAACGTCAGGCCCAGCACGTTGACGCGGGCGCCCTTGATGTAGCTGCCCGAGGCGATCATGTTCTTGATGGTCTGCTCGGCGATATACTTGCCCATGCCATCGTTGATGCGGCGCCCGGCCAGAATCACCTGCGGGTGATAGCCGAGCATTTCCGCCTTGTGCGTCAGGTAGTACGGGTCGACCCCGATGCAATGGCCACCCACGAGGCCCGGCGAGAACTTCAGGAAATTCCACTTGGTGCCGGCCGCCTTCAGCACTTCCGACGTATCGATGCCGATTTTGTCAAAAATGATCGCCAACTCGTTCATCAGCGCGATATTCAGATCGCGCTGGGTGTTTTCGATCACCTTGCAGGCCTCCGCCGCCTTGATGCTGGAGCAGCGGTGCACACCCGGCTCGACGATGCTTTCATACATGGTGGCAACGCGTTCGAGCGTCTGCGGCGTATCGCCCGAGACCACTTTGATGACATTCGTCAACATATGCTTGCGGTCGCCCGGATTGATACGCTCGGGGGAATAGCCGACAAAAAAGTCCTGCTTCCACTTCAAGCCGGAGACCTCTTCCAGCACGGGGATGCACACCTCTTCGGTCGCGCCCGGATACACGGTCGATTCATAGACGACGATGGCGCCCTTTTTCAGGTACTGGCCCACCGTGCGGCTGGCGCCGATCAAGGGCGAGAAGTCCGGATTATGGGCCTGGTCGACGGGGGTCGGCACGGCCACGATGATAATATCGGCCTCGGCCAGTATTTGCGGCTCGGACGAATACTCGGCCTGCACGGCCGCGGCCATTTGCTGGTCGCTCAGTTCGCGCGAGGGATCCGTGCCGCGCTGGCAAGACTGAACTTTCTCGACGGAAATATCAAAGCCAATGGTACGCCCCAGCTTGCCAAACTCCACGACCAAGGGCAGGCCTACGTAGCCCAGGCCAATCACTGCAATTGTTGTCATAACAAAACCTTCAAAAAATTCAATATTTGCCAGGCAGATACCTGGCCATCCTGACAGCGGCATTACGCTCCAGCAGCAAGCCTATCCATCACCTGGCTACGGCGCCGCCGGTCCTTCCAGCTCCCGGTAAAGGCTGGCCAGCTGAGCCATTACCACTTGCGTACTAAAACGCTCGGCGACGGTGGCACGCGCCTGCTCTCCGATGCGGCGGCGCAGCGTGATATCCGTCAATAAACGGCTAAATGCCGCGGCAAGCGCCTCAACATCGCCCGGCGGCACCAGCAAGCCATTGACCTGGTCATAGACGGCTTCGGGAATTCCACCGACCGGTGTCACGACTATCGCCTTGCCAGTGGCCATCGCTTCCAACATCGACATAGGCAAGCCCTCGTCGTGCGATGGCAGGGTAAATACCGCCGCGCGGGCCAATTGCTCGTCGCGTTCCTGCGTGCCAATCCAGCCGAGAATGCTCACATGCGCGCCGATCTGCAAGCGCTCTACCGTCAGCGCGATCTCCTGGAGGTCGCCGTCACCGCCGATCACCAGCATGACTTCAGGATACTCCTGCTTCAGCAGCGCAATAGCGTCGAGCAATTCAAAGATGCCTTTGCGCTTTTCGGCCCTTCCCAGAAACAGAATGCGTCCCGCCTCTTCCCGCGCCGGCTCCTGCAGCACCGGCATGGAGACCGAATTGGCCACCACCCGCAGGCGGGCCGTCGGCGCCAGTTCACGCAAGAAACCGCTCCAGCTTTCCGACAGGGTCACCACCATGGAACTGCTGGCCAGAGTGCGGCGTATCCACCAGCGGGCCAGCGGGCCCGATTCGACATTCGCAAACTGCCGAAATTCGGCGCCATGCAAATGAAAGATCGTCTTGCGGCCCAACAGCCTCGCCGTGAGCAATATCAATGATTTCCGGTAAAAGCTGGCGCGCGACGCAGAATGCACATGCACGATGGCCGGACGCTGCGTCAGACACAGCCAGGCTACCGTGCACACGGCGCCAATGGCCGTGCCCAGCTTGCGCACGCCCCCCCCTTGCGCATGCGTGGCGATATAGCGCACCGCGTTCTCTTTAAAAAAACCTTGTTGTTGCAGCACAGCGACAACGGTGGCGATGCCGCCCTTTCCGCCAGGATGGGTGCCTACCATCAGTACCTTGCATCCAGCCTTCATCCAGCCCCCAAATTTTTTATCCAGTACATGTCGGACTACGACAACCATTGCATTTTTTTCATTCTCACATATTCCCGTAGCGCGCACGCGATACATTTTGCACCACAGCAAAACTGTTATTGTTGTGCTTATAAAGAGTGACTATTGTACAACAAAAATACTTCTTTAAAATTAACTTTTTCAATCGAATCGCGGAACGCGACATCTTTGCCTGGATACGTCAGAATGCGTACAGCAGTCAAAAAAATATTGTATTATGAATAATTGTCATGCCATGCACGGAAGAATCACAGGTTCGGCGTGCAGACTAGCAACACCCGACCCGAGACACGCAATTAGCTGCACATACGGGGACAGCGTTCCCGTGCGGCGCAAGAATAGAGAGTACAAGAATGACTTTAGCGTTGCGCTACAAATTGATCGACCTTGCACGCGGCACCGATTCGATCGGCTTGCTCAAGACACTGCGCCACTGGCAATACGATGACCATACCACCATGCAGGCCAGGGAGCGCAGTCAGCTCAATGACTACTTTGATGCAATGCGGCACGCCCTGCCCCTGTTCCGCGACGTCAGCCATTTTGAAGCGCTGCCCGTGCTGGACAAGCGTTTTATCAATACCCATCGCGAACAACTGATCAACCCCCACTACAAGGGCAAGGTCGTGCGCAAGAAAACAGGTGGCTCCACGGGCGAACCGCTGGTGTACTACACAGGCAATGAAGCCCAGTCCTACCTGTGGGCCGGCATTTTCCTCGCCTGGGAAGCGGCCGGCTACCAGTTGGGCGACAAGGTGGCTTTTCTTGCCGGCTCCTCCCTGTTTGGCACCGGTTACAAACAGCGCATCTACTACCGCTTGCTGAATGTCAGCGTCCTGTCCGCGTTCGACATGTCGCCAGCACGCATGGATGAATATGATGCTAACCTGAGCCAGGGCGGCTTCCGGCTGCTGTACGGCTATGCCTCGGCCGTCCACCGGTTGGCCCGGCACAGGCTGGCATCTGGCCAGCGCCTGCACCACGTGCTACGCGGCATTGTGTGTACGGCAGAAGTACTGACGCCGGCCATGCGGGCCGATATCGAAGCCGCCTTTGGCGTGCCATGCTACAGCCAGTATGGCTGCAACGAAGCTGGGGTTTCAGCCTTCGAATGCGAGCACCGTGACGGCTTCCACCTAATCTCGTCGCGTAGCCACGCGGAAATCTTGCCTGATGGGCGGCTGATCTCGACGGACATGGCAAATCGCGCGATGTTTCTGCCGCGCTGCGATACGGGGGATCTGGTGCGCATGTCGAGCCGGCTGTGCGCGTGCGGCCGCAGCCTGCCACTGATCGATGAAGTCGGCGGGCGGCAGAACGACATGGTGGTCGACCCGCACGGCGCGGCCGTCCATTCAGAATTTTTCACCCACCTTTTCCGCGAAGACCCCCATATTCACGCGTTTCAAGTGGTGTTCGACGAGCAGCGCCTGGAAATCAACCTGCATGGCACAGCGAATGGCAGGCAGGCGCTCGACGACGAGTATCGCCGACGCATCGGCGCATCGCTGGCATTTGAGCAGCTGGACTTCATTCACAACGCGCCCTTCCTGGTGCAGGCGAACGGCAAGCACCGCTTCGTGATCCGGCGTCCCGCTGCCTGAAGTAACGCTAGCGGCGCACCAGGCGCCGGTACTGTGCGGCAACGGCCGACGCGATCACGCGATAGCTGCGCGTCGCCTCGATATACCCCGGGCCGCTGGCCGCGCGGGCACGCGCCGCTGCCGGATCGGCCAGGATGTCGAGTAGTCCCTGCGCCATCGCCGGCGTCGAACTGTCGACCAGCCAGCCAGCGCCACTCTCCTTGAGAACGCGTACCTGATCGGGGTTGTCGTTGGCCACCACCGGCATTCCCAGCGCCATGTATTCCAGCAACTTGGTGGGCGAACAGGTGTCATGGATCAAGCCACGGGGAAAATAGGATACGGCGGCATCGGCGCTGGCCAGCAAGGCCCAAGCTTGCCGCGATGGCAGCCAGCCGGTAATGCGCACGGCGGCGCCCAAGCCGGAAGCGTCCACCTGTGCCTGCAGCGCAGCCGTTTCCGCTGGCGAACCGGCGCTGCCGATCAGTAGCAGGCGCGCATCAGGATAGGTGCCGCGCACGCTGGCCAGCGCCTCGATCATGCGTCCGATCTGGCGACTGGGATCAAGCGTCCCAAGATAGGCGATCAACGGTCCATGCTGCCACCCTTGCGGACGCTCCGCCTGCACAGGCGCAGCGGCCAGCACCTGCGTGTCGACGCCCATGGGTACCGCGCTCAGGCGCGATTTCGGGATGCCCTTCTCCAGCATCATCTCCAGCATCGCCCCGCTTTGCACGAAGACGTGTTGCGCCCTTGGTAACACGACGCGGTACAGCAGACACTCCTCCAACAAACCTTTAAGTAATATCAAGCGATTGCGCAAGCCGCCATGCGCCGCCAATTGTGCCCGCGCCCTGGCAATGCGCGCCTCGCACATGAGGAAGGAAACCCAGAAGACAAAGGGAATGCCCTTGAGGCGGGCAATGACGAGCGCCAGCAAGCCGATCGACACCATGTCGCGCACCTGGATGACGTCGCAGGTCGCGCGGTTGACCTTGAGCAAGGCACTCAGGCAGGTGAGTAAAAAAGCCCCTTCCCTCCGCAGCCGCCCGCCCTGCGCGCTACTTGTCCTGACGCGCGCGAATCGGGTTCCTTCGCTGCGGTCCGGCAATACGCCAAGCACGGGCTTGCCAACCAGCTCGCATTCGATGCCGTGGCGCGGCAGGTAGTCGCCAAACAAGGTAGTGACGTCCACGCGGAACGTAGGCAAGGCTTCGGGAACCAATTGCAAGAGACGCAGCGTCGAAGCATTGTCCTGGGCTGCAGCTACCGGTGTACTCATCAAGTGAACCTCTTCATAACATAAATGCATTTATTGCAATAATACCATGATTAACTGATTTTCCTGCTTGCATCGCTATGAACAGGGCATAAAAAAAGCCGCCTGCCTTGAAGGCAAGCGGCTTACTGGACATGCCGGCAGGTAATCAGTTGGCGATGGTGATTTTCTGCGTGCCGACTGTCAATTGCCTGCCGGTTGCCGTTGCAGTGATACTTACGGGCAAGTTCTTGCACCCAACGTCGAGCAGGACGAGGAATTCGCCGCTGCTGGCACTGGTCGTGCGTACCAAGGCGCCGTGCTCTTCGTAGCTACCCGCCTTTGGTGGCGGCCCTGTTCGTTTCTCATAGCGCACCCCCGGATCGGCTATCGGCTTGATGCACACGGAGCGGCCCTGGTTGACGATGGAAATATTGCCGCTGCCATCTACCAAGATTGGTGCTGCCGCATGAAAATTCCATTCGAAGCTGCGCTGGACAGGCGCAGCCAGCTTGTCGCGCACGACGATGGCATCACTGTCGCGCAAGTACCACAATTGCCGTACCGCCAGGCTTAACGCACCGCCATAAGCGGGGGTCGCATTGCCTTCCACGTAGTCCACCGACGGTGTCGTGGAAAAGGCCGTAATGGCGCCGTTGCGCACCAGGGTTTCGCGGTAGCCATCCACCATTTGACCGACGCCGCCATCGAAAGTAATCGTGTTAGCCGACTTCGACTGGCGATACCATGTCGTGTGCATGGGCGAACCGAACCAGTCATACCAGCCCGTCTCGATCAGCAGGGGAACATTGGCGCTCGTCAGCACGAAGGAATTTTGATTGCCATGGCTATGCGAGAACGAACCATAGGGCGTAGATTTGAAATACACGGAAGTGCGTTTCAAATCAGCAAGATTGCTGTGCATCGCGCTCCAGCCGATGCTGGGAAAAAGGGCGCCATTGGCCGGCGGCCGCGGCGTTTCCGTCACGGTCGATACAGGCATAGGATACGGCGCCTGCAGCAAGGTCAGCATGTCCTCGTTCACAGTGATATTCTTGACGTACCAGGCTGCTTCCGGCGTGGCAAAGCGCGATACATAGGCCTTCAGCAAACGGTACACCGGCTCAATCTCCTGCGCATCGCCGAACATATGTGTCTTGGCGCCGGGCGGAACAAATTCCATGAAGAAACGAGCCAGCCCTGCGGACCACGGCTTGGCAAACAAATCGATGCCGCTGGCCTGCAGCAAGGGCTGCCATATCTGCAAGGCGTTATCCGCGCTGAACTCCGCGTAGGCCGTACCTTCCGAAAAACCGCCCTCCGGGCCGCTCCATACCATCAAGGAACCCGAGAAGTAGCGTACGGAAAAGTCGAACCACGTGGTCGCTTCCGGGATTTCGCCCAGCACCAGCGCGGAAATACCGGCAAGAAAACCGATATTGGTAGCCGTGAAGGCATCGTAAGGTTTCTGTTCGATACCACCATTGTTGCTCAGCAGCTCTTGGTAGATAACGGCCGTACGCGTCTTGACCATCGCCATCCAGACAGCACGCCGGGTCGCGTCGAGGTTGGAACCGAGGCTGTCAAGCGCCTTGCTCAACGCCAGGGCAATAGAGCGGCTGCCCTGCGCCTGATTGACATAGCTGGTCGGCCCATTGGGATTGAGCGCCGTCAGGGCATCCCCCCGCCGCAAGGCCTCAGTCAGAAAGCGTTGCTCGCCCGTCAGGCGGAACATCAGCGCGGCGGCCTCGAGCTGGCGGCTGTTCAAGACGATCGAAGTACGTACCGACGTCATCTGCGCCGCATAGGCAGCAGTCATGACGCTGCTGGCAACCAGGGGCCAGTTGGCGTCGGACGGCAGCGCGACATTGGTCGTTTGCAGGACAACTTCATTGCTCATCCCCTGCAAGGCCGGGCCCCGTTCTGCCTTCATGGCAGCGGTCCAGGCGCTCGCTACCGGCAAGCTGGCAGGCAAACCGCGCGGACGCGGACGTTTCAGGATATTGGCGCGCAAGACATCATTGGCCGGCAAAATGAATTGCTTGGAACTGCCACCGATCTCGAAGGCGCGGTCATCCGACCATGCCGAGCTGACGGTGGGGCGCACGCGCCAGGTATAGCTGCCGACAGGAAGCGGCTCGCTGGGCAAATACCAGTTGCGGCTGCTCGTATAGGTGCGCACCACGGTGGTGCCGATGCGGATCTCGAGCGTATAGGAAGTGGTAGTCGCCGAGTAGGGCGCCCACGTAAATGTCGGCGGGTTCTGCGCCTGCAGCTGGCGGTTCGTCGGCATCGCCTTCACGACCAGTGCATCCGCCGACTGGGCCCAGTCGGCACGCGCATAATGACTATAAGGGAACAGCAGCCAGGCTGCGCTGCATAGCAAGGTACGTTTAGCGGCTTTCATGCTTATAGCCTCCATGAGATAGGATGACATCTTTTCTGGGGCAGCTTCATTTTGCATAATCGCCTTCCCTCAAGACGGAGCGGCGCGCCTCGAGCAAAAGGACTCGTGAATTGCAAGTCCTCAACACTGCATGGGCGCAATGTCCATTATACCGAAAGTACTTTCGGTTACTATGACTTTAGTTGCTCTGCTTCAATTCGCGCCACAATTCCCACCGTTTTAGCAAAGAAGCGTTGCCAGCGGTACACATGACGAAAGTCACCAGCCAGCGCATCGACATGCCGCCGCGCAATGCCTTGCATAATTCCACCAAGGCATCGCCACGGCGCCCATCCTGCAAAGCATAGCGCGCCACCTTGATGCGCGCATCGGCGACGATGCTCAAGGCGCCCGGGCGCGATGGGTCGCCGGCAGGCAAGCTCAGGGCGCGCTGCTCCAACCGAAAAAATACCTGTGGCAAGGTGCGCAAGTCATGCACGGCACACAGGCTGCCAGCCACATCCGTGCGATATGCTACAAGTCTGGCAGGCGTGAAGACCAGCTGCAGGCGCTCGGCCAGGCGGAACCATAAATCCTGGTCCTCGCCAAACTGATCGCCTTCGGGAAAACATTGAGACATGGACATTAAATGGCGGCGCGGCACGGCAATCGAGTTAGTGCAATAGAACACTCCGTGGGCTGCCCGGTAGGCATAGAAATTCTTAATCGGCTCAAACCGCGCATCGTCAACCTGGTCGAGCAGGCCATCGGATGGATCGTTCATGCATAAAAATGATGTAGAAAAAAAACTGTTTTTCGGATACTTTTGGTACATGGAAACAATTGCCAATAAAAAATCTGCAGCATACCAATCATCGGCGTCGAGGAAGCAAACCAGCTCTCCTCGCGAGGCCGCGATACCCACGTTGCGCGCGCGTGACACGCCTCCATTCGCTTGTCGGATCAAGCGTATGCGCGGATCGTCCATCGCTTCCACGAGAGCGGCGCCGCCATCGCTCGAGCCATCGTCGACGACCACAATTTCAAAATCCTGGTGGCTTTGCGACATCACAGAGGCGATCGCCGAGACGATATATTGTTCCTTGTTATATAGTGGGATAATGACGGAGCACAACATCAAGACAAACTCCCTTCCATCATATTGCGCCGTGCCAAGGCTTTCTCACGCCGCTGCTGTGCAGCCGGTACATAGTAGCGGACGAGCACCGCCAGCTGCAGCATATGAATCGGCAAATCTGGGCTCATGCTGGCTAGCGACAGAGGCACTTCACTGATCGACTTGCAAATGAGCAGGATAAACAGCGCCAGCGACAGCCCCTGGCTGGCCCGGACGGTATTGGCGACGAAATAAGCGATCACCAGCGTGTAGAAAAGCAGGCCAAACGCCCCGACGCTGCCGGCGCTCGACAGGCTCTGGAAGAACTGGCTGTGAGCATGGGTGGCGAACGGCATGCCGATGCTGTTGCGGAAAGCCTCATCGAAGATATTCAGTCCGTAGCCAAACACAGGATTCTTGCGCCACTCTTCGACGGCGATCTGCCAGATCTGATCGCGCCCCATAAAGGTCATCAGTTCGGCGCCGTCGCGGGTCGTGAAGAAGCGCGCAATCTTGTCGCCGCCGCCGCCAAACATGAAAATCAAGCATAGCAGGGCGCCGCCAAACATCATCATCAGTATTAATAATACTGGTAGATGGGGGCGCCGGAAATCCTGAATGCGGGCGTTGATTTCATCGCGGCGGCTATACCAGGCCAGCACCACCACCGACAGGATAAAGGCGATCCAGCTAGTCTTCGACTGCGTCAGCAGCAGGCTGATGCCGCCCAGCATCCAGCCACCGCGCATCAGCCAGACATTTTTGAAAGGCCGATACCAAAGGCACAGCATGAACAGCACACACAATGGCCCCAGGCTGTTGGCGTGGCTGGTCAGCCCAGCATAGCGCAGCTTCAGGCCTGGTACCAGACCGTGGTAGTTCGTGCTCATTACCAGACCGTGCTTCCATACGATGCAAGCGGCACTGGCGACAAGCAACGCCAGCAGGGCATTGCGCAGCACAACCGTCATGGCGTCCACGTCGGCCTTGGTATTGGCCATCAGGGCCGCCTGGCAAGCCAGCAGCGCATACAGGAATTCATGGGAAAAATATGGATACATGCCGAACAGGGCGGGGGTCAATGTATTGCTCGCGTAAAAAATCCAGAAGCCAAACAGCAGCATGCCGGGCATGCGTTTGTGCTCGCTTCCAGAGTTCAGCACGTAGCGCAATATGCGCTCGCCACATGAGAAGATCAGAAATACCGAACTCAGGCGGCCCAGCCAAGAAACGATGGAACTCTTGTTGACGACAATGGCCAGCACATCATCTGGAAAAGCCAGGTCGCGGCCCGACAAGAAAATGGTCAAGGCATAGGTCAGGAAAATCGGGTACGCAATATATTGCATCAACCCCAATTCCCGCTTGTGTCCCCAGTGGGCACTCAAAGCCATGCCCGCCACGACCAGGATTGCGGCGATCAACACCACCAAGCCGCCAATAAATTCAATCATATCAATCTCATCATACTGAACATTTACTACGAAGATAAACACCGACCCGTGCCGGCACCGGCGGACTGAAGCGTCCAAGCAGGTCGACGATACGCCGTCCCAGCAATTGTGGCTGAAGCAAACCGGCCAGTAAACACAGACCGCCGCCACCTAGAGAGCCAAACAACAAGGCAGGCAGCGGCCCGTGGCCGATGGCATGCCCCAGCAGTGAGCCGCCATGGGCGCCGGCCGCCGCCAGCAGCATCAGCACGACGGAGCGCCAGACGCTGGGCCACAAGTCGATTATGCCCAAATGCAAGCGCAGGCATGCCGTCATGCCGATCACCAGCGCGCGCGCCAGCAAGGTACCTGACGCGATGGCGGCCACCACCACTACACCCAGGCCGGAAAACTGCCAGAGTGCGATACCCGCCAGCACGATCAGCGGCATCTGCAGCAGCGCTTCCAGGTGCTTGCCGCCCGTATTCCACAAGATGGGCGTCGACATGCCCCACGTGACGTAGGCGGGCATGCCCAGCGCCAACACCGTCAGCACGCGGCTCGATTCGCGCCAGGCATCGCCGTACAGGGTGGCGATCAGGTCGCCGGCGAGGCAGGCCAACACCACGAAGACGGGACCGATGACGATCCAGGTGGCCGCGATGACGGACAGGTACGCCTGCCGCAAGCCGGCCACGTCGTCCTGCAAGCGCGCACCGGCCGCCAGGAAGGCTGGCTGCAGGGCGCTGAGGAACAGCGAATTGGGCGTGTTAGCCAGGTTGTAACCCACCGCATATACCCCGACCGCGTGGGCATTGAGGATGCGCCCCAGGAAAACCCGATCGAGGTTGTTCAAGAACCAGTTGCTCAGGTTGGTAATGAATACTGTACTGCCCGTATGCGTCGAGCGGCGCGCACCCGCGTACCACAGCAATGGACGCAGCGTATGGGGATTGCGGCAATATGTCAGGATCAGCAAGCTCAGCGCCTGTACCAGCCAGGCACTGACCAGGGTCCAGACACCAGCGCCCATCAGTGCCAGCGGAATGCCCACACACAGGTAGCCCAGCGCATAACTGAGGATCTGCGCGATATTGAGCCAGCGGAAATTGAGCTGGCGCCGCAGCAGGTTGCTGCTGGGCGCCGTCATCGCGCTGAGCAGGCACGTCAGGCTCAGCCAGCAAACGATGGACACCAGCCGTGGCTCCTTGAAGTAGGCGGCGATCCACGGCGCCAGCAGGTACAGGCCCAGCATGGCCGCCGCGCCGGACAAGCATTGCCACGTGAAGGCGAAACGGATGTCGTCGTCATGCAATTGCTGGTTTTGCACCAGGCCCCAGGCAAAGCCGAAATCGGCAAGGAAGGTACTCAGTGTCATGACCAGCAAGCCCATGGCGAACAGGCCGTAGATTTCCGGCCCCAGCAGGCGCGCCAGCACGATCTGCACGCCCATCTGCAGCACGAAGCGCGTCACCGTGCCGAGCGCGGCCCATTTGACGGCGCTTACCGCGCGTGTCTTGACGTCAGCGCTGGCAGACATGGCGCGACGCAGGACAGGAGGAGGCGCACTGGCGCTGCAACGTAAGGTTAATGGCAATTCCTATCGACAAAAATATCGGGGCTACGGCCAGGCAGCGCCGGCGCGCTCCGCTTAACCATGGAAGTTGCCGATGATGCGCGCACGGTCCTGCGCCTTCATGCCCGACAACATGGCGCGCACAAAGCCTTCCTGTATTGCGTAGGCGGCGCCCGTATCGCTGTCGATGCTCGACACGCGCACCAGCATGGCATCGGGAATCGCCCCGCTCAAGCCATAGCGCAATTCCTGCATGCGCTGATCCAGGCCCGGCGTGAGCGCCTTGTCGCCGACGGTAATCCAGTAGGTGATCGGTTCCTGGCGCGGGCCATTCGTCGCATACAGATGTTTCACCGGCAAGGTCCCGTAATCGGTGCGCAGCTCGCTGCGGCCCGACTTCTGCACCTCGAAGCCCTGTGCGCCATAGCAGACTTCCGGCAAGTGCACGGCCATATTACTGCTCTGGTCGCCACCATAGGCGATCGACAGCATGACGCGGTTTCCTTGCGGATCGACATACGTGCGCGACAAGGTCTGATTGTATATCTTGTCCAGACGCGCCTGGGTTTCCGGATCGACTTGCAGCGGAATGATGGTGGTGTCGATGGTCCAGCCGCCAAAGGCCACGGGGATGATATCCGCGAGCTGGAACTGCCTCTTGCTGTCGGCGATCTTGACGCTGGGCGTCAAGTGCTTGGCCAGCCCGGCCGACGCCACCATCAGGATGCCGGCCAGCACACTGACCTTGACGGAATTGATCATCGATTTCATGCCTGGCTCCCCGACACTCTACGCTCACGCAATTTAACGATCCATTGCAGCAGGGTATCGGCAGAAAGGATCAGGATCAGCGCCGTAATGAACAGCACCATGCCGGCGAAACCGTGCAGGAAGCCCTGCCCCGCGGCATCGCCGAAATAATAGGTAATCAGGGTCAGCACGATGACGCGCACGACGTTGGCCGAGAACGAGATCGGGATGATCAGGATAGCCAGTGCGATATTGCGCAGTGCCGACGTGTGGCGCACGACATTCAGGTAAAACAGGCCCAGCGCCTCCAGCGACAGCAAGGTCTGCAGGCCGGCGCACGCGTCCGCCACCATCAGCTGGTACTGGCCGATCTGCAGGATCACGCCCGTGCGGGCGATCGGATAGCCGGCAAAAAACAGCAGGTGCTCGACCACGTACGACACGGCCATCTTCATCGGCATCGTCAGCATGATGACGATCTGGGCCGGCAAGGGCACCATGAACAGCATGAAGAAGAACGGGAACCACAATATTTTCAAGGCACGCAAGCCCCGCTTCAGCAACAATACGGCTGCCAGCATCCAGATGAAGGAGCCGATTTCAAAGGCGATGATATGTTGCGAACGGCCCAGCACGTACAGCACCAGGGCGATGGCCAGCACCACCCAGCCCAGCGCGCTGGGTTCGCTGCCACGGGTTTTTTCCAGCATGTCGGGCCAGTTGCGCCAGATCAGCCACAGCGACAAAAACAGGATGATGGGACCGTGCGCCTGCTCTTCCGTCGCCCAGATGCCGCCAAACAGGCCGGCAAAGGACGGAATGTACATGGCCAGCAGTCCGACGGCCAACGGCAGCCATTCTGGCAAGTATTCCTTGCATTGCTGCAAGTTCAGGCCCGACCACCGCTTGGCTTGGGTATTCATTTAGAAATCCACCATCACGGAACCGACCACCTTGGCACCGCTCTGCACGATCTGCTCGGCCATGGCGTTGATGTCGCTCAACAGGGATTGATTCTTGCGCGCCACGATCAGCACGCCACCGGCACGGGCCGCAATGGCCATCGCGTCGGAACCGAGCGCATACGCGGCCACGTCATAGATGACGATGTCGAACAGCGACTCGAGTTCCGTGTTCAGGTTGGCAAACGAGCTACGGCTGAGCAGCTCTTGCGGATTCGGCGGCAGTGTACCGGATCCCAGCACGGACAGATCGACGAACGATTCGACCTTGGTGATGGCGTCGAGCTGAGCGCGGCCAGCGAGTATGTCGGACAAGCCCTGGCGCGTCTGAACATCGAAAATTTCATGCTGGCGCGGATTGCGCAAGTTGGCGTCGACCAGCAGGGTGCGTTCACCCAGCTGCGAAAACACGACAGCCAGGTTGGCCGCAAACAGGCTGGCGCCGTCGCCGGACGCACCGCCCAGCACCACCAGCGCCTTGTGCCCACGGGCAAACCAGCGCAGCATGACCTGGCTGCGGATCGCGCGCAGCGTTTCCACTTGCGGGCTGAACGGTTCATAAGCAGCCACCAGCAGCTCCGAATACTTGCCCTCGCCTTTTTGCAGGTAGGGATAATCGAACTGGCGTGCCAGCACTTGCTGGATGTCGGCCTCCGTGATCAGGCCCAGGCGCAGGGCCGCTTCGCCGAAGCGGATGCCGAGTTCCTTTTGCATGCGCAGCACGCGCTCGGCGTTCTCGGGCGTGATCTTGCCCGACTCGAGCAGCAGACCGCCAATACTGGAGTCGCCGGTACGTGGCACGGTGTTCATCGAAATGGGGAGCGCGGCTTGGTTCATCGTCATATCCATGTTTTAACGTAAGCGCAGGCGGCGCGGCAGAATGCCGTTCAACACACCTTTTTTGCGCGGCGACTTGCGGGCATTCCAGTCGATGGCGCCGAAGACGGGAATCTGCAGCGTTTCTTGCAAGTCGGCTTCCGAACGCACGCGGCGGTACAGCATCTCGATCACGATGGCCAGTCCCACGCCCAGCAAGGTGCCGAGGAAAATCGACAGCAAGGTATTGAGCAGCACGCGTGGACCGGCAGGATCGATCGGCGGCACAGCCGGATTGAGCACGGAAATATCCGACTGCTCCGCCTGGCCCTCGATGCGCGTTTGCGACAGGCGCTGCGACGTCACGTCAAAGGCGCGCTGGGCACTCTCGACATCTTTCATCAATACGCCCATCTCATCGCGGGTACGGTTCAGTTCCAGCACCTTGGCTTTTTGCGCCTGCAGGGCGGCGCGCACCGCCGCTTCGCGCTGCTGCAGGATCTGCGCATTGTTGCCAACGCTGCTGGAGGTATTGGCCAGCTGCTCGCGCAGGTCGGCGCGCAGCTTGTCGACTTCCGCCTTGGCGCTCTCGTATTGCGGGTGGTTGCGGCCCAGGCGCTGGGCGATTTCAGCCAGCTTGCCTTCGGCGTTACCCAGGCCAATCTTCAAGTTCTGGATCAGCGGATTGGACGACACGTCGGGCGAGGCCATGCCATTGCTGCCCTGCGCCATGCGCTGGCGCGACGACGCTTCCATCGTCTGCCCTTGCGCCATGACCAATTGCGCCGACAAGTCATTCAGTCGGTTCGATTCGACATCGAGACGGTTGTCGACGCTGACGATGCCATTGTCCTGCTGGTATTTGGAGAGCTTGCTTTGTGCCACTTCCAGGTTATCGCGCAGCAACTTGGTCTGTTCGCTGAAATACGTCGAGACGCGGCGCATCGGATCGACCTTCAGCTGGATGCTGGTCTTCTGGTACTCGTCCGCAAAGGCATTTGCCACGGCGGCAACGAACTGCGGGTCGCTGCCCTTGAAGCTGATGTCGACCACGCTGCTTTCGCGCGATGGCACGATTTCCACTTTTTTCAGCAGCAGATCGGCCAGCCAGTCGCGCACGGTGCCGCCCTTGCCTTCGGTCGCCTCATTGAATTGCGCAATCACGGCCGGGCTTTCCGCCAGTTTCAAATGGTCGACGACGCGCAAGGCAACGTTCTTGCTGCTGATGATGTCGATTTGCGTCGCCATGAAACCAGGCAACAACTGGCCCGGCATGGCCAGGCCCGTCAGCGGGTCGACCCCTTTGTAGTTCAAGAGCAACGAACTTGTCGCCTTGTATGTTTTAGGCAAGAGCAAACTGACCGACAGCGTGCCGAGAACAGTGACCAGCAGCGTGACCAAGATCAACTTCTTGTGCGCACGCAGGATCAGTAGGAGCTGTGACAAATTCATGGGAAAACCTCAACACAGAATGAAAAACATCCGGCTTGCGCCGGAAAGATACGGACACAGGCTTAAAACAGGCTTTCCTGCACGTACACCATATCGTCAACTTGCAGCAGGTCATCATGCTTGGCGTTGATGATTTCCAGCTTGCCAGCCTCGTCGCGGCGCTTGATGCGAATGCCGCGCTCGGTGCCGCGCTGCGTCAGGCCACCGCCGACGGACAAAGCCTGCAGCACCGTCATCGATCGCTCGAGGCGGAAGGCGCCCGGACGCTGGACTTCGCCGTAGATATAGAAGCGCGGCGCGCGCTCGACAAAGATCACGTCGTTGCCAGCCACGTCCAGGTCGCGGTTCAGGTCAGCCGAGCGCACCATCTCGACGATATCGACGATTTCGCGCGTCGTCTTGCCGTTACGCTTGCGAATCAGGTTGACGGCATCGCCGCCGTCCTGACTGACGCCGCCAGCCATGGCCAGCATGTCCATCAGGCTGCGCTTGCCTTCAATCGGATATCGCCCGGGACGGTTGACCTGGCCGAGCACCGACACTTGCTGGCTTTGCAGCTGCGTCACGATGATGTTGACCTGTGCCTTGCGCAGGAAGCCGCCGCTTTCCAGCAAGCCGCCCAGTTTTTTTTCCGCTGCCGAGACCGACAAACCGCCCAGGGCCACATTGCCGACCAGGGGGAAGGTGATTTCGCCCGCCTCGCTGACGCGCGTTTCGAGCGCCAGGTCGGGATTGCCATAGACGGAAATTTTCAATACGTCGCCGGCGCCCAGCTGTACATCGGCAGCACCGGCGAAGCCGGCGCTCAGGGCCAACAGGGTGGCCATGCACCACATCAAAATTCGTTTCATGATTCGCTTATTCCATTGATAGAGTTACTTACCTAAAATGCTGCGACTTACTTCAAGCCAGCAACGCCACGATCATTTGCTTCCGAGGAACTCTTCGCCGGTGCTGCCTGGGCCGCCGAAGCAGGTGCAGGTGCAGGTACCGGAGCCGCGGCGCTGGCCGCTGCCGATGCGGCGGCCGGGGGCCGTCCTTGCCCAGGTATTCGATCTTGGCGGCGGCACGCAGACGCTTCAGTTCGGCATCGGCGGCATCCTTGTTTTTCTTGTTGAATAAAAATTGTTCGATCTGCGGCGCAGCCTGTGCCAGGGTCGCGGGATTGTCGCGGATATCGGCCAGGGAAATGAGCAAGGTGCGGTCCCCTTCGCGGATAATGAACAACTGGCCCTTCGGCATCGACAGCAATTTCGCGCTCAGCTCGGGCGCCAGGTCGGCGCTGGTGCGCGACAACTGTGTACGGGCGAACTTGACCTTATGCGCCTCGAGCCAGGCAGCCACGTCGTCGAGCGTCTTGGCGCTATCCATGGCCGCCTTCAACTGGTCGTTCATGTCCGCGCTGGCAATCACCAGCTCGCGCATGTCGAATTGCTTGCGCTCGCTGAAAAATTGCGGGTTCTTCTGGAAGTACTCTTCCACTTCCTGCTTGGTGGGGCGGGCGATCGTACCGATGCGCTTTTGCATATAGGCTTGCGCGACGATCAGCGCCTTGGCGCGTTCGATCGCTTGCACCACCTTGGGATCGCGGTCCGTCTTGTCCTTGGCCGCCTCGTTCTGCAGCAACTGGCGGTCGATCAGCGATTCGAGCAACTGTTTGCTCGCCGCTTCCTGCTGCGGCGCCTGAACATTGGCGCGCTGCATCTCTTCATTGAGCTGCAGGACGGTGATTTCTTCCCCATTTACACTCGCCAGCGCCTGGCCGGGCTTTTTTTCTTTATTGCCACAAGCAGACAATCCTGCGACGGCCAGCACAACCAGGCCTGCGCACAGCAGACGGGAAGGCATGGCGGACGTGCTCGAAGACACACGGGCGATTTGCACTTGGTTCAAAATGACTCCTTCAGTTCAGGTAAGGAAATCCGCTGATAATTTTGTGAACGTGATGATAACTCACTTAGCAACAAAATATTGTCAAAAAAAGCAGATTTCGATTGAAATTATGGGCTTGCGACCACATGATTGTCAATATTATAAATATGATACACAGTGTACTAGCTTACTAGGGAAATATTTGCTTAAAAAACTATTAAAAGATCTTAAAAACAACTGTTTCATCAGAAACACAAGCCTTGCAATAGCGATGCCTCAATAAATAATTTCCACAGGAAAATATTTATTGCGTAGCGAGGGGCACTTGCACTACGCCGCACAATAATCGGAGGCGGGCAAACATGGGAAAGCGGCAGGAATGGGACCGGTGCCTTGAGGTCTGCCGCTGTTCAACAGCAGACCGACGCCATGCTGGCAGGGCGAGGTTCCAGCGGGCACGGCGCGCATGCCATGGTCGACTAGCTGGCCCGCCGTCAGGCAGGCGGAGCATGTCACCGTGCACATCATGTCGCCGTGCTTGCCTCATAGGGTCGTCTGGCTCATCGAATCACTGTTCGGCCGGCTCCAGGAACCGGCTATTGGACATCTCGCATGATTGCGCCATTTTAACGCGTATTAAATCTCTGCAAAAAATATTCAAGTCCGGTGTGGCGGCCCGCCATCAATGCGCGCTCAATGCGCATTGTCGCGCTTCAGCACCACCTTGACGGTGCGCAAAATGATCCATAAGTCCAACCACAGCGACCAGTTGCGCAGGTAGTCAAGGTCGAAATGGATGCGCGCCTCCATCTTGTCGAGCGTCTCCGTCTCCCCGCGCAAGCCATTCACCTGGGCCCAACCGGTAATGCCCGGCTTGACCTTGTGGCGCAGCATATAGCCCTTGATCAGCTTGCGATACTGCTCATTGTGCGCCACGGCGTGCGGACGCGGCCCGACAATGCTCATGCGTCCCTGCAGCACGTTAATGAACTGCGGCAACTCATCGAGTGAACTGCGGCGCAAGAAGCTGCCCACGCGCGTCACGCGCTGGTCGTTCTTGGTGGCCTGCACTACCTTGTCGCCATCCTCGCTGACCGTCATCGAACGGAATTTATAGACGATGATTTCCTCGCCATACAGGCCGTAGCGGCGCTGGCGGAAGATCACGGGGCCTTTCGATGTTACCTTGACTGCAATGGCGATGACCAACATCACTGGTAACAGCATGATCTGGATCAGCAAGCCCAGCACGATGTCACTGCCCCGCTTGACCATGCTGTTAAAACCGGTAAACGGCGACTCGCGGATGGCGATCACCGGCATGCCGCCCACATTGTCGAAACGCGCCTGCATCAGGTCGAAGATATAAATATCCGGCAAGAAGTACACGGACGCCGTCGTATCCTGCAGTTCATCGAGCATTTTACGGATGCGCGGCTGCGCCGAAATGGGCTGGCTGATGAATATCATCTTGATATTGTGTTCGCGCACATAGGCGGCGATATCGGCCATCTTGCCCAGCATGGGCTCACGCATTTTCTCGGGCCAGCGGTCATCGGTACGGTCGTCAAAAAAGCCCCGCACGCTCATGAACAGATTCGGATTGCGCTCGACGGTGGCGGCAAATTTCAGGCTGGCATCATTGGCGCCAATGATGACGACGGAGCGCACTTCGCTGTCGCGCCCGGGATCGGCCACCATACGCCGCGCAGCCAGATGGCTGAGCAGCAATATGAATGGCGTTAGCAGAAACCAGGCCAGCACCAGGTCGCGATCAAAATGAAAAGCCAGTCCTGTCGCCGAACCCAGGAATACCAGAATCAGGGCTGTGATGCCCCAGCTGACAAAAATATCGCGGGTATAGGCCAGCATCCGACCGCTGCGCCAGGTACGATAGGGATCGACATACTGGAATACGGATGATGAAATAAAGAACGCAAGGATCATCAATACCAGCGAATAGCCAGTAAAGGGGGAACCTGACAAGGCGGACAACAGATACAGCGTGCCCATGATAATCAATGGGTCGAGTATGCGTTGAAAGAACGAAATCAAGGGTATATCATTAACCGTCATAGTGCTCTTCAGAACTGGACACTGGCGCTGAACGACACGCCTTTGGCGCGGAAACTGCCAGTATTAATAATAGGTGCGCCCTTGCGCGTGTCGCGGAAGGCGTTCAGACCCAGCTGGATATTCGGCTGCGGAGCATAGGTTAGTCCCAGAGATTCGGTATGCGAGGTGTCGCTGACATCGACGGGCAATACCAGGCCGCTGGCGGCCGAAAAGTCGCGCTTCTCGCGGCGCAGTTGCGCATCCATGCGAACCTTGGACGTGATATCCCAGGCGGCGGCAACACTGGCGCCATTATTCAGGCTGCTCGAAATCAGCGCATTTTCCACTACTCCATACTCATGCCACAGGGAACCGGTGAAACGCACCTTGCCCAGAGGCGCCCAGTTCACCACGATGCGCCCGTTGGCGCCGCTCGAATTGCGCCCCGAATAAAAGGAATGGCTGCGGCGCACCCATCCACCCAAGAGTTGCACTTGGGTAATCGCACTGTAATTCCAATAAATATTCGCCTTGATCTCATCCTGGGTATAGCCATCGTCGACGCCGAACTGGCCGCCGTTGACGCGATTCGGATAGCTGCCATTGATATGCCGCAACTGCACGCCGACACGACTATTGCTTGCAGGCAAATAATCAAGCCCCAGTTCCGTCGCTTTTTCTTCACGGTTGGACACGCGCTGCGACAGCAAGTCATACGAGTAGCGCTCACGGCTGTAAGCGCCACGCACGCGCCAGCTCGGATGGAAACGCCAGCCGCCATCGACGTACTCTCGCTGACGCGTACGCAAATTGCGTTCAGTGCTCTGGAAATCGCTGAACGGCGTCAGAGTTTGCGAATACAGGGCGCCCGCATGGCCATCGAGATGATTGCCTAGATGCCATTCAAGATCGGCCAGGAAATCCTTGCCGCTGTAGTTGAACTGGTCAAAATGCTGGAACGACACGCGCGACCACTTGGCCTGCCCCGTCAGCACCTGGCGCCCGATCGGCCGGTTGACGAGAAAACCTGCCTGTATCTGGCGCGACGTATCGGAACGGGGACCGTTATAGCCGGGAACATTGTCGTCGAGGCGCAACAGATTGTCGTCATAGGAATACGAGGTCGCCAGGAACGGGGAAATGGTATCGCTCCAGGCGGCCATTGCCGACGAGCTGGCCACACCTCCGACCACGAGCACGCAAGCGGCACGCAAGATAGACATGAGCGGCATGCCAGGCGGCAGACATGGGTGGCTACGGAGGCTTTTTGGCGGGGAATTCAACATGGGCATTGTCTTTGAAAGAGCAAACAGTTAGTTGGCAATATTACCAGTAAGTCCAGTGTCCACCGGAAACAATCCAGAGGCCCAGCACGCCATTCGTCACGCCATGCGCGAGGATCGGCGACCATAGGTTCTGGCTGCGCATGTACAGCAAGCTATAAGCAGCACCGGCAACGATACCGGCCAGCCACAAATTGTGTTCGAAGCCAAACAGTACCACGCTGACAACAAAGGCCTTTGCACTCGCCAGACGCGGGTTAAATTTCAGAAAGTCCGGGGCATCGATCCAGCGCAGCAGGAAGGAGCGCCAGAACAGCTCTTCCATCACAGGCACCACGAGCGCCGCGCCGGCGATGCGCAGCACCACCAGCGTCCACTCGATGCTGCCGTCATTGCGGGGATCGAAACCGTCGGCGCTGCCGATACTCATCCAGCCCGCATTCAAATTAATCCACAGCAAAAAAACAACAAGTCCGGCGGAGATGGCGACGGCAATAGCGCGCGCACCCAGCCCTGTCCAGACCAGTTCTGTATAGCTGCGGCGCCAGTACAACAACATGCCCAGCACGACGCCGATCTTGACGGCGTACAGCCAGCGCAAATCCTGCGCGGCAAAGCCGGCCCGGCCCAGCATGTCGGCGATGAAGATAAAGGAGAGGTAGGCCAGGAATGGCGCTACCCGGGGCAAGGCGGCGCGGTCAAACATGCCGATGCGCACCGGAGGTGGAACCACGCGCCGGACGCAGTGGTCCGGAGCGCGTGTTTTTGATAACAAACATGCATCCCCCGATGTAAAAAATATAATTATATAATTATATCAAGCAGAACCGTTGCCGTGGCAAGTAATCCTAACTTAAATTACAACAGGGTATGCAAGAAACTAATCAGGCATTGCTGCGCGCCTCGATCTGCTCCCACTTTTCCAGCGCTTCCAGCAGTTCGCCTTCGATCTCGGCCACGCGTGCATTCAGGCGCTTGCCTTCGGCCGGCGTCTTTTTGTAGAAGTCCGGATGCGACAGTTCGGCGGCCAGCACCGATTGCTCGTCTTCCAGCTTGGCGATCAGTTTCGGCAACTCTTCCAGTTCGCGCTGCTCCTTGTAGCTGAGCTTTTTCTGCTTGGCAACGGGTGCGGCAGCTTCGACCTTCACGGCCGGCTTGCTGGCAGGCGCCGTGGCGATCGGCAAGGTGCGCACGCGCTCCCAGTCCGTGTAGCCGCCGACGAATTCGCGCCACTTGCCCTCGCCTTCGGCGACGATCACCTGCGTGACCACGTTGTCGAGGAAGGTACGGTCATGGCTGACGAGGAAGACGGTGCCGGTGTATTCTTCCAGCAACTCTTCCAGCAATTCCAGGGTATCGATATCCAAGTCATTGGTCGGCTCATCGAGCACCAGCACGTTGGCCGGCTTGGCGAACAGGCGCGCCAGCAGCAAACGGTTGCGCTCGCCACCGGACAGCGACTTGACGGGCGAACGGGCACGTTCCGGCGCGAACAGGAAGTCGTTCAGGTACGTCATCACGTGACGGCGCTGGCCATTGATCTCGACCCAGTCGCTGCCAGGCGCGATGGTCTCCATCAGGTTCGCCTCTTCGTTCAGCTGCGTGCGCATCTGGTCGAAATACGCGACCTGCAGCTTGGTGCCCAGGCGGATGGTGCCCGTGTCCGACTGCTCTTCACCCAGAATCATTTTCAGCAAGGTGGTCTTGCCGGCGCCGTTGGCGCCGATCAGGCCAACCTTGTCGCCGCGCAAGATGGTGGCGCTGAAATCCTTGACGATGACCTTGTCGCCGTAGATCTTCGAAACGTTTTCCAGGTCCGCCACGATCTTGCCCGAGCGTTCGCCGGCCGACACGTCCAGTTTCACTTGGCCCTGCTGTTCGCGGCGCGCATTGCGCGTCAGGCGCAGCGCTTCCAGGCGGCGTACGCGGCCTTCGTCGCGCACGCGGCGCGCCTTGACGCCCTTGCGTATCCACACCTCTTCCTGCGCCAGGAACTTGTCGAACTTGGCGTTTTCCACTTCCTCGATTTCCAGCTGCTCCGCCTTGCGGGTCTGGTAAGCCGTGAAGTTGCCCGGATACGACAGCAGGCGGCCGCGGTCGAGTTCGATGATGCGCGTGGCAACGTTGTCGAGGAAGGAGCGGTCATGGGTGATGAACAGCACGCTGCCCTTGAAGTCGCGCAGCAAGCCTTCCAGCCACAGGATGGAACTGAAGTCCAGATGGTTGGTCGGCTCATCGAGCAGCAGCACGTCGGGTGCCGACACCAGCGCGCGCGCCAGCGCCACGCGCTTCTGCATGCCGCCCGACAGGGTTTTCATGGCCATGTCGCCCGTCAGGTTCAAGCGGTCGAGTACGGTTTCCACCTTGTTCGGCAAGCTCCATGCATCGGCCGCATCGAGTTTGACCTGGATGTCGTGCATGCGTTCCATCAGTTCGTCGTCATTACCCTGGCCAAACTGGCCCGTCAGCGCATCGTATTCCTTCAACCAGGCCTGCGACTCGCCCATGCCGGACGCGACGGCGTCGAACACGGACATGTCCGGATCGAATTGCGGCTCCTGCTCCACATAGGCGATCTTGATGCCTTGCTGCATCACCAACAGGCCGTCATCGAGCTTGAACTTGCCCGAAATGACTTTCAATAAGGAGGATTTGCCTGTGCCGTTGCGGCCGATCAGACCGACCCGTTCCGAGGTTTCCAATGAAAATTCCGCGTGATCGAGCAGCGCGACGTGACCGAACGCAAGTTGCGCCGATGAAAGAGAAATGACAGCCATAATGAGTAAAGGTGTACGGGCGCCGCCTCGCGCGCACCGCGTGGTGCGCCAAACAGCTGCCGATTGGATGAATGAAGCACGCATTGTACCGACAACTCGGCACCACCAGTACATTGCAGCCAGCATGAACTCAGGCCACCGGCGCGCGTTGCGTGGAATGTGGTGTCGCCAGCAGGAATCGAACCTGCATTTAAGTCTTAGGAGGACCTTGTACTATCCATTGTACGATGGCGACACGCGCAGCGGCATTATACAGGGTGGCGCGCACCGTGGACATAGCGGACGCTGGTACGCAACGGAAAATCCGGCTGGCGTGGCGCGCGGCTCCCGGCTATGGCTGCCCGGCCGGCAACAGCAAGGGCATGACATGCTGCGCCGCCAAGCCATGCGCCACCTTGTTCCAGTGGCCATCCATCGGCAGAAAATCGAGCCGCTCGGCATGCTCGCGCCAATGCTCCTCGAACACGGGCTGCATGTCGACCACGACGTGGCCATGCTGCCTCGCCTGCGCCATGAAAACTTGGCGGTCATCGCCGTGCCACGACGGTTTGCCCTTCTTCGGCTCATACAAGGTGTTGCGCTCCCCATCGACCACAAAGACCATTTGCCTGTCGGCGGCGCCGGGAAGCGCCTTGATCTGCGCGAAATAGTAGGCCAGCATCTGGTCGCGCGCCGCCGCCCCGGTATCGTCGGCCACTGGCGCGTGAGCTGCGCGTCGCAGCGACGATATCCAGTCCGGCAGCTTCAGGTTGTAATAGGTATAGCGCACAAGGGCCGAGTGCGCCAGCCAGCGCTTGAGCTTTGATTCGACATAGTCGACATGGACCGTCCGCACGCCATCAGGGCCGGCCACGAACTGGTTGTGGCTGCGTGGTGCGGGCAACAGCAGGTTGTTCAGATTTCCCGAATCGATCAGAACGACCACGTTGCGTGGATGCAGGCGCGGCGCATAATGGCGCAGCATCTCGAGCGTATCGGCCAAGCCGTTGCCCGAACTGGCGGCCGACACCACGGCCCCGCCCAGCATGCGGTCCAGCTCCCCCTGCAGGGTGTCGGGGTAGTCGAGCATCAGGCTTTCGACAAAGCTGTCGCCCAGCACCAGCACGGCGGGATCCGGCTTGAACTCGGCGGAATTGGCAAAACCCTGCCCGTTGGTGACACCGCGGCGCGCGTTCGACAATGCCCAGCCATGCGAATACACATACTCCTGCCGGGGCAAGTAACGGCTGAGCGGCATGCTTGCACTGCTTTGCGCGAGGCGCAAGCCGGACGACACCGGCAGGCACTGCAACACAGCCTCGAGCACCAGCGCCATCAGCAGCACACCGATTCCTATCGTAATGGATGAACGCATGATGATTTAAAAGTTAAAATACAGAAATTCGGATACGCCACGGGTCTCGCTGATCGACAGCAAGAACAGGCACAACAACAGCAAGGCACCCAGCAACAAGTTGCCGCGCCCGCCTTCCAGACGGTTTTCCTGCTCCAGACGCAAGCCACGGCCCAGCAGGTCATAGGCATTCGGCAAAAAGAAAGCGATAACGGCGCAGGCGCCCAGCCACCACAGGCAACTGCCAAGCTCCATGATGCGGCTCATGCCCAACACGGTCTCGCGCATGGCTGGCGTCAGAGTGCCACCCCACATCGCATGCAGCACGTCCAGCGCCACACCCACCGAATTGGCGCGGAAGAAGACCCAGGCCACAACCACGGCCAGGAAGGTGGCGCAGGCGCCGCCCAGGCGCAGCGCCCAGTTGCTACGCCCGCCCAGCATGTGCCGCAAGGCATGGTTAATGATCAGATAAATACCGTGCAACATGCCCCACAGCAAGAACGTCCAATTGGCGCCGTGCCACAGTCCACCCAGCAGCATCGTCAGCAACAGATTGCGGTAGCGCAAGAACGCACTCTTGCGATTGCCGCCCAGCGGAATGTACAGGTAGTCGCGCAGAAAATTGGACAGGGTGATATGCCAGCGGCGCCAGAAATCGATGATGGACGCCGCCTTGTATGGCGAGTTGAAATTGATGGGCAAGACGATGCCGAACATATAAGACAAGCCATAGGCCATGTCGGAATACGCCGAGAAATCGAAATACAACTGGAAAGTATAGGCCAGGGCTCCGGCCCAGGCTTCGAGCATGCTCAGGTGCTGATGATGCAGGTCAAAGACGGGCCCTACGAAGCGGGCCACGCCATCGGCCAGGACGACCTTCTTGAACAGGCCGATGGTAAAGAAACTCAGGCCCACCACCAGCCGCCCGCGATACGGAACGTGCCGGGCCGGCTCCGAGAACTGCGGCATCATCTCCTTGTGATGCAGGATGGGGCCGGCAATCAGGTGGGGGAAGTACGTAACGAACAAGCCGTAGCTTTCAGGTTGATAGTCCTTGACCTTGCCGGCATGGCAATCGACTAGATAGGCGATTTGCGTGAAGGTGAAGAAGGAAATACCGATGGGCAAAGTAATCCCGATGGGCTCTATGGGCGCCCCCGTGAGCGCGGCAATATTGCTCAACAGGAAGTCAAAGTACTTGAAAAAGACGAGCAGGGACAGATTAAAGACGAGTCCGCCGATCAGCCACAGCTTTGCCCGGCGCAGGCGGCCCTGTCCATGGTGCAGCGAAATGGCGCGCCCGACGGCAAAGTTGGTGCAGATCGACAAGGCCAGCAAGGGCAGGAAGGCGATATCCCAGTAACAATAGAATGCAACCGATGCCAGCAATAGAAAGATGATGGACAGGCGCAGCGAATAGCGTGACAGGACAAAGTAGCCCAGCAGTGCCAGCGGAAGGAAAATGAGGAAAAATGAAAAGGTATTAAATAACACTACAAAATCCCAAGCGTGGGTGGTTGCTCATACGACAACATCAAGCCTCGGCGACTGCCGATGAGCTAATGGCCATCAATCAATTTTCCGGCAACGAGGGCGCGGCAGGCGACATGGCGCACCGCTCCTGCGGCACGCGCAAGCGTATCCGATATCGGCGCGACTGCAGCATTCAGCTGCGGGCGCGCAAGCTTGTCCGCTGCTGACGCAAATGCATGCCAGCGAGCAAGATCAGCCCCGCCAGCAGCACGCCATAAGTGGCAGGCTCCGGCACCGCACTGATGGTAAACACCTGTATCGCGCCGTACGTAATGTTCGGTACCGTAAAACTGGAACCATCGATCAGGCTGATCCCGCTCGCCGGGTGTCCACGGTAATTGTAGGTGTAAAGGGAAGAATAGCCGCCGTGCGTCAAGTCCTGCGGTACATACAGATCATGGCCGACACCAAAGGTGGGACCATAATTTTCCTGATTGTAGGTCTGATCCTTGCCGATGCCATCGCCGCTGAAATACTGCTTCAATTGCGGCAGCATGAAACCCGCTGTCAGATTGAACAGGAAGCCTGTGCGCTGGCTATCTTCCATGGTCACATGCATGCCGTCGGTCGAACTCCAGCTTTGCGGGTTATAGCCACCGACGAGCCAGGTTTGCCCCGAGGCATTGGTCGCTTCCATGACGGAAAACGTGCGCCCCTTGCCATCGGAGGCCTTGTGAAAATCGAGCGAGGTGTCGCCCGCCGCCTTGCTGTAGATATTCGTCAGCGCCAGGCGGCCTTCGCCAAGCCAGCTTTCCAGTTGCGTTTGATAGCCGGGAGAGAGTAGCGACGTGCCGGTTCCGGCCTGCGCGCCCAGGCAAACACCCATACCGGCCACGGCCAGCACCACACTTCTTACCGCCTTAAAATTATTGTGCATCATCTGCCTCGACTGTCAGTATTTGAAGCCGGCGTATTTTCCGGTTGCCAAATATAACATAGCAGATATTGTTTTTATATTTCTTATTTTAGCGCAAAAAATATAATTTTGACAAAAACAATTCATTCAGGCAACACGGCCGTCACTTCGATCTCGACCTTCGCTCTGTCCTCGATGAGTCCCGCCACCTGCACGGCCGTCATGGCTGGAAAATGCTTGCCGATGATTTCCCTGTAGGCAACGCCAATGTGTGGATATGCCGCCACATATTCCTTCTTGTCCAGTACATACCAGGTCATGCGCACGATGTGCTCGGGCAAGGCGCCCGCCTCGGCCAGCACGGCGACGATATTCTGCAAGGCCTGGCGCACCTGTCCCGCAAAATCGTCCGTATGAAACTGGCCCTGCGCATCCCAGCCTATCATGCCGCTGACGTACACCGTGCGTCCGCTGGCGGCAATACCGTTCGCATAGCCGCGCGGTCTTGCCCATCCCGCTGGTTGCAGCACTTGCATCGTGTTCTCCTCGTTGTTCTTGCCGTTCATGCGTTCCCCGCCTCGCGCAGCAGTTCGCGCGCGATGATCAATTGCTGCACTTCGCTGGCGCCCTCGTAGATGCGCAGCGCGCGGATTTCGCGGTACAGGCGCTCGACCGGGTGCCCGCTGACGACGCCCATGCCGCCAAACAGCTGCACGGCCGCGTCGATCACCTGCTGCGCCGTTTCCGTGGCCGTCAGCTTGGCCATCGCGGCCTCCTTCGTCACCTTGCGGCCCTGGTCGCGCTGCCAGGCGGCGCGGTAGGTCAGCAGCGCGGCCGCATCGATGCCGGTGGCCATCTGCGCCAATTTTGCCTGCGTCAACTGGAAGTCCGCCAGGGTCTGGCCGAACATCTGGCGTGCCGTCGCGTGGCGCAGCGCTTCGTCGAACGCGCGCCGCGCGAAACCCAGGGCGGCGGCGGCCACCGACGTGCGGAACACGTCGAGTGTCGCCATGGCCACCTTGAAGCCCTGCCCCGCTTCGCCCAAACGCTGCGACACGGGTACGCGGCAATTGGCAAAGCGCAGGCGCGCCAGCGGATGCGGCGCGATGACGGCGATGCGCTCGGCGATTTCCAGCCCGGGATTGTCGGCGTCAACGATGAAGGCGCTGATGCCGCGCGCCCCTGGCGCCTCGCCCGTGCGGGCGAACACCACGTAAAAGTCGGCGATGCCGCCGTTCGAGATCCACGTCTTTTCGCCGTCAAGCACATAGTCGTCGCCGTCGCGGCGCGCCGCGCACGCCATGGCCGCCACGTCGGAGCCGGCCTGCGGCTCGGACAGGGCAAAGGCGGCGATGCGCTTGCCGCTGGCCACGTCCGGCAGATAGCGCGCCTTGTTCCCGGCACTGCCGAACAGGCCGATGGCGCCGGAGCCGAGTCCCTGCATGGCAAAGGCGAAATCGGCCAGGCCGTCGTGGCGCGCCAGGGTTTCGCGCATCAGGCAAATGGCGCGCGTGTCGATCTGGCCATCGGTGCCCGTGGCGTAGGCCAGCCATCCGCCCTGCCCCAGTTGCGCCACCCGCGCGCGGCAAGCCGCATCGACGTCGGCGCCATGGGCGTCGTCCAGGTGCTGCGTCGCCCACGCATCGAGGTCACGCTCAAGTTCCGCATGGCGCGCTTCGAAAAACGGCCAGTCCAGGTAAGTGGTGTCGCGTGTCTTGTTCATCTTCTTAATCGCCCTCGAACTGCGGTTTTTCTTTCGCCACGAAGGCGTGATAGGCGCGATGAAAATCGTTGGTGGCCATGCAAATGGCTTGCGCCTGCGCTTCCGCCTCGATGGCCTCGTCGACGCCCATGTTCCACTCCTGCTGCAGCATTTTTTTCGTCATGCCGTGCGCGAAGGTGGGGCCGCTGGCCAGGCCGGCGGCGAACAGCTGCGCCGCCTCGGCCAGCTCTTCCGGCTCGACCAGGCGGTTAAGCCAACCCCAGCGCTCGGCCTCGGCTCCGGCCAGGGAGCGCCCCGTGTACAGCAATTCGGCGGCGCGGCCCTGGCCGATCACGCGCGGCAGCAAGGCGCAGGCGCCCATGTCGCAGCCGGCCAGGCCCACGCGGGCAAACAAAAAGGCCGTCTTGCTGCGCGCCGTGCCGATGCGGATATCGGAAGCCAGCGCCAGCATGGCGCCGGCACCCGCGCAAATGCCGTCGATGGCGGCGACGATGGGCTGCGGGCAGGCGCGCATGGCCTTCACCACGTCGCCCGTCATGCGGGTAAACGCCAGCAGGCCGGGCATGTCGAGCCGCGTCAGCGGGCCGATGATGTCGTGCACGTCGCCGCCCGAACAGAAATTGCCGCCGCTGCCCGTGATGACCACGGCCTTGACGTCGTCCGCATGCGCCAGCGCGCGGAACAGCTCGCGCAGCTCCGCATACGAATCGAAGGTGAGCGGATTCTTGCGCTCGGGCCGGTGCAGGGTCAAGGTGGCCACGCCGCCTTCGACGGAAAACAGAAAATGCCGCGCGGCGTAGCCGGTCAGGCTGGCGCGGTTGCCTGGCAGGTCTTGCGGCTGGCCCGGTAGATGGCGCATGCTCAGTCCTTTAGAGGGGTGTTATTCAACTGCTGCTTCATGTGCGACAGCAGGTCGATCAAACGGGTTTTGTCATCGGGCGTCACGCCGTGCAGCAGTTCGGCGATCCAGCCTTCGTGCACGCGCGCCATCTCGTCGAAGGCGCGCCGGCCCGCTGGCGTCAGCTTGACGCTGTACGAGCGGCGGTCTTTCGGGTCGACCACGCGCACCACGAGTTTTTCCTGCTCCAGCTGGTCGGTGATGCCCGTGATATTGCCGCCCGTGACCATCATGCGCCTGGACAGTTCGCCCATGCGCAAACCATCGGGAAAGCGTTCGAGCTGCGCCATCAGGTCGAAGCGGGGCAAGGTGATGCCGAAGGTGGCGCGCAGGCGCGTGCGCACTTCGTTTTCGATTTTCACTGTGCACGAGAGCATGCGCAGCCACAGCTTGAGCGACTGGTGGTGGTCCTGCGTCAGCCGGCTGGCCAGATCCAGCACGGGTTCGTCCTGCACATTTTCGTTTTCTTTGTCCATGATCTTCATTCTGTTACATGACTTCGCCGCCGGCGACGGCGATCGATTGTCCATTCATGGCGGACGACGCGGGCAGGCAAAGCCAGGCCACCGCATCGGCCACTTCGCGCGGCTGCACCAGCCGCTGCTGCGGATTGGCTGCCGCCAGTTCCGCGCGCGCCGCGTCTTCGCCGCGCCCCGTCTTGCGCACGATGTTCTGCACGGCTTGCGCCACCATGTCCGTTTCCGTGTAGCCGGGGCAGACGGCGTTGACGGTGACGCCGCGCGGCGCCGCTTCCAGCGCCAGCGCGCGCGTCAGGCCGATCACGCCATGCTTGGCGGCGACATAGGCGCTGACGTAACGGTAACCCTTCAGGCCCGCCGTCGACGCCACGTTGACGATGCGCCCCCAGCCCGCTTCCAGCATGGCCGGCATGGCCGCCTGGCAGCAGTGGAACACGCCCGTCAGGTTCACGGCCAGCATCTGCTGCCAGATGGCGGCATCCGTCTTGCCGAAAGGCGCAGCATGCGCCTGGCCCGCGTTATTGACCAGGATATCGATGCGGCCGAAATGCGCGGCGGCCTGCGCGAAGCCCGCCTGCACGGACGCTTCCACGCTCACGTCGAGCACGCAGATGGCCACCCGGCCCGCGTGGCCCGCCTCTTCCAGCTGCATGCGCGCGCGCGCCAGCCGCGCGCCATCGCGCCCGGCCAGGGTGACCCTGGCGCCCGCGTCCAGCAAGGCGTGTGCGCAGGCCAGGCCGATGCCGCTGCCGGCGCCCGTCACCAGCGCATGTTTTCCTGATAATGCGTCCATCGATGCTTCCTTGTTCATGTCATCCCTCCAGCAGCCGCGCGGCCACCTGTTGCGGGGTGAGACCCGTGTTGGCGGCCGCCAGCTGGCGCTCGCGCTGCAGATTGCGTTCCAGCTGCTGCTGGCCCGGCCGGTACTGTTTCGGCCAGACTGCGCCTGCGCCGCTGTAGCCGATGCGCGCCATTTCCGTCAGGGTCCAGGCCGGGTTGGCCAGGTGCGGACGGCCCACGGCGCACAGGTCGGCGCGGCCGGCGGCGATGATGCTGTTGGCGTGGTCGGCTTCGAAAATCGAGCCGACGGCCATGCTGGCAATGCCCGCCTCGTTGCGCACGCGGTCGGCGAACGGCGCCTGGAACATGCGCCCGTACACGGGCCGTTCGAGCTTGCTGACCTGGCCCGAGGAACAGTCGATCAGGTCCGCGCCCGCCTGCTTGAACAGGCGCGCGATGACGACCGCATCGTCGGGCGTGATGCCGCCTTCGACCCAGTCGTGGGCCGAGATGCGCACGCTCATCGGTTTATCCTGCGGCCACGCCGCGCGCATGGCGCGGAACACGCGCAGCGGATAGCGGCAGCGGTTTTCCAGGCTGCCGCCATATTCGTCGGTGCGGCGGTTGGTCAGCGGCGAAATAAAACTCGACAGCAGATAACCGTGCGCGCAATGCAGTTCCAGCCAGTCGAAACCGGCGACGGCGGCGGCCAGCGTGGCGCGCACGAAGTCCTGTTCGATGCGCGCCAGGTCGTTTTCCGTGGCCGCGCGCGCCGTTTGCGACACGCCGGCCAGGTATTGCTGCTCCGAGGCCGAGACCAGCGGCCAGTTGCCCTCCCTGAGCGGCTGGTCGATGCCGTCCCACATGGGCCGCGTCGAGCCTTTCGCGCCCGCGTGGCCCAGCTGCAGGGCGATCTTCGCATCACTGTTCGCGTGCACGAAATCGACGATGCGCCGCCACGCCTGCGTGTGCGCTTCGCTGTACATGCCGGGGCAGGCGGGCGTGATGCGCGCATCGGCCGACACGCACGTCATCTCGGCGAACACGAGGCCGGCGCCACCCATGGCGCGCGCGCCCAGGTGCATCAGGTGGAAGTCGCCGGCCACGCCGTCGACGGCGCTGTACTGCGCCATCGGCGAGACGGCGATACGGTTTTTCAGCAGCACGCCGCGCAGCCGGAAAGGCGTCAGCATGGGCGGCATGGCCGGATCCAGCATGTCCACGCCGGCCTGCTCGCCGGCGCGCCGCGCCAGCCACGATTCATAGCCGGCCACGTAGGCGGGATCGCGCAGGCGCAGGTTTTCATGCGAGATGCGCTGGCTGCGCGTGAGCATCGAATAGGCGAACTGCGGCGCCTCCATGGCGCTGTAACGCTCGACGTTTTCAAACCACTCCATGGAATTGCGCGCCGCGCTCTGGATCTTCAGCACCTCGATGGCGCGCAGCTGCTGGTAAGCGGCCAGCGCAGCATCCGTACCGGCATGCTGGCCGAAGCAGCGCGCCAGTTCGATCGCGTCTTCCAGCGCCAGCTTGGTGCCGGAGCCGATCGAATAATGCGCCGTGTGGGCCGCGTCGCCCATCAGCACGACGGGCACGCCATCCTGGCGGTACACCCATTGCCGGCAGACGATGCGCGGGAAGGTGATCCACTGTGCCGAGCCGCGCAAGTGCGGCGAATTGCTCAGCAAACCGTGGCCGTCGAGTTCCTCGGCGAACAGCGCTTCGCAAAAGGCGATGCCCTCTTCCTGGCTCATGGCGTCCAGTCCCGCCGCGCGCCACACGTGTTCGGGCGTTTCGACGATGAAGGTCGAGGTCTCGCCGTCATACTGGTAGATATGCGCCTGGAACCAGCCGTGCGGCGTCTGGCGGAAGGCAAACGTGAAGGCCTCGAATTTCTTGCGCGTGCCCAGCCAGACGAAGCGGCAATGGCGCTGGTCGATCTCGGGCTGGTAGCTGGCCGCATAGCGCGTGCGGATGCGGCTGTTCAAGCCGTCGCTGGCGATCACCAGGCCGGCATCGTATTGCTTCGCGATGGCCTGGTCGTCCAGCACTTCCGTCTCGAATACCAGCTGCACGCCGAGTTCCTCGCAGCGCGCCTGCAGGATATTGAGCAGGCGCTTGCGGCCGATGCCGCAAAAGCCATGGCCGCCGGAGCGCACGGTCTCGCCCTTGAAGTGGATCTCGATATCGTCCCAGTGGTTGAACGCCTGCAGGATGGCGCGCGCCGTCGGCTCGTCCGCATTGGCCAGGTTGCCCAGGGTCTGGTCGGAAAACACCACGCCCCAGCCAAACGTGTCGTACGGGCGGTTGCGCTCGATGACGGTGATACGGTGATCCGGGTTCTGCTTTTTCATGAGCAGGCTGAAATACAGGCCGGCGGGGCCGCCGCCGATGCAGACGATATTCATGGGGTGTCCGTGCGAAGTTTGAAGCGCTGCAGCTTGCCCGTTTCCGTGCGCGGCAGCGCAGGCAGGAAACGAATGGCGCGCGGGTATTTATACGGGGCGATCTGCTGGCGCACGAAGTCCTGCAATTCGGCCGCCAGCACGTCGCTGGGCTGACAGCCATCCTTGAGCACCACGTGCGCCTCGACGATCTGGCCACGCTCGGCATCGGCGCGCCCGACCACGCCGCATTCGGCCACGGCAGGGTGGCGCAGCAGCGCCTCTTCCACTTCCGGGCCGGCGATGTTGTAGCCGGCCGAGACGATCATGTCGTCGCTGCGCGAGCGGTAATAGAAATAGCCGTCGGCATCCATCTCGAAGGTGTCGCCCGTCAGGTTCCAGCCGTTCTGCACGTACTCGCGCTGGCGCGGGTCGGACAGGTAGCGGCAGCCGGTGGGGCCTTTCACGGCCAGGCGGCCCGTCACGCCGGGCGGCTGCGGCACGCCCGCATCGTCAACGATGCATGCCTGGTAGCCGGGAATGGCCTTGCCGATGGCGCCGCGGCGGATGCCCTCGCCCGTGGCGGAAATGAAGATGTGCAGCATTTCAGTGGCGCCGATGCCGTCCGTCATGGCCAGTCCCGTCGCCGCCTGCCAGGCGTCGCGCGTGGCCAGCGGCAGCGCCTCGCCTGCCGACACGCACAAGCGCAGGCTGCTCAAATCGTGGCCGGCCGCCAGGGGCGCCATCTGGCGGTAAAAAGTCGGCGCCGTGAAGCAGATCGTGGCCTGATAGGCAGCGATGGCGCGCAGCAGGGTCTCGGGCGTGAGTTTTTCCAGCAGCACGGTGGCCGCGCCAAAGCGCAGGGGAAACAGCAGCAGGCCGCCCAGACCAAAAGTAAAAGCCAGCGGCGGCGTGCCGATGAAGATGTCGTCGGCGCGCACCTGCAGCATGGAACGGGGAAAGCAGTCGCAGATGGCCAGCAGGTCGCGGTGCATGTGCATGGTGCCCTTGGGGACGCCCGTCGTGCCCGAAGTAAAGCTGATCAGGCAGACGTCGTCGGCCGCCGTGTCGTGCGCGGGAAATGGCGCATCGTGGGCCGCCATGCGCCGTTCCAGTTCCGCATCGGCGGCGCCAAAGCACAGCATGGCCGGCAAGTCTGGCAAGCCGTCGAGCTCCCCGCGCAAGCCCTGCGCGCACAGCACGGCATTGACTTGCGCTTTGGTCAGGATGGTGGACAGTTCGCGCGCGCGCAGCAGCGGCATGGTGGGCACGGCGATGCAGCCTGCCTTCGGCACGGCAAGCAGGCAGGCGGCCATCATCGGGGTATTCGCGCCGCGCAGCAGCACGCGGTTGCCGGGGATCAGGCCCAGGTCGGCGCGCAGCACGTGGGCGATGCGGTCGACTTGCCGCGCCAGATCGGCGTAGCTCCAGCGCTGGCCGTCGGCAAGGATGGCGGTGCGCTCGCCGCCGCCGTTGGCCACGGCCGCATCGAGCAGCGCGGCGACGCAATTGAGGCGCGGCGGATACTGCAGCTCGGGCAAATCAAGGCACAGCTGCGGCCAGAGTGCGCGCGGCGGCAGGTGCGCGCGCGCAAAGGCGTCCTGGGGAGATGCGGTGGTAGGCGAAGGGTCGCTGCTCATGCTCATCCTGGCTGGTGACGGGCGCGTGCACAAGGCCCGGAAGCAGATACTTTAAACCTAAAGTATTTTTCCAGCAAGCAGAAAGCAGCAATTTCAACACACCTAACAAAACCGTAGCGAGCGGATGGGAGGCTCGGCGCCCCCGTTGACCCGAGAAGCGGAGCTGTGCGGATGCACAGTGAGCATCGGAAGCCGCGAATCACGACGCGCAGTAGGTTTTGTTATGGTGTATCAGTCGGCGCCGTCCTGGCGCAGCAAACGCGCCTGCTGCGCCGCGCTGCGCGCCAGCGCGGCCAGGGCCGCCTGTATCTGCTCGCCATCGAGCACGGCCGACTGCAGCAAGGCGCTCATGCCGGCTTCCGCGCCGTGCAAGCCCAGGGTGCGGCAACCGAGGTGCAGCCGTTCGAGCTGCTGGCGCGCCTGGGCCGGTTCGCCGCGCGCCAGCAAGGCGTCGACCTGTTCGCTGGCGGCGACTATCTGCCCCTGGAAGCCCGTCAAGTAGGCCAGCAGGCGTTCGCCGTCAATGCCCAGCCGCTGCAAAGTGTCGCGCGGCGCCTCGGCCGGCAAGGCGCAGACGTCGAAGCAGGCGTCGATATGCTGGCGCACCTGCTCCGGCTGAAAGGGCTTGACGATGTAGCCGGCGGCGCCGGCCTGCACGGCGTCGCGCACCGTGTCGTGGTCATTGGCCGACGAGACCAGCACCAGCGGCATGGCGTCGAGCGCGCTGTCGGAGCGGATTTTCTGCAGCAGCTCCATGCCGGACAGGCGCGGCATGCGCAAGTCGCAAAAGCACAGCGCGGGGCGCAAGCCGCCTTCGAGCTGCTCCCACGCCGCCGCGCCATCTTCGGCTTCCACGATGTCGTGCACGCCGCAGCTGTCGATCAGATGCATCAATACCATGCGCGACACGACATCATCGTCAACCACCAGTACTTTCATTGCTTTCTCCATTGGCGGCAGCGCCAGGGTGCCTGGCCGTATTCTACCCAGTTTCGCCGCGCGCTCCACGGCTGGAATTGCCTATTTTACATTTCCTTGCCCGAAACGGCTATTTGCGCCAACAGTGCGCGCAATTGCGGCAAATGCAGGGCCACCTGCGTCCAGCGCCCGCCATCGGCCGCCTCCTCCATTTCCGTGCACAGCATGTGCAGCTGCGTTTCGTCGAGATAGGCGGCGCTGCCCTTCAATCCGTGCAACAGGCGCCCGGCGTTGTCCTGGTCCTGCGCCGCCAGGGCATCGTCGAGTTCGCGCAGGCGCCCTTCCAGGTCGGCGACAAAGGCGACGCGGATGCGCCGCTGCAGTTCGCCGCTGCGGATGGACTGGGATGGCGGTGCGGCGGGGATGGCCGGCGCGACGCCGAACAGGGCGTCGAGTTCCGCCTGCCCCCGCGCGCTAGCGCGCGGCGCGTTCGATGGCATGCGCGGCAACATGAAACCGCGCTGCAGCTGGCGCTCGATGGCACGCGCCAGCAAGCCATGCAGCGCCGCCTCGTCCACCGGTTTGCTGAGGAAATCATCCATGCCGACGCCCAAGTAGCGGCTGCGGTCCTCTTCGCTGGCGTTCGCCGTCAGGGCCACGATCATCAGTTCCTGGTCGCGCACGGGCTGGTCCGGCCAGCCGCCCACGCGGATCAGACGCGTCGCCGTGGCGCCGTCCATCTCCGGCATGCGCCCGTCCATCAGGATCAGGTCATAGCGCGTATGCACGCAGGCCGCCACGGCCAGCACGCCGTTGGCGACCACGTCGACCCGGTGCCCCAGTTCTTCGAGCATGACGCGGATGATGATCTGGTTGGTCGGGAAATCTTCCGCGCACAGCACGCGCAACTGGTGGCTGTGCGGCGCCAGCGCCACCTGCGGCACCAGCGGCGGTGCCACGCCATCGGCCAGCGGCAGGGTGAAAGCAAACGTGCTGCCCTGCCCCGGCGTGCTGGCCACCTCGATCTCGCCGTCCATCAGTTCGACCAGCTGGCGGCAGATCGCCAGACCCAGCCCCGTGCCGCCGTAGCGCCGCGTGGTGCTGGCATCGGCCTGCTCGAACTTCTGGAACAGGCGCGCCATCGCGTCCGCATCGATGCCGATGCCGCTGTCGCTGACGCTAAAGCGGATCAGGTTGACACGGCGTCCGCCGCTGCCGCTGGCCACGCCGGCCCGCTCGACGCACACGCTGACGCCGCCGCGCTGGGTGAACTTGAAGGCATTGCCGACCAGGTTGACCAGCACCTGGCGCAAGCGGGTCGGATCGCCCACCACGAAGGGCGGCAGGTCCGGCGCGAAATCGATGGAGAAACCGATACTGCGCGCGGCCGCCTGCTCCTCGAACAGGGTCACGACCGTCTCGATGGCCGCGCCGAGCGCGAAATCGATGTTTTCGATACTCAGCTTGCCCGCCTCGATCTTGGAAAAATCGAGCAAGTCATTGATGATCACCAGCAGCGACTGGGCATTGGCCTGGCCGCGCAGGATCTGCTCGCGCGTGGCGTCGTGCAGCTGCTCGTCGCGCAGGGCAAAGCCCAGCATGCCGATCACGCCGGCCAGCGGGGTGCGCATCTCGTGGCTCATGTTGGCCAAAAATTCCGACTTCTGGCGCGTCGCATCCTCGGCCTTGCGCTTGGCCTGGCGCAGGCTTTCCTCGTTTTTCGTCAGGCTGCTGTTGACTTGCGCCAGCTTTTCCGACTGGGCCAGCACCTCGATTTCCTTGCTCTGCAACTCGGCCGTGCGTTCGCCGACCAGTTTTTCCAGCTCGTTCTGCTGGCGCCGCAGCGCGCGTACGCGCTGGCGGTACGCGCCATACACGGCGCCCAGCAGCAGCAGCGCCATCAGGGTGCGGAACCACCAGGTCTTCCAGAACGGCGGCAAAATCGTGATGGCCAGCGTGGCGCCGCTCTCGTTCCACACGCCGTCCTTGTTGGCCGCCTTGACGCGAAACACATAGTTGCCCGCGTCGAGGTTGGTGTAGGTGGCAAAGCGCCGCCCCGCATCCGTCATGACCCAGTCCTGGTCGAAGCCTTCGAGCCGGTAGGCGAACATATTGCGCTGGGGCGCGGCGAAATGCAGGGCCGCGAATTCCAGCGAAAAAACGCTTTCGCGGCTGGTCAGCACCAGCTCGCGCGTATGGTCGATGGCCTTCTTGAGCACATGCGCGAACTCGCCGCGGCCGATGGCCACCGGCTTGTTGAAGATCTGCAGTTCCGTGACGGCCACCAGCGGCGGCACGCGGTTGTCGTGGATATCCTGCGGCATGAACGCCGTCATGCCGTTGAAGCCGCCGAAATACATGGTGCCGTCCGACGCGCGCAGGGCCGCACCGTCGAAGTACGAGCCTTCCACCGTGCCATCGGCGCTGTCGTAGTTGCGGAACAGGCCGCTGCGCATGTCGAGCCGCGTGATGCCGCTGTTCGTGCTCAGCCACAGCTGTTCGTTGTCGTCGCCGAGGATGCTGGCGACGGCGTCATCGGCCATGCCATCCTTGCGCAGGAAGCGCCGGAAGCGGATCCCGCCCTTGGCGTCGACGTCCATGCGGTTCAAGCCATTGGCCGTGCCCACCCACACCACGCCGCGCTTGTCTTCGTGCAGGAAATGCACTTCATCGTGGCTCAGGCTCTGCGGGTTTTGCGGATCGTGGCGGAAATGGCGGAAGCGGCCGCTGGCGCGGTCCAGCAAGTCCAGGCCGTGGAAGGAGCCTATCCACAACCGCCCCTTCCCGTCTTCCAGCACGGGCCGCACCATGTTGTCGGACAGGCTGTTCGGATCGGCCGGGTCGTGGCGGTACGTGGTAAAACGGCGGCTGACGGGATCGAAGCGGTGCACGCCGCCCCGCGTCGACACCCACAGCATGCCGCTGCGGTCGCTCACGACATTGCGGATGGTGTCGCTGTTCGGGTCGCCGGCGGCAAAGCGCATGGTAAAAAAACGCCCCAGTGCCGGATCAAAGCGGTGCAAGCCCGTCGAGCCGCCCACCCACAGCACGCCGTCCGGCGCCTTGTACAGGGTCGTGACCTGCTCGTCGCGCGACATGCCGGGTGCGCTGCGCAGGTCGAACAGGCGCGAGCTGCCGTCGCGCGTGTCGTACAGTTTCAGGCCGCCCTTGGTGGCCAGCCACAGCTTGCCATTGCCCGCGTCGGCCACGGCGCGCACTTTCTTGTCCGCCAGCGCGCCCACGTCGCCGGGCGCGCGCGCCATGCGCGCAAAGCCGCCGCTGCCCAGGTCGACCCGGCTCACGCCGTTGTACCAGGAACCGACCCAGAAGGTGCCGGCGCGGTCGCGGTACAGCGACGACAGCTGGTTGTCGGCGACGCTGAACTTGTCGCCCGTCTGGTGCCGGTACTGCAGGAAGGTGTCGCTGTCGGGCAGCCAGCGGAACAGGCCATCGGCATTGCTGCCCAGCCAGACGGTGGCGTCGACATCCTGGTACAGGCTGGCCACGCGGATGGCGGAAAAGCCATGTTTCTCGCCGAAGCGCACTCTTGCCTGCGGCGGCTGGCCGGCGCCACCCAGACGCCAGCGCTCGGCGCCGGCCATGGTGCCGATCCACAGGTTCTGCTGGCGGTCGACCAGCAGCGACTGGATCACGTTGTACTTCGAGCCGGGCGTCGCATCGACGGCGAAATGTTCGAAGCGCTCGCTGCCCGGCGCCAGCATGTCCAGGCCCGTTACCGTGCCGATCCACAGGCGCTGTTGCGCGTCCAGCGCCAGCGCCTTGATTTCATTGTCTCCCAGGCTGTGCGGGTTGCCTTCTTCATGGTGCCAGGTGCGGAAGGCGCCCGTGGCGGGGTCGAAATGCTGCAAGCCGTCCGAGGTGGCGATCCAGAAGCCGCGCGCGCCATCGTCGAGAATGGCATGGATATGCCGGTTGCCGTTGCCGCGCTTGCTCTTTTCGCCGGGACCATAATGGATGAAGGTCTGGCTGGCGGCGTCGAAGCGGTCGAGCCCATTGTCGGTGCCCACCCACAGCTGGCCCTGGCTATCGACATGCAGCTCGCCGACCCAGTTGTCGGCCAGGCTGGTCTTGTCGCCCTCGATATTCTTGTAGACGACCATGCGGTAGCCGTCGTAGCGGCTCAGGCCGGACTGGCTGCCGAACCACATATAGCCCTGCCGGTCCTGGGCGATGGCCAGCACCGATTCCTGCGCCAGGCCCTGGTCGACGCTGAGCTGGTCGAAACGCAGGGTGGGCGCAGGCGCCGCCATGGCCCAGCCGCCCAGCAGTAAAATTAACAGTGAGGCAACATCGCAAACACGTCGAAATACCAGCACAATCGTCCTGTCAAAAAAAACGCGAAACTCCGGCAACTGTTCCGGGGGCCGTCTCAAGAACCAAAAAACGCCAGTACATCGTCCTTGCGGGCCTGCGTATCGCGCTGTCCAAGACGGATCAGCTCGTTAGTATACGTCGATTCGAACAATAAATACGATGCCAGCGCCGCGCCGCGCGCTTCGGCCGCGCCGATGCCCGACAACATGGTGCGGATGGGACGCGGCAAACTGCCGATATGCCGGCTGGCGATGGCGTCGAGCCGCTCGGACGGCGCAATGACCAGCAATTCCACCGGCCGCAAGGCCGTCTTGCCCAGCAGCTCGGGCGGCAGCATCGACAAGGTCAGGTTGATGCGGTTCAGACGCTCGATGTCGACGGCCAGGCCATCGAGGAAGATCGACGACAGCGCGTGGCCGGCGATCTGCGCCAGGCTCGGGTAGCGCGCCGCTTCGGACGCGGCCGGTGCCGGTTCCGTCATGCGTCCCGCGCCCACCACCAGCACCTTGTTCGCGCCCAGGTGGATGGCCGGCGAGATCGGCGCCAGCTGGCGCATGGAGCCGTCGCCGCAGTATTCGCGCTGGCCGCCCACGTACAGGGGCACGGCGGGAAAGATAAAAGGGATGGCGGCCGAGGCGAGCAAGTGTTCCACGCCGATCTGGTCGGGCAAGGCCAGGCGCTGCGTGCGCACCCAGGGCGCGATATCCCCGGCCGTCTGATAAAACGTCATGTGGCGGCTGCCCGAATACGACGACGCCGTCACGGCCAGCGCATGCAGCAAGCCGTCGGCCAGGGCCGCGTCCAGGCGCGGCAGGTCGAGCATGCGGTGCAGCAGGCTGACCAGCGGGGTATTGTCGAGCAGGGAATTGGGCGGCGACGCATGCCACTGGCGCAGCAGCCAGCCGAACGACAGCAAGGACAACCAGCGCGCGCCCGAGCGGATCACGCCCAGCGAATCGGCCCGATACACTTGCTCGACTTCGATGTGCTGCCACACGTCGAGCAGCTTTTGCACGCCTTCGCCGAAGTTATCGGCGCGGCAAGCCAGCGCCGTGGCGTTGATGGCGCCGGCCGAGGTGCCGCAGATGATGTCGAACGGGTTGCGCGCCGGCGCCCAACCCGCTTCCCACAGAATCGCCGAAATCGCCTGCAGCACGCCCACCTGGTAGGCGGCACGGGCGCCTCCTCCCGTGAGTATCAAGCCTGTTTTATTTTGCATTCCCATGCCGGCAGATTAGCAGGGTCTTGATACTTTGTGGAAAAGTTTCAATCTCCCTTGACCATGCCTTCGCGCCGTGGATCGGCGCCGCCAAACCAGAAATCCTTGCCATGCGCGTTCAGCCGCATGATGCCCTGCAGGCCGGAATTCTGCTCGATGACGCGCACCTCGTGGCCCATCGCCTGCAGCGCCTCGACTTGCACGGCCGGCGCGCGGCCCTTTTCCAGTTCCGTCGGACCGTTGCGGCTGCCGAAGTTCGGCAGGCTGATGGCCTGCTGCACGTTCAAGCCCCAGTCCATGGTGCCGACCAGGACCTTGGCGACATAGTTGATGATGGACGAGCCGCCGGGCGAGCCCGTGGCCAGCACCAGCTTGTGCGTGCCCTTCTCGAACACGAGGGTGGGCGACATGGCGCTGCGCGGACGCTTGCCCGCTTCGACCCGGTTGGCGATCGGGCCATCGGCATCGCGCGAATCGAACGAAAAATCCGTCAGCTGGTTATTCAGCAAGAAGCCGTCGACCATCTGGCGCGCGCCGAACGCGTCTTCCACGCTGGTGGTCATCGACAGGCCGCCCCCAAAAGCGTCGACGGCCACCAGGTGCGAGGTCGACGGACGCTGCAGGGCATTGTCCATGCCCCACGCCACCTGCATGCCGGGCGGCGTGCCGGGCAAGGCTTTACCCATGGATTTCTCGCCGATCAGGGCGGCGCGCTGCGCCAGGTAGGCTTTGTCGAGCATCGAAGCGACGCCATTGCCCGGCAGCGGCACGAAGTCCGTGTCGGCCACGTAGCGGTTGCGGTCCGCGTAGGCCAGGCGCCCCGCTTCCGAAAACAAATGGATCGCCTGCGCATCGGGCACGCCGTCGACGGGCGCGTACGGGCGGATGTCCTTCACTTCCAGGATGCCCAGCATCTGCGCGATGGCGATGCCGCCCGACGATGGCGGCGGCATGCCGCACACGGTCCAGGCCTTGTAATCGCTGCAGACGGGCTCGCGCACCTTGGCCTTGTAGCCGGCGATATCCTGCGCCGTCAGCTTGCCCGGATTGGTCGGATGCGACGCCACCTTGGCGGCGATGTCGCGCGCGATGCGGCCGTTATAAAAAGCGTCGGCGCCGCCGCGGGCGATCTCGCGCAGGGTGCGCGCCAGCTGCGGATTTTTCAGCACGTGGCCGACGGGCCAGGCCTTGCCCTCGCCGTCATAAAAATACGCGGCGGCGACAGGGTCGCGCTTCAGGGCCTGGTCCCAGGTCAACAGGCCGTTGAGGCGCTGGCTGACGGGAAAGCCGCCGTGCGCCAGCTTGATGGCGGGGCCGAACAGGGTCGCCCACGGCAGCTTGCCATGTTCCTTGTGCGCCAGTTCCAGCATGCGCAGCACGCCCGGCGCGCCCACGGAGCGCCCGCCCACCACGCCCGTGGCGCGCGAGACGGGGCTGCCGTCGGCATTCTGGAACAGGTGTTCGTCCGCCGCGGCCGGCGCCGTTTCGCGCCCGTCGAACGCCTGCACGCCCTTGGCCGTCGAATACAGCAGGAAGGCGCCGCCGCCGATGCCCGACGATTGCGGCTCGACCAGGGTGAGCACCAGCTGCGTGGCGATGGCCGCGTCGATGGCGCTGCCGCCCTTTTTCAGCATCTGATAGCCGGCATCGGCGGCCAGCGGATTGGCGGCGGCGACCATGAATTTCTGCGCCGCCCAGCCACTTTTTTCCGCATACGCGGTGGCGATTTCCGGTGCCTTTTGCGGCACTTCGGCAAATACGGGACTGGCGGCCAACGCCCCCAGCAAGGTCAGGCTCAGCGCCAGCGGCTTCAATGCGATCATGGATTCTCCGATAAAAAAAGGGCGCACAGCCAAGCAAGGCTGTACGCCCCATACGGGGGTATCCTACATCAAATCACGCCACGCTTATTTGGGCTGCATGCGGATGGCGCCGTCTAGACGGATGGTTTCGCCATTGAGCATGACGTTTTCCACGATGGCCTTCACCAGTTGCGCGTATTCGCCGGGCTTGCCCAGGCGCGAAGGGAACGGCACCATCTTGCCCAGCGCATCCTGCACTTCGGCCGGCATGCCCAGCAGCATCGGCGTCTCGAAGATGCCGGGCGCCACCGTCATCACGCGGATGCCGTTGCGCGACAGGTCGCGCGCCATCGGCAGGGTCAGTCCCACCACGGCCGCCTTCGACGAGGCGTAGGCCGCCTGGCCGATCTGGCCATCGTAGGCCGCCACGGAAGCCGTGTTGATGATGATGCCGCGCTCGCCTTCCGCCGTCGCGTCCTGTTTCGCCATGGCGTCGGCCGCCAGGCGGCACATATTGAAGGTGCCCACCAGGTTGATGTTGACGACTTTCTGGAACAGGGCCAGCGGATGCGGGCCATCCTTGCCCACGGTTTTCACGGCCGGCGCCACGCCGGCGCAGTTGACCAGGCCGCGCAAAGTACCGAGCTTGGTGGCCGCAGCCACCACGGCCAGGCCGTCCTCTTCCGACGTCACGTCGCATTGCACGAACACGCCGTTCAGTTCAGCGGCCAGCGCCTGGCCCGCCTCCGTCTGCACATCGGCCAGCACGACCTTGCCGCCTGCTGCCGTCAGCATGCGCGCCGTGGCCGCGCCCAAACCCGATGCGCCGCCCGTGATGATGAATACATTGTCCTGAATCTGCATGAAAACTCCTGAGTGATAAGGGCCGTGTTCCCGGCGCCTGATGGTTGCATGGTGCCATAGTTACGTTTACGTAAACGTAATGTCGGCGACAATTGTAGCCATTTTTTGCGCAACACAGCCAAAAGTTATGGATAAACGGAGCAGGCCGGCGTTGGAGCGCTCAGCGGGACAGGACGAAAGCACCCGCCGTGATCAGCAGAATGCCGATCACTTTCGGCATGGTGAGCGCTTCCTGCAGCACGCAGCAGCCGATCAGGGTCACCAGCGCCATCGTGATGGCCGTCATGACGGGATAGGCCAGGCTGATTTGCAGCTTTTCCAGCGCCACCGCATAGCAGATGAAACCGAGGGCATAGGCTCCCCCTGCGCCGCCCAGCCACAGCAGGCGGACGATATTCAGGCCGCTGCCATACTGGCTGGACATTTTGATCAGCAAGGTGGCCGCCGCGCTGGCCACTGAGGCCAGCGCGCACCATAGGAAGCCTGCAGAAGCGGAAGTCATCATCGGTAGCAGTTCGGGTACGGTTTCGGGAGAGGGTGCGACATTCTACAGGCTGGCGCCGACCGCCAGCGCCATGCAGGCGGCGATGACCACGAGGCTGACGGGATCTTTACTCACATACAACACGGGATCCTCGTTGACCTCGCCCCTGAAGGCCAGCGTCCACAATCGTCCCAGCCAGAACACCAGCAGGGGCACGATACCCAGCAACAGGTAAGGGCGCGCATACAGCACCAGGATATTTTGGGAATTAAAGTACAGCATGAACACCAGCAGCGAAATGAATCCGCTGTTCACGCCCATGATGCCGATCGGCGCCTTATCGGCCGTCGTATAGCTGCGGCCGCGCGTCTTTTCCTTGCCTTGGCGCTCCAGATTGAATAACTCGCTATAGCGCTTGAGCAGCGCCAGGCTAAGGAAAATAAAGAAGGAAAAGGCCAGCAGCCAGAACGACGGTTCGATATGCGTCGCCGCGCTGCCCCCCAGTATGCGCAAGGTATACAGGATGGCGAGGGTGACGATATCGACCATCAGCAAGCGCTTCAGGTAAATCGAGTACGCGAGGGTGGTGGCGAAGTAAATCGCCACGGCCAGCAACAGCAGCGGATCGAACAGTGCGCAAATGGCCAGCGCCAGGATGGCCAGCAGCGGACTGGCCAGAAGGGCAACGGGCAGCGGCAGGCTGCCGGCGGCTATGGGCCGGCGGCACTTGCTGGGGTGGCGTCGGTCATCGGGCGCATCGAGCGCATCATTGAGCAGATAGGCGCTAGAGGCGCACAGCGAAAAAGCCACAAACGCCACCAGCGCCTGCAGGAAAGTCGGCAGATTCAGCGCATGGCCGGCCAGCATCGGCACAAAGACCAGCAGATTCTTCAGCCACTGGCGGGGCCGCATTGCCTTGAGCAGGGGCGCGCCCCACCCAGTGCGCGGCGTGCCCGCTGGCTGCGTGGCGCCGCCACCCGCCAGCCGGAACGGCGTGCGCGTGACGGAAAGCGCCACGTTGCTGGCATTCCATACCGCGACGTCAACACTGGCATTGCCTATGTAATCAAACCCCCTGGCACCAAACAGTTCGCTCAGTTGATGCGCCTTGTTGTGCGAAGTGAGATTGATCCCACCCTCGGTGGCCAGCACGCGGTCAAACAGGCCCAGGTGGACGGCGATGGCATCGGCGAAACGGCGCTGCGAACCTGTCGCCAGAATGATCTGGCGCCCTTCGCTGCGCTGGCGCGCAAGGTCGGCCAGCAAAATCTGATCATACGGCAAGGCTTGTGGATCGATCTCCACCATGTCCGCCATTTTTTCCTTGAAGCCAGCCTTGCCGGAAAATAGCCAGAACGGCAAGCGCCAGAGCTGCAGGAACCGCACTTTGATAAAGATGAGAATCGCTTCCCACAGCAAGTCCGAATGGATCAGCGTACCGTCGAGATCAACCACCAGCGGTACACTCTTCTGTTCACCCTGCGCGTACAACATCGGTTCGGCCATGATATTACCTTCCCGTGCCGGATGCCGGCATGCGTAACAGCAACCAGGCGCTGTCCCGATCCAGCGTGGGCATGGCTGGCGCACCGACACGCGCACTCAGTGCGCACAACATGAATGCCACGGCAACGGGGATGAACGCGTCAAACTGGCGCCCTTCATTGAACTGTCCCACCATAAAGGTCATGGTCAGCAAACACGGCAGGATAATCAGGCAGCGCCGCAGCGGCGCCGACGCATAGCGCCAGCCGCAGGCGGCCACGAGATACCACAGCAATAAAGGGCCAACGTTCTGTACCAGCGTACGCGGATGGTGCAGGAAGAGATTGATATTGTTGTCAATCTTGCCGCCCTCCCATGCCTGATGAGCTGGCAACACATAAAACATCAGTACGCGCACCAGGCCGTACAGCAGCAGTTGCAGCAAGATCCATCCCGCCAGCGAGCGCAGCTTCATCTGTCCAAGCAAGACAAAGCCGCTCGTCACGATCAGGAAAAGCGTTATCTCGTGATTGAACGTTCCCGCCACCAGCATCGCCACATAGGGCAGCATTTCACGGCGCAGCAGGTGGTAAAGGCAAAAGGAATAGACAAAAATAATACCGATATCGTAAAACGTGTAATAGGTGACCGTGGGCGCCCACATGCACAACACCAGAAACTGCGCCACGAAGGCCAGGTCTCGTCGGATGAAGAGAGCCGCAAAACGCCGGACCGACCACAGCATCAGCACAATGGCCAGTACCTGGGACCAGAGAAAACACTCGATAGCGCCCAGGCGGGGGAACAGGTACTGCAGGACCTGTGCCGGGAAAATGAACATGACGCGGTGCTGGAACGGCGGCGTACCTTTGAATGCCATAATGTCATCGATCATGTACCAGCTTTCCTGCGTGCCGAAACGCAGGAGCATTCCGGCAAACACTGCGGTGTAAATGGCGAACAACAGGTAGTCGAGCCCATCGTCGCTCTTTGCTGCGGGCCGATGCAAACGATACAGGAACACTGCGGCAGTGACGGTGAATGCCAGCCAAAGCAACAGGTAAAAGCTTACCAAGGCATCCATTTTCTGAATATAGAATGCCAGCGGGTGGCGGTCAGCGTGTCCCAGTACCTTATTGAGGACCGACCATGAGCGCCCGTCATAGGCCGCTTCCAGCAGTGCGTTTCCTGCCAAAAAATACCAGGAAAATACAGCCAGGGCACAGATGGAAAACGTGACGAACAAGAGACGAAGATGGGCTGGTTTCATTGTGGATTGCTAACAATACGATGACAACAATAAATTATTAAATATTTATTGTTATTGTTTCATGATGTATACAAAAAAGCAATAATTAAATCCCGGCCACTCATCCTTGATATTTGTTTTTTATCAATGTTTAGAAAATGGAGCCGTGGCAGCATGCATGGCGCCCGGCGGCAACGCACAGGGCCTGCCTATTGCTTCCGGCATGGCAGCGCGATGCGCTGGCACCGACTCCTTAGAAACACTGCATGAAAGCGCCGTTGCGGTGGCAGATGCGCCCGTTGGCATCGAGCGTGGCATTGCCCGCGCCGTTGTAGCGCGCGCCGGCAGCGTCGCGGCAACCGCCCGTGTCGCATGCGCCGATGGGCTGCGGCGCGCGCGGCATGGGCACGGCCGGGCTGGGCGGCAGCGGCGCCATGGGCACGACCGGTGGCGCTGGCTGGGCCGGCATGCGGCCGATCACCTGCGCCACGGAACGGCGCGGCTGCACGGGCGGCGCCGGGCGGCACGGTTCCACCGCGAGCTTGCCGCTGTCGCGCGGGTCGAGCTGGCACACGGGCAGTTGATCGGACGCAGCAGGTTCCTGCGCCCAGGCATCGCCGCCAGCGAGCAGCAGGGCGCCGGCCAGCGCCAGCATGGTTTTTGTCATCGTCTTCATGCCCCCTCCCCAAGCATTGATCATACCGCTTTCATTATTGGCACACACGGCGCCAGATGCCAGCGCGAGTAACACGCACACGCTGGCAGCCGCCATGTCCACGCTGCAACGGTGTTTTATTTCCTTTCAGCACTTTCCTTCTTGCCAGGATGGCATTACAATAAGAACGATTCTTATTCTCATTCGCGGAATAGGAGCGCAGTTTATTGCATTTTCAATCATTCATACCCGAGCCACCCGGAAGGCAGCCAGGAAAAAACAACATCCGGAAAGTTCACCATGACCAAGCGCAGTCCCACCTTCATTCATCCTGTTACGCCCCCCCGCCCCATCCATTGCGCCACTCTGCTTCTGCCCTGCCTGCTCTCCTTGGCCGTCAGCAGCGCCTGGGCCGAAGGCAATGTGGCCGCCGATCCCACCATGAACACGGTGGTCGTCACGGCATCGGGCACGGCCATCGACATCAAGGATGCGCCGGCCAGCATCAGCGTCATCACGCGCGAGGAAATCGAACGCCAGCCCGTGTATGACTTGAATACCTTGCTGCGCCGCATCCCCGGCGTGACGGGCGGCACCAGCCCCGTGGGCGAAGAGTCGAAGATCAAGCTGCGCGGCCTGCCAGACAAATACACCTTGATCCTCGTCGACGGCAAGCGCGTCGGCAGCTCGGCCGACACGGCCTACCGTCCCGACCTGGGCCGCCAAGACTTGAACTGGATCTCGCCCGACATGATCGAGCGCATCGAAGTGGTGCGCGGCCCCATGTCGTCGCTGTACGGCTCGGACGCCATGGGCGGCGTGATCAACATCATCACGCGCAAGGTGCCGGGCAAGTGGAACGGTTCGGCCACGGCCAACTACACGCAGCCGCAGGACAGCGGCCGCGGCACGGCGCACCAGCTGGGCGTGAACCTGGCCGGCCCCTTGTCGGACACGGTGGGCATGCGCCTGGGCGTGGGCCAGACGCGCCAGAATCCCGATGAAAAAGCGATCGGCAAATCGGGCGGCATCGGCGGCGAACGCAACCAGACTGTCTCGGGCCAGCTGAACTGGGCGCTGGACAAGAAGCAGAACCTGTCGCTGGACGCCAGCTACGGCAAGCAGCAATCGACGGATTCGACCACGCTCGACGCGGACGGCTACCCGCTGTTCGGCGCCTGGGGCGCGAGCAAACTGATACGCAAGAGCGCCAGCATCGGCTATGAAGGCCGCTGGGACTTCGGCAAGGCCGTGGTCAACCTGTACCACAACGATTTCGACAACGAAGTCGTCGGCACGGTGGCCAAATCCAAGGACAGCACGCTGGATGCCAGCCTGGAAAAACGGGTCGGCTGGGGCGGCATCGAGCAAATGCTGGTGATGGGCGGCCAGTGGAAGCACCAGGAATTGACGAATACGGACACCATCGGCACCGTGCCCACCGATTACCTGGGCAACCCCGTGAGCGGCGCCACCCTGTCCGGCACCACCTCGGCCCTGTTTGCGGAAGATCAGCTGTTCCTGCGCGACAACCTGACGGCCACGGCCGGCCTGCGCCTCGATCACCACAGCAAGTTCGGCAATCACTACAGCCCGCGCCTCTACCTCGTGTACCACCCGGCCCCCGCCTGGACCATCAAGGGCGGCATCTCGCAAGGCTTCCGCGCCCCCAGCCTGAAGGAAAACTCGCCGGCGGCGGCCACGCAGTCGGGCGGACGCGGTTGCGGCAGCCTCAAACCGCTCGGCTACATCACGGGCGGCTGCTACATGGCCGGCAATGCGGACTTGAAGCCGGAAACGAGCACGGCCGGCGAGATCGGCGTGGCGTGGGAACAGAATGGCTGGGACGTGGGCCTGACGTACTTCCACACGGATTTCAAGAACAAGATCGACTACGCGCCGCTGGGTTTTTACCAGAAGCAGTGGTGGACCAAAATGACGAATATCCAGAAAGCGCGCACCAGCGGCCTGGAAGCGACGGCGAATATCCCGCTGACGAAAAACCTGAACTGGCGTAACAACGTGACCTACATGGCCGAGGCGAAAAACCTGACCACGGGCGCCAACCTGCTGTCGACGCCGAAGCTGTCGTGGTATTCGGCGCTGGGCTGGCAAGTCAACGACCAGCTGTTCGGCGAAGTGTCGGCCCAGTACACGGGCAAGGAACTCGACGCGGGCAAGCTGGCCGACAAGGCCTACACCATCGTCGACACCGTCGTGTCGTACAAGGTCACGCCCCAGTGGACCGTGCGCGGCGGCGTGCAAAACCTGTTCAAGAAGGGACCGATGGCCGATGGCCTGGTTGACTACTACGTGCCGGGACGCCGCATGTTCGTCGGCCTGACCTCACGGTTCTAATAACGGGGCGGCGGCGTATCGGGCGGCGGCGTGGCGGCATTCGCCGGCACGCTGCTCAGCATCTGCCCGGCGACGGGCACCTTGTGGCCGCTCGCATACATGCATTGCTGGTAGGCGTAGTCATAGCGGCGCTGCATGCCATACGCGGAACTGTCCGCCGCGCCCGTGCCTGCCAGCGCGCCGAACAGCAAACCCGTGCCCGCGCCCACGCCGGCGCCATGGCCGCCATCGATAGCGGCGCCGGCCGCCGCACCGAGCACCGTACCCAGCGCCGCGCTGCGCACGCCGCTGTCGACGCTGGCCTGCTGCGCCGAACTGCCGCCCAACTGGCCTTGCGCATAGCCGCGGCACTGCAGATCGTCGCTGCGGAATTGTTCGAAACTCTTGCCCGTGCCGGGCAAGACCATGGCCGACGGCCCTTCCGGCATCACCGTGCAGGCAGCCAGCAGCAGCGGTGCCAGCAGGCCGGCACGCCCCATTAACGCTCTCGTATTCATGTCGCCCTCCCCGTCAGCGCACGCTGGTCGGCAGCACGGCACGCCATGCCGTACTACAATTTTTCACGTAGGGATAATAGCCCTGCGGCCGCGCGCAGTAATACCACATCTGCGCCGTCGGCTCGCCGCCCTGCTCGATGTACACGGGTGCCGGCTGCACCACCACCGTGCGCCCATACGGATAGGGATAGCCATACCACGGGTCGCCATACCACCCCGGCCCATAGCCATACCACAAGGGCGCTCCCACCCAGACGCCCACGTGCGAATGGCCATGAAAGTGGCCGTGATGGCCGTGGAAACCGCCGTGCCGGCCCGGCTCCGCCTGGGCCAACCCGGCAACACCGCCCAATATCAGCAGCGCCAGCAGCGCGCCGCCCTTTCTGTTGATGCTGTCCATGACTTCCTCCCGCCTTCCCTGCCAGACTGTGAAGCTCACCTTTTCACTCCATTATTGGCAAGGGGCCGGCACAAGCAAAGGCGCCGTAACAATTGCTCACTTTTGATACGCCGAGGATATGGAGTGCAGGAAAGTTTCACCTGCAGAAAATGCAAACAGCCCCGCGGCGCGGGCCACGGGGCTGCATGGAGTGGCGCGGTCTATTGCGCCGGCAAGCTTTGCACGGGTGTCGCCGGCGCCAGGATGGGCGGCACGGGCGCGTGGACAGGTGCCGGCGCCTTGACGGCCAGCCAGCCCGTGGCCGGCAGCAGCGGCACCAGCAGCAGGGCCACGATATTGATGATCTTGATCAAGGGGTTCACTGCCGGTCCCGCCGTATCCTTGTACGGGTCGCCCACCGTGTCGCCCGTGACGGCCGCCTTGTGCGCGTCGGAACCCTTGCCGCCGAAATGGCCATCCTCGATGTATTTCTTGGCGTTGTCCCAGGCGCCGCCGCCCGTGGTCATGGAGATGGCCACGAACAGGCCCGTCACAATCGTTCCCATCAAGAGGCCGCCCAGCGCCGCCGGCCCCAGCAGCATGCCCACGACGATGGGCACCACGACGGGCAGCAAGGAGGGCACGATCATTTCGCGGATGGCCGACGCCGTCAGCATGTCGACGGCCTTGTCGTATTCGGGCCGCGCCGTGCCTTCCATGATGCCCTTGATGTCGCGGAACTGGCGGCGCACCTCGACCACCACGGCACCAGCCGCGCGGCCCACGGCTTCCATCGCCATGGCACCGAACAGGTACGGGATCAGGCCGCCGATGAACAGGCCGACGATCACCATCGGATTCGACAAATCGAAGGTGATGTGCTGGCCCACGGATTCGAGCGCATGCGTGTAGTCGGCGAACAGCACCAGCGCGGCCAGACCCGCCGAGCCGATGGCGTAGCCCTTGGTGACGGCCTTGGTGGTATTGCCGACGGCATCGAGCGGGTCGGTGATGGCGCGCACGGAGTCGGGCAAGCCCGACATTTCCGCGATGCCGCCCGCGTTATCGGTGATGGGGCCATACGCGTCGAGCGCGACGATGATGCCCGCCATCGACAGCATCGAGGTGGCCGCGATGGCGATGCCGTACAGGCCGGCCAGCTGGTACGACACGAGGATGGCGACGCAGACGGCCAGCACCGGGTAGGCGGTGGACTTCATCGACACGCCCAGGCCGGCGATGATATTCGTGCCGTGGCCCGTCGTCGACGCTTCGGCGATGTGGCGCACGGGCTTGAAGTCCGTGCCCGTGTAGTACTCGGTGATGTACACCATCAGGCCCGTGAGGACGATGCCGACGACGGTGGCGCCCAGCATCTTGTAGCGCATGGCGTCGTCGGGCCACAGCAGCCACGTGACCACGGCAAAGCCCACCAGCGACAGGCCCGCCGCCCACCACAGGCCCGTGTACAGGGCCGACATGATCTTCTTCCCGGGTGCCGTCTTGACCATCGAGCAGCCGACGATGGAGGCGAGGATGGAAACGGCGCCCAGCAGCAGCGGATAGAGGATGGCCGTGCTGCTGGCCTCGGCCATCAGCAGCGCGCCCAGCAGCATGGTGGCGATCAGGGTCACGACATAGGTTTCGAACAGGTCGGCCGCCATGCCGGCGCAGTCGCCCACGTTGTCGCCCACGTTGTCGGCGATGACGGCCGGGTTGCGCGGATCGTCCTCGGGAATGCCGGCCTCCACCTTGCCCACTAGGTCCGCGCCCACGTCGGCGCCCTTGGTGAAGATGCCGCCGCCCAGCCGCGCGAAGATGGAAATGAGCGAGGCGCCAAAGGCCAGGCCGATCAGGGGCTTGATCAGGTCATGCTGGGTCAGGCCTGGCGCGCCCGTCGTCACCAGCAGCCAGTAGAACAGGGTCACGCCCAGCAAGCCCAGACCGACGACCAGCATGCCGGTGATCGCCCCGCCCTTGAAGGCCACGTTCAGCGCCTGGTTGATGCCCAGGGTGGCCGCCTGCGCCGTGCGCACATTGGCCCGCACCGAAACATTCATGCCGATGAAGCCGCAGGCGCCCGACAGCACGGCGCCGATCAGAAAACCCAGCGCCGTGTGCAGGCCAAGCAGCACATAGATGGCGATCAGCAGCGCCACGCCGACGATGGCGATGGTGCGGTACTGGCGCGCCAGATAGGCGGCCGCGCCCTGCTGGATGGCCAGCGCGATTTCCTGCATGCGCGCGTTGCCGGGATCCTGGCGCAGGATCCAGCTGCGCGACACCAAACCATAGATGACTGCGACCACGCCGCAGGCTACCGCAAACCACAAACTGGCTGCCATATCGTCCCCTTCTGTTTTTATCCGACGTCATTGCCGACAGCTGCAGACCGCACCGGGTAGGCACGCGCAGCCAGGAAAACACGACCTGCAAAAAACTTCAACTACGAAAACGTAAGACATACAGCCATGCTTGCAGTCTGCCTGAAAAGCGGGCACAAAAAAAGCGGACACTGAGGTCCGCTTTTCAAAAACTGCTTATTCCGCCAGGGCGGCAAAGGCGCTGTCGCGGATTTGCTCGACCGGACCGACGCCGGCGATGCGGCGGTATTTTGGCGCGCCCGGCAGGCCGGATTTGGCCCAGTCGTTGTAGTAACCGAGCAAGACCTTGGTCTGGTTGTGGTACACGTCCAGGCGCTTCTTGACCGTTTCCGCCTTGTCGTCGTCGCGCTGGATCAGCGGCTCGCCCGTGATGTCGTCGACGCCGTCGACCTTGGGCGGATTGAATTTGACGTGGTAGACGCGGCCCGAACCCGGGTGGCTGCGGCGGCCGTCCATGCGCTCGATGATCGACTCATCCGGCACGTCGATTTCCAGCACGTAGTCGACATTGATGCCGGCATCCTTCATGGCGTCCGCTTGCGCGATGGTGCGCGGGAAGCCGTCGAACAGATAGCCATTGGCGCAATCGGCTTCCTGCAGGCGGTTCTTGACGAGACCGATCATGATGTCGTCCGACACGAGGCCGCCCGCATCCATGACTTTTTTCGCTGCCAGGCCCAGTTCGGTGCCTTCCTTGATCGCCGCGCGCAGCATGTCGCCCGTGGAGATTTGTGGAATATTGTATTTTTCTTTGATGAAGTTAGCTTGGGTGCCCTTGCCGGCACCGGGTGCTCCTAAAAGTATCAGACGCATTGAAAAGTTCCTAAAAAACAGATTTTGGATGGTGGTATGTGTAATTATTTTTAGATGATGTTGCTATGGCTATCTTTCCCTACGAAACTTACCACAAAAAATCCCCGGAACGCCAGTTTGCTGTCGAATTGCTATGCCCTGATTGATCAAAGCCAGCAATTAGCGAAGCAGGTGTTTCAAAATGTGGTTTTTTGTGGCAGGCCCCGCATAAAGTTTTTCTCGCGCACGCACGGCGCCTGAAAAACGTTCAGGGCAAGGCAGCCATGGACGTTTTCTCAGGTGGCGTGGCGGTAGTGCGCCTGCACGCGTTCCAGATCTTCCGGCGTGTCCACGCCGGCGGCCGGGGCCGAGTCCGTGACGTGCACGGCGATGGCATAGCCGTGCCACAGCACGCGCAACTGCTCCAGCGCCTCGATCGCTTCCAGCGGCGAGGCGGAGAGCGTGGGATACGTTTGCAAAAATGCATTGCTGTACGCATACAGGCCGATATGGCGCAAGGGCACGTAGCCGGCCGGCAAGCTGTCTTTCGATTGCGCGAAGCCGTCGCGGTGCCAGGGGATGGTGGCGCGCGAAAAATACAAGGCGCGGTTTGCCTTGTCCAGCACCACCTTGACGACATTCGGATTGAAGGCCTCAAGCACGTCATGCAGCGGATGGGCGCACGTGGCCATGGGGACTGCGGCGCTGATCTGTGCCGCGCAGGCGGCCAGCAGGGCCGGATCGATCAGCGGTTCATCGCCCTGCAGGTTGACGACGACGGCGTCCGGCGGCAAAGACAGCGTGCGCGCCACTTCGGCGATGCGGTCCGTGCCCGACGGATGGTCGGCAAGCGTCATGCACACTTCCACGCCGTGCGCGGCGCAGGCGTCGCGGATCGATGCATGGTCGGTGGCGACGATGACGCGCGCGGCGCCGGACAGGACTGCCTGCTCGGCCACGCGCACCACCATGGGCTTGCCGCCCAGGTCGGCCAGCGGCTTGCCCGGCAGGCGGGTCGAAGCCAGGCGGGCCGGGATGATGACGATGAACGCCATCGTTATTCCACTGCGTCTTGCAGGGTGCGCGCTTCGTCCGCCCACATGATGGGGATGCCATCGCGGATAGGATAGGCGAGGCGGTCGGCGCGGCAAATCAGTTCCTGCGCCTTCTTATCGTGTTCAAGCGGACCCTTGCAAACAGGGCAGACCAGGATATCAAGCAGTCGAGCGTCCACGACATTTCTCCACAATTTGTTGGGCCAGCGCGCTATCGATGCGCGCACTGACGGGGACGACCCACAGTCTCGGGTCATCTTTGAGATATTCAATTTGCGCACATTTTACTGCATCCTTCTCGGTGATCAAGATCACATCCGTGTCGAGTGCCGCAAATGGCTGGTCGAGAAAGTCGTGATGATCAGGCAGGGGCAGCTCGGCAAAACGCAATCCGGCCCCGCGCAGCATGGCAAAGAAACGCCGGGGGTTGCCGATGCCGGCCGCCGCCACAATGCGCTGGCCGCCGGCCGCCAGGGTTTCAAGCGGCATGCGTTCGCTGCGGTCCGTCAAGCGCTCAGCCACGCCGCCATCGAGCCGCATCTGCACCACCAGCCCGCCCTTGGGCGCGACCTGGTCCACCAGCGCCGGCGCCAGCTCGGGCGCATTGATCACCGTCACGTCACGCCGGCGGCGCGGCGATTCGCGCAAGGGGCCGGCCGGCAGCAGCCAGCCATTGCCCGCGCCGCGGCCGTCGAACAGCACGATTTCCACGTCGCGCCGCAAGGCGTAATGCTGCAAGCCGTCATCCGTGACGAGCACGTCGACGTCCGGGTGCGCGGCCAGCAGCGCCCTGCCCGCTTGCGCGCGGTCGCGCCCCACCATCACGGGGCAGCCGCCGCGCTGGAAGATCAGCAGCGGCTCGTCGCCCACCTGCTGCGGCGTGGAAGCAGCCGTGACGGCGCGCGGCGAACGGTCGGCGCTGCCATGGCCGCGCGAAATGACGCCCGGGCGCATGCCCGCGTCGCGCAAGGCTTGCACCAGCCAGATCGTCAGCGGCGTCTTGCCCGTGCCGCCGATAAAGATATTGCCGACGACGACGACGGGCACGGGCAGGCGCGCGGATTTGATGATGTTGGCGCGATACAGGCCGCGCCGCACGGCGCTCAGGGCGCCGAACAGCAGCGAGACGGGCCACAGCGCGCACGCCAGCGGCCCGCGCGTCAGCCAGGCGCGGGTCAATGTGGTTTCAAGCTTGGCGGGGGAGGATGTGGGCATGCGGTGAGGAGTAAAGGGCTGGGGTCTGACCCGGCGGGTCAGACCCCAATTATGTTGCCGGTAACGGTGGGAATTTACTTGCCGCCCGCCTGCGCCGCAAACGTCAGCTTTTCATAGCCGGCCAGGCGCGCCGCTTCCATCACGTGGATGACCATCTGGTGCATGGCGAACTGGTCGGCGTTGACGACGACCACGGGCGTCTGCGCGGGCGCCTTGCCGCCGTTGGCCGCCTTGGCCGCGTTCTGCAGGGCGTCGGCCAGGCCGGCCACGTCGCGGAACGATATGGGTTCGCGGTTGACCGTGTAATTGCCCTTGGCATCGATGGTGACGTCAATCTGCTGCGGCTTCTCCTTCGCTTGCTCGGCGTCGGCCGTCGGCAAGGTGATCTGCAGCTCCGTAAACTTGCTGTAGGTGGTGCTGACCATGAGGAAGATCAGGATCACCAGCAGCACGTCGATGAACGGGATCAGGTTGATTTCGGGGTCTTCACGCCCCTTGCCTTTGCGGAAGTTCATTTGCGGCCACTGTGGACGATGTCGACGAACTTGACGGCTTGCTGCTCCATGTCAATGACGAAGCTGTCGACGAGGGCGCGGAAATGGCGGTAGAAGACGAGGGTCGGCATGGCGATGGCCAGGCCGAAGCCCGTGTTATACAGGGCCACCGAGATACCGTGGGCCAGCTGGGCAGGATTCGAGCCGCTGGCGTTTTGCGAGCCGAAGATCTCGATCATGCCCACCACCGTGCCGAACAGCCCCATCAGCGGGGCCAGGGTGGCGATGGTGCCCAGTGTCGTCAGGAAACGTTCCAGCGTGTGGGCCACGCCGCTCCCGGCCTCCTCGATCGATTCCTTCATCACTTCACGCGGCGCGTCGACGTTGCGCAAGGCGGCGGCCAGCACCACGCCCAGCGGCGAATTGCCTTCCAGCTTGGCCACCGTGTCCGGCGTGATCTTGCCGCTGCGATATACCTGCACCACTTCATCGAACAGCTTGCGGGGCAGGATCTTGGCGCGTCGCAAATACAGCAGGCGCTCGATGATCAGGGCCAGGGCGACGATGGAAGCGATCAACAACAGCCAGATGGGCCAGCCAGCGGCTTGAAATATAGCGAGCAAAAGAAACTCCTGGTAAAGGGAAGGCGGTGAACCGCCCGGACAGCCTGTATTGTACCGAGCGCCGAAGACCGATGGCACGTGCGCGCAGGAATGGCGCAATGTAGCGCGTTGCCGCGCCGGCGGCAAGTGGCGCCTGCATGGTACTTGTCCACACGGCGCGGCTGGCGCGCGTCGCCGGTGCTCAGTTTTGCACATTTTGTGTGGATAAGATTGTGAGCAAGCATGAAGTCCAACATGCAAGTCCTTGATTTACATGGGAATTATCGTACTGCGCAAAATACAGGCATAGCAGCTTATCGGCAGTAGTCAATGTCAATAAATTAATACGTGCAGAGTTCTGCACATTTACTGTGGACAAGATTGTGCGCAAAGCCGTGGAATTCAATTAAGTCATTGATTTAAAAAGAAATTAACCCAATGCGTAAAAAAGTGGCAGACGACGCTCAATCAGCGCCAAATGGGCCGTCAAAGTTCTGCACACAATCTGTGGACAAGATTGTGCGCAAGCGCAAAGATACGCGCTAAGTACATTGATTTATATCGTTTTTATTGCCGTGCATAAAAATGTAGCAAGGGCTGGAAAGCACGGTTTTCAGCGTCACATTTCACTGCAAAAAGGCAGTTTCCCACGGCGAAAGCAGTTTCACACATAAAGTGTGGATAAGATTGTGAGCAAGCCGATTGACTCCATGCAAGAGCATTGATTTTAAAGGAGTTTTTTTCGATGCTGAAAAATAAGGCAGCGCAAGCACCTGCTCGCGCCGTGGAAAACTCCCGGAAAAAGCGAAACGGTTTATGCGGTTTTGCACATATTCTGTGGATAAGATTGTGAGCAAGGCGCACGGTCGAACGCTAGACCCTTGATCTATATGGCTATTTTTATGCTGCGTAAAATTCAGGCAAGCCATGCCATGGGCATTCCGGTGGATAAATCCGCTGCCGCGCGGGAGTTCTGCACATTTTTTGTGGATAAGATTGTGCGCAAGGCCATGCATGGCATACTAAGCGTTTGATTCCTATGCACTTTATTTCCGTGCGCAAAAATGTAGCAAGGCACTTTTACCGCTCAATCAGGGCCAGCCTGGCCATGTTTGTCCAAGGCAAAAAGTTCCGCACACTTTCTGTGGATAACTTTGTGCGTAAGTGGCAGGGGCTGCACTGATGTGCTTGATATTAAAGGATTTTTTCCCTGTGCACGCAAATCAGGCATACGGGAATTCATCATGAAATCAATTACTTAGAAATAGAACTTGTTGTTTTGCACGATATATGACATAAGCATGACCTCGCCGATAATATGTGGACAGTTCCCTTCCCGCTCCCAGCTTTATGATGACAGACACCCCGACTGACAGCGGCTTTGCCGCCCCGCCCGTGCTGACCGTCAGCGCCCTGAACCAGGCCGTCGCGCGCCTGCTCGAGCGCTCGTTCCCGCTGACCTGGATCGCCGGCGAGATTTCCAACTTCACGCGCGCCGCTTCCGGCCACTGGTATTTCACCTTGAAGGACGATGGCGCCCAGGTGCGCGCCGTGATGTTCCGCGGCCGCGCCCAGTACGCGGGCTTCACGCCGCGCGAAGGCGACAAGGTCGAAGTGCGCGCCCTCGTCACCCTGTACGGCGCGCGCGGCGACTACCAGATCAACGTGGAAGCCATCCGCCGCGCCGGCGTGGGCGCCCTGTACGAAGCGTTCCAGCGTCTGAAGGAAAAGCTGGCCGCGCAGGGCCTGTTCGACCAGGAACGCAAGCGCGCCATTCCCATGTTCGCGCGCAGCATCGGCATCGTCACCAGCCCGCAGGCGGCCGCCCTGCGCGACGTGCTGATCGCCTTGCAGCGCCGCGCGCCGCACGTGTCCATCATCCTGTATCCCACGCCCGTGCAGGGCCAGCAGGCGCCGGAAAAAATCGCCCAAGCGATCCGCACGGCATCGATAAGGGCCGAGTGCGACGTGCTGCTGGTGTGCCGTGGTGGCGGCAGCATCGAGGATTTATGGTCGTTCAACGATGAAGCCGTGGCGCATGCGATCGCCGACTGTTCCATGCCCGTGATCAGCGGCGTGGGCCACGAGACCGATTTCACCATCGCCGACTTCGCGGCCGACCTGCGCGCGGCCACGCCGACGGCGGCGGCCGAACTGGCGGCCACGCCGCGCGCGGACTGGATGGCTTCCCTGCGCGCCGATGCGGCCGACCTGCGCCGCGCCATGCGCCGCCGCCTCGACGACGCGGCGCAGACGCTGGACCGCCACAGCCGCCGCCTGCTCAACCCGAAGGCGCAGCTGCAGCAGCAGCGCTTGCAGCTGCTGGCCCTGTCCACGGCCATGACGCATGCGGCGCGCGCGCCCGTGAACCAGTCGCAGTACGCACTGGAACGCCTGCGCAACCGCTGGGCCGCCTTGCGGCCCGACGTCACGTCATCGCGCGCGCGCCTGCTGGAAGCGCAGCGGCGCGGCGGCGCGGCCATGGCGCAGCTGCTCAGCCAGCGGCGCCACCGCCTCGACGGCCTGGCGGCGCAGCTGGAGCTGTTGAATCCGCAGCGCACCCTGGAACGCGGCTACGCGATCCTGCGCGACGAAAAAGGTGCCATCGTGCGCTCGCCGGCGCAGCTGCAGGCGCGCCAGAACGTCAACGTGCGCCTGGCCGAAGGCAGCGCGCAGATCGGCATCGCCAGCGTGCAGGCAACGCTGGAATAAGCGCTGGAATAAAAAAGGCCGGGGAAGCTCCCCGGCCCAACACCTTCCCCTACTGAGTGGACTGCGACTGCAACTGCTCTTTCACACTACCTCATCAAAACTTCATCGACACGCGCGCGCCAAACGTGCGCGGCGCGTTGTAGAAAGCGCCGTAGATCTGCTGCGTCGGCTGGCACGGCATGCCCACGTCCGTGCAGATTTCATTGACGTCCAGCTTGACCGCCTTGTCGGTGGCGTTCTGCACGAACGCTTCCACCGTGTACGCCTTGTTCGCCGGCTGGAAGCGCAGGCTCAGGTCCAGGGTCGTGTAGGCTTCCTGGCGCTTGACGCCCGCATGGCCCGGCACGTCGCCGTTGAACGCGCCCGCACCCACGTACGACATGGTTTCATAATGCACCGAGGCGCGCGGCGTGAGCTGGCCGCCGGCCACCGTGAAATCATGCTCGTACTGGACCGTGGTGGAAAACTTCGGCGCGTGCTTCATGGTGCTGCCGCCCACGTTCACCAATGGCGCCGTCGAGCCGCAGGACTGGCCATTCGCGCGCGCCGCATCTACGTCGCACGACATGAAGTCGTCATACACGGCTTTGAGCCAGGTGGCGTTGCCCGTCAGGCGGTCGACCTTCGTCGGCCGCCACACCCATTCCGCTTCCAGGCCCTTGACGGTGGCGCCGGCCGCATTGAAGTTGGCCAGCACGCTGTTGACCACCTGCGATTCGAGCTTGTCCTTGTACTTCATCAGGAAGGCATCGAGGTTCAGGGTCAGTTCGCGGTTCAGCAAGTCCGACTTGAAGCCGATTTCATAGCTGGTCAGCTTTTCCGGCTTGGTGGTGGCGCCGCCGTCGCCGATGGCCGGCGAATGGAAGCCCGTCGTCACGGAGCCGAACAGCAGAATGTCCGGACGCAGCTTGTACTCGATGCGGCCCAGCCAGGTGGCCTGGCCGTATTTCAGGTCGGCCGTATTGTCGCCCGGCGTATTGCCGCAGGCGGCCGCCGTGATGGCGCCACCGGGGCCGATATTGTGCGTGTTGGCCAGGCCCGTGCCCGGCGTGACCAGCTGGCGCAGCTGGTCGGCAGTCAGCACGGTGGTGCCCAGCGGCGTGTTCGCGGGCCAGTTCGGGCACGCCCAGTTCTGGCCGCCGATGTCGAATTTATGGTCTTTCGTGTAGCGCGCGCCGGCCGTCAGCTTGATCTGGTCCGTCAGCTGCTGGCTGACCTGGCCGAACACGGCTTTCGATTTGAGCTGGCGGTCGCCCTGGATGAAGGACATGGACGACGCATACTGGCCCACGGTGGGCTGCACGAAAATCACGGCGCCGTTGGCGATATCCTGCTGCACGGCCGCCTGCGAAATCTGGCTGCGGTCGATATCGAAGCGCACCTTGTTCTTTTCGTTGAACAGGAACAGGCCGGCCACCCACTGGAATGGCGCATCGTCGTCCGAGCGCGCCTGCAGTTCGTGCGAATAGCTGTCGAACTGCGCCCAGTCGGTGCGGTTTTCCGACTTGAAGCCGGGGAACAGGCCCGCATCGGCATCATTGCTATTCTGGCGCTTGTAGCGGCTCCAGCTGCCCAGGTACGTGAAGTCCAGCGCATCCGTCGGCTTGTAATTGAGCTTGCCCTTGTAGGTCAAAATCGACTGGTCCAGGGTGCCCGGCGTGTCGATCAGGGCCGAGCGCAGCTTCTCGCCCGTTTTCGGTTCCGCCGCCAGGTAGACGTTGCCGGCGCCCTGGTCGAGGAAGTAGTCGGCGATGAAGGTGCCGCGCAGCTGCGGCGTGAACTTCCACAGCAGCGAGGCGCGCACGCCCATCTGGTCGCCGGCGCCATACTTGGCCGTGCCCGGCATGACGTTCGAGCCGCGGCGGAAGTCCACCGTGCCGTCGTGGCTATCCTTGATGGCGGCGATGCGCAGCGCCACGTCGTCGGAGAACGGGATATTGATCATGCCCTGCGTCTGCAGGTGGCGGTAGTCGCCGACGGTGATGCCGGCCGAGCCCATGAACTTCGATGTGTTTGGCGCGGCGGAGACGAGATTGACGGCGCCGGCCGTCGAATTGCGGCCGTTCAGGGTGCCCTGCGGTCCGCGCGCCACCTCGACGTGGCTCAAGTCGTACATCAGCGCCGTGGCGCCCTGGGGACGCGGCGAATACACGCCGTCGACATAGAAGGCGACGGCCGGGTCGCCCAGCTCCGTGTGGTTGGCCGAGCCCACGCCGCGCATGTAGACGTGCACGCCGCCCGAGTCGCCATGCTGCTCGACGACGAGGCTGGGCACCATGGTGGCCAGCGACGCCAGATCCTTGACCTGGTTGTTTTGCAGGGTGTCCTGGTTGAAGGCGGTGACGGCCAGCGGCGTCTCCTGCACAAAGGTATTGCGGCGCGTGGCCGTGACGACGATGCGGTCCATCTGTTCGGCTGCCGGTGGTTTTGCCGCGTCCGTGGCTGCAGCCTCCTGGGCCATGGCGGCGCCGCTGCCCAGCAAGATGAACTGGGCGAAGGTCGCATGCGCCAGGCTGAGGGCGATGGTATTGCGTTTGAGCTGTTGCATTGTTGTTGTCTCCTGTACCGCTGGTTGAATGATGATCACATAGCTCTTTGGCTATTGCTGCACATTTTTTGGGTGTCAATCTGAAGTCATGTCGCCTCCGTGCGGGGTCAATGGGTGGCCACGGCGCGCCCGGCCGTGTCGAACAGAAAGGCATGGCCTTCTTCCGGCGCGAAGCCGATGGCGCTGCCCTGTGCCAGCGCGTGGCGCGCCTCGCCGTGCAGCTTGATGGCCACCGCATGCGAACTTCCCTCCAGCGTCGCGTGGATGATCTGCGCATCGCCCAGCTGCTCGATCAGGGTCACCGTGGCGCCGTAGCCCTCGTTGCGCGGCACCAGGCGCAGGTGTTCCGGGCGTATGCCGACCAGCATGCCCGCCGCGCCGCCAAGCTGGCTGGCCAGGGCCGGGACGGCGGCGCACGGCAAAAAGTTCATGCGCAGCGCGCCGATGAAACCGGCCACGAACTGGCTGGCCGGATGGCGGTACAGGGCCAAAGGCGCGCCCACCTGCTCCAGGTGGCCACCGTGGAAGACGGCGACCCGTTCACCGAGGGTCATGGCCTCGACCTGGTCGTGCGTGACGTAGATCATCGTCGTGCCCAGTTCCTGGTGCAGCTTGGCCAGCTCGATGCGCGTCTGCACGCGCAGCGAGGCATCGAGGTTGGACAGCGGCTCGTCGAACAGGAACACCTTGGGCTGGCGCACGATGGAGCGGCCGATGGCCACGCGCTGGCGTTCGCCGCCCGACAAGGCCTTGGGTTTGCGGTCGAGCAGGTGCGTGATCTGCAAAATCTCGGCCACCTTGCCGACGGCGGCGCGCACTTCGGCTTCCCCCTTGCCCGCCAATTTGAGGGCAAAGCCCATGTTGTCGCGCGCCGTCATGTGCGGGTACAGGGCATAGCTCTGGAAGACCATGGCGATGCCTCGCTCGGCCGGCGCCACGTCGTTGGCCAGCAGGTCGCCGATGCGCAGCTGGCCCGCGCTGATGTCTTCCAGTCCCGCGATCATGCGCAGCAGGGTCGACTTGCCGCAGCCGGACGGCCCGACGAAGACCATGAATTCGCCGTCGTGGATATCGAGATCAAGGCCCTTGACGATTTCCGGGCCGTCGCCGTAGGTCTTGCGGATGCCGCGCAGCGAGATGGCGGCCATGTCAGTGCTCCCCGGCCAGGACCAGCTGGGCCGGTGCGTGGGATGCGCGCTGCGCGGCGATGAAATCGCGGTACCACAGGGCGCTGTCCTTGAAGCTGCGCTGCTGCGTGGCGTAGTCGACGTACAGCATGCCGAAGCGCTTGGCGTAGCCCGAGTTCCACTCGAAATTGTCCATCAGGCTCCAGTAGAAATAACCGCGCACGTCGATGCCCTGCGTGATCACGGCGCGCAGGGCATCCAGGTGCAGCCGCACGTACTCGATGCGCGGTTCGTCGTGGATCTTGCCGCCGACGGGCTTGTCGGCGACGGCCATGCCGTTTTCCGTGATGTAGACGGGCGGCAGCCGGTACTCGCGGTGCAGGCCCACGAGCAGCTCCGTCAAGCCTTGCGGATAGGTTTCCCAGCCCATGTCGTTGACACCGAGCTTGCATTCGGGCTTGCGCGGCGGCGTCTCGGCGCTCATGTAAGCGCGCGTGTAATAGTTCACGCCGAGGAAATCGATGGGCTGCTTGATATCCATGAAATCGTTTTCAAAGATAGCCAAAGCAGAAGCGTCGGCGTGTTTCAGGGCCAGGGCCGGGTAGCGGCCCTTGAAGATGGCGTCCATATACCACTGCACCGAGCGCGCATATTCGAGTTCGGCCAGTTCGCGGTCCTGGGCGCTGTCGGTGGCCGGCGTGGCCGTCCACTGATTGAGCACGATGCCCAGTTTCGCCGGCGCATTCACCGTGCGCATCGCCTGTATGGCCAGGCCGTGCGACAGCAGCAGGTGGTGCGACACTTGCACGGCGGCGGCCGGATCGGCCATGCCGGGCGCGAACTGGCCCGTGCCGTGGCCCAGCACGGCCGTGCACCACGGTTCGTTATGCGTGGCGATGCTGGCGACCTTGTGGCCGAAGCGGCGCGCCACCTCGGCCGCGTAGGCGGCGAAGTGATAGCAGGTGGCGCGGTTGAGCCAGCCGCCCTCGTCCTGCAAGGCTTGCGGCAAGTCCCAGTGGTACAGGGTCAGATGGGCATCGAGACCCTTCGCGGCCAGGGCGTCGAGCAGGCGCGCATAGAAATCGAAGCCCGCCTCGTTCCAGGCGCCGGAACCCGTCGGCTGGACGCGCGACCAGGACATGGAAAAGCGGTAGGCGTTGACGCCCAGGCTGGCGATCAGCTCCACGTCCTCGGCATAGCGGTGGTAATGGTCGCAAGCCACGTCGCCATTGCTGCCGTCGATGATCTTGCCGTCCGTGTGGCTGAAGGTATCCCAGATGGACGGGCCGCGGCCGTCGATGGCGGCGGCGCCCTCGATCTGGTAGGCGCTGGTGGCCACGCCCCAGGTGAAGGTGGCGGGGAAGTTGGTGTCGATGTCGTCGTTATGCATGGTGGTCATGTCAGTGTGAGGGGTTGAGATAAATGTGTGGATCAGCCTTTGACGGCGCCCTGGGTCAAGCCTTCGATCAGGCGCTTCGAGGCGACAAAAAACATCAGCAGCAGCGGCAGCACGGCGATGGCGGCGCCCGTCATCAGCGCGCCCCACTCCGTGTTGTTCGGCGCCTGCATGCTGCGCAGGGCCAGCGGGATCGTGTAGTTCTCGACCGAGCGCATGACGACCAGCGGCGTGATGAAATTGTTCCACGAGTTGATGAAAGTGATCAGGCCCAGGGTGCCCATGGCGGGGCCGATCAGCGGCAGCACGACCCGCCAGTAGATGGCGAATTCGCCGCAGCCGTCGATGCGCGCCGCCTCGATCAGGTCCTTCGGTATCGCCGTGCCGATGTACTGGCGCATCAGGAAAATCCCCAGCGCGCCGGCCGCTCCCGGCACGTACAAGGCGCGCGGCTGGTCCAGCCATCCGAGGAAATCCATCAGCATGAAGGTCGGGATCATGTTCATGAAGGACGGGATGATCATCGAGGCCATCACCAGGGTAAACAGGGGCCGCTTGAAGCGGAATTCGTACATGGCGAAGGCATAGCCGCCCAGCGAGCAAAAGAACAAGGTCAGGGCGGTGGTCATCAAGGCCACGTAGAGGCTGATGCCGATATTGCGCCAGAACGGCAGGCGCTCCTGCAGCAGTTCGAGGTTGTTCAGCAGGGCCGTGCCGAACCAGCGCGGCGGCGGCAGGCTGTAGATCTCGGCGCTCGTGTGCGTGGCGAAGACGAACATGAAGTAGAACGGCGCGACCATGATCAGGGCGCCGATGGCCACCATGGCGTAGGCCGTCCAGCGGGTGGTTTTCATCGGGCCTCCTTGCGTTCATGACGTTCATTGCGGCTGAAGATGCGGTTATTCACCCAGGTGGTGCTGGCGATGATGAGGAACAGCAGCCAGGAAATGGCCGACGCCGTGCCGAAGTCGCCTGAGGAAAACGCCGTCTTGTAGACGAAGATGGCCGTCGTCATCACCGACTGGCTTACGCCGCTCGATTCGGCCACCAGCACGAACGGTTCCTCGAACAGCTGCAGATTGCCCATGATGGTCAAGGTGACGGCCAGGTAGATCATGGGGCGCAGCTGCGGCAGGGTGATGTACCAGAACTGCTGGCGTGTCGAGGCGCCGTCGATGGTGGCCGCTTCATATAAATCCTTCGGTATCACCTGCAGCGCGGACAGGTACAGCACCAGGTTCCAGCCCAGGTAGCGCCAGAAAATCACGAAGGCGACGGCCGGCTTGATGAACAGCGAGCTGCCCAGCCAGTCGATGGACTCTGACGGAAACAGGCTTCCCACCAGCGGCAGGCTGGCGCACCACTGGAGCAGCACATTGATCTGGCCGTAGTCGCGCGAGAACAGGGTGTTGAAGACCATGGCGATGGCCACGCTGGAGGTGATGAACGGTAAAAAGTAAATGCCGATCACCAGGTTGCGCGAGCGCTTGAAGCTGTTGTGGATGAAGGCTGCCAGCGGAATGGCGACCAGGTGCTGCGGCACGCCCGAGGCCAGCGCCAGCCACAGCGTATTGCCCAGCGAGCGCAAGAACCACGGGTCGCTCAAGGCGTATTTGTAGTTGTCCAGGCCCACCCACTGCATGGCTTCCACGCCGCTGGCCGCTTCCCACTGGTTGAACGACAGATAGATGGAAAACAGCAGCGGGAACAGGCTGAAGACGGCGAACAGGATGAAGAAGGGGCTGATGAAAATATATGGCGCCCACTGCTTCATGTTGAAACGCTTCCTGGCGCGCCGCGCCGGGACGGCGGCGCGCTCGGTACAAGGCATGGAGGTAGTCATGCTGCTCCTAGCGCCGCGCGCGGTGGGTGATCAGGGCCTTGGCGTCGGCCAGGGCCGTCTTGATATCCTTGTTTTGCGCCAGCACGCTTTCCAGTTCCATGTTGACGATGTCGCGCGCCACGGCGTCGAACTTGTCGACGCGGATGACGGGAATCTTCGCCGCCGTGTCGCGTGCCAGCAGGCGCGTCTTCTGGCCGCCGAAGTACGCTTGCGGCTCGTCCATCATCGGGTCCGCATATGCCGCTTTCAGGGCCGGGAAGGCGCCGATCTCTTTCAGCGAGTGCAGCTGGATATCCTTGTTGACGGTCATGAACTTGATGAATTCCCACGCCTGCGTCTTGTTGGCCGCCTTTTTCGGGATGCCGTAGAAGGAGCCGCCGTAGGACGCCAGCGCGCCGGCCGGCAGGTTGGCCGCGCGCCACTGGCCCTTGGAATCGGGTGCCAGCCATTTGGCCAGGTGGCCGCTGAGCCACGATCCCATCATCTGGCTGGCCACCTTGTCGCGTTTAAAACCTTCGGCCCACTCGCCCGTCCAGGCCACGGTGCGCGCGTCGATGCCAGCGATCCTGGCTGCCTTGGCCAGCTCGAAGGCCTTGACGAAACGGGGCGAGTCGACCAGCACCTGCCCCTTGTCGCCAAAGTAAATGCCTTCGCCATCCTTCAGATTGGCGCGGATAACGATGTCGGCCAGGTCGCTGGCGCCGGCCAGCAGATAGGTGCCGGTGGCGGCCTTGAGCTTCTTGCCGGCGGCGATATACGATTCCCACGATTGCGTCAGGTCGGCTTCCTTGATGCCCGCCTTGTCCATCAAGTCCTTGCGGTAGAACAAAGTGCCCGGTCCCAGGTCTGCCGGCATGGCGCCCAGGGTGCCGCGCGAACTGGTCGCCTGCACGAAGGTGAACGGCACGAACTGGGCGCGGTACTGCCCTGCCCCGTATGGCGGCTGCAGCAAATCCTCCATGCCCTTCGACTCGGCGAAGCTGCCCACGTAGCGGAAGTCGATGGCCATCACGTCGGGCAGGCGCGCGCCGGCCGCCAGCGCCGTCGTCATCGAGTTATGGTGGTCGTCAATCTGCAGGCTGACCAGCTTGACCTTCACCTGCGGGTACAGCTTTTCCCACAGGGGCAAGGCCGTCTTGACGGCGCGGTCCAGGTCGGGGAACGAGGCGACGGTAATCGTCGCCGGGGCCAGCGCCGGCAACGGTGCGGCCGGCGGGATGGCGGCGGGCGCGGCGGCCACGCCACAGGCCAGGGTCAGCGCGGCCAAGGGGCGGCGCCAAGGATGCTTGACTTCATTATTTCATCTCCGATTATTGAGCGTCTTCTATCTTGAAAACGTTTTCACAACATGTGTCCATTTAACACCGCAAAGAAAATCAAGTCAACCGAAAAAGTTGTCATTTTTATTGAGGGTGGCGTGGCAAGGTCCACGCCACGGCGCGTGCTCTCCTATGAAAAAGGCGAAAATACAAACTGTCGGGCTTGCTGTTGTTTTTTGTGAAAACGTTTTCAAGCGTAGGTCGGATTAGCGTTTCAACGCGTAATCCGACAATATTGTTGGCGGCAGAGGCATGTTCCGGCGCATTGCTGGCCGTGTGTCGGGTTACGCCCGCAGGGCTAACCCTACCTACGCCGACCTACCCCGATCTGCGGCGCTATCGGCCATTTATGGTAATCTTTCGATGAAAAGGTTTTCAGAGCACTGACGACCAGCCATCTTGACACCCAGGAACCGCCTTGAACGATAGCGCCCATGCTGCTCCCCCTTCCACCCTGCTCGACGTGGCCCGCCAGGCTGGCGTGTCGCCCAGCACCGTCTCGCGCATCCTGAACGGCACGGCCAGAGTGTCCGATGACAAGCGCGACGCCGTGCTGGCGGCCATTGCGCACATGAAATTCGCGCCGAACCAGATGGCACAGGGCTTGAAGAAGGGCCGCTCGATGACCATCGGCATCGTGGTGCAGGATATTTCCAGCCCCTTCTTCGATGAAAGCCTGCGCGGCGTCGACGATGGGCTGAAGGACACGGGCTATGCCTCCGTCATCGTCAGCGGGCACTGGAATGCGCAGGAAGAAGCGGACCGTATCCGTCTGCTGTTGGCGCGAAAGGTCGACGGCATCATCCTGCTGTCGGGGCGCATCTCGGACGAGAGCGTGCTCGATTTCTCGCAGCAGCGGCCCATCGTCTCGACGGGCCGCCTGCTGGCCACGAAAAGCGCCATCGGCTTCAAGCTCGACAACGAATACGGTGCCTACCTGGCCGTGCGCCACTTGATCGAACTGGGCCACCGGCGCATCGCCTTCGTGGCCGGGCCCGCCAACAACACGGATGCGGCCGAGCGCCTGACGGGCTACCAGCGCGCGCTGCGCGAAGCAGACATCGCCATCGACCCGAAACTGATGGCGGAAGGCGATTTCCACGAGGCAAGCGGGATGCTGGCCATGAACCACTTGTTTGATACGCAGCAGCAATTCAGCGCCGTCTTCGCCGCCAATGACCTGTCCGCCTATGGCGTGCGCCTGTGCCTGTACCGCAAGGGCATCCGCGTGCCCGACGATATCTCGCTCGTCGGTTTCGATGACTTGCCCGGCTCGTCCTACACGACGCCGCCGCTGACGACCATCCACCAGCCCCTGTACGACATCGGCCGCATCGCCACGGAAGCGCTGCTGGGCCTGATCAACGGCGAAGCCGTGCAGGCGGCCATTCCGCCGCTGGAACTGATCGTACGCGAAACCACGCGGCGCATCCGATAACATCCACAACGGAGAGTATGACGCCCGATTCAGGCTGAACGAGAATCACTACGCCACCGTCATCCGCAACGCGTGCGGGAATCTGCAGCAATGGCGCATCCGCTTTACAATAGTGGCTCGTTCAGCAAGAATGCCTGCTTCAAGCAAGCTTGGCTCAACCCTCCGGCCGCAGGCCGGTAGACTCCGAATACTCACCATAAAGGGACATCACATGGAACATACTCTGCCACCACTGCCGTATGAAATGGACGCTCTGGCGCCGCATATTTCGAAAGAAACCCTGGAATACCACTATGCCAAGCATCACCAGGCGTATGTCACCAACTTGAACAACCTGATCAAGGGTACCGAGTTCGAGAACCTGTCGCTGGAAGAGATCATCAAGAAATCGTCGGGCGGCATCTTCAACAATGCAGCGCAAGTATGGAACCACACCTTCTACTGGAACGGCATGAAGCCGGCCGGCGGCGGCGCGCCTACGGGTGCCGTGGCTGACGCGATCAACGCCAAATGGTCGTCGTTCGACAAGTTCAAGGAAGAATTCACCAAGTCGTGCGTGGGCAACTTCGGTTCGGGCTGGACCTGGCTGGTGCAAAAAGCCGACGGCTCCGTCGACATCGTCAACACCTCGAACGCCGGCTGCCCGCTGACCACCGGCGACAAGCCGCTGCTGACCTGCGACGTCTGGGAACACGCCTACTACATCGACTACCGCAACCTGCGCGCCAAGTACGTGGAAACGTTCTGGGGCCTGGTCAACTGGGAATTCGTTGCCAAGAACTTCGCGTAAGCGGTCCTTGTCAACGTAGGGCGAAAAAAGCCTGCGCCATCCCGCGCAGGTTTTTTTTCGCCTGCTGAAAAGCAGGACGCTGCGCTACAATCACTGCCCTGCCACCGCTATCTCCCTCTGCACCGATGTCCGCTCGCCTGCTGCGCCGCCTGTTGATGTTGCCCCTGCTGGCGTGCCACCTGCACGCGTGCGCGGCCGCCCCCCTGCTGTCCGACTACACCCACAATGGCTGGGGCGCCTTGCAAGGGGCGCCCGTCGACGTGCTCAAATTCGCCCAGGGCAAGGATGGCTGGCTGTGGATCGCCACGGCCACCGGCTTGTACCGCTACGATGGCGTGCGCTTCGACCGCGTCGACAGCGTGTACGGGCACCGCCTGCCATCGAGCAATGTGCTGGGCCTGGCCACGCCGCCGGACGGTGCCGTGTGGGTCGGCTACCGTCTCGGCGGCGTCAGCGTCTTTCGCCAGGGTGGCGCGCGCACCTACCGCGAAGCGGACGGCTTGCCGCCGGGCGCCGTGTTCCATATCGAGGCAGCGCCCGACGGCGCCATCTGGGTCGGCACGCGCGATGGCGCGGCGCGCCTGGCGCCCGGCGCGGACCGCTTCGTCGCGCAAGCGGCCAACGTGGGCCTGCCCGACAAGCGCGTGTACCAGATCCTGTTCGGGCGCGATGGCACGCAGTGGATGGGCACCATGCATGGCGTCTTTTTCCGCAAGCCGGGCCAGGCGCGCTTTTCCCATGCCTGGCCGCGCACCATGCTCACCAGCATGGATGAAGCGCCCGATGGCGCCATCTGGGCCGTCGACACGCACAGCAATTACTACCGCGTGCGCACCAGCGCGCCGCGCGGCGATGCGCCCATCCGGCCCGACGCCAGAGGCAACGGCATCCGCTTCGACCGCGCCGGCACCATGTGGCTGATGACACCCGATGGCATCGAACGCAAGTTCGACCCTGCCGGCCCCAGTCTGCCGGCCCAGCGCCTGACGCGCCAGAACGGCATCAGCGGCCCGCTGCCGCAAACGTCGTTCCAGGACCGCGAGGGCAATCTGTGGTTCGGCACCTCGACGGGCCTGGACCGGCTGCGACCGAACCGCCTGCAGACCTTGCCCGTCGCCGTGCCCTTCGACCACCCTGGCATGCTGCCGGGACCCGATGGCGACGTGTGGATCGGCGACTACGTGAGCGACGTGCGCAGCTTTACGGCCGACGGGATGAAAAAAGTGATCTTGAAAGGGGCGCTGGCGGCCAGCCACTGGGCGCCCGACGGCACGCTGTGGCTGGGCAACGAGCAGGAGCTGCACCATCGCGCACACGACGGCACGATGACGCGCGTGACAGCGCCCGTGCAAGGACTCGATCCGCAGGCGCTGCAGCAGGACCGCTCGGGCGCCCTGTGGGCCTCGTTTTCCGGCGGCGGCCTGTTTCGCCTGAGCGAAGGAAAATGGATCGCGAACGGCGGCCTGTCCGGCCTGCCGGCGGTGCTGACCACGGCCATGGCGATCGATGGCGCCGGCACCGTCTGGCTGGGCCATGCCGACAATACGGTCAGCCTGGTGGCAGACGGCCAGCGCGCGGGCGCCGTCAGGCGGCTCGGCGCGGCCGAGGGCCTGCAGGTGGGCACCGTGCTGCAGCTGTACCGCGATGGCGACGCGATATGGGCCGGCGGCGAAAACGGCGTGGCCCTGTACCGCGCCGGGCGCTTCCACACCTTGCGCGGCGCGCGCGGCGCGGCGTTTCGCGGCGTGTCGGGCATCGTGCGCCTGCCGGACGGCGACCTGTGGCTGCATGGCGCGGACGGCATCGACCATATCGGCGCCGCCAGCCTGGCCGCGTGGATGCGGGACGGCAGCGCCGTCGTCTCGGAACACTTCGACGCGCTCGACGGCTTGCAGGGCCATGCTTCGCAACTGCGCCCCGTGCCTTCTCTGATCCATGCGCCCGACGGCAAGCTGTGGTTCTCCACCTCGGCCACCATCGCCATGCTCGACCCGCTGCATATCCGCCGCAATCGCCTGCCGCCGCCCGTGCAGATCCACAGCTTGCTGGCCAATGGCGCGCGTTACGCGCTCGACGATGGCAAGCCGCTGCAGCTGCCGCAAGGCAGCAAGACCCTGCAGATCGGCTTCACGGCGCTGAGCCTGTCGATGCCGGAACGCGTGCGCCTGCGCTACCGGCTGGCGGGCGTGGACGCCGGCTGGCAAGAGGCCGTGGGGCGCCGCGAGGCGTACTACACCAACCTGGCACCGGGCAGCTACCGCTTCGACGTCACGGCCGCCAACGAAGACGGCGTGTGGAACACGCAGGGAGCCAAGCTCGACATCGTCATCGCGCCCGCCTTCGTGCAGACGCCGTGGTTCGTCGTGCTGCTGGCGCTGGGCGCCGCGCTGCTGCTGTACGGCGGCTATGTGCTGCGCATCCGCCATCTGACGCGCAACATGCAGGAACGGCTGCAGGAACGCTTGCAGGAGCGGCTGGCCGAACGCTCGCGCATCGCCCGCTCGCTGCACGACACCCTGCTGCAAAGCGTGCAGGGCCTGATCCTGTCGTTCCATGCGCATGCGGACATGCTGCCCAAGGGCACGCGCGAACGGGCGCGCCTCGACGGCACCCTCAACCTGGCCGACCAGCTGCTGATCGAAGGCCGCGACCAGATCATGGATTTGCGCGCCTCGGCCGAACCGGACGAACTGCGGCTGGCGCTGCAGCAATTCGGCAAGGGCCTGGCCGAGCACCGCGCGCACGCCTTCACCGTGCACGTCAGCGGCAGCTGCCGGCGCCTGCAGCCGCGCGTGCATGACGAGGTCTATGCCATCGCGCGCGAAGCGCTGTTCAACGCCTCGCGCTATGCCGAGGCGGCAAACATCGTGCTGGAACTCGACTATGCGGAGCAGGCATTCACCCTGCGCGTGCGCGACGACGGCTGCGGTCTCGATGACGCCGTGGCGCAAACGGGCCAGCGGCCCGGCCACTGGGGCCTGGTCGGCATGCGCGAGCGCGCCGCCGGCATCGGGGCCAGCCTGCGCATCGACAGCCGGCCCGGCGCCGGCACGCAGATCGAAGTGAGCGTGCCGGGCCGCCTGGCCTACTGACGGGGCCGGCGGGGCTGACGGAGCACGCCCGCAAGCGTCCGCGGGCGGGAGAGAAAATGTTATACGATGCGCAAGAGCGCTGTACTACTCACCGATCCTGCCCCACCACTTCCTGAAAGCCCGCCATGAAAAAATGCCTGCTTGCCCTGCTCGTGTTTGCCTCCGGTTCCACCTTCGCCAACTCGGCCTGCGACACGCCGCGCAACGACTTCGACGGCCTGTATTGCCTCAACAAGGTGTACCAGGAAGCGGACAAGGAACTCAACGCCAACTACAAGACACTCGCCGCCAAGCTCGATGCCGGCGGCAAGCAGAAGCTGAAATCGGGCCAGCTGGCGTGGATCGCCAACCGTAACGACGCCTGCTCCAAACGCGAATCGTCGGGCTTCTATGTGAATCTCGATTGCGCCACCAAGACCACCATCGAACGCGCGCAATTCCTGCAGGACCGCGTGCGCGAATGCGTGAGCGCCGGCTGCCAGAACAGCAAACTGTGATGTAAGTCTGCGCCAGCGCAAACGGGAGCGGGCGGCAAGCGCCCATACTGGCCGCTCCGATGTTTCCCCGTTTGTGCCATGAGCAAACTCATCGATATTTCCCTGGACCGGTGGGACGCCAGCGGCAGCGCCGCGCAGCAGGCGGCGGCGCTGCAGGCACTCGAAAATGGGCAAGTCGTGCTGCTGCCCCGCCTGGGCTTTTCCCTGCAACCGGAAGAGCATGTGCTGCTGAACGGCGCTGTGGGTAGCGCCAGCAGCGCCAAGAACATCAGCTGGGAACCGGCGCGCGGCGTGCGGGGCCACGGCGATGCCTGCGATGCGGCCCTGCTGGCCGCGCTGATGCAACGTTATGCGCAGCACACGCAGCGCTTGCTGGCCGGCTTGCTGCCCGGCTATGTTCCCCATCTGCAGCAAGGCAAGGGCAGCTTTCGCCCCGTGGAAATCGCCGGCCGGGTGACGTCCTGGCGCAAGGACGATACGCGCCTGCACGTCGACAGTTTCCCCTCCTCACCCACGCAGGGCCGGCGCATCCTGCGCGTCTTCAGCAACATCGATCCGCGCGGCGCGCCCCGCGTGTGGAAACTGGGCGCGCCGTTCGAACAGGTGGCGCAGCATTTTTTACCTCTTGCAAAGCGTCCGCAGCCCGTGCTGGCGGCGCTGCTGCACCGGCTGCGCATCACCAAGTCGCGGCGCACGGCCTACGATCACTACATGCTGCAGCTGCACGACGCCATGAAGGCCGATCTCGATTACCAGGCGCAGGTGGAGCAATACACCCACGCATTCGCGCCGGGCCAGACGTGGATCGTCTTCAGCGACGTCGTATCGCACGCGGCCCTGCGGGGACAGCATGCGCTCGAGCAAACCTGGCTGCTGCCCGTGCGCGCCATGGCCGCCCCCCACAAATCGCCGCTGGCCATCCTCGAGCGCCAGTTGCAGCGGCCGCTGGCCTAGTCTGGCCTGGGCTCGCGCCCCGATAAAAGCGGATTCAGGCCGGCAAGCGGGCCGCCTTGAAGCGCCGCCAGGCCTTGTGCATGCGGCCATCGCTGCCATCGGCCTGCGCGCGCGCCGCCAGATAGCCGCGCACGAAGGCCGCGTGCAGCCGCAAGCCGTCCTGGGCGGACTGGTCAGCCTGGCCGGCCTGAACTTCGGGCAATTGCTGCAGCAGCCGGTCGGCCACCTGCACATCGTTGAGCCAGCCCAGTTCATCCTGCAAGGCCGACAAGCGTCCCACATACGGTTTCACGGCCCGTCCCGCAAACAGCGAGGCAAAGAATTCCGTCGCATAGCGCGTCTTCTTGGCCGCGATGCGCACTTGATGGCGCTGCTGCGGCGTGGCATGCAGCAGGCGCTTGCCGCGCTTCATCAGGCGCCGCTGGTCCTTGCGCAGGGTGGCGCGGGCAAACGGCGACACGCGCGCATCGAGGCGCCGCAATTGGCGCGCGGAACAGCCGTCGCGCCAGGCGCGCGCCTGCAGCCAGCGTTGCAAGCCCAGCATGCAGGCCGTGTAGCGCGCCGAGGTGACGGCCTGGGCGGCTTGTTGGTGCTTGAGCCGCGCCTGCGCGTGCGCCGCCTGTGCCAGCGCCGCCGCATCGGCCTGCGCCTCGCCATCGAGCTGCGCCAGGGTATTGCCAGCCAACACATCCCAGTCGCGCGCCTCGCCCAGCGCGCCGCCCAGCCAGTCGAGTTCGGCCTTCAAGGCGTCCGGCAAGGCCAGCAGGGACTTGAACATGCCCAGCGCCGAGCGCAAACGGCGCAGTCCCACGCGCATCTGGTGCACGCTTTCCACATCCTCGCCCGCCGCCACCCCATCCTGGTTGCCGCTGACCTGTTCCAGGCAATTGCCGGCGATGGCCACAAACACCTGCTCCACCGACATGGCCGCGTCCAGCGCCAGCGGTTGCGCCTTGACGGCTTGCAAGGGGGTCGATGCCGCCAGCCGATAACCGCGTTCCGCCTTGCTCATGTGGCCTAGCTGCAGCGGCACGTCCTGCAGCAATGCCAGCGCCACGTCGAACAGGCTGGAAGCTTGCCCCTGCTTCAATTCCAGTTCGACCTCGCTGACGGGCACGCTGTATACGGTACCATCGGCCCCATCGGCACCATCCGCGCCGCTTTCAATGACACCCTGGTCCAGCACGCATTCGATCTGGTCGCCCTGCGGCGTGCGCAGCTGCCAGACGGTGCGCTCGATGCGCGTGGTAAACACGGGCCGCAAGGCGTCGCGGACGGCGTCCCGGCGCAGCAGCGTGCGGATGGGCTGCTTGCGGCCGATGGCCGAGTCGAGCGCGGCCAGATCCGGCTGCGGCCCCGGCACGTCGCCTTCCCATTCGTGGCGGCTGTGCAGGCCGCCGTTGACGGTGCCGCCCGCCTTCAGGGTTTGCACCCAGCGCCCGTCCACCTGGCGCACGCGCAAGCCCGCGTGGTGGCGGCACAGCTGCAAATCGGGCGTATCGACATAGATATCGTGCATCTGCAGCACCTGCGGCGCACCTTGCGCAGCCTGCGCCAAGAGCGGGTGGGCGCGCAGACGGGGCGCGTCCTGCGGCGCCAGCAGCAATTTCAATTCGATTTCCATGTCCGCTCCTTGCGAGATTCCTGAACGCCCATTGTAAGGCGCGTCCCGCCGCGCGCAAGGCGCACGCACGCACACCTTGATTTTGCGCCAAAATAGGCGATTCATTTACAAGGAGACGCCATGACCTATCACGCCGCCGAGAACCGCTACGACAGCATGCCATACCGCACGTGCGGGCGCAGCGGGCTGAAATTGCCGCTGCTGTCCCTGGGACTGTGGCATAACTTTGGCGACAGCAACAATCTGGCCTCGCAGCGCGACATGCTGCGCACCGCGTTCGACCTGGGCATCACGCATTTCGACCTGGCCAATAACTACGGCCCGCCGTATGGCAGCGCGGAAAGCAATTTCGGCAAGCTGCTGCGCGACGATTTTTTACCGTACCGCGATGAGCTGATCATTTCCACCAAGGCGGGCTGGGACATGTGGCCGGGTCCGTACGGCCAGGGCGGCGGTTCGCGCAAATACGTGCTGGCCAGCCTGGACCAGAGCTTGCAACGCCTGGGCCTCGACTACGTCGACATCTTTTACTCGCACCGCTACGACGCCGACACGCCGCTGGAAGAAACCATGGGCGCGCTGGCGACCGCCGTGCAGCAGGGCAAGGCGCTGTACGTGGGCCTGTCGTCGTATTCGCCGCAAAAGACGGCCGAGGCGGCCGCCCTGCTGAAGGAGTGGAAAGTGCCGTGTTTGATCCACCAGCCTGCCTACAATATGCTCAACCGCTGGATCGAGGAAGACGGCTTGCTCGACACGCTGCAAGAACAGGGCATGGGCTGCATCACGTTCACGGCGCTGGCGCAGGGTTTATTAAGCGACAAATACCTCGATGGCGTGCCGCAGGATGCGCGCGTCAACCGCCCCGGCGGCGGCTCGCTGCTGCAAAAGCATCTGAGCGCGGAAAACCTGGCCCGCGTGCGCGCGCTGAACCAGATCGCCGCGCAGCGGGGCCAGACCCTGGCGCAGATGGCGCTGGCCTGGGTGCTGCGCGATCCACGCGTCACTTCGACCCTGATCGGCGCGAGCAGCAGCGCGCAAATCCGCGAAAACGTGGCCGCGCTGCAGCAGTTGTCGTTTACGGCCGACGAGCTGGCCGCCATCGACGTGCAGGCGCGCGAAGGCCATATCAATCTGTGGGAAGGCCCGTCGCGGGCCACCTGAGGATCGTCCCCCGCTTGTGGCGGCGGCAGCCAGCAGGTAGACTGCCGCCTCCCACGACATCCGCGACAAGGTTCCATGCAAGCCATCCCTGCCATCACCGTCTGTTTACTGCTTTCCTGTGCGGCCCCTGCCAGCGCGGCCAATTATTGCGACTCGCCGCAATGGTCGATCGTGCATAACAAGAGCTACGACGAGGTCATGCAGATCGCCACGAAGCGCGACAAGATACGCGACGCCGAATGCAGTTTTACCGATGTGATCCTGCGCATCCAGAACGAGGAGGCCGGCATCGGGCGCTATCCGGGCATCCTGCTCATCGCCGACGCGCAGGATGAACGCTTCGTCGTCACCAGCCGCGTCGGCGCCTACACCATCTTCAGCTACCGCTATAACGACAAGCGCCTGCTGCAGTTTGCCATGAAGGATCACAGCTGGGAGGAAGGCGAAGCGTTCCAGGCCGGCGCCTACAAGATTACCGGCACCAAGGAGTTCAAGACCATAACGGGCTTTCCCGCCACCTTACTGGTAGTACAGACTTTCCAGTTTTACGGGCCCAAATAGGGCGGCAGCAGCGCGCCCAGCTCCTGCGCCACTTGCCGGCGCCGCTCGGGCGTGGCGAACACGCCCACCGCCACATGACGGGTAGCATCACACATATCGTTGATGTGTATCAATTGGCGCGGCCCTTGCGGCACTTCGACGCGCGTGCGCCATGGCGAAAAGTGGTGGCGCCGGCAGCGGCCGGCGCTGACCTGTTCGATAATCAGCTCGCCGTCGCGCAGGGCGATGTGTTCATAGTCGCGCGCGTGGCGCAGATAGTGCAGCAGAGCGGCGGCCACCAGGCCCAGTTCGGCGAACGAAAAGACGGGAATGGTCCAGAGGCCGCGCAGCGCAAAGGCGGCGGCAATGACGAGGGAAAACAGGCATAGCAAGCCATAGGCGCGCAGCAACTGGCGCGCCGTCAAGGCACTGTGGCGCGCCAGCAGCCATTGCGGCTGCTCGCGCGAGTGATCGCGTGGCATGGCGCCTTCCGCACTATCGCTCCATCACCGCGGCGGCCTTCGCCGCCGCCAGGTTCCGCCAGATCGTTCAGCCAGCGTGCGCCCGGGTCAGGCGCCCATCCTCACCAGCGCGTGGCCCACGTGCTGCCACCAGTGATCGCGCGACTTGACCTGTTTCAGGCAAGACGTGTCGATTTCCGTGGGGAACACGCGATCCTGGCACGCCTTCGTTTCCAGGGCATAGCGCTGGTTTTCCGCCGCCGCCAGGGCCACGATCAGCCAGAACGCCAGCGCCAGCAAGACCACCAGCGCACTCCAGGCCAGGTGATTGGTGTTACTTTTTTCGCCAAAAAACTCGCGCGGCCGCGTCTCGCGGTACATCGACATCAAGCCTTTTTCTTTCTCTTCCGACATCTGCGTTTGCATCCTCTGACATCCTATCCTGTGCCGGCCGGCTGGCCATGGCGGCAAGCACGCCGCCTTGCCAGCATTTTACGCTGATGGCGCCAGAGCGACAGCAATTTGCCGCCGGCCGCCGGCATCAGGGGCGCGGCGCTGGCGCCTGGGGAACGCCGGGTTCGCCATCGCCCTCCTCTGCGGGCCGCACGGGTGCCAGGCTTTCCACATGATCGACATCGATATCGCCGCCGTCGGGCGCCGTATTGCGCGGCTCCACGCCGGCCCGTTCGCCCGTGCCGGCCGCATCGCTGTCGTTATCGAGTTCTTCCCCATCCTGGCCGGGCACGCCCTGCATGTCGCTGCCGCTGTCGGAACTGTCGCTGGGACCGAGCGCGCCCTTGCCATGGCCGGAGCCCAGAACGCGGTCGGGCGTGACGGGCAAATTGTCCGGATCGAGTGTGCTGCTGCTCATGGCTGACTCCCGTTAACAAAAAAACCAGCTTACTCTCCTGGCCAGTCCAGTGGCGCACGGCTGCCCGACCTTTTCCGAGGGGAAAATGCGGCGGCGCACAACTATTTTCAGAATTTACTTCACAAATGTACTATTCATTGCTATAGTTAATCCAAGTAAGCATCTTCTCATCCAGAAATTGCTTCATCGGCGGCACGGCGCCCACCAGCGCCATGCCGCCGAACCGACCGGTACGTGGCGATCCGGCCCATCCACCCAGCCATCATGCACATTTTGGAGTCTTATCATGCAAGCCAAATCACTCATCGCAGCATTGTTTGCCATTACCACCGCCACTTCGGCGTTTGCCCAGAGCGCCGCGCCTGCCGCTGCCAGCCAGCAACTCACGCGTGCTGACGTCACGGCCGAATACATCCGTGCCCGCAACGCCGGCGAAATCGCCACCAGCGAAGTCGACTATCCGAAAACGCCGTCCACCGCCGCCAGCAAAGTGACGCGCGAACAAGTCATGGCCGAGTTCTACGCCGCCCGCAAGGCTGGCCTGATCCCGCAAACGGAAGCGGACTTTGATGTCGCGCAAACGGCCAAGCACGTCGTGCAATAAGAAACCAGTCAGCCGGTTTCAGTCAGTAACAACTCAGTTGCGGCGCAGCACTCGGGCCACTCCCGAAGCTCCCCGCGGCGAGCTGTGATACCCCAGCAGCACCCCCAACACTACCTCTCCCGGAGTCCCTGCATGTCCCTGCACCGCCGTTTGCTTGCCGCCAGCCTGATCCTTGCCTTGAGCGCTTGCGCCGACATGGGCCATATCGCGCCGCAATCGGCCATGCTCGACGCCAACAAGCTGCAGGCGAGCCAGGCCATGGATGCGGCCGCCAGCGCCGCCATACAATGGCCGCGCACGCAATGGTGGCAAGACTTGCACGACCCGCAATTGAACCGGTTGATGGACCAGGCGCTGGCCGACAGCCCCACCCTGCGCGGCGCCCAGGCGCGCGTGCGCCAGGCCGAGGCGCTGGCCGGCGCGGCGGAAGACAAGACCCGCCCGCAGGCGGACGCGAACGTCTCCATCAACCGCGAACTGTATTCGCAGCACGGCAGCACGCCGGCGCCGCTGGCCGGCAACTACGCGTGGCGCAACCAGGCCACCGTCACGGCCTCGTACGACCTGGACCTGTGGGGCCGCAACCGCGCCGCCCTGTCCGCCGCCCTGGGCGACGTGCAGATGGCGTCGGCCGAATCGCAGATGGCCCGCCTGGCCCTGGAAACGGCGCTGGTGCGCACCTACATCCAGCTGTCATACGAATTCCAGCTGCAGGACGTGATCGAGCGCAGCCTGGCGCAGCGCGCCCGCATCCTCGACATCACGCGCCAGCGCAAGGCGGCCGGCATCGGCACGGACATTGACGTGGCGCAGATCGAAACCACCCTGCCCGCGGGACGCCGCCAGTTGGAGCAGTCGGCCGAGTCGCTGGCCCTGCTGCGCAACCAGCTGGCGGCCCTGGCGGGCAAGGGTCCGGCGGCCGGCGCGGCGCTCACGCGCCCCGTGCTGCGCCTGGACGAGCCGCTGGCCATTCCCGCCGCCCTGCCCGCCGACCTGATCGGCCGACGTCCCGACATCGCCGCCCAGCGCTGGCGAGTGGAAGCGGCGGCGCAGCGCATCGACGCGGCCAAGGCCGAGTTTTACCCGAACGTCAACCTGGTGGCGTTCGCCGGCTTCCAGGCCTTCGGTTTCAGCCACTTTCTCGACGCCAACTCGGAGATCCGCGGCGCCTCTCCCGCGCTGAGCCTGCCCATCTTTGCCGGCGCCCGCCTGCGCGCCCAGCTGGGCAGCCAGACGGCCGTGTACGACGGTGCCGTGGAGCAGTACAACGCCACCGTCATCAATGCCATGTCGGATGTGGCCAACGCCGTCACCCGCGCCCAGTCGCTGGCCAAACAGCATCAGCTGACCGTGCAGGCGCTGGCCACGGCGCAGCGCGCGCGCGACCTGGCGGAAAAAGCGTACAAGGCGGGCATGAGCGACGCCATCGCCATGCTCAACACGCAAGTGGCGCTGCTGGCGGAAGAACAGCAGCAGGCGCAAAATGGGGCGCGCGAGCTCGATCTGTACGTTTCCTTGATGAATGCATTAGGAGGCGGCATCTAAGCTTGCAATCCTGGCATTGCCCTAGCCCAACAAGATACAATCGGAACTTTATTCACACATGAAGGAATATGACATGACCGCTTTTGACGCCACCTCCAAGCGGCTGCAAAACATCCGCACGCGCATGCCAGGCTTCCCCATGGAACTGATGCGCCTGCTGCGCATGACGTACCACATCCAAAAAGGCATGAAGGACCTGACCAATGCCGCGCTGAAAAAGCACGACCTGGTCGATGCCAGCTACATGGTGCTGGCCGTGCTGTACGGCACGGACGACGAAACCTCGAACGCCTGCACCCTGGGCATGGCGTGCCATGAAAAGCCGGCCAACCTGACGCGCGTGTGCAACGACCTGGAAACGCGTGGCCTGATCCACCGCGGCACGCGCCCCGGCGACCGCCGCTCCGTGATGATCTCGCTGACCGACAAGGGCCGCGCGCTGATCGAAACGGCGCTGCCCGACGTGTACCAGGAAACCTCGGCCCTGTACGACGGGTTCACGGAAGAAGAGCTGCAAGTGCTCGACAAGCTGTACATGCGCCAGCTGCGCAACCTGAACAATCTCAACAACCAGAACTGATAGCCTATCGATGACGCCAGCCACAGCAACAAAACCCACATATGGCCCCCTGAACCGGGCGGCCCGCTGGCTGGCGCTGGCGCTGCAGGACTGGCGCGCGACGGAAGGCGAACGCTGGATCTACGTCGGCAAGACTCTCATCGCCGCGTTCTGCGCGCTGTGGCTGGCCTACCGCCTGGGCCTCGATTCGCCCAGTACGGCGATGACCACCACCATCATCCTGGCCCTGCCCAGCAGCGGCATGGTGCTGGAAAAAAGCTTTTACCGCCTGTGCGGCACTCTGCTGGGCTGCACGGCCGCGCTGACCCTGATCGGCCTGTTCCCGCAGCAGCCCGTGCTGCTGTTCGCCGGCCTGGCCCTGTGGGTGGGCCTGTGCACGAGCGGCTCGGCCCTGCACCGCAACGCCCAATCGTATGTGTACGTGCTGGCCGGCTACACGGCCTGCATGATCGTGCTGCCCGCCATCGAGCAGCCGATGCAGGTGTTCTCGCTGGCCGTCACGCGCGTGGCTGAGGTGAGCTTGGGCATCATCTGCTCGGCGGCCGTCTCCAGCGTGCTGCTGCCGCGCCACCAGGGCACGCAGGTGATGCGCACGGTGCAGGCGCGCTACGGCAAATTCCTCGCCTTCTGCCATGACGTGCTGCAGCAAAAGCTCACGCCGGCCCAGGTGGAACTGACGCATCTGCAGTTTGCCGCCGACGTGGCGGCGCTGGAACTGGGGCGCTCGGCCGCGCTGTTCGAAGTGACCAGCAAAGTGAGCCACGTGCGCGCGCAGAACCGCAAGCTGCACGCCTTCAACGCCACATTCATGACGGCGCTGACCACCTTCTATACCTTCCACCGCCTGTTCGACCGCCTGCAGCGCGATGGCGAAAACCAGGTCATGCAGGCGTGCGCGCCCCTGTACGCCATCGTCGCCGAGGCGCTGCAGACGACGCCTTCGCAAGACTCGCTCGACACCATGCAGCGGCATTTGCAGGCGGCGCTGGCGCAGGCGCGCGCGGACATCGACGGCGCGCGCATCGTGCATGCGCAGCGCATCGACTTCGACACCGTGTGCGAGCTGCTCGAGCGCTTCGCGCGCGACATGAGCCGCTTTCACGAAGTGTATTTCAGTCTGGTGCACGACACGCCGCTCGACGTGAGCACGCCGCAGGCATATGCGCCGAAGACGCCGCCCGCGCTGGTGCTCGCCAGCGGCGCGCGCGCCGGCATCAGCCTGGCCCTGCTGGCGCTGGGCGCCTACTTCCTCGCCTGGCCCTACGCCAGCACGGCGATGCTGATGGCGGCCGTGTTCTGCGCGCTGGCCTCGTCCTCGCCGCGCCCCATCATGATGATCCGGCAAGTGCTGACGGGTTTTTTGATCGCCATGCCCCTGTCGCTCGTCTGCGTGTACTTCGTGCTGGTGCACGGCGACGGCTTCCCCATGCTGGTACTGAGTTTTGCGCCCTTCCTCGCCCTCGGCCTGTACCTGATGACGAATCCGGCCAAGCTGGGCGTGGGCCTGGGCGTGTCCACCTTCATCACGCAGATGGCGCCGACGAATCTGATGCACGTCGACGGCGCGGCCTTTTTGAACACGGGCATGGCGCTGATCGTCGGCCTGATGCTGGCCGCCCTCGTGTTTGCCGTGCTGCTGCCCGAGCACACGATGGGCCACAAGGACCATATCGGCCCGGCCCTGTGGCGCGAAGCGCTGCAGGCGTGCACGGCGCCGGCGCGCCGGGTCAAGCATCGCTTCGACAACCGCGTGCGCGACCTGCTCAGCCAGCTCAATGCGGCGGCCGGGCCGGCGCCGGGCGAGGCCACGCGCGCCGTCGTGCGCCAGGCCCTGACCCTGCTGGAAATCGGCCATTCCGTGATCGAATTGCGCGAACTGATCGCTACCGCCCGCCCGGGCGCCACGCGCCATGCGCTGCAGCAGTGCGTGGACGGCATCGCCGCCTGGCTGCGCACGCGCGGCGATGCGCAACTGCAGGCGGCGCTGGCCGCCACCCTGCAGGCGGGCGCCGTGGTGCGCGCGGCGCAAGCGGAAGCGGAAGCGACAGCCGAACGCAGCGCACGGTTGCAGACGGCCTTGGCCGACCTGCATTCCATCTACACCTCATTACTCGACCATATGGCGCCTGGCGCCGGAGACCACCATGCCGCGTGAATTCGCCCTGTTCGGAATTCTGATTCCCACCCTGCTGCCCCTGTTCATCCTCAGCATCGGCCTGCAAACCCTGCTCGACCGCGTGCTGGGCTGGCTGGGCGTGTACCGCATGGTGTGGCACCCGTCGCTTGCGCGGCTGTGCATCTTCATCGCCATCTTCGGCGCGCTGGCTCTATCGCTTTACAAATAAAAAAAACTGTTCAACCCAATCAAGGAAAGGCTGCCGACATGGTAAGCAAACTGACACGCTATGCAATCACCCTGCTGCTCTTGGCAGCAGCCCTGTGGATAGGCAAGACCGTCTGGGACCGCTACATGGAGTCGCCATGGACGCGCGACGGGCGCATCAAGGCCGACATCGTCAACATCAGCGCCGACGTGGCCGGCACCGTCACGGACGTGCTGGTGCGCGACAACCAGGTGGTGCAAAAAGGCGACGTGCTGTTCGTCGTCGACAAGGAACGCTACACCAGCGCGCTGGCCCAGGCCGACGCCGTGCTGGCCGCGCAAAAAACGGAAATGGGCCGCCGCGGCAAGGAAGCGCAGCGCCGCGCAGGCCTCGACGCCAGCATCATCTCGACGGAAAGCCGCGAAAGCGCGGCCTTTGCCGCCAGCTCGGCCTCGTCGCAAGTGCAGGCCGCCGTCGCCGCCCGCGCGCTGGCCCAACTGAACCTGGAACGCACCACCGTGCGCGCCCCCGTCAGCGGCTACGTGACGAACCTGAACGTGCACAAGGGCGATTTCGCCGCCGTCGGCGCGGCCAAGCTGGCCGTCATCGACAGCGCCTCGTACTATGTCGTCGGCTACTTCGAAGAGACCAAGCTGGGCATGCTGGCGCAGGACGACAAGGCGGAAATGAATTTGATGAGCGGCGGCACCCTGCATGGCCACATCGAGAGCATCGCGCGCGGCATCACCGACCGCGACGCCGCCACGGGCCGCGAACTGCTGGCCGACGTCAATCCCACCTTCAACTGGGTGCGCCTGGCGCAGCGCGTGCCCGTGCGCATCCACATAGATGAACAAGACAGGAATCAGGTCCTGGTAGCCGGCACCACCTGCACCGTGGTGATCACGCCCCATTCGGCACCGGCGCCGAAACCGGCGGCGGCGCACCCGGCATGATCATGATGCGCGGCGGCGCCGGGCGCCTGGCGGAAATCGCCCTGTTCCTCGACGCTGCGGTGCTGGGCAGCTTTTCCGCCGCCGGCCGCAAGCACGGCCTGTCGCCGGCCGCCGCCAGCGCCGCCATCGCGCGCCTGGAAACGGCGCTGGGCGCCACCCTGTTCGAGCGCACCACGCGCCAGCTGCGCCTGACGGAAGAAGGTTTGCACTACCGCCAGTACAGCGAACAGGCGCTGGACTTGCTGGCGCAGGCCGAAGACGGCTTGCACGCGGGCGGCGGCGCCGTGCGTGGCGTGGTGCGCATCTCGGCGCCGTCCGACATCGGCCGCCAGCTGCTGCTGCCCATGCTCGACCGCTTTGCCGCGCTGCACCCGCAGCTGCGCCATGCGCTGACCCTGACGGACATGACGGCCAATCTGGTGCAGGACGATATCGACCTGGCCATCCGCTACGGCGAGCTGCCCGACAGCGACATGGTGGCGCGCCTGCTGCACCGGGGCCGGCGCGTCGTGTGCGTGGCGCCCGCGCTGGCCGCCAAGGTGGGCGTGCCGGCCGCGCCGCGCGACCTGGCCTCGCTGCCCACGCTCGTGCTCACGGCCGGCGACGGCGCACCGCAGGAATGGCGCTACCGCGAAAACGGCAAGCGCCACAGCCTGCGCCTGCCGGGGGACTGGCACAGCAACGACGGCGAAATCATCCGCCGCTGGGCCGTGGCCGGCCATGGCTACGCCTACAAATCGCTGCTCGACATCGGCGACGACCTGCGCGCGGGGCGCTTGCAGACGGTGCTCGACGATTATTTTGCCGACAGCGTCCCCCTGAACCTGCTGTACCGGCGCAGCCGCTTCCAGCCGCCGCGCGTCGCGCTGCTGGCCGACTTCCTCGTGCAGCAGTTCGCCGCGCTGCAAGCCTGACGGCCGCCCTTACTGCGGCAGCACGCCCAGCTGGCGCAGCAGGGTCAGGTTGTCTTCCAGGTGCCAGTTATCGCTGATGCGCCCTTGCGCATTGACACGGTACAGATCAAACGCATGGAAATCGACGGCCTGGCCCTGCCCCTGCAAGGGTCCCTGCGGCGTGGGGAAGACACCCGTGAAGCGGCCCGTGAAATGCAGGCGCAAAGTCACCCGGTCGCCCGCCACCAGCATCTCCTCGATGGCCACCTTCAAGTCCGGCACGGCCGCGTGAAACACCTGCGACGCCTGCAGCGGGCCGGCCAATCCCTGCGGGCGGCCGGCAGGCAAGGTGCGGTCCGTAAAATCGTCGGCCAGCGCCAGGCGCGCCAGGGCCGGGTCGCCGCTTTCCCAGAACGCGGCATAGCGGCGCGCGGCCAGCGCCACCGCGGCGTCGGCTTTCGCGCCGGACAAGTGGGCGGGCAGGGGCAGATTGGTGGCGGCATGGGCCGGCGCGGCGGCCAGCAGGGACAGGGACAGGGACAGGGACAGGATGGCGGGAGCAAAAGCGGACATGGTGGTTCCAAATGAGTTGATCGGCGTGCAATGGCACACCGTCATTCTGAACTCGCTTTCCCTGCTTGATAATTGGCCCCGCACTTGAAGCAATTGCTTGCAAGGGTTGAAAATAAGTTGACAATGCGTTGAAAATCAGCGCCCGCCCGCCACGTCGAGGATACTGCCCGTCACATAGCTGGCCCCCGGCCCCAGCAGGTACAGGATGGCGTCGGCGATTTCTTCCGGCTGGCCGCCGCGCTGCATCGGCACGCCCGATGCCAGGCGCGCCACCCTGCCCGGTTCGCCGCCCGAGGCGTGGATGTCCGTGTAGATGATGCCGGGCCGCACGCCGTTGACGCGGATGCCTTCGGCCGCCACTTCCTTCGCCAGGCCCAGGGTCAGGGTATCGACGGCGCCTTTCGAGGCAGCGTAATCGATGTATTCGTCCGGAGAACCGATGCGCGCCGCCACCGACGAGACATTCACGATGCGTCCGCCCTGCCCGCCGCTCGCCGTCGACATGCGCCGCACGGCCTGCTGGCAGCACAGGAAATAACTGATCACGTTGGTGCGCAGCACGCGTTCGAGGCGCTGGGCGGACATGTCGACCAGCCGGCATTTCCGCTCCAGCACGCCGACGTTGTTGACCAGCGCCGTGAGCGTGCCCAGGCGCGCATCGACTTCATCGAACAGGCGCGCCACGTCCGCTTCCTCGCTGACGTCGGCCTGCACGGCGATGGCCTCGCCGCCCGCCGCCACGATGCGCGCGCACAGTTCCCCGGCCGCCTGCGCATCGCGCACATAGTTGATGCAGACGGCATAGCCCTGGCGCGCCGCCAGCAGCGCCGTCGCCGCACCGATGCCGCGGCTGCTACCGGTAATCACGATCACTTCCTTCATCGTCCCTCCTGAATAGTTGTGGCTGCTTGTGGCTGCATCATACGCGGCCGAAAAAAAACCCGCGCGCGGCGGGTTTTTCGTACTGACACATTCAATTTCGGAAATGCGTCATGGCATAAGTCAGGTGCTGCCACCAGTGTTCGCGCGACTGCACGGACGCCAGGCATTTCGCATCGACCTCGTTCTTGAACGCGGGGTCCACGCAAGCCTTGCTGGCCAGCGCATTGCGCTGGTTTTCCACGTTGACGATGGCAATCGACAACCACGCCACGAGGGCGAGGGCCAGTACGCACAGGGTCCAGGGCAGCTGTTTCATGGTGTTCTCCGGTGTTACTTCTTCGCTGGCGCGGGAGCGCGCTCTTTCAGGACGCGCGCCACCAGTTCATCCATCACGCGCAGGGTCGCGGCCTGGGTTTGCGGCTCGGACTGGCCAGGACGCGACAACTGCGCCGGCGACGTCACGAAGCGGCCGTCGATGACGATGGTCGGCGCGCTGTCGATCTTGCTGGCCGCGATCAGTTGCTCGTTGCGTTTCAGCTTGGTCTGCACGCCGAAGGAATTGAACATGTCCAGGTATTTCGCCTTGTCGATGCCGTTCTTGACCAGCAGGTCGAGGATGGCGTCATCGCGGTTCAGGCGGTTGCGCTCGACGTGGATGGCGCGGAAGATCTTGTCGTGGAACTGGTCCAGCTGGCCCATCGCTTCCAGGGTGGCATAGGCGTGCGCCTGCGGATCCTTCGGACCCGAGAAGGCCAGGTGGATGCGGCGGAAGGCGATCTTGTCGCCCTGCTTCTTGACCCAGTCGTGCATCAGCGGATCGAGCGCGTAGCAATGCGGGCACGAGTACATGAAGTACTCGACCACTTCCACCTTCTTGCCCGTGTCCGTGCGCACTGGCGTCGGGAGCGTGGTAAAGCCGGTATCGGCCGCCATGGCGCCGCCGGTGGCCGCCACCAGGGTGACGGCGGCAAGCAGGGGACGCAAGAAACGCAGAAAACGCATAATAATCCTTCATCATAAGTGGTCGTGAACGGGGCGAGATTACCACTTTTTGCGCCGGGCGATGAACCCCGGGCGGAAAAAAGGCGCTTTTGCGCGCTCCGTTTGCGCCCGATTAAGCCGCTCTTAAGCGCCGCCGTGCCGCTGCCTCAGAAATGGTAGCGCGCGGCCACGCGCAACTGGCGCGCATCATTGAGGTAAATGCTGGAGCGGCAGCCCGGCGCATCGCCGTAATGGCGGCGGTTGGCCAGGTTGCTGCCGGCCAGCTCCAGCTCCCACGCGCCCAGCTTGCGCACGTAACGCCCGTCCACGGTGGCAAACGCAGGCACTTGCGCCAGGCAGCTGCCGGCGAAATCGGGGCCGTAGCGCAGGGCGCGCAGCCATTGCACGCCCACGTCGGCACTGGCGCCGCCCTGCCCCGTCCAGTACAGGCGCAGACTGGCCAGGGTTTTCGGCACGAGCGCGATGTCCGGGCCGTCATAGGCGTAATCGTCATAGCGCGCATGCACCTGGCGCAGCTGAGCGTCGAGGCGCCAGTCGCGCGCCAGCGCCATGCCGGCCTCGATGGCGATGCCTGCGCGGCGCGAGGGGTCGAGGTTGCCCGCAAAGCCCAGCTGGCCCAGGTTCTGGTCGAAGACGATCTGGTTGCTCAGGCGCTCGCTGAACACGCGCACGGAAGCGCTGCGCGCCGCGTCGCCGAAGGTGGCACCCACTTCCATTTCGCGCCGCAACTGCCCCGCCAGGGGACGGTAGCCGGCGCGGGTATAGCCATCGTCATCGATGCGGTAGCTGCGCGCGGCCCTGGCGTACACGCTCAGCTGCGGGCGCAGCTGCAGGCTGCCCTGCAAGTCCCACGCATTCTGGTTTTCCCAGTCGCTGCCGCTGGCGGGCATGTCGGCCGGGTCGAGCTGGAACTGTTCATGCCGCAGCCCCAGCAGCAGACGCGGCGCATACAGGCCGCCGAAGGCCAGCTCTTCGCGCAGCAACAGCGCGCGCGAGTACTGGCGCCGCTGCGCATCGCCCGCGCGGCCCGAGCGCCGCTGCCACTGCATCAGGTCCAGGCCCACCTCCGTGTCCGTGCCCACGCCAGCCACCTTGCCGTAATGGCGCAGGCGCGGCGCCAGCTGGCGGCGGCTGCTGCTGTACGTCGATTCGATGCTGCCGTCCTCGCCCGCATAGTGGGCCGTGGCGCGCTTTTCCCGCTGCGACAGTTCCACGCCCAGCTCGAAACTGCCCACATAGCGCTGCACGAAGGCGCTGGCGCGCCGCACCTCATAGCGGTACAGGTCTTCCGGGCGGGCCGCCAGCAAGGCCAGGAACGGTGCTTCGGGCGCGGGATAGCGGGTGTCCTGGTTCAGCTGGTCGGCGCTGAAGCCGAAGCGGCCCTGGCGCAGCTTCCATTCCGCGCCGCCGTTGAAGCCGCGCTGGTGAAACACGCTGCCATCGCGGTAATTGCCATTGCGCAGGCCATCGATGGCCACGTCGAGCGACATGCCGCCCTGGTCGCGCGACAGGGCGCCGCGCATGCTGTGCTGGCCGCCCTGCGCCAGTTCGGCGGACAAGTCGCCGTGCGTGACGCCGGCCGCGCCACCATCCGCGCCGTCCTGCGCGCGCGCAGGCATGGCCAGGGTGCACAACAGCAAGATGCGCGCGGCGATGGTCAGGGCGGAAGGGGCAGGCATCATGGCGGAAAGCTGGGTGCGCTACCTGGGCGCGAACGCACGGTAGTAGGAGGATGGCAAAAGCGAATCATTATACGCACGGCGCGCGGCGCCGCAACAGCGAGCTGGGCTGCCAGCATAATCCATTGCTTATTTGTAATTTTTACAGGTATATTAACGAGCACCCGGCGATCCTGGGCGCAGCCGACTGCATCTGAAAATCAACAAGTCACTGTGGGAGTCACGCATGGAAAGTCGTAGCACGCCGCGCCGCCGCATTGTCCCCCTCGCGGGCAAGTTCAAAGCCCTTGCCATCGCCGCCCTGCTGCTGGCCGGCCTGGCCCTGCAGGCCGAGCTGTTCGCCCAGCAGGACCAGGGCAAGCCGGCCAGCGCGCCCATGCCGCCGGCGCCGTCGGCCGACGGCATCGCCCTCGCTTCGCCGCATGCGGCCGCCGTCACCACGCCCAGCGCCGGCAACGCCTGGGGCGGCGCGCGCACGGGTGCGCAAGCGACGCTGTCGGACCGCGTGGTCGACTACCAGATCGAAGCGACGCTCGATCCCGTCAAGCACACGATAGACGGCCGGCAGAAACTGCGCTGGCGCAACCGCAGCGCGCAAGCCGTCAGCAGCGTGTACCTGCACCTGTACCTGAACGCCTTCGAGGGCGAGCATTCGACCTTCTTTACCGAGAAGCGCAAGTTCGATACGGGCTTTCGCTCGGGCGTCGGCACGCGCGACGGCGAGTGGGGCTACATGGAACTGCGCAGCATGACGCAAAACGGCGCCACGGCGCCCTGGCATTTCGTCCAGCCCGACAACGGCCCGGCCACCGACCGCACCGTGGTGCGCGTCGACTTGCCGCAGGCCGTCGCGCCGGGCGCCGAGACGACGCTCGACATGCGCTTCTTCGACCAGCTGCCGCGCGTCATCGCGCGCACCGGCTATTTCGGCAGCTTCCATCTGGTGGGCCAGTGGTTCCCGAAGATCGCCGTGCTGGAACTGCCCGGCGAACGGGGCGCCACCGCGCCGCGCTGGAACGCGCATGAATTTCACCTCAATTCGGAGTTCTACGCCGACTTCGGCCGCTACGACGTGAAGCTGACCGTGCCCAGGGAGTACACGGTGGGCGCCACCGGTGAATTACAGGGCGCGCCGCAGGAGAAAAACGGCATGCTCACGCACCACTATGTGCAGGGCGACGTGCACGATTTCGCCTGGACGGCCGACAAGCGCAGCGCAGCGCCATTGACGGGCAGCTGGAGCGCCCCTGGCAGCCCGCCCGTGGCCATCAAGGTGCTGTACCCGCCCGAGTATGCGTCGAACGCGGCGCCCGCGCTGCAGGCGGCGAAAGACTCGCTGACATATTTCTCGCGTACCCTGGGCCCGTATCCGTACAAGACCCTGACGGTGGTGATCCCGCCGTTCAATGCGGCCGAAGCGGGCGGCATGGAATACCCGACCTTCATCACGGCCTCGAGCTTCGCCAGCCTGCAGCCGAAGACCCTCGCCGGATTCGGCCTCGACTTCGTCACCATCCACGAATTCGGCCATGGCTATTTCTATGGCATCCTGGCCTCGAACGAATTCGAAGAACCCATCCTCGACGAAGGCTTGAACGAGTACTGGGACCAGCGCATGCTGCGCGCGCGCGGCCAGGACATCCACGCCACCACGCCCCTGCTCAAGCGCCTGGGCTTCGCTCCCGCCTTCAAGGTCTTCGAGGCCGAGCGCATGGCCGCGCCACGCCAGGATGCGGCCGACCCGCTGGGCCAGAATGCGTGGGACCGCCTGCAGGGCGTGGGGCCCGTCTACAGCCGCACGGCCACCACCCTGCGCGACCTGGAAGCGCGCATCGGCAGCGAGGCCATGGAACGGGGCTTCAAGGCCTATTACGAACAGTGGAAATTCCGCCACCCCAGCGTGGCCGACCTGCGCGAAGCGCTGGCCGAAGCGACGGGCCAGCGGCGCATCGTGGAACAGGTCTTCGCGCAGCAAGTCCATGCCAGCGCGAATATCGACGACCGCATCGGCAGCTTCACCAGCGAAGAGCAGACGCCGCTGGCCGGCCTGGCGCTGGTGAACGGCAAGCGCGTGGAACGCACGCCCGAGGCGCTGGAAAAAGAAGAGGACAAGGTGCGCGCGGCGTGGGACAAGGCGCACCCGGACGCCAAGCCCGGCACCGGGCCCTATCCCTATCTGACCAGCGTGGTGCTGCGCCGCCGCGGCGCGCCCGTGCCGCAGGTGCTGCTGGTGAAGTTCGCCGACGGCAGCTCCGAACGCGTGGTGTGGGACAACGGGCAACTGTGGCAGCGCTACACCTGGAGCAAGCCCGTGAAGGCCGTCTCGGCCGAACTCGATCCCGACCGCGTGCACTACCTCGACGTCAACAAGCTCGATGACAGCCGTACCCTGAAAGCCGACACGTCCGCCGCGCGGCGCTGGAGCCTCGATATCGCCGCCGCCTTCCAATACCTGCTTTCCCTGATCGCCATCGTATGAGCGCCACTTCCACGCCACGGGCCAGCGGCCTGACCCTGACCACGCGCGCCAGCCGCGCCGCCCTGCAATGGCGCTTGCTGCTGCTGTGGGCCGGCCTGCTGCTGATCCCGACCATCGTTGCCGTCATTCCCGTCTGGCGCACCTTGAGCGCCAGCCTCGACCAGGCCGTGCATGCGGCAGCGCTGGCACAGCGGCTCGACCTGATGACGTTGGCCGACCTGGCCGCCAATGCCAGCCGCAACGGGGCCGCCATCAGCCAGGCCGCCATCGCCGCCATCGTCCTGACCCTGCTGCTGTCGCCGCTGCTGAGCGGCCTGGTGGTGACGGCCGCGCGCGCCCCTGCGCCGCCCGGCTTCGGTGCCCTGCTGACGGGCGCCTTCAGCGAATACGGCCGCATGCTGCGCATGCTGTTGTGGAGCATCGTGCCGCTGGGCGTGGCACTGGCGATCGGCGCCGGCGCGCTGAAACTGGCCGACAAGCATGCGGCGACAGCCATCCTGGAAGCCGACGCCGACCTGGCCCGCCACCTGGCCTTGCTGCTCGCGGGCGTGCTGTTCCTGCTGGCCTGCGCCACGCTCGACGCGGGCCGCGCGGCGCTGGCCGTCGACCGGCGCCGCACGTCGGCCGTCAAGGCCTGGTGGCGGGGTCTGGCCATGCTGCGCCGGCGTCCGCTGGCCTGCCTGGCCATCTACCTCGTCATCACGGTGCTGGGACTGGCGCTGTATGCGCTGCTGGGCGTGGCACGGCTGAACCTGGCCGGCCCCGGTCCGCTGGCCATCGCGGCCGGCTTGCTGGTCACGCAGCTGGCGGCGCTGGCGCTGGCGTGGATGCGCAGCGCGCGCCTGTTCGCGCTGATCGACGTCAGGCGTTCAATCGCCTAGTCAGGCCCCCAGGCGCCCTTCATCGGCGAGGAAATCGATGAAGGTGCGCACCTTCGAGGACAGGTAGCGGCGGCTTGTATAGACGGCGTACACCTTGCCGCCCGCCAGCTTGAAATCGTCGAAGAGGCGCACCAGCCGCCCCGCCGCCAGGTCGTCATCCGTCTGCCACGACGGCAGCAGCGCGATGCCCATGCCGTCGAGCGCGGCCGCGTGCAGCAGGCTTTCGTTATTGCATTGCAGCACGGGCGTAAACTTCACCGTCTCGCGTCCCTGCGGCCCGTCGAAGGCCAGCTCATTGCCGTTCGCCAGCAAGGAATAGCTGATCATGGCGTGCTGGGCCAGGTCTTGCGGCAGCTGCGGCCGGCCCGCGCGCGCCAGGTAGGCGGGAGCGGCCACCAGGTGAAAGGCGATGCTGCCGATGGGCCGCGCGATCAGGGCCGGCGACGGCGCCTGGCTCACGCGCAGGGCCAGGTCGAAACCCTCTTCCACCAGGTTGACCACTCTTCCGCTCAAATCGATGTCGAACGTGACTTCCGGGAAGCGCTCGCGGTAAGCCACCAGGGTGCGCGTAAAGATGGCATTGGCGAACCAGACGGGGGCGCTCAGGCGCAACATGCCGCGCGGCACCACCGTCGTGCGGCCGACCGTCGCTTCCACTTCGTCGAGGTTGTCGAGCATGTCGCGGCACTGTTCAAAATACACCTTGCCGATTTCCGTCAGGCTCAGGTGGCGGCTGCTGCGGTTCAGCAAGCGCGCGCCCAGGTGGCGTTCAAGGTGCATCACGTGCTTGCTGACCATGGCCGGCGACAGATCGAGGCGCTCGCTGGCCCGCACAAAACTGTCCAGCTCCACTACGGCGCGAAACACGCGCATGCTGCGCAAGGTATCCATGACTGTCCCATCATCAACAAAATGGAAATGATATATCAATAATTGCGATCTTGATCAACTGAGCGCGCATGACTATCATCGATAGCATCAGTCATTCCACTCCGGAGCCGCCATGCAAGAGCACACATTTCCCACCTATTTCCTGTCGCACGGCGGCGGCCCGTGGCCGTTCATGAAAGACCAGTTCGGCGGCCGCTACGACGTGCTGGAAGCGTCGCTGCAGGACATCCCGCGCCAGATCGGCGCGCGCCCGAAAGCCGTGCTGGTCGTGACGGCGCACTGGGAAGGGCCGCAGTTTCTCGTCTCGGCCAGCCCCAAGCCGGGCATGATCTACGATTATTCGGGCTTTCCGCCGCACACCTATCAAATCCAGTACCCGGCGCCGGGCGCGCCGGAGCTGGCGGCGCAGGTAAAACAGTTGCTCGATGCGGCCGGCCATCTGGCGCGCCTCGACCACGAGCGCGGCTTCGACCACGGCACTTTCAGCGCCCTGTTCCCCATTTACCCGCAGGCGGACGTACCGCTGGTGCAGCTGTCGCTCAAGCACGGCTACGATCCGCTGACGCACGTCGAAGTGGGCCGCGCGCTGGCCGGCCTGCGCCGGCAGGGCGTACTGATACTGGGCAGTGGCCTCAGTTATCACAACCTGCGCCAGTTCGGCCAGGCGGGCGCCGTCGCCTCGCACCAGTTCGACGCCTGGCTGCGCCAGACGATGGCCTTGCCGCCACAGCAGCGGCTGGAACAGTTGCTGGCCTGGGACCGGGCCCCGGGCGCGCGCCAGGCCCATCCGCAGGAAGACCATCTGCTGCCGCTGATGGTGGCGCTCGGCGCGGCCGAGCAGGAAGCGGCGCACGTCGTCTACCACGAAGAGGATTTCTTTGGGGCGCTGGCGGTGACCAGTTTCAGGTTCGGGGCGGCGAGCGGAAATGAGCAGCAAGCCGGGGGCAGACCCTCAACACCGCTAACGGCTGGTTCAGCGTCAACGTAACCGGGGGTCTGACCCCAGAATTTGCTTTGGGGTGAATTCGGAAGCCGGGGTCAGACGGGGACGCCGAGTCCCGCAACACCGCCAACGGCAGGTTCGACGCCTACGTCACCGGGGGTCTGACCCCAGAATTTAAAAAAGCCGCTAGCTAGCGGCTTTTGTTTCATTACGTGCCGCGCTTGCCCCGCGCCGCATTTTTCGCCTTTTCAGCGGCAATTTCCGCCGCCTTCGCCGCTTTTTCCGCCATTTCGGCCGCATGCTGGGCCATCAGGGCCGCGCGTGTGTCCGGCGTTTCCAGCGAGATGCGGCCCAGGATGCCGCTGCGGTAGTCGAGCAGCAGGGTATGCGACGCTTTCTCGAAATCGTAGTCGCCGCCCTTGATGCGGAAGCCGCGCTTGGCGGCGATGCCCTCGACCACGCCGATGGCGTCGACTTCGCCGATCTTGGTGCCGTAGCGGGCCGCCAGCAAGTCCGGGTAGCGCTTGAGCAATTCCTCTGCCAGGAAGACGGCCACTTCCTCTTCGATCAGCGCGTTCGAGCCGATCGCGTGGCTGGCCGCCAGCATCAGGCCGTCGCTGGGGATGGCGATCTTCGGCCACAGCATGCCGGGCGTGTCGACGAGGATGGTGTTCTTGTCCAGGTACAGCTTTTGCTGCATTTTCGTCACGGCCGGCTCGTCGCCCACCTTGGCCACGCGTTTTTTCAGCAGCGCGTTCATCAGCGTCGACTTGCCCACGTTGGGAATACCCATGATCATGATGCGCAGCGGCTTGGTCGGCACGCCGCGGTGCGGCGCCAGCGACTTGGCCAGATCAGGAATGCGCGCCACATCGCCCGGCTTCTTGGTCGTCATCGCATACGCGGTCACGCCTTCCTGGGCATTGAAGTACGCGACCCAGGCGCTAGTTGCGGCAGGATCGGCCAGGTCTGTCTTGTTGAGGATTTTCAGGCAAGGGCGCTGGCGGAACAGGCGCAGCTCGTCCACCATGGGATTGCAGCTGGCTGCCGGCAGGCGCGCGTCCACCACTTCAATCACCAGATCGGTGTTTTCCATGGTTTCGGCCGCTTTCTTGCGGGCCGCGTTCATGTGTCCTGGGTACCATTGTATCGCCATGCTCTTGCTTTCAAAATCGTTCGGTCAATCCGCTATTTTACGTGGTTGCCGCTGCGACGTCCCATTTTCCGCCGCCAGCGCCAGCCGTGCGGCGCGAACGAGACAATTGGTGATAATTTGGCAGTTACACGAATGATAAGATCCGCAGTCCGTCCAGCCTGGCCGGTTTCCACATTGCAAGTACAACCTGGCACGCATTCCATGCATCTTCCCCGTTTTTTCCTCCTCGTCCCCTTTGCGCCTGTCTGCTGCCCGCCATGGCCCAGGAACAAGCGGCGGCGCCAGGCGACGCAGCGAACCAGGAAATACAACAGATTGTCGACGTGCAAGGCACGCGCGATCCCGACCTGCGCCCCTACCGCACCATGCTCAAGGGACTCGACGCGTACGCCGACTACCAGCGCCTGGCGCCAGGCGCGCCGCTGCGCTTCATGCTGATCCCCGCCACGCCGAAGGCCAGGCTCGAAGGCGTGACCCTGCACCTGTCGGCCGACAATCTGTCCATCCCCGTGCCGCTGGCAGCGGACGGCGGTTTCACCTTGACGCGCGACAAGACCGCCTACGATGCAAATGCCGACCTGGTCAGCAACAAGAAGCGCGACACCGTGCGCTGGCGCGCCGACATTCACACGCCAGGCCTGCCCCAGAACGTGCGCCGCCTGGGCGACTTGCGCCTGGAATGCGAAATCCGCTGGGCCGTCGAGCAGGATGACCTGCCGTTTGTGCGGCGCAACCTGTTCCGTCTGGCGGGCGGGCCTTGCCACTCGTCGCTGATCCACGTGCCGTTTCCCGTATTCCGCAAGCTGCTTGCCGTGCAGGCGCGCTCGGGCGAGCGCACGCTGGACATCCGCATCACGGAAGACCGCCAGCGCTACGTGCCGCCGCTGCATGACGTGAGCTGGGACGACAATACCCTGCTGACCCTCACGTATGCCGATGACGGCAACATGGCGGAAGCCGCCCCGGCACCACCCAAGAAGGCGGCGCTGCGCCAGTGATACGCGCGCGGGAACCGGGTCAAATATTTCTACGCGGACTTTTATATTTACTGAAAGAAACAAAAAAGTATGCTCTAATATCGCCTCTTAAATGAAAAGCAATGTTTTCCGGACTGGCTGGCACAGGCGCAGGGAGACAGGCGATGGGATAGCTCGATATGATGATGGAACACACTGGCATGGCGCCCAAGCGCGTGCCGCGCAATGACTGGAAGAAGGAATGCCGGCAGCTGCAGGGGCAAGTGGCGCAGCTCGAGGAGCGCTTGAAACGTCAGAGCGCCGACAGTTATGGCTTGCAAATGCTGTATGACCAACTGGTCAATGAAATCAAGCACCACCGCGACATGTTGCAGCTCGACAGCTTCGATGCGGATAAATCATCGCTTGTCTACACGCAAGCATGGCGCCGCTTCATGGCCGGCGACGCGCTCGACTATCAGACCCACCGCCACACGCATTCCAGCCGCCGTCCCACCTTGCTGTAGTGCGCTGCGCCGTTACAGTTCCGCCAGCGCCTTCACGTGCGCCGCCACGCTGCGGCCCAGGGACGACAGGTTGTAGCCCCCTTCGAGACAGCTGACGATGCGGCCCTTGCCATACTGATGGGCCACGGCCATCATCTGCTGCGTCATCCATGTGTAGTCGGCCTCCACCAGGCCCATGCCGCCCACGTCGTCTTCGCGGTGGGCGTCGAAACCGGCGGAAATGAAAATCATCTGCGGCTGTTGCCGGTGCAGCGCAGGCAGCCAGTGGTCGAGCACCAGCTGGCGCACGGCATCGCCCTTCGAGCGGGCCGGCACGGGCACGTTGACGCGTGTGTCGGTGTAGGATTCGACATCGCTGTACGGATAGAACGGGTGCTGGAAAAAACTCACCATCAGGATGCGCGGGTCCTGCGCCACGGACTCGGCCGTGCCATTGCCATGGTGCACGTCGAAGTCGACGATGGCGACGCGCTCGAGGCCACGCACGTCGAGCGCATGCTTGGCGGCGATGGCGACATTATTGAACAGGCAGAAACCCATCGGTTCGCTGGGCCGCGCATGGTGGCCGGGCGGGCGGATCGCGCAGAAGGCGTTGCTGATCTCGCCATCGATGACGGCATCCGTGGCTGCCACGGCCGAGCCGGCCGCAGCCAGTGCCGCCTCGTAGCTGTGCGCGTTGAGCAGGGTGTCGCCGTCGAGCGGATAGTAATCGCCCTCCTGCGGTACATTGTCGCGCACCAGGCCGATGGCCGTGGCACTGTGGTTGCGCTCGATATCGGACAATTGCGCGCGCACGCCGTCACGGTGCTCGACCAGGTCGCTGATGTGCGCGAGGATCAATTGATCGTTGATGGCCTGCAAGCGGGCCGGTGATTCTGGGTGCCAGTCGCCCATTTCATGGCGCTGGCAATCGGGATGGGTATAAATGGCTGTGCTCATGCGCTGTACTGGTTACCTCTGTCTCTGTCCATTCTCCGGGAACACTGCATGGCATTCCTGTTCGCCCTGCGCGTTCTCGCATAAAATCACTGGCTGGTCTGTGCCGCCCTTGCCGTCCTTGCTGCCTCTCTAATCTACCACGTGCGCGCAACGGGCGGGCGGCGCGGTTTGACCTGGCCAAAGCGATTGTAAATTAAATAATCCGACTTACTGTGATAGAAATAGCATGTTTTCGAAAATACACCAGGCCGCACAGCAGATCGGCGAAGTTCTCGTCGGCAAACACTTGCAGATCCGCCAGGCCCTCGCCTGCGTGCTGGCCGGCGGCCACCTGCTGATCGAAGACGTGCCCGGCGTGGGCAAGACAACCCTGGCCCATGCGCTGGCCATCTCGCTGGGCCTGCAATGGAAGCGCCAGCAATTCACCAGCGACCTGCTGCCCGCCGATGTGGCCGGCATGAGCGTGTATGACCGGGGCAGCGGCAGCTTCCTCTTTCATCCCGGCCCCCTGTTCACGCAAGTGCTGCTGGCCGACGAGATCAACCGCGCCACGCCGAAGACGCAATCGGGCCTGCTCGAAGCGATGGAAGAGCGGCAAGTGACGCTCGACGGCGTCACGCATGCGCTGCCGCAGCCGTTTTTCGTCATCGCCACGCAGAACTGCGCGCACCAGCTGGGCACCTTCCCCCTGCCAGAATCGCAGCTCGACCGTTTTCTCATGTGCGTCACCCTGGGCTACCCCGATGCGGCCGCGGAAAGGGCGCTGCTGCTGGGCGCCGACCGCCGCGCCATGCTGCACACCTTGCCTGCCGTCATGAACGCGGAAGAATTGCTGCAGGCGCAAGCGGGCCTGCGCGCCATCCACGCCTCGGCCGCCGTCGTCGACTACGTGCTGGCCCTCGTGCATGCCACGCGCGCGCCGGGCGTGTTTGCCGATGGCCTGAGCCCGCGCGCCGCGCTGGCCCTGCTGCAGGCGGCGCGCGCCTGGGCCGCGCTGGCCGGACGCGACCACGTCACGCCCGACGATGTGCAAGCCGTGCTGCTGCCCGTCTGCGCCCACCGCCTGCATGCGGCGCAAGGCTCGCTGGATAGCCGCGCGCTGCTGCAGCACATGCTGTTGAGCATTCCCGTCTGAGCGGCATGCGCTGGCGCAATATCTCTTGGCTGCCGGCGCGTCCCTGGCTGGGCGCGCAGCGCGTGCACATCCGCCCTTCGCGCGCGGGTCTGGCGTTTGCCGCGCTGCTGCTGGCACTGTGGATCGCCGCCGTCAATTACCGCCTGGGCCTCGGTTATGCGCTCACGTATTTCGCCGCCGCCTGCGCCATCGCCGACATGCTGTTTGCCAGCCGCAACCTGGCGGGCCTGGCCTTGGCCGCCACGCCGGGCAGCCCCGTGTTCGCGGGCAGCCACGCCTCGTTCACCTTGCACCTGATCAACCGCAGCGCGCGCCCGCGCCATGCGATCCACCTTGCCATCAGCGGTGTGGCGGCAGCACCCAGCCTGGCCGACATCGCCGCCCACGGGGAAACGGCCGTCAGCATCGTCGTAACGGCGCGGCAACGCGGCTGGCTCGATGCGCCCTCCGTGCGCCTGTCCGGCAGTTTTCCGCTGGGCCTGTTTGTGGCATGGTGCCACTGGCAGCCCGAGGCGCGCGTGCTCGTGTATCCGCAGCCAGAACAGGGTGCGCCGCCGCTGCCCTTGCCTGCCTTCACGGTGCGGCCGGCAAAGCAGGCACGGCAGCCAGACTCGCCCGATGGCAGCCTGGAACTGGCCGGCGTGCGCGCCTACCGGCCAGGCGATCCCTTGCACCGCCTGGCCTGGCGCCAGATCGCCCGCCACGACGGCGAGCACGTATTCAGCAAGCAATTCCAGCCTGCCGCCGACGCGCCGGCAGGCGCATCCCATGGCAGCATCGTGTTCGAGCACGCCTCGCTGCACGCGCTGGCGCCGGAAGCGCGCCTGTCGCGCCTGGCCGCCTGGGTGCTGCAGGCGGAACGCACGGGCTTGTCATATGGCTTGCGCCTGGGCGCGCTGACCTTGGCACCGGCCTTGGGCGCCAGCCAGCGCGACGCCTGTTTGCGCGCACTGGCCCTGCACGACTTACCTCCCAGCAAGGAGTCACCATGATCCGCTGGTTCAACAGCTTGCCGCGCGAGAAAGCCGACATTGTGCTGCTGTTGCTGGCGGCCGCCATGGTGCTGGCGCCGCACGCGCTGCACCTGCCCCCATGGTTGTCGATGGCAAGCGCCGCCCTGCTGCTGTGGCGCGCCGTCATTACCGTGCGGGGCAGGCGCCAGCCGCAGCTAACGCTGCTTGCGCCGCTGGCCCTGCTCGGCATTGCCGGCGTCTACGCCAGCTATGGCACCGTGCTGGGACGCGATCCCGGCGTGGCCATGCTGGCCTTGCTGCTGGCCTTGAAGTCGCTGGAAATGCATGGCCGGCGCGACATCTTCGTCTTCGTCTTCCTCAGTTTTTTCCTTCTGCTGGCGAACTTTTTCCATACGCAAGGCATCCTCAGCGCTGCCTGGATGCTGGCCACCGTCATCGTCCTGCTGGCCGCCCTGCTGTCGGCCCAGTACGGCGCCGTGCAGCCCCGCCTGGCGCAACGGTTAAATTTACTGGGGCGCATGCTGGCACTGGCCGTCCCCCTGTCGGCCATCATGTTTCTTGCCGTGCCGCGCGTCGACGGCCCCCTGTGGGGCGCCTCACCAGAAGACGCGCAGGCGCACACGGGCTTGTCCGACAGCATGCAGCCGGGCGCCATCGCCTCGCTGGCCCTGTCAAGCGACCCTGTCTTTACGGCCCGTTTCAGCACGCCGATCCCGCCGCAAGACCAGCTGTATTGGCGCGCCGTGGTGCTGGGCGACTTCGACGGCGCCACCTGGACGCGCAGGGGGGCAAAGGGGCGCGCGCCTGCCAGCGATAGCCGCATCGACATCGCGCTGCAAGGCCAGCCCAGCCAATACGAAGTCACCTTGCAGGCGAGCGGCCAGCGGCGCATCTTCGCGCTTGACGTGCCGCGCAGCATCGAACGCTTGCCCGGTAACCCGTATGTCGTGTCGTCGGCGCTGGAAGTGCTGACCATACAGCCCATTACTTCGACCGTGCGTTACCGCGCCAGTTCCCAAGCGCGCTACCGGCTGCAGGCCGGCTTGTCGGCCGCGCAGCAACAGCCATGGCTGGCCTTGCCCGCAGGCAGCAATCCGCGCAGCGTGGCCTGGGCCCGTGCCCTGCGCGGCAGCGGCGCGCATGCGCTGGCGCCCGCCGACGCCGTCGCCGCCGTGCTCGAGCACTTCCGCCGCGCGCCCTTCCGCTACACCCTGCAGCCGCCGCTGCTGGGCAAGCATGGCGTCGACGACTTCCTGTTTCGCACGCAGGCGGGCTTTTGCGAACATTACGCGGGCAGCTTTGTCGTGCTGATGCGCGCCATGGGCATTCCCGCGCGCGTCGTCACCGGTTACCAGGGCGGCGCACGCAACAGTGACGGCGCCAGCCTGACGGTGCGCCAGTCCGACGCCCACGCCTGGAGCGAAGTGTGGCTGGCGGGCCGGGGCTGGGTGCGCATCGATCCCACGGGCGCCGTCGCGCCCCTGCGCACGGAGCGCAACCTTGACGCCGCCCTGCCGCCGCCCCCGTCGCCGCTGACGGCGTGGCGCGCCCTGGCCGGCCTCGACGGCGGCGCGCACGGGGCGCTTGCCGCCTGGCGCCAGCAATGGCAGCAGGCCGAGCACGCCTGGAGCAGCTGGGTACTCGACACCACGCCGCAGCGCCAGCGCGCCATGCTCGATCACTTGAAAAACTTGCCAGCGAAGCAGCTGGCAGTCGCTTGCGCCGTGCTGGCCGTGCTGTCCGCCGTGGCCGGTGGTCTGGTCTGGTGGCGGCAGGCGCGGCAAGGCGATCCGCTCGACGCCCTGTACGCACAATTTTGCCGCCAGCAGGCGCGGCGCGGCTACAGCCGTGCGCCGCATGAAGGTCCGCACGGTTATGCTGCACGGTTGGCCGCAGGCAAGGCCACACAAGAGGCGCACGCCGCCACCGCACAGTTTCTGGCAATCTATGCCGCGATGAAGTATGGTAATGCCCACCCAGACGAACAACTCCGCGCGCGGCGCAGCTTGCGCCGCCTGTTAACCCAATGCCGATGAGACGCTCCTTGTTACCGATCAAAACCTCCGCCCTGTCCCTGCTCCTCTCCCTTCCCCTGTGCCTGACGACCGCGCACGCTGGGGAAAACAGCCATATTTCCGCTGCCGACCGCGCCCGCGCCGTGCGCGCGGCCAAGGCCCCGCCCGCCAAGGCGACAGCCAAGAAAGCACCGGCAAAATTCGACTTCGAAGGCGAGTTTGTCGACTATGCCAACTGGAAAGAAGTACGCGCCTTCCTCGACGACATGTCCGCCAAGCATGGCTTTGACCGCGCCGGGCTCGATACCCTGATCGGCAAGGTGCGCTATGTCGAGTCGACCGTGCAGCTGATGAAGCCGGCGCCGCCCGGCAAGCCGAAGAACTGGCAAGCGTACAGCGCCCGCTTCATCGAGCCGGTGCGCATCAATGCGGGCGTGAAATTCTGGGAAGAGAATGCGGAAGCGCTGGCGCGCGCCGAGCGCGAATATGGCGTGCCGGCCGAGATCATCGTCGGCATCATCGGCGTGGAAACCGTGTACGGACGCAATACGGGCCGTTTCCGCGTGCTCGACGCGCTGACGACCCTGGCGTTTTCCTATCCGGACAGCCCGACCCGCGCCGCGCGCATGGAATTTTTCAAGGGAGAACTGGAAAACGCGCTGTTGTACGCGCGCAAGGATGGCATCGATCCCTTGACCCTGCTCGGCTCGTATGCGGGCGCCATCGGCCTGCCTCAATTCATGCCCAGCAGCATCATGAAATATGCGGTGGACTTCGATGGCGATGGCCATATCGACCTGCGTAATTCCACGGCCGACGCCATCGGCAGCGTCGCGCATTTCCTCGTCGAACATGGCTGGCGGCGCGACGACCCGGCCATCAGTACGTATCCCGTCACCGTGTCGGCCAGCCGCACGTGGGAAAAGTTCGTCGGCCAGGGCTTGCAAGCCAAATACCGGCTGGGAGAATTGCAGGAAGCCGGCGTGAGTACCGTCGTGGCCACGCCCCAGAACATGTTGTTTGGCTTGATCGATTTACAAAATGGTTCAGAAGCAACTGAGTATCACTTGGCAACCAATAACTTCTTTGCTATAACTCAGTACAACAGAAGTTATTTTTATGCCATGTCAGTGATTGACCTGGGCAAGGCCATCAGTCAAGTGCGCGCACGCTAACCGAAAGTCAGTGTAAAGTTATAATATTACTTGTAAGAAAGCGTAAGCGATGTTGAAGCGACCGGCAAACAGGTCTATGGTGGGGCCGATAACATGTGCCAGCCTCGCTCGCCAGCCTTTGTGCGGCACGGGATGCAGTAGTGGTTTTATACTTAACTTTTGTCAAAGTACAATTTTTGCTCTATCATAGAGCATAATAAAGAATAAATAGGTGTTGCAGCTAGACAACACCGGTTCTGTACAAAGCAAGATTAGCGGGCTTTCCCGCCTGAAATTGAATCCTGTTGTACAATTGTGTATATATCATGAAAAACTGTATCCCGGATCGTACCGTGTGTGAATTCGTTCCTTTTAGTAAAGAATGAACATGAACGCAGCAAGAGCGAGCTCCGAGTGTTTTTTACTTTGCAGTGCAACTACAGAAGGAACAATAACATCATGACAAACCAAGTCGGCATTGATATGAACAGCGATTCGGACTCCGACGATCTGCTTCAGTACAACCCAAACAGACTGCTCGATACCCTGATCGAAAACCTGCGCCTGAAAAACGACGCAGCCTTGTCCCGCGCGCTGGAAGTGGCGCCACCGGTCATCAGTAAAATTCGCCACCACCGCCTGCCGGTCGGCGCATCGCTGCTGATCCGCATGCACGAAGTCAGCGACCTGAGCATCCGCGACCTGCGTTACCTGATGGGTGACCGTCGTAACAAATTCCGCATCAGCGACAAGCAATTCAAGCCAAAAGAAGGCGAAACGCCACAAGGCTGATCCTGCCAGTTCGCAGGTTTTCCCTCCCCGCCATGGGGAGGGGGTATTTCCAGCAGTTCTCAGGCCGTTCTGGCCGACCTCACTTCACATCCTTCCCCGTTACGCAGGGAAAACACCTGTGGACAGATATCTGTCGCCACGGTCGCAGACGACGAACACGATGGTCGCGTTTTCCACCGTTTGCGAGATGCGCAGCGCGATTTCGCACGCACCGGCTGCCGAGATGCCGCAAAACAAGCCCTCTTCCGCCGCCAGGCTGCGCGCCATGCGCTCGGCCACGCCCTGGCTCACGTACTCCACCTGGTCCACGCGCGACTTGTCGTAGATTTTCGGCAAGTACGCTTCCGGCCATTTGCGGATGCCGGGAATCTGCGAGCCTTCCTCGGGCTGGGCGCCGATGATCTGGATGGCGGGATTTTGCTCCTTCAAATAGCGCGACACGCCCATGATGGTGCCCGTCGTGCCCATGGCGCTGACGAAGTGCGTGACCTGGCCATTGGTATCGCGCCAGATTTCCGGCCCCGTGCTTTCATAGTGGGCGCGCGAATTGTCTTCGTTGGCGAACTGGTCGAGGATGACGCCGCGGCCATCCTTCTGCATCTGCTCGGCCAGGTCGCGCGCATACTCCATGCCGCCCGTCTTCGGCGTCAATAAAATGTCGGCGCCGTAGGCGGCCATGCTCTGGCGGCGCTCCACGCTCAGGTTGTCGGGCATCAGCAACAGCATCTTGTAACCGCGCAAAGCGGCGGCCATGGCCAGCGCGATGCCCGTATTGCCGCTGGTCGCCTCGATCAGGGTATCGCCCGGCTTGATGACGCCGCGCTCTTCAGCGCGCTTGAGCATGGACATGGCCGCGCGGTCCTTCACGGAGCCGGCCGGATTGTTGCCTTCCAGCTTGCCCAGGATGACGTTGTTGCGCGCAAGCGCATCGGCACCCGGCAAGCGCGTCAGTTGCACCAGCGGGGTATTGCCTATCGTATCTTCAAGTGTCTTGTAAGCCATCGTGTCTGTTTGAGTAGATTCAACAAAGACCCATTCTAATATGAGATGCTGGACGGCGTATCGCTGATCGGCGGCCGCTTCCGGGCCCGCGTATGCATGCGGCTGCGCCGCGACGCGCCGCATGGCGCCTGCCGCCCCGCCATTTCCGGGCGTGCGCAAGGGGTATTGCGGCAGGCGCGCGCCGCATGCGCTAGACTCGTCACTGTTAGTTATTTTTGTTATTTGCTTATTCAGCCTCCGAACGGACCCGCCATGGCCAGCAGCACACCCGAATTCATTCCCGAAACGACGCAGGACGATCCCGTCCAGTTCGCCACGCTCGACTTGCAGGGCCGCAGCCACCAGATCTCGCCCGTCTTCAATGCGCTCGAACTGCAGCGCTTGCAGCGCTACGGCACGCGGCGGCGCTTTGCCGACGGCGAAACGCTGTTCGAAGCGGGCAGCAGCAGCTTCGGCATGCTGGTGATACTGTCCGGGCGGGTCAGCATCACGCGCCACGAAGTGCTGGGGCAGGCGTCCGTGCTGCGCGAAGTGGGCGTCGGCCACTTCATTGCCGAGGTGGCGCAATTGTCCGGCCGCCCTACCCTCGTCAATGGCAGCGCCGTGGGCGAGGTGGAATTGCTCGACATCAGTTCGGAATCCTTGCGCGCGCTGATCGTGGCCGAGGCCGAGATGGGCGAACGCATCGTGCGCGCCCTGATCCTGCGCCGCGTGGCGCTGATCGAATCGAATTCGGGCGGCCCCGTGCTGGTGGGCCCGCGCGGCAATGGCAATCTGTTCCACCTGCAAAGCTTTTTATCGAGCAATGGCCATCCGCACACGGTGCTCGATCCGGCCACCGATACGTCCGCCGCCGCGCTGGCCGGGCGCTACCAGCCCACGCCGCAGGATTGGCCGCTGGTGGTCTGTCCAGACGGCAAGATCATGAAAAATCCCGGCAATGCGGAACTGGGACGCTGCCTGGGCATGCTGCCCGATTTGTCCGGCGACAAGATCTTCGACGTGCTGGTGGTGGGCGCCGGTCCCGCCGGCCTGGCCACGGCCGTGTATGCGGCCTCGGAAGGGCTATCGGTGCTGGCGCTCGAGCAGCGCGCGTACGGCGGCCAGGCGGGCGCCAGCGCGCGCATCGAAAATTATTTGGGCTTTCCCACCGGAATTTCTGGCCGCGCACTGGCAGGACGCGCCTACGTGCAGGCGCAAAAGTTCGGCGTCGAGATCGCCACCCCGGCCAGCGCCGCCAACTTGCTGTGCGACAGCTGGCCGCTGCGCGTCAAGCTGTGCGACGGCACGCAGGTGCGCGCCCGCACGGTGGTGCTGTCGTGCGGCGCGCGCTACCGCCGCCCCTCGCTGGCCAACCTGAAAACGTATGAGGGACGGGGCGTGTATTACTGGGCCTCGCCCATCGAAGCCAAGCTGTGCCGGCAGGAAGAAATCATCCTGGTGGGCGGCGGCAACTCGGCCGGCCAGGCCGCCGTGTTTCTCTCAAGCCACGCCGCAAAGGTCCACATGGTGATCCGCGGCGAGGGACTGGCGGCCAGCATGTCGAGCTATTTGATCGAGCGCATCGCCGCCACGCCCAATATCACCTTGCACACGCACACGGAAATCATCGCCCTCGAAGGCGACGACGACGGCTTGACGGAGGTGCGCTGGCGCAACAACCAGACGGGCAAGGAGTGCGATTGCGCCGTGCGCCGCGTATTCCTGTTTGTCGGCGCCGATCCGAACACGGACTGGCTGCACGACTGCGCCGTGGCCGTCGACGAGCAGGGTTTTATCCGCACGGGCTTCGACGTCACGCGCGCCGAATGCCGCGCCCATGGCCACGGCGCGCATTTAGCCTACCCGCCTCCGGACTTGCCGGAACGGGCCGCGCTGGAAACGAGCGTGCCGGGCGTGTTCGCCATCGGCGACGTGCGCGCCGGTTCCACCAAGCGCGTCGCCGCCGCCGTGGGCGAAGGCGCGGCCGTCGTTTCCCAGATTCACGGTTTCCTTGCCCGCTTGCCTGTCAACAGCGCCTAGCGCAAGGGCATGGGATACGTGGCCACGCTGACATTGCCGTCGCGGTCGATGGCCTGGACGCCAAAGAAATAGCTGTCTTTCGATAGCTTGACCTTGGCCTCGGTGACATTGCCCACATCCTGCGCGCCCTGCCACTGGTCGGCCGTCGTGGCGCGCCAGACGATGCGGTAACCGGCCAGGTCCGGTTCCGTGTTCGGCTGCCAGACCAGTGCAGTGGCGTTTTCCAGCTGGGCCGTGCGCACCTGCACGCCGGCGGGCGCGGCCGGCGCCAGGGCCAGCGAAGCGAGCGCCGCCGCATTTACGCGCGCCACTTTCGCCACGTAGTCATAGTCGACGAATTGCGGCAAGTCGCCGTACTGCACGCCATTTTCCACGCGCACATCCTGGTGCTGATGCGCAAAATCCTCGTGCGGTTCCGTGAAACGCAGCGCCGCGTAGCCTTGTGCCAGAAACGGCATATGGTCGCCGCCGCGCAGGTAACGGTCGGCGCGCTGGATGACGTTGACCTTGAAACCGGGAACGTAGCGCTCGCCCACCTGTTTTACATGGCGCGCCAGCTGGCGCGAGAGCGAATCGTTTTCGCCGCCCGTCGCCACGAGGCCGCGCACACCGTCGCTCATCTCCTTGACGGCCGGGATACCCTCGGCAAACAGGCGCACCTGGCCGCCATCGACGGTGCCGCCTTCCGCGCGCGAACTGCCGATGATGTCGTTATTGAGCATGCCGGCGATGTTGAGTTTATTCAACTTTGCCTGCTGCGCCCAATGGCCGGAACCCAACAAACCCTGTTCCTCGGCCGCCACGGCCATGAAGACGAGCGTGGCGTCGAACTGGTAGCGCGCCATCGCGCAAGCCATTTCAATGACGGCCGCCGTGCCCGAGGCGTCATCGTTGGCGCCGGGCGCGTCGCCCTGCGCATCCATCACGTCGGTGGCGCGCGAGTCATAATGGCCGCTGACGACATAGATGCGCCCGGCCGACTGCGGCTGGCTGCCCGGCAAGGTCGCCACCACGTTGACGATTTCCGTCGGCCGCGCAATGCGTTTCGACACGGGCGCCACATGGCTGTCGAACGCCACCTGCAGTCGTCCGCCCGCCTGCGCGCCGCAGCGCTCCAGCTCGGCCTTGATCCAGCGCCGGGCCGCGCCGATGCCGCGCGTGTCGGACACGGTATCGGACATGGTGTGGCGCGTCCCGAAACTGACCAGCTTGCGCACATGCGCCTCGATGCGCTGCGGCGAGATGTCGGCCACCACTTGCCGTATCTGCTGCTGCGCCGGTTCGGCGCCCGGCGCAGCCGCCACACTCGCCGACAGCATGGCTGCCGTCATTGCCGTCATTGCCGTCACAATCCCTGCCATGCCGCCGTCTCCCGATGATTGATTGAGCTGGCCATTCTCGCATTTTTGACGGCAGGCAAGGATGTTCCAGGTCGAAAATCGTGCATTGTAGAAACTGCTACAATCGGCCACTCCCCCGTTCACGAAAGGCACGCATGCGCCAGACCGCCCTCCATCCCGCACGCCGCAGCATGCGCGCGGTCCGCTGACGGTGCGCCGCATGCTCGTCAAATTGCTGCTGCTGGCCACCTTGTTTGCCGTGCTCAGCATCGCTGCCCTGTACAGCTACGGGCGCTTCGCCGAACGTTCGCTGGGCGCGCCGGGAACGGCCTTGCCCGTGGCGACGGATGCCACCCTGCTCGACCGCGTGCTGGCGCCGCAGCTGGCGCAACGGCCGGGCCACAGCGGCACGGCCCTGATCGACGACAACCTGGAAGCGTTTGCCCTGCGCGCCCTGAGCGCGCGCGAAGCGGGCCGCAGCATCGACCTGCAATACTACATCTGGCATAACGACGTCACGGGACGCCTGCTGGTGCGCGAACTGCTGCGCGCGGCCGACCGCGGCGTACGCGTGCGCGTGCTGCTCGACGATATCAACGCACGGGGCCAGGACGCCGCCATCCTCGCGCTCGACAGCCATCCGCTGATCGACGTGCGCATCTTCAATCCAAGCCGCAACCGCGACGGCATCTGGTGGCGCGCCGTGGAAATGGCCTTGCGCGCCGTCAGCCTGAACCGGCGCATGCACAACAAGGCCTGGATCGTCGACGGCAGGGTGGCCCTCGTCGGCGGGCGCAATATCGGCGATGAATATTTTGATGCCGCCGAGCAAGTCAATTTCCAGGATGCCGACTTGCTGCTGGTGGGACCCGCCGTGCAGCAGACGAGCGACATCTTCGACCGCTTCTGGAACAGCCGCGCCGTCCTCCCCATACGCGCCTTGCACGCCGGCAAGGACGCGGGCGCGCCGGAACTGCAGGCTGTGCGTGCGCGCCTCGATACGCTCACGGGCGAAGTGGGCGCTTCCCCCTACCTCCAGCAGCTGACCGATGCGGGCCAGCTGCAGGCCCACCTCGATGGCCGGCTGCGCCTGCACTGGAGCGGGCAAGTGCAGGTGCTGTCGGACCCGCCGGAAAAAGCCGCGCCCGTGGCCAGTTTGCAGCGCAGCGAGCACTGGCTCATGCACAGCCTGCTGCCGCTGCTGACGGACGCGCGCGAGGAAGCGCTGCTGACCTCGCCCTACTTCGTGCCCGGCGCGGCGTTGAGCACGATGCTGGCCGACAAGGTGGCGGCCGGCGTCCAGGTCCAGGTGCTGACCAACTCGCTGGCCGCCACCGATGTGGCCCTCGTGCATGCGGGCTATGCGCGCTACCGCCAGGCGCTGCTCGATGGCGGCGTCGCCCTGTTTGAATTGAAGACCCAGCACCGCAAGCGCATCAGTCTGATGGGGTCGAGCCGCGCCAGCCTGCATACCAAGGCCGTGGTGGTCGACGGCCAGCGGGGCTTCGTCGGTTCCTTCAACCTCGATCCCCGCTCGGCCCAGCTGAATACGGAAATGGGCGTGCTGTTCGACGATGCCGCGCTGGCGGCCGACATGCGCGCGCTGTTCCTGCATTCGACGGCGAGCGACACCAGCTATCGATTGTTCCTCGACAACGGCGCCCTGCGCTGGTCCGACGCCACCGAGCAGCCCGCCAAAGTGTGGACGCACGATCCGGAGTCCGGCTTCTGGCGCCGCCTGCTGGTGTCCGTGATGCGCTGGCTGCCGATCGAATCGCAGCTGTAGGTGCATAAAAAAAACCCCGCGCGGCCGGTACCATGCGGGGTTTTCTTCTCGTGCTGCGCGGCACCACCACGCAACACGCTTTACGACAAAACGCTTATTTTTTCTCGGCTTCCGCTTTCTTCGCCTCGGCGGCAGCCAGTTTCGCTTCTTTCTTCGCGGCAGCGGCAGCAGCCTTCGCTTCTTTCTTGGCAGCGGCAGCTTCCTTCTTCGCTTCGGCAGTCGTTTTCACGGGAGCGGCATCGGCCGCTGCAGCGGCAGGCGCGGCGGCAGCTTCTTTCTTGGCGGCAGCGGCGGCAGCCTTGGCTTCTTTCTTCGCGGCAGCAGCTTCTTTTTTCGCTTCAGCGGCTGTCTTGGCTGGCGCCGCAGCGGTGTCGGTCGCAGCAGCTGGCTTCGGTGCGGCTTCTTTCGCTGCAACTTCCTTCACAGCAGCTTCCTTTTTTGCCGGGGCAGCTTTCGCCGCCGGAGCGGGTGCCGCCGGCGCGCCGGACTTGGCCTGGCCATTCACTTGCAAGCCCGCTTCCGACAACTTCACGGAACTTTTCGGACCGATGCCCTTCACGCGGCTTTCAAAATCGGCCCAATCCTTGAAGGCGCCGCCCTTGGCACGCTCGTCGATGATGGCTTTCGACGTGACGGGGCCGATGCCCTTGACGCTGTCGAGTGCCGCCTGGTCCGCCTTGTTGACATCGACCTGGGCAAAGGCAAAGCCCATCGTCGCGATCAAGGTGGCGATGGCCAGCAGTATTTTTTTGAACATGGGTATCTCTCCGTGGTGTGGTTTCAAGATGACTCGAACGCAAGGGAAGAGCAGCGCCTTAACGGCTTTAACGGCTGGGACGTGATACGGTTGACAAGACGGGACGGCGGAAGGATGGGAAAACCTGCGCCAGATCAAACGCTCCGGCGCAGGTGGTACAGCATGGTTATTGGGAGAACAGCTCGTCGCGGGTGACGGTGGCCGTGCCCAGCTTGCCGACGACGATGCCGCCGGCCCGGTTGGCCGTGCGCACGGCGTCGCCCAGGCCCATGCCGGCGCCCAGCATGGCCGCCATGGTGGCGATCACCGTGTCGCCGGCGCCCGAGACGTCGAACACTTCGCGCGCATCGGTGGGCATGTGCAGCACCTCGTCGGCCGTGTACAAGCTCATGCCTTCTTCGGAACGGGTCAGCAGCAAGGCGTCCAGGCCCAGCTGCGCGCGCATCTGCTGCGCGCGTTCCGTGAGCTGCTCTTCCGTGCTCCAGTTGCCGATCACGCGGCGCAGTTCCGACTTGTTCGGAGTGAGCACTGACGCTCCCGTATAGCGGCTGAAATCATCGCCTTTCGGGTCGACCATGACGATTTTTCCGGCCGCCCGTGCCGCCTTGATCATCTCGGCCACGTTCACCAGGCTGCCCTTGGCGTAGTCCGACAGGATCACCACGTCGTAGTGCGGCAAGAGGGCATTGAATTGCTTGAGCTTGTCGCGCAGCACCGTATCACTCGGTGCATCCTCGAAGTCGATGCGCAGCATCTGCTGCTGGCGGCCGATCACGCGCAGCTTGATGATGGTGGAAATGGCCGCATCGCGCTGCAGATAGCTGTGGATGCCGCCGCCTTCGAGCAGGCGTTCGACCTGGCTGCCCGCCTCGTCGTCGCCGACCACGCCCAGCAAGCTCGTCTTCGCTCCCAGCGCGGCCGCGTTGCGCGCCACGTTGGCCGCGCCGCCTAGGCGCTCTTCGCGCTTCTCGATGCGCACGATGGGCACGGGCGCTTCCGGCGAAATACGGCTGACATCGCCGAACCAGTAGCGGTCCAGCATCACATCGCCCACCACCAGCAGGCGTACCTGGGCCAGCGCGGCCGGCGCCGTCAAGGCGACTACCTCCTGGGCGCTCATGCGCGCGTCAGGATCGAGCGACCGATCCCGTGGTATTCGATGCCGTTCTCGGCCATGACGGCCGGCTCGAACAGATTGCGTCCGTCAAAGATCACTGCCTGCTTCAGGCGCGCCTTGACCTGCTCGAAGTCGGGGCTGCGGAAGGCTTTCCACTCGGTCACGATGACCAGCGCATCGGCGTCCTGCAGCGCATCCTTCGGGCTGTCGGCAAAGCGCACCTTCGCCAATTGCGCCGGCGTCAAGTCCAGTTGCAGCACGCGGCGCGCCTCGGCCATGGCGACGGGGTCGTACACGGCCACCGTGGCGCCGCGTCCCAGCAAGTCGGCCAGCAGCACGCGGGCCGATGCTTCGCGCATGTCGTCCGTATTCGGCTTGAAGGCCAGGCCCCACACGGCGAAATGCCGGCCCGTCAGATCTTCGCCGAAGCGAGTGACCACTTTGCGTCCCAGCACCTGCTTCTGCTGGTCGTTGACGGCTTCGACGGCGCGCAGGATCAGCAATTCCTGGCCGTGGCCGCGTGCCGTGCGCTCGAGCGCCTGCACGTCTTTCGGGAAGCAGGAACCGCCATAGCCGCAGCCCGCATACAGGAAGCTGTGGCCGATGCGCGGGTCGGAACCGATGCCGTGGCGCACGGCTTCGATATCGACGCCCACCTTGTCGGCCAGGTTCGCCAGTTCATTCATGAACGAGATGCGCGTGGCCAGCATGGCGTTGGCCGCATATTTCGTGAATTCGGCCGAGCGCACATCCATCCAGTAAGTGCGTTCGTGGTTGCGGTTGAACGGCGCGTACAGGCTTTTCAGCAATTCGCGCGCGCGTTCGCCGTCCGGCGTGGCGTCGACGCCGATGACGATGCGATCGGGGCGCATGAAGTCTTCGACGGCCGCGCCTTCCTTGAGGAATTCGGGGTTCGATGCCACCGAGAACGTGGCGGCCACGCCGCGCGCGTCGAGTTCGCCCTGGATGGCGGCGCGCACTTTTTCGGCCGTGCCGACGGGCACGGTCGACTTGTCGACGATGACCTTGAAGTCCGTCATGTACTTGCCGATGCCGCGCGCGGCGGCCAGCACATATTGCAGGTCGGCCGAGCCGTCTTCATCGGGCGGCGTGCCGACGGCGATGAATTGCATCGCGCCGTGCGCGGCGGCCGCTTCGACGTCGGTGGAAAAGGTCATGCGTCCGGCGGCGCGGTTGCGCGCCACGACTTCTTCCAGGCCCGGTTCATGGATGGGGATGCCACCGCTGTTGAGCAAGGCTACCTTCTGTGCGTCCAGGTCGAGGCAAAAGACGTCGTTGCCCAGCTCAGCCAGGCAGGCGCCGGTCACGAGGCCAACATAGCCGGTGCCGATAATAGTGATTTTCATGGATGTACCGTATGGATAAAAAGCAGGTCTTACATAGAAGTACACGCCACATTGCTCAGGGCAAGGTGACGTGTACGAATCAGTTCATGACGTTAAGTTCTTCTGTGCGGCGCGGTGGATACGTTTCCCACTTGTTGCAGCCAGGGCAGTGCCAATAGAACTGGCGTGCCTTGAAGCCGCAGTGGCTGCACTGGTAGCGGGCCAGCTTCTGCGTGTAGCCGTGCACGAGGTTTTTCACCATCGACAGCTCGGACCAGATGGCGGCCGGGGCGTCCATCATGCGCGCTTCCAGCAGTTTGTCGAGGCCCAGCAGGGTCGGCGTGCGGCGCAGCTCGGCGCTGACCAGCTGCTTCGCCGCTTCCACGCCGTCGAGCTCGATAACGGCCTTGAAGACGACTTCGATCAGGTCGATCGACGATGCCTCTTCCAGGTAGGAACGCAGCAGGTTGACGCCTTCCTGTGCACGGCCCAGCTTGGTGTAGCCATCCATCAGGCGCTGCGCGACCAGGGCCACGTGCGGCACGCTTTGCTGCTCCACGCGCCGCCAGGTGGTCAGCGCGCCTTCCACGTCGCCGCGCGCCAGCAGCACGTCGCCCGTCAGGATGGTGGCGCGCACGCTCTTGCGGTCCGTCTGCAAGGCTTTTTCCAGCAGCGGCATGGCGTCGTCCGGCTTCATGTGCACGAGAGCGTCATGCGCCAGTTCGCAATAGAACTGGGCGATTTCCTTCTGGCGCGCGCCGGCACCCGATTCCTGCAAGCCCACGGCCGCTTCGATGGCGCGTGGCCATTCCTTTTCGCGCTGGTAGATTTCCAGCAGCGCGCGGCGCGCCTGGGCCGCATATTGCGTGTCGACCAGGCTGTTGAAGGTTTCTTCGGCGCGGTCCAGCAAGCCCGCCTTCAGGTAATCCATGCCCAGCTCGTAGGCGGCGTGGCCCTGCTGTTCCAGCGGCAAGTCCGGACGGGCCAGCAAGTTCTGGTGCACGCGGATGGCGCGCTCCGTTTCGCCGCGGCGGCGGAACAGGTTGCCCAGCGCAAAGTGCATATCGGCCGATTCCGGGTCCAGCTTGACGACTTCGATGAAGGCGTCGATGGCCTTGTCATGCTGCTCGTTGAGCAGGAAATTCAAGCCCTTGAAGTAATTGCGCGGCAGGCTGCGCGATTCCGACACCAGTTGATGAATGTCCACGCGCGCGGCGATCCAGCCCAGCGCGAAAAACATCGGGATACCCAAGAGCCACCAGAGTTCAAAATCCATGCGATTGTTTTTATTCGAGTAAGAGAGATAGGAGCGACGGCGCCGCTTACTGCGCGCTCACGCTGTCCGGTTGCGGCTGGACATTGCTGGCCACGCCAACGGTCTGCAGCGCGGCAATGGTGGTCTTTTGCTTGTTCGCTTCGCGGCGGTGACGGAACACGGTCGGCGTCAGCGCCAGTACGCCCAGGCTGGCGCCGGCGACAAAAAAGCCCAGCAGCATCAGGACCAGGGGGCCGCGAATTTCATAATTGAGGAAAACATGCAGGTCGACAACCTGCGCATTCTTCAGCGCAAAACTGAAGAACAGGACGAAAAGAACACAGCCAACGATGGTGGAGATGATTTTCATCGATAGGTCCAGAGTGAACAAAAAAATGCCCGTACCACATGGCACAAACGTAGAGTGCTGATCAAACCGTAGCGAGCGGCAGCGATTTGTGGCCGAGAAGCGCAACCGTACTGAAGTACGGTGAGCATCGCCGGCCGCAAAGCGCGACGCGCAGTAGGTTTGAGCAGTGCTCTACAGCATATTAACAAAAAAAAGCGGCATCCAAGGACGCCGCTCTTTATGTCGCCTTCCAGCAGACGATTAATCCTCGATGATCGGTTGCCCGACCATCGCGTCCACCCGCTCGCGCAACTGTTTGCCCGGTTTGAAGTGGGGTACCCGTTTTTCAGGAACCATCACCTTGTCGCCGGATTTCGGGTTGCGGCCGATGCGCGGGGGCCTGCTGTTCAGGGCAAAACTGCCAAAACCGCGGATCTCGATACGCTGACCGGTCGCCAGGGCGTTGGTCATCGCATCGAGAATGGTCTTGACGGCATACTCCGCATCCTTCGCCACCAGCTGAGAATAACGCTCAGCGAGGCGGTTGATCAGCTCGGACTTTGTCATCTGCCGTATCCGCAGTCTTAGTTCTTGTTATCGAACTTAGCTTTCAACAAGGCGCCCAGGCTGGTGGTGCCCGAAGCTGCGTTGTTGTCGGTAGCTGCCATCTTCTGCATGGCTTCCTGGGTTTCAACGTTGTCTTTCGCTTTGATCGACAGTTGGATACCACGGGCTTTGCGGTCGATGTTCAACACCATCGCTTCGACGGTGTCGCCGACTTTCAGGTGCGTACCAGCATCTTCAACGCGGTCGCGCGAGATTTCGGAAGCGCGCAGGTAACCTTCAACTTCTTCGGACAGTTGGATCACGGCGCCTTTAGGCTCAACCGATTTAACGGTACCGGTTACCAGCGAGCCTTTGTCGTTCATGGCTGCGAAGTTGTTGAATGGGTCACCTTCCAGTTGCTTGACGCCCAGGGAAACGCGCTCGCGCTCAACGTCGATGGCCAGAACGATGGCTTCCAGTTCATCACCTTTCTTGAAGCGACGCACGGCTTCTTCGCCGGTTTCGGTCCAGGACAGGTCGGACAGGTGCACCAGACCGTCGATGTTGCCGGCCAGGCCGATGAACACGCCGAAGTCGGTGATCGATTTGATCGCGCCGCGGACTTTGTCACCTTTCTTATGGGTAACACCGAAGTCGTCCCATGGATTGGCTTTGCACTGTTTCATGCCCAGCGAGATACGACGACGCTCTTCGTCGATTTCCAGAACCATCACTTCTACTTCGTCGCCCAGTTGGACAACTTTGTTAGGAGCAACGTTTTTGTTCGTCCAGTCCATTTCGGAAACGTGTACCAGACCTTCGATACCCTGTTCCACTTCAACGAACGCGCCGTAGTCGGTCAGGTTCGTTACTTTACCGAACAGACGGGTGCTTTGTGGGTAACGACGGGACAGACCGGTCCAAGGATCGTCGCCCAGTTGTTTCACGCCCAGCGAAACACGGTTTTTCTCTTGATCGTATTTCAGGACTTTGGCGGTGATTTCCTGGCCAACCGTCAGTACTTCCGACGGGTGACGTACACGGCGCCATGCCAGGTCGGTGATGTGCAGCAGGCCATCGATACCGCCCAGATCCACGAACGCGCCGTAGTCGGTGATATTTTTGACGACGCCGGTCACGACCGTGCCTTCTTTCAGCGTTTCCATCAGTTTCTGACGCTCTTCGCCCATCGAAGCTTCGATGACGGCGCGGCGGGACAGAACCACGTTGTTACGCTTGCGATCCAGCTTGATCACTTTGAATTCGAGGGTTTTGCCTTCGAATGGGGTGGTGTCTTTGACAGGACGGGTATCAACCAGCGAGCCCGGCAGGAATGCGCGGATGCCGTTGGTCAACACGGTCAGACCGCCTTTGACTTTACCATTGACGGTACCGACGACGATTTCGCCCGATTCCATCGCTTTTTCCAGAGCCAGCCACGAAGCCAGACGCTTGGCTTTATCGCGCGACAGGATGGTATCGCCGAAACCGTTTTCCAGCGATTCGATCGCCACGGAAACGAAGTCACCAACTTTGACTTCCAGTTCGCCGTGGTCGTTCTTGAATTCTTCGACAGGGATGAATGCTTCGGATTTGAGGCCAGCGTTCACGATCACGAAATTGTGGTCGAGGCGCACGACTTCAGCGGAAATAACTTCGCCGGAGCGCATATCTTGACGCGACAACGATTCCTCGAAGAGCGCAGCAAAACTTTCCATACCGGTAGATTCGTTAGTTGTAACAGTAGACATAGGGTTCACACAGGTTATCCAGCAGAGATCGCACGATGCGACTTAAACTGGGTTAGGTTTTTGACACACCCGGACAGGCCAGGAGCCGTCAACGGGCACCACATAGCATAGAAATCACACTATTTTGCTGCAGCTGCATACCATTTCAACACGGCTTCAACGGCATCATCTGCCGTCATTGCCGACGTATCGAGGACATGCGCCCCTTCCGCGGGGACCAGCGGCGCAATCGCACGGTGAGTATCACGTTCGTCCCGCGCCTGCAAATCCATCAGAAGGTCTTCCATATTAGCAGAAAAACCCTTGTCTATCAATTGCTTGTAGCGCCGTTGCGCGCGCGCCTCGACACTGGCCGTGAGGAAGACCTTCAATTGGGCATGCGGGAAGATCACCGTGCCCATGTCGCGCCCGTCGGCCACCAGGCCCGGCGTCTTGCGAAAACCCAGCTGCAAGCTGACGAGGGCATGGCGTACAGTTGGCAATACGGCAATTTTCGACGCCGTGTTGCCCACCTCTTCGGCACGGATCTGCTCGGTGACATTTTCCTGCGCCAGCAGGATCTCGCCATTGGCGAAGTGGCAAGGCAAGTGCTCGGCCAGCTTGGCCAGCGCGTGCTCGTCGCGCAAGTCCGTGCCGCGGCGCAGCGCGCTCAAGGCCGTCAGGCGGTACAGCGCGCCCGAGTCCAGGTAATGAAAGCCCAGCTTGTCGGCCACGCGGTGCGCCACCGTGCCCTTGCCGGAAGCGGTGGGGCCGTCGATGGCGATGACTGGGATGGTGGATGTTGGCATTATTTTGTCACTTTAAAAAAACTAAACCCAAAAGGGCTGGGGTCAGACCCCCGCTTGCGTCAACGCCTGAACTGGCGTTGCGGGTGGAGAGGGTCTGACCCCGGATTTCGGTTAAATAAGAGTATCTTTGGCAATCCCCGCGAAGGCGGCGAAATACTCGGGGAAGGTCTTGGCCACGCATTTCGGGTCGTTGATGCGCATCTCGTTGCCGCGGCGCGCGGCGCCGTCCAGCGAAGCGAGCGAGAAGCACATGGCCATGCGGTGGTCGTCATACGTGTCGATGGTCGCTGCCTGGATTTCGGCCGGCGGGGTCACGCGCAGGTAATCGGCGCCCTCTTCCACTTCGGCGCCGAGTTTGCGCAATTCCGTCGCCATGGCGGCCAGGCGGTCCGTTTCCTTCACCCGCCAGCTGGCGATATTGCGCAAGGTCGAGGTACCGTCCGCGTACAGGGCCGCCACGGCGATCGTCATGGCCGCGTCGGGAATATGGTTAAAGTCCATGTCGACGGCTTTCAGCACGCCGTTCGAACGCGCCTCGATCCAGTTCTCGCCCATGGTGATGGTCGCGCCCATCTGCTGCAAGGCTTCGACGAAACGCACGTCGCCCTGGATGCTGTCGCGCCCCACGCCTTCCACGCGCACGGGACCGCCGCCGATGGCGCCGGCCGCCAGGAAATACGAGGCCGACGAGGCGTCGCCTTCCACGTGGATCGTGCCCGGGCTTTGATAGTGCTGGCCCGGCTGCACGGTGAACGACTGCCAGCCGTCATGCTCGACGGTCACGCCGAAGCGGCGCATCAGGTTCAGGGTGATCTCGATATACGGCTTCGAGATCAGCTCGCCCGTGACATCGATGGTGATCGCATGGTCGCGCGCCATCAGCGGCGCCACCATCAGCAGGGCCGTCAGGAACTGGCTCGACACGTTGCCGCGCACGGCGATGCGTTGCGCGTGGATGTGGCCGCGGCGGATGCGCAGCGGCGGGAAGCCCTGCTCGCCCGTGTACTCGATCTGCGTGCCGACGGCGTTCAGCGCGTCGACCAGGTCGCCGATCGGGCGCTCGTGCATGCGCGACACGCCGTGCAAGGTGTAGTCGCCGCCGATCACGGCCAGCGCCGCCGTCAGCGGGCGGATCGCCGTGCCGGCGTTCCCCATGAACAGGTCCGCCTCGTGGTGCGGGAACACGCCGCCGCAGCCTTCCACGTGGTGCACCTGGTGGGCCGTGGCCGGGTCGCCCGTCAATTCATCCTGCGTCCATTTGACGCCCAGCGACGTCAGGGCAGTCAGCATGACGAAGGTGTCGTCGGAGGCGAGCAGGTCGATGATCTTCGTCGTGCCCTTGGCCAGCGCGGCCAGCAGCAGCACGCGGTTGGAAATGCTTTTCGAGCCGGGCAAGCGCACCGTGCCTTCGGCGTGCATCACCGGCTTCAGATCGATATGGTGGGGATAGTGCTTGGTCTGGGTCATGCTGGAATCCTTGAGTATTTATCGTGGGGGCGCGGCCGGTATTTCCGCCGTTTCGATCGCCTCGATCCATTGCTGGCGCGCGTGCTGGGCGTTCGCATACACGCCCTCGATGGCGGCGCCGTCGTGCGCGGCCAGATGGGCGCGCAAGGTCGTCAACTGCGCCAGGTAGGCGTCCAGTTCATGCAGCAGCGCCGGCTGGTTGGCCAGGCTGATGTCGCGCCACATTTCCGGCGATGAGCCGGCGATGCGCGTAAAGTCGCGAAAGCCGCTGGCCGCGTATTGGAACAGCAGGCCCGCGTGCGGTTTCTTGGCGATGTCGTCGACCAGCGCAAAGGCCAGCAGATGCGGCAGGTGGCTGACGGCGGCAAACACCTTGTCATGTTCTTCGGGGCTCAAGGTGTGCAGGATGGCGCCACAGGCGCGCCACGCGGCCGCCACCCGCTCCACATCGGCGGCGCTATTTTCCGCCAGCGGCGTGAGCACCACTTTCTTGCCTTGATACAGATCGACGATGGCCGCATCGGGGCCGTTCGTCTCGCGTCCCGCGATCGGGTGGCCGGGCACGAATTGCGCCACCTTGCCCCCCAGGGCCACGCGCGCGGCCGCCACCACGTCGCTTTTCGTGCTGCCCGCGTCGGTGACGATGGTGCCGGGCTGCAGGTGCGGCGCGATGGACGAGAGGATGGCGCCCGTCTGCGCCACGGGCGCGGCGACCAGCACCAGGTCGGCGCCAAGCAAGGCAGCAGCCATGTCGCCGCCGATCTCGTCGATGATGCCCAGTTCGAGCGCGCGCGCCATCGAGGCCGGCGAGCGGCCCATGCCGACCACCGTGCCGACCGCGCCCGCATGTTTCAAGGCGCGCGCGAACGAACCGCCAATCAGGCCCACGCCAAAGATGACTACCTTGTTCAGTGCAGGCGTCATCATATCGTCAGGCCAGCGCTTTCGTCAGCGCGGCGATGAGGATGGCGTTTTCCTGCGGCAGGCCGATGGAAATGCGCAGCCATTGCGGCAAGCCATAGCTGCCGACCGGACGCACGATCACGCCCTGCTTGAGCAATGCCAGGTTGACGCGCGCGCCCGCCTCGTCATCGTCGCCCACCTTCACCAGCACGAAATTGCCGTGCGACGGCACGTATTCCAGGCCCAGGGCGTCGAACGCCTCCGTGAACTGCTGGTAGCCGGCCGCGTTGTTGCGCGCGCTTTGCTCGAGGAATGCCTTGTCGTTCAGGGCGGCAATCGCGGCGGCCTGCGCCAGCGAGTTGACGTTGAACGGCTGGCGGATGCGGTTCATCAGGTCCGTCAGCACCGGCTGGGCGATGGCAAAGCCGATGCGCAGGCCGGCCAGGCCATACGCCTTCGACAAGGTGCGCGACACCACCAGGTTCGGATACTGGCGCACCCAGGCCGTCGACTCGTACTGGTCGTCGGCCGACAGGAATTCGTTGTAGGCTTCGTCGAGCACGACGACGACATGCGCCGGCACTTTCTGCAGGAAGGCTTCGAGCTGCGCGGCCGACAGGAAGGTGCCGGTCGGGTTGTTCGGGTTGGCGATGAAGACCAGACGCGTGTCGTCGGCAATCGCCGCAGCCATCGCGTCGAGGTCATGGCCGTAGGCTTGCGCCGGCACGACGATGTGGCGCGCACCCAGGCCTTGCGTGGCCAGCGCGTACACGGCAAACGAGTACTGCGAGTAGACGACGGATTGGCCATGCTGCACGAAGGCGTGCGCGGCGATTTCCAGGATGTCATTGCTGCCGTTGCCCAGGGTGATCCAGTCGGCAGGCACGTCGTAGCGCTTGGACAGCACGGCTTTCAAGTCGAAGCCGTTGGCGTCCGGGTAGCGGCCCAGGTCATCGATGGCGGCGATCATCGCCTGCTTCGCCGATTCCGGCATGCCGTACGGGTTTTCATTCGACGCCAGCTTGACGATGGCTGCCTCGTCGAGGCCGAATTCGCGCGCAACTTCCGCGATCGGTTTGCCGCTCTGATAAGGGGCGATGGCGCGGACGTATTCTGGACCGATATTTTTAGACATGGTGTTCTTTAAAAGTTGGTGAATGATTAGGCTGGTGGCTGTTGTTGGGTTACGCTGCGCTAACCCAAGCTACGGCTTACCGTGGTTGTTTGTTGGGTTACGCTGCGCTAACCCAACCTACAGCTTACCGTAGGTCGGATTAGCGCAGCGTAATCCGACACCAGTCAACGAAGTCACAAACTGACCGGATACGACCCCAGCACCTTGAAAAACGCCGCATTGCTCTGCAGCTCGGCCAGCGCCTGGGCGACGGCCGCGTCGTGCACGTGGCCCTCCACGTCGACATAGAAATAATACTCCCAGCTGCCCATGCGCGCCGGGCGCGACTCGAAGCGCGTCATCGACACGCCGTGCTTGGCCAGGGGCGCCAGCAGCTGGTACACGGCGCCCGCCTTGTTCGGCACGGCCAGCACCAGCGAGGTCTGGTCCTTGCCCGATGGCGCCGTCTGCAAGGTGCCCACGACGGCAAAGCGCGTGCGGTTGTGCGGATCGTCCTGGATATGGCCCTTGACCACGCCCAGCTTGTACTGCGCGCCGGCCAGTTCGCTGGCAATCGCCGCCACCGTGCCGTCTTCGCCCGCCATGCGGGCCGCCTCGGCATTCGAGGCCACGGCGCGGCGCTCGATATGCGGGTAGTTCTGGTTCAGCCACACCTGACACTGCGCCAGCGCCTGCGAATGGGCGCAGATGGACGTGACGCCATCCATGCTGCCGCTCTTCGTCATCAGGCTGTGGTGCACGGCGATCGCCACCTCGCCGCTGATGATGAGACTGGTCTGCAGCATCATGTCGAGCGTGCGGTTGACGGCGCCTTCCGAGGAATTTTCGATCGGCACGACGCCGAAGTCCGCCGTTCCCGCCTCGGCGGAACGGAATACTTCATCGATGGACGCGCACGGCAAGCCTTCGACGGCGCTGCCGAACTGCTGATACACGGCCTGCTCGCTGAAGGTGCCGGCCGGGCCAAGGTAGGCCACGGTCACGCGCTTTTCCAGCGAGCGGCAGGACGACATGATTTCGCGGAAGATGGTCTGCACTTCGCGGTTGCCCATGGGGCCGGGATTACGCTCGGCCACGCCGCGCAGCACCTGCGCTTCGCGCTCGGGACGGAATACGGGCGCCTGCGTCTCGGCCTTCACGTGGCCCACCTGCTGGGCGATTTGCGCGCGGCGGTTCAGCAGTTCGAGGATTTGCGCGTCGATCGCATCGATCTGTTCGCGCAGCGGTTTCAATTTATCGGTCATGGATGGTTTGTTTCGTCAGCTGTACTTCAATCATGGCCGCGCGGCCTGCGCCGGCGGCGGGCCGGCGCGGTCGGTTAAGCGACTCAGCGTCCGGCAAACTCGTTCAAATAGGTGACCAGGGCTTGCACGCCCTCGATCGGCATCGCGTTATAGATCGATGCACGCATGCCGCCGACGGACTTGTGGCCCTTCAGTTGCAGCAGGCCGCGCTGCTTGGCGCCGGCCAGGAATGCGTCGTTCAGACTTTCATCGCGCAGATAGAACGGGATGGTCATGCGCGAACGGTATGCGGGGTCGACCCGGTTCTGGTAGAAGTCGTCCGCGTCGAGCGCCGCGTACAGCAGCGCCGCTTTCTCAATATTACGCTGTTCCATGGCTGCAACGCCACCCTGGCGTTTGAGCCACTGGAAAACCAGGCCGGCGATATAGATGCCGTAGGTGGGCGGCGTGTTGTACATCGACTCATGTTCGGCCACGATGGTCCAGTCAAAAGCCGACGGGCAGATCGGCAGCGCCTTGCCCAGCAAGTCTTCGCGCACGATGACCAGGGTCAGGCCTGCCGGGCCGATATTTTTCTGCGCGCCGCCGAAGATCACGCCGTATTGCGACACGTCGATCACGCGCGACAAAATGTGCGAGGACATGTCGGCCACGATGGTGGTGCCTGCCGGCACGTTCGGCGCCTGCTGGAATTCCACGCCGTCGATGGTTTCATTGGTGCAGATGTGCAGGTAGGCGGCGCCCGGCGTCAGCTTCCATTCGGCGACGGGCGGCACGCCAGTGAAACGGGCAGCCTTCGAGGACGCGGCCACGTTCACATTGGCATACTTGGCCGCTTCCTGGATCGACTTGCCCGACCACGAGCCCGTGTGCACGAAGTCGACGGTGGCCGGCTGCTGCGCGGCCAGGCCCACGAGGTTCATCGGGATGATGGCGTTCTCGCCCAAGCCGCCGCCCTGCAGGAACAGGATTTTATAGTTCTCGGGCACGGCCAGCAGCTCGCGCAGGTCGGCCACGGCCTGCTTGTAAATGGAAATGAATTCGGGACCACGGTGGCTCATTTCCATCACCGACATGCCGCTGCCGTGCCAGTCCTGCATCTCGGCGGCCGCTTGCGCCAGCACTTCCTTGGGCAGGACGGCTGGGCCGGCGGAGAAGTTGTAAATAGGGCTTAAGGCTTGATGGGTCACGATACAGTCCTTGGCGAAAATAAGAATTATTGGGGCGACTGCGTGGCCGCCCGCATGACCTGATCAAGCACGGCGTTCACGCGGGGGATCAGCACGCGCTGGCTGATGGCCATCGATTCGGCCGACAGCTGCGGCATGGTGGCCAGCATCTTGCGGCCCAGCGGCGTCTTGTAAAAGGCCGTCAGCTGCTCGACTTCCGGCACCGTGTAAAAACGCGCATACAGGGGCACCATTTCGTCGCCCAGCTCGTCGATCAGGGTCGGGTCGGCCAGTACCTGCGTCAGGGTGGCGATGGCCAGGGGGATTTCTTCCTCGGCGCTGGCCAGCGCGCGCGCCTTGCGCTGCTCGTCCAGTTTCGGGTTGCTGTTGATTTGCTGCTGCGCCGACTGGCGGATCATGGCGGGCACCGATTGCAGCATCTGGTCGAAGATGCTGCGCGTCAGTTGCGGGAACTGCATCGCGTCGAGCATGCGCCGCACGGCCACTTTCATGGCGGGGCTGGGCGCCGCCTGGCGCGCGGGTGTGGCTTGCGTGCTCTGGGCCAGGGCCGGCAGGCTCGCGAGGAAGGCCAGCGAAAACGCGGCAAAGAAGGTGGCGACGATTTTTCTCATGGCATGCGGGATGTTGAATGACTGGTAAAAGGGCACTGCCGGATGCATGTCGGCTTACGCCCGACGGGCTAAGCCGACCTACGAAATTCTGCTGGCGGCACCACGAAAAGACGCGCCAATAGCAATTGGGGCTCCCGAAAGAGCCCCAATCATCTTACTCCGGCTGGGCCGGGTCAACAGGATCGGCTGGTTCGGCCGCTGCCGGCGCGGCATCCGTACCCGCCTCCGTCGTCAGCTCGACTTCGTCGATATCCGTTTCCACCACGCGCTGCAGGCCGGACAGCTTGGTGCCGTCTTCCACGGCGATCAGGGTCACGCCCTGTGTCGCGCGGCCCATCTCGCGGATTTCCGACACGCGGGTGCGGATCAAGACGCCACCGGTGGTGATCAGCATGATTTCATCGCTGGCATCGACCAGGGTCGCGGCAACCACTTTACCGTTGCGCTCGCTGGTCTGGATGGCGATCATGCCTTTCGTGCCACGGCCATGACGCGTGTATTCAAGAATCGGCGTACGCTTGCCGTAACCGTTTTCCGTAGCCGTCAGCACCGACTGCTGCTCGTTCTCGGCCACCAGCAGGGCGATCACGTGCTGGCCTTCTTCCAGGTTCATGCCGCGCACGCCGCGCGCCGTACGGCCCATCGGACGCACATCGTTTTCGTCGAAGCGCACTGCCTTGCCCGAATCGGAGAACAGCATCACGTCGTGCTGGCCGTCGGTCAGCGCCGCGCCGATCAGGAAGTCGCCGTCGTCCAGGTCGACCGCGATGATGCCGGCCTTGCGTGGATTGCTGAAGTCCTTCAGCGGCGTTTTCTTGACGGTGCCGAGGCTGGTCGACATGAACACGTAATGGTCTTCCGGGAACGTGCGGTTCTCTCCCGACAACGGCAGGATCACGGTGATCTTTTCGTTGTCCTGCAGCGGGAACATGTTGACGATCGGCTTGCCGCGCGAGTTGCGCGAGCCTTGCGGCACTTCCCATACCTTCAGCCAGTACATGCGGCCGCGATCCGAGAAGCACAGGATGTAGTCGTGCGTGTTGGCGATGAACAGCTGGTCGATCCAGTCTTCCTCTTTCGTCGCCATCGCCTGCTTGCCGCGGCCGCCGCGCTTCTGCGCGCGGTATTCGGTGATCGGCTGGGCCTTCATGTAACCGGTGTGCGACAGGGTCACGACCATGTCCTGCGGCGTGATCAGGTCTTCCGTTTCCAGGTCGGTCGCGTTCAATTCGATCTGCGAGCGGCGCACATCCTTGTTGCCGGCGCCGTATTCGTTCTTCGCCGCCGTCATTTCATCGGTGATGATGACGGTGACGCGTTCCGGCTTGGCCAGGATGTCGAGCAAGTCGGCGATATGTTCCATCACGTCCTTGTACTCGTTGACGATCTTGTCCTGCTCCAGGCCGGTCAGGCGCTGCAGGCGCATCTGCAGAATTTCCTGCGCCTGGTCGTCCGACAGCTTGTACAGGCCATCCGTCTGCATGCCGTAGTGCTTCGGCAGGTTTTCCGGACGGTAGGCATCGACGCCGCCCGGCGTCGTGCCGTCGCCCGTACGGGCCAGCATTTCGCGCACGACGGACGAATCCCAGGCCTTGGCCATTAGCTCGACCTTCGCGATCGGCGGCGTCGGCGCGGCCTTGATGATGGCGATGAAGTCATCGATGTTGGCCAGCGCGACCGCCAGGCCTTCGAGCACGTGACCGCGTTCGCGCGCCTTGCGCAGTTCGAACACGGTGCGGCGCGTGACCACTTCGCGGCGGTGCGACAGGAAGCATTGCAGCATCTGCTTGAGGTTCAGCAGCTTCGGCTGACCATCGACCAGGGCCACCATGTTCATGCCGAAGGTGTCTTGCAACTGGGTCTGCTTGTACAGATTGTTCAGCACCACTTCCGGCACTTCGCCCCGCTTCAGCTCGATCACCACGCGCATGCCCGACTTGTCGGATTCGTCGCGGATGTCGGAAATGCCGTCGAGCTTCTTGTCGCGCACGTTTTCAGCGATGCGTTCCAGCAAGGATTTCTTGTTGACCTGGAAGGGCAGCTCGTCGACGATGATGGCGATGCGGCCGCCATCCTTGCCGTATTCCTCGAAGTGGGTCTTGGCGCGCATGACAACGCGGCCGCGGCCCGTGCGATAGCCGTCGCGCACGCCGGACACGCCATAGATGATGCCGGCCGTCGGGAAGTCCGGCGCCGGGATCAGCTCGATCAATTCATCGATCGTGCAATCGGGGTTGCGCAGCACGTGCAGCGCGCCGTCGATGACTTCGGTGATGTTGTGTGGCGGAATGTTCGTCGCCATGCCGACGGCAATACCGGACGAGCCATTGATCAGCAGGTTCGGGATACGCGTCGGCAAGACCGTCGGTTCCTTTTCCTTGCCGTCGTAGTTGGGCTGGAAGTCGACGGTGTCCTTGTCGATATCGGCCAGCAGCTCGCCGGCGATCTTGTCGAGGCGGCACTCGGTGTAACGCATCGCCGCGGCGCCGTCGCCGTCGACGGAACCGAAGTTGCCCTGGCCATCGACGAGCATGTAGCGCAGCGAGAAATCCTGCGCCATGCGCACCAGTGTGTCGTAGATCGAGGCATCGCCGTGGGGATGGTATTTACCCATGGTTTCGCCGACCACGCGGGCGCACTTGACGTAAGGGCGGTTCCACACGTTATTCATTTCATGCATCGCGAACAAGACGCGGCGGTGCACTGGCTTCAAGCCATCGCGCGCATCGGGCAAGGCGCGACCGACGATCACGCTCATGGCGTAATCGAGGTAGCTCTTGCGCATCTCTTCTTCGAGGGAAATAGGAATTGTTTCTTTTGCGAATTGATCCATTGGCGGTTCGACTGATCTCAGGCTGTGGTTAACTTATCTGTTACGCAATGTATGACGCAATACTGCATATCCTGGGTGGCTGTCGTCGTGGACGTCGCGCCGCGCGCTGCTGGCGTGGCCCGGCTTCCATGTCGCAGAGTGCCAAAACAAATCGGCGGGCTGGCGGCAAGGCCAGTACGGGTACCGCAAGGGTACGTGCTGGCCATGCAGTGCCGCCGTGGGCATTTGCCCGGCACTCTTAACAGTCAAGCGCACGATTTTAGCATGCGCGCCCAGCTACCTGTACAAATTGGCCAGACCAGCAACATTGGCAGTTTGCACCGGGGTCGTGCATGTTGCTCTGCCGATAATGCACAACGGCAATGTCAGTTCAAGACACCTGCCCTTAAAAGTGGCAAGAAAAGCGATCAATTGTTACAGATGCGTTACAAATGGGCATTTTCGTTGCGCAAAAACAACGCACGGTCTAAAATCGGGCAAGCTTTGATTTAACCACGGTCGTGCGCCCCTGATGCGTGTGGCAAAATGACTGGGAAGTTAATTGCTAGTTTCGCAATCTGAAACGAGCGCATATGGTCTACATGATAAAATCTTGGCACGTAGCACCAGTAGCGCAGTGTTGTTCTGCGGATATCACCCCCCGAAAGGAAAAAAGAATGAATAAATTTGTAACGCTGTTTTTCGCTGCATCCGCAGTGATTGCTGGCTCGGCTTCGGCCCAAACCCCAACCTCCCCACCATTCGCGCCAGTTACCACTGACATCCAAGCACCAAGCCCAAAAAGCGCTTACGTGCAAGATGCCCGCGGCGTGATCGTGCGTGACCCATTCGGCCTGTGCTGGCGCACCGGCTACTGGACACCTGCTGACGCAGTGCCAGGTTGCGACGTACCACTGTGCGTAGAGCCAGAAACCCTGCAAGACGGCAAATGCGTAGCACCTCCAGCGCCAGTCGTACCTGCACCAGCACCAGCACCAGTCGTGCCAGTGCCAGTCGTCGTTGCTCCTACCTCGGAAAAAGTCAGCTTCGCTGCTGATGCATTCTTCGATTTCGACAAAGCTACGCTGAAGCCAGAAGGCAAAGCCAAGCTGGACGAGCTGACCGCACAACTGGGCGGCATCAACCTGGAAGTCATCATCGCTGTGGGTCACACCGACTCCGTCGGCACCGATGCTTACAACCAAAAACTGTCGGTACGTCGTGCTGATGCTGTCAAAGCCTACCTGGTTACCAAAGGCGTTGAAAGCAACCGCGTGTACACCGAAGGCAAAGGCGAAAAACAACCTGTTGCTGATAACAAAACTGCCGAAGGCCGTGCGAAAAATCGTCGCGTGGAAATCGAAGTTGTTGGTACCCGCAACAAGTAATAGCTGCCCCCTCGACTCGGCGCAAATCATCGCGCAAGTCAAGAACAGCTGAAAAACCCCGCCACGGCGGGGTTTTTTTTCGTCCGTGGCTGCCCAATTGTAAAATTGCCGCTATTATTCGACCTATGAACGCCGACCCTCTCGAAATCCAAAAATTCAGTGAGCTGGCCCACCGCTGGTGGGACCCCACTTCCGAGTTTCGTCCCCTGCACGAAATTAATCCCCTGCGCCTGGAATGGATCAACGCGAAAGTGCCGCTGGCCGGCAAACGCGTGATCGACATCGGCTGCGGCGGCGGCATCCTGGCCGAATCGATGGCCCGCAAGGGCGCCGACGTGACGGGCATCGACCTGTCCGACAAGGCATTGAAAGTGGCCGACCTGCACAGCCTGGAATCCGGTGCCAAGGTACGCTACAAGCTGATCGCCGCCGAAGCCATGGCCGCGGAAGAGCCGGGCCAGTACGACGTCGTGACGTGCATGGAAATGCTCGAGCACGTGCCGGACCCTGCCGCCATCGTCAAGGCTTGCGCCACCCTGGTGAAACCGGGCGGCCACGTTTTTCTGTCGACCCTGAACCGCAACCCGAAAGCGTATCTGTTCGCCATCCTGGGCGCCGAATACCTGCTGCGTCTGCTGCCGAAAGGCACGCACGACTATGACAAATTCATCACCCCGGCCGAACTGTCGCAATACCTGCGCAGTGCCGGCCTGGACGTCAACAGCATGCGCGGCATGGGCTACAATCCGCTGACCAAGATTTACTCACTTAATAGCGATACCAGCGTCAATTATCTGGTGGCCTGCACCCGGCCGCTGTAACCATCACGCACAATACAAGGCGGCTGCGGCCGCCATTTTTCATTCCTACTTGACACACTTTGCCCGCCATGATCACTGACCATCTGCCAGCCCCGCGCGCCATCCTGTTCGACCTCGACGGCACCCTGGCCGACACCGCGCCCGACCTGGCGGCGGCCATCAACCTGCTGCGCGCGCGCGCCGGCCTGGCGCCGACTCCGTATGACATCCTGCGCCCCACGGCCTCGGCCGGCGCGCGCGGCATGATAGGCGCATCGTATGGCGTCCAACCGGGCGAAAGCGGCTACGAAGCGCTGAAAGACGGCTTCCTGAACAATTACGAAGCGGCCCTGGCCGTGGAAAGCCGTTTATTCGACGGCATCCCCGCCATGCTGGAAGGCTTGAGCGCCCTGGGCCTGGCCTGGGGCGTGGTCACCAACAAGGCCGCCCGCTTCACCGACCCGCTGGTGGGCCAGATCGGCCTGGGCGGCGCCGGCTGCGTGATCTCGGGCGACACCATGGCGCACCCGAAACCGCACCCCGCCCCCCTGCTGGAAGCGGCCCGCCGCCTGGAGCTGGCGCCGGAAGACTGCTGGTACGTGGGCGACGACCTGCGCGACATCCAGGCCGGCCGCGCCGCCGGCATGCGCACGGTCGCCTGCGCCTGGGGCTACTGCGGCCCCGTCGAGCCGCAGCACTGGAACGCCGACCATTTGCTCGATACGCCGCAAGCGTTGCTCGAGCTGGTGAGTACTGTGGTGAAGGCGGCGCAGGAGCGGCAGCTGGCGGCTTAATGGCTTGATACTGCGTCTGCCTGGCCTTCTATCCATTACTGCGAATGCATCATGCAAGAGTGTGAAGATTGCGCTACAATGAAGGTTCTGTGGGGACGACCTGGTTTCGACGTGGGTTGCAAAGCAGCGCAGGGCATACCGAGGGCGGGCTACCTCGTAAATACAACCTGAAAAAACTTAACTGCAAACGATAACTCGTACGCACTGGCAGCTTAATCGCTGTTAGCTCTAGAACACCTCGTCCCTGGGGTGGGCCGTCAAAAGCTCTAGAGTCATTTACAGGGACTCGTCGTATGCTGGGTTACTTAGCGTCCGACTAAATAATAGGTAACTCGCTTGCCCATAACGTGCACATCCGTGCTGGCTGAGTTAAATTAAATGATAGTGCTAAGTATGTAGAACTGTCTGTGGAGTGCTTGCGGACGCGGGTTCGATTCCCGCCGTCTCCACCACTGAATTTTTTATAATCAAGTAGTTAGCAAGAAGAAGGCTGTCATTATTTGGGTTGTTTTTGGGCTGTTTTAGCCTAAGAATGACAACAAAATGACAGCCTTTTTTTATGTGTACACGCCTCGCTCCCTGATCTGGCATCGGCACCTTAACAATGCCTCTACGATGCAACGCAGCAGTAGCAGCAGCAGCGGCGCATTGCTCCTATGAACGAAGCAACGTCCAAAAAAGGCACCCATGGGGCGGCTCTTCTTCTTATTTCATGGCGTAAGCGGTGTAATGCGAATGATCAAGATTTATGCGGCTCTTCAAAAGAAATTAAAACCGTATCTACCAATCTACCCAAGTAGAAACATTGGTACAAATAGTCTTTGAATACCGGCGCCGCACTCATTCACTACGCACATAAGAAACAACATTCGCCTTCACTATCCCATGTCTGCGGGGCCGCGAAGTACGTTCATTCGCTGACTTAGTGCGCAAAGAGTCAATTCGACGTTACCAAGCCATCCGACTGCGACACTCAGGCGCCGACACTCAGCAGGCCGAGGATGTCATCCAAGTCGGCCGGCTTGACCAAGTGATGGTCGAAACCTACGGCTTTAGTCTGCGTCCTCGTGGCTTCATCACTCCAGGCGGTAAGGGCAATCATTTTTACCTGCTGGAAACGAGGCGCCTGCCGGAGGGTTGACGCGACCTGGAAGCCATTCACACCAGGCATCCCAAGATCAAGAAAGACCACATCAGGGGCAAAGCGGTCTGCCGTCCGCAGAGCCTCGGCGCCTCCATATACGGGCACAGCTTCATAACCACAAATCACAAGAAATTCCGCGATAAGATCGGCGGCATCACGATTGTCATCAACAATCATGATTCGCAAGGGGGAGAGTTGGTTTGCCATACAGCACCTGCCGTTCGTTCTGATGCATCCAAATGTAAGGACACATATTGAGCCGGCAAGTTCAAGGCGGCTGAAATTTTGAACAGTCGGGGGCGAGGACTGAAGATGAGATTGCTTGATGGGAATTATACATATTTTTCAGAAAACATGCATAAAATGAAATAATGTCATTGGTTTCCACTGGCTCAAAATGCATATCAATTGCTGACTGTACTGTGCTTTTCAATTTCTAAAAATGCTCTAAAATATAAATCCGAAATTGACCACCCAACATATTTCATAGCGGAGCCGTCAATGGGAAATGACCAGAAAATGCAACATGGTGACTATGAGTACCAGATAGCCAGCTACAAGAAGGTGAACGGTATGTATCAAGGCGTTGTCCTCCTTACAGCTCATGCAGGAATCGAGTACTCCCCAATTATTGAAATTCCAACACCAAGCGTATTTAAGACGCAGCATGCGGCACGGATCGAAGCCTCGGCGCTAGTCTGCCAGCTCATCGAAACAGGCGCAGTGGTTGAACTTGTGGCACATGATGGCAAGTCCACTTCCTGGCCGAAGGAGTCTTAAACGACTCTGTAACGTCAGTTTCTAGTGACGCTGGTACTTCCAGATATAAAGCGAAAGATAAAAAATGAATATTGTTTTTTTATCACCAAGCCCCACGAACGAACGCAGAATTGACGCTCTATCCGAGTCGATCGTCAATTCAGCCATCGATATGGAAGAACGATTAGGATCTCTACATGCCATCCTCTACATGCGTCGCCATAACATTGACATGTCCGTGGCGGTAAGGGTGGTTTTAAGGCGGGCCGAAAGGAGAAACAACATAGCTTGGTCAACCTGCGAACCTGGCGGCTTTGCTGATTTTGTAGACGTATCGAATCTGGAACACTGCAAAAGTGCGGAGGTTTTCATTTCGGCGGCAAGTATGGCCAGTATCAAATAGGCATGGCGCGTGAGGCTGTTATACAGCCCTGTCAGGGTGAAAAAATCCCCCTTTCGACGGGTACATCATACCCCGCAAGAAAAACCGCTCAAAGTGCGTCAAAATGCGTCAAATCGCATACCCCCTCTTCTCCCCGCCGCGCCAGTCCTCGTGCGCCTTCGGCCGTAGCGCACATTTGAGTCAAAAGACCCCTATATAGCGGGCAGGTGTGGAGGGGGGACAACTGCGCGCGCCGGGCCGAAATGGGGCTTTTTCGTGCTTCTGGAGCAACATCATTCCTCCGGACGTGAAAAAGCCGCCTCGTGGGCGGCTTATGCGGTGGCTGGGGCGCTCTGGCGCGGCTGGGCTGTCGCGGCCCTGCCCTGCCGGCTATCGCGGCGTGGCGGTCATCCTGGGCGGCCGGCGCGGATCATCGCCGCCTGCTCCTTGTCGTAGTCGTCGCGGCAGTCCACATCGCAGAACAGCAGCGCGGGCGCCAGCGCCTCGTCGCAGTAGTGGCAGCAGCCGTGCGGCGCCAGGGCGGGACGGCCGCGCACGGCAGCCAGGCCGCGCGCCACCTCGGCGAAGATGATCTTGTCCGTGTTGTCGATGTGGTCACTCATTGCGCGCCCTCCTTGCCCAGGCCCAGGTCATACGGGGCGAACCTCACCACTTCCACGCCCGCCCACTCGTTGATCGCCATGAACTGCGCCTGCAGCGGCACCAGTTCATTGCGGGCGAAGACGCGCGCAGCGGGTTCCACGGCGCCGAAGCCGCCGGCATTGTTCGGCAAGATGCCCATCAGCTGCGGCGGCACGCGGTGCGCAGCCAGCTGGTCGTCGCGCGTGACGCTCTTGATGTTGAAAAACTCGTCTTTCGCGGCCACGTCGGAGACGGGCAGAATCTGGATGCCGTCCTTCTTGCCGTTCGGCGCGTACATGAACAGGTTGCGAAAGTTGCCCGGCCCCTTGCTGTCGCGCATGGCCTGGCGCAGGTTGTCCACGTCCTGCGTGTTGGCGGCCGCGTCCGTCATATAGAACACGAAACCCGCGTGCGAGCCGTTCTTGTAGTACTTGCGGCGGAACAAGGTGGCCGCCTCGTTGAGCCAGGCCGATTGCAAAGCGCTCAGGTACTGCGGCACGCCGTACAGCTCTTGATTGACGTCCGGCTCCATCAGGTGGAACACGCGGCCCTTGTCGAACTGGTGCACGGCCTGGTAGCCGTTCACAAAAAAATACGTGTCCAGGTCGACGCCGCGCCGCATGTACTTGGCCAGGGCGTGCTGGTATGCCAGCGCCTTGCCGCTGCGGCTGGGCCGGTCTTCCAGGTAGGCATTGCCGAACGTCAGGAAGTCCAGGGCCATGCGCTTGAAGGCGTCGCGCGACAGGTACTTGCTGGGGATCAGCGTAGACGCCAGCACGTTGGCCTTGAAGTGGATGGCGCTGCTGTGGTGCACGCCCGCGTTGAACGACTTGGCCAGGCCGGCCAGATTGACGGGCGGCTCATACCAGTGGCCGTTCTTCCAGCATTCGAAGCAGTCGAGAATATCGGCGTGCTCGAGCACGGGCGTCGGGTCGCCGAAAGAAAACGCCTCGATGCCGGCGGCGGCCGGCGCCGTGGCCATGGCCGCTGTTGATGGTGCGCCCTCGGCCTGCCGGCCGCGCGCGCGCAAGTGTCGTGCTTTGCTCAAGAATAAATCTCCATGAAAGAGTGGTGGTTGTCGGTGGTGCCTTCGAACGGCTCGTGATCGAGGGCGTGCATGCAGGCCCACGCCAGATCGGCGTGGCCGGTTTCATCGCTGCGGCCGGCCACATAGGTCACGTGCCGCCCGCTGGGGGTGAGGGTCTTGTGGATGGCCATGAACGATTGCGCGATATCCGTCCAGCCGGCGTCAAACTCCAGCCGGCCCTTGCTGATGATGTTTTTGGCTTTTAGCACCATGCGGGTTTTGACTTCGGGCGAGTAATTCAGGGCTGTGACGGCCGGGAAGAAGCCGCGCACGATCGGCAGCACGCCGATGCCCATGCCCGTGGTATCGATGCCGATGTATTCGACGTTGTAGCGCTGCGTCATCTGGCGGATGGCGTCGGCGTGGTCTTCGAAACTCTGCCCGCGCCACTGGTGGCGCTCCAGGATGCGGAACTTGCCGCCGGCCGTCATGGGCGGCGCCAGCACCACGCACCCGGCGCTGTCGCCGTTCAAGGCCGGGTCGTAGCCGATCCACACGGGCCGGTTGCCGAACGGGCGCAGGCCCAGCAAGGGCTTGTAGTCGTCCCACTCGACCCAGGAATCGACCATGCAGCGCTGCAGCTCGGCCAGCGGGAAGACCGAGGCCGAGTCGTCGATAAAATTGCACATCAGCAAATTGTCGAACTGGTCCGGGCTGTATTCGAAGTTGCGCAGCTCGTCGATGTCAAACAGGTTGCAGCCGCCGCGCTCGGCGTCGAGGATGGTGACGATCTGGCGCCAGATCTTGTCCTCGCCTGTGAAACCCGACGACAAGCGGCCATGGCTCACATCGATGTTGACCTGGTCGGCCTTGGCGCGGCGCTTGTTGAACAGTTCGCCCGTCCAGAACGGATAGGCCTGATGCGTGGTCGAGGATGGCGTTGAAAAGTAGGTCTTGCGCCACTTCTTGTGGATGGCCATGCCCGAGGCCACCTTGTTCAACTCCTGGAAATTCTGCGTCCAGAAGAATTCATCAAAGTAGAAATTGCCGTGGTAGCCCTGTGCCGTGCGCGCGTTGGTGCCCAGGAAGTACAGATGCGCGCCGTTCGGCAGCACGATGGGGTCGCCCGTCAACTCGATGCCGGCCGCCTCGCGCGCGAATTGCACAATGTATTGCTTGAAGACGTGCGCCTGGCTTTTTGAGGCGGACAGGAAAATCTGATTGCGGCCCGTCGCCATGGCGTCGGCCAGCGCCTCGCGGGCGAAGTACCAGGTGGCGCCGATCTGGCGGCTCTTGAGGATGGCGCGCGTGCGCTGGTCGCCGTTGCGATACCAGACTTTTTGATAGTCGAAGAGCGAATCCTGGAAGGCGTCGAGCAGCTGGATTTTCTGTTCTTCGCTGAAATCGTTGCGCGTCGGCTTCTTCTTCGGGCCGGCATTGCGGTTCGCCAGTTTGGGGTTGAGGTCTACCTCGTTGCCGCCCGGTTGCTCATAGCGGCGCACGCGCGCCATCTGCACGATGGTGCGGGCCAGCAGATCAATTTCCTTGTAATCGCTGCCGCTCTTGACCTCTTTTTCGATCAGCTTGACCAGGCGCAGCTCGGCCGACGCCTCAACGTGCTCGATGGCCTGCGCCTTGTCCCATTCGTCGCGCGCCTTCCAGCTATTGATGGTGCTGCGCTTGAGTCCCAGGTGGCGGGCGATGGACGAAATGCGCCAGCCCTTCCAGTACAGGGCGCGCGCGGCGCGGCGTGGCTCAGACTCAGGCACGGCCAGTTCGGCGATTTTCTCGTCGGGAGTTTGTTCGCTTATTTTCTCGATTGTCAGCATGCCGCCAGCGTAGGCTGCGCGCGCGCGGAACGGGGAAAGGCAAAAGTCGCTATGGCCCATAGCAACCCGCAGCGCATTGAGTCGCAGCGCCAAGACGTTGACCATGGCGTTATCCGATCAACCGAGACACGCCACCATGCCTAAATCCCAATTCTTCCGCGTCGCCACCGAAGGCGCCACCACGGACGGCCGCAACATCGACCGCGCCACCATCGAGCAGATCGCCGCCAGCTACAACCCGAAAACCTACGGCGAGCGCATCTGGCTGGAACACATTCGCGGCATCCTGCCCGACAGCCAATTCAAAGCCTACGGCGACGTGATCGCGGTGAAAGCCGAGGAAGTCGACACCGACAGCGGCAAGAAACTGGCCCTGTTCGCGCAGATCGAACCGACGCCGGAACTGGTCGCCATCAACAAGGCGAAACAGAAGCTGTACACCAGCCTGGAAATCCAGCCCGACTTTGCCGACTCTGCACAACCCTACCTGGTCGGCCTGGGCGTCACCGACAGCCCGGCCAGCCTGGGCACCGATGCGCTGAAATTCTCCGCCAGCCGCAAGCAGCAAAGCGCCAACCTGTTTACCTCGGCCGTCGAGGTGACGCTGGAGTTTGACGAGCCGCAGGGAACCAAGCTGGCCGACGCCGTGAAAAACCTGCTGTCGCGCTTTTCGAACAAATCCGGCGCCGACGCGGCGCAGTTCGCCGACATCAGCGAAGCCGTGCAGGCGCTGGCCGGCCACGTCGTCACCGCCAACGATAACTACACGGGCACCCTGGCGCGCCTGGAGAAAACCGAAACGGCATTGAAGGCCACGCAGGACGAGCTGGCCGCCTTCAAGGCGCAGATGGACGAAGCGCCCGGCAACGGCCCGCGCCGCCCGGCCGCCACCGGCAACGACGGCGCCGTGCAGACCGAGTTTTAAGCGCCCTCGCCCTTTCTTCCCCCCATTCAACAACGGAGCACTGATTTATGAAAAAGCAAACGCGCCAGGTCTTTGGCCAATATGAAACCCGCCTGGGCCAACTGAACGACACGGACAATGTGGCCAAGACCTTCAGCGTCACGCCCAGCGTGCAGCAAAAGCTGGAAACGAAAATGCAGGAATCGAGCGAGTTCCTGACGAAAGTGAACATCATCGGCGTGACCGAGCAGGAAGGCGAAAAGCTGGGCCTGGGCGTATCCGGCCCGATTGCCGGCCGCACCAACACCAAGGACAAGGAACGCAAGACGCGCGACCTGTCCACCCTGGACGGCACCAAGTACCGCTGCGAACAAACCAACTTCGACACGCATCTGAACTATGCCAAGCTGGACGCCTGGGCCAAGTTCCCCGATTTTCAATCGCGCGTGGCCAATGCCATCCTGACGCGCCAGGCGTTAGATCGCATCGTCATCGGCTTCAATGGCGTCAAGGCGATGGCCGACACCGATCTGGACGCCAACCCACTGCTGCAGGACGTGAACAAGGGCTGGCTGCAGCACCTGCGCGAGCTGGCGCCCGAGCGCGTGCTGGGCCTGGTCGCGGCCGGCATGCCGGGCAAGGTCGTCATCGGTGACGTGGCCGATGCGGATTACGCCAACTTGGACGCGGCCGTCACCGATGCCGTCAACCTGCTGGACCCGTGGTATCAGGAAGACACCAATCTGGTGGCCATCGTCGGGCGCAAGCTGTTGAACGACAAGTATTTCCCCCTGGTCAACACCAAGCAGGCGCCCACGGAAACGCTGGCGGCGGACATCATCATCAGCCAGAAACGCATCGGCGGCTTGCCGGCCGCGCGCGTGCCCTACTTCCCGGATAACGCCATCCTGATTACCCGTTTCGACAATCTGTCGATCTACTTCCAGGAAGGCGCGCGCCGCCGCCGCGTCGAGGACGTGCCCAAGCGCGACCGCATCGAGAACTACGAGTCATCGAACGACGCCTACGTGATCGAAGACCTGGGCCTGGCGGCGCTGGTGGAAAACATCGAGCTGAAAGACAAGTGATGGGCAATCTTTCCCCCGCCCTGCGCCACCGCGCGCGCATGCTGGCCGAGCGCACGGCCGGCGCCGCCGCGCCGCAGGGCGTGACCACCGGCACGGCCTACGAAATGATGCTCTACAAGCTGGCCGATGACCGGCGGCGCCTGAAATCCATCCAGTCGGTGGAACGCAAGATCGAGGTCAAGGCCACCATGCTGCCCGACTATGCGCAGTGGATCGACGGCGTGCTGGCCGGCGGCAAGGGCGCCCAGGATGACGTCTTCGCCACCCTGCTGGTGTGGCACATCGACACGGGCGAATACGACCGCGCCCTGGTCATGGCCGAGTACGCGCTGGCGCACAAGTTCACCCTGCCCGACACCTACAGCCGCGACATCGCCACCCTGATGCTGGACGAATTTGCCGAGGGCTTCCTGCACGGCAAGCTGGCCGCCGATCCGCAGCACGCGGCCCAGGTGCTGGGCACCGTCGAGCAGCTGACGGCTGCCAGCGATGCGCCCGACCAGGCGCGCGCCAAGCTGCACAAGGCCATCGGCCTGGCCATGATCGCCGTGCTGGACCAGGCCGACGACGCGGAGATTGCGCCGGCGCTGGTGGCGCAGGCGGAAACGGCCATGGCCCAGCTGAAGCGTGCCCGCGCTTTATCCGAGTCGTGCGGCGTCAAGAAAGATATGGAACGGCTGGAGCGGCGCATCAAGCGCGCGGCCGGTTCCACGTAAAGAGCATCCCCCGCAGCACGGCGGCACGGGGGGATTCTGGTCATACCCTTGACCTGATGAACCCCGTCCACCGCCCCATTTTGAAAGCGTCCCGTATGTCCTTCATGGCCCTACCCCCGTCCACCCCGCCTGGCACCACCCCGGCGCCACCTGCAACGGTCCCCGGCATCATCGAGAACGACGGCTGGTTTCCCGATATTGCCCTCACCGACATGCGCGACGCTATGCGCCTGGACGGCACCGTCACCGACGCGCGCCTGGTGCAAGCCGTGGTGGACGCCATCCTGCAGGTCAACCGCGAGCTGGCCGACTGGCAGGGAATGCAAGCCGCCGCCGGCATCGCCACCCTGGTGGACGTGCCGGCCGCGCGCATCAACCGCGAATCGCGCCTGCTGGCGCAGTACCGGCGCGCCGTCTACAGCACGGCGAAAGCCGATCTGATCGAGCGTTACCGCGACTACGACAGCACGGCCACGTCCGTCAGCGACAAGAAAAGCATGGAGTGGCTCGACGAGGCGCCCGGCGCGCAGCGGCGCAATGCGCAATGGGCGATTGCCGATATGGTCGGCCGCACGCACCTGACCGTCGAGCTGATCTGATGCAGGTGCGCACGCAGCAACACGACACGGTGGACGCCCTGGTGTGGCGCTACCTGGGCGACGGCGCGGGATACGTCGAGCACACCCTAGAAATGAATCCCGCGCTGGCGCGCCATGGCGCCGTGCTGCCTGCCGGCCTGCTCGTCTCCCTGCCCGAGCCGGCACCCAGCACGGGCCAGGCGGCGGACATCGTGCAGCTATGGGACTGATCCTGGCATTTAACCTTTATCCATCATGAAAAATCTTTCATCCCTCTTACCGGAGAATCAAGCAATGTCCGCAGAATCGTTTGGTGGTTTCGCCACCCTGGTCAAACTGTACGGCTTCAAGGCGGCGCTGGGCATGGTCGGCGCCGCCATGCTGTACATCGTGCTGCCGCCCCTGAACAGCGACGGCACCTTCAACAAGGGCGAATTCGTCGCCCGCCTGGCCTGCGCGGGCGTCTTCTCCTGCCTGCTGGGCGGCACCGTCTACCAGCTGCTGTGCGCCCAGCTCCCGGCCATCGGCGCCATGGTCAACGCCTCCGCCATCGATCTGATCGTGGGCGCCCCCGGCTGGTGGGTATCGCGCGCCGTGGCCCTGTGGTTCCAGCGCCGCAGCGACAAGGACATCGCCGAGCTGGTCAAAGACGCGAAGGAACATTGATGGCCACCGTGGAAAATCCCCTGATCGCACGCGTCATCGACGCCATCCTGCGCGCCGAAGGCGGCTATGTGAACGACCCGCAAGACAAGGGCGGGGAAACCAATTACGGCATCACCGTGGCGGTGGCGCGTGCCAACGGCTACACGGGGCCGATGCGCGACCTGCCTGTATCGGTGGCGCGCGCCATCTACACGGCCCGCTACATCACGGAACCCAAGTTCGACCAGGTGCTGGCCCTGCATGCCGGCATCGGCGCCGAAGTCATCGACACGGGCGTGAACATGGGGCCGCACCGCGCGGCCGAATTCCTGCAGCGCTGGCTGAACGGTTTTAATGACACGGGCGCCCGCTATCCCGCCCTGTTCGTCGACGGCCGCCTGGGCGCGCAGTCGCTGGGCGCGTTGGCCGCGTTCCTGAAATGGCGCGGCCAGGAAGGCGCCACCGTGCTGCTGCGCGCCCTGAACGGCCTGCAGGCAGCGCGCTACCTGGAAATCACCGAGGCCAACAAAACCCAGCGCCGTTTTCTGTTCGGCTGGATCAAGGAACGGGTGGCCATGTGACAGCACCCACCTGGCGCCCACTGGCCGCTGTTCTCCTGTGCGGCGCTCTGGCCGGCTGGACGGTGCAGGGCTGGCGCAAAGACGCCAGCATCGCCGAACTGCAGCGGGCGGCCGCTATCCAAACAACCACCTCCGCCACCGCACTGGCCCAGGCCACCGCCCGCGTGCTCACCTTGGAGCGCGCAGCCGGCGCCGTCCTGGCGCAGCGCGCCGACCACCTCACCCAGGAACAAACCCATGCGAAAACTGAACGTGACCGTTTTAACGATGACGTGCGCAGCGGCGCTGTGCGCCTGTCAATCCCCGTCGCCGGCGGCCAGTGCGCCGCCACTGCAGATACCTCCGCTGCCGCAAGCAATCGGCATGAAACGCGCGCCGAACTTGACCCAGCGACTGCGGCAGCTCTTGACACCATTGCCGGCGACGGCGACGACGCCGCCCGCCAGCTGAACGCCTGCATCGACGCCTACAACCTAGTACGAGACGCCTACCATGTACAAACCGAATAGCCTGCGCCAGCACCTGGCCGCCGCCATCCCCGACCTGCAGCGCGATCCCGACCGCCTGCTGGTCTTCGCCGACGAAGGCAACGTGGTGGCGTCGGCCACCGCCTCCCTCTCCTTCGAATACCGCTTCAAGCTCAACCTGATCGTCACCGATTACGCGGGCGACGCGGACGCCATCATGGTGGCCCTAATCGCCTGGCTGAAAGTGCATCAGCTCGACCTGATGGCCAACGAGGAAACGCGCAGGCACGGTATCGCCTTCGAGGTCGATTTTAATAACCACGAAACGGTCGACATTTCCATCAAGCTGGACCTGACCGAACGCGTGGCAGTCAAGGCCGGCGAGGCGGGCCGCCTCGACATCAAGCACCTGGCCGAGATACAGCACATGCCCGCCTATGCGGACGAGTTCTGGAAGTTGTACGCCGGCGAGACGCTGCTGGCCGAATGGCGCACGCCCGAGGCCACGCCATGAGCGACGACCTGCATGCACTGGAAGCCTGGGCCGGCGCCCTGCTGGCCAAGCTGCAGCCGGCCCAGCGCCGCGCCATCAACCACAAGGTGGCCATCGACCTGCGCCGCAGCCAAGCGCAGCGCATCAAGGCGCAGCAGGGGCCGGATGGCACGGCCTATCCAGCGCGCAAGCGGCGCAAGGAATTCAAGGGGAAGAATGGAAGGATCAAGCGGCAGAAGGCGGCCATGTTCGCCAAGATTCGCACTGCCAAACACCTGAAAGTAAAGGCAACCGGCGATCAGATCGAGGTCGGGTTCTTTGGCTGGGTGGCGCGCGTGGCGCGCGTCCATCAGTTTGGGCGACCAGATCGGGTATCAAAAAAGGGGGCGATATACACCTATGTAGCGCGGCCCCTTATTGGAATCAACGAACAGGATCAGAGCTTAGTACGTGAATCCTTATTACGACATCTATGTCAAATCTAGAATCCGAACAATGATTCTTGCTGATATTAGTTGCCAAATGAGTTAGAGTCCAGCGAGCACTAATTGTCACATATTGATCAGGTCAAATATGTACACGATCTTTGCTTGCCTATTATTCTAGTCATCACAACACTCATTTGGAGCAACAATGCGTCACTTTCTTTCAATCACCCTGCTTGCTATTCCTCTACTGGTCAATGCGCAAGAACAAGCCGACGCAACCAAGGCCCCCCCAGCAACGAAACTAGAAGCATTTTCAGCAAGAACTGGTATCGTAATCGTAAAAGGCTTCTCGACTATAGGTGTTGTCAATGGCATGGGACGAGTATCAATAGACGTACGCGAGTTTCGAGACGCGAGTAACCCAAAATCTGTCCAATACGGAGTTTCGTTTGAAGTCAAAGAATCGGGAAGGCTTGAACGCCAAAGTACTTCATTCATTGACGAGGAAGAAATTGATTCTCTTATTCGGGGCTTGGACTACATCAGCAAAATAGAACGAAATGTGACTACATTGGGTAACTTTGAGGCCCAGTATAGAACAAAAGGCGACTTATCCATGACCGTATTCTCCGGCACAAATGGCGAAGTAAGTTTCGCAGTGTCGAGTGGCAGAATTGGTAAGACCTCAGCATTTCTCAAGCTGGCCGATGCTGAAAAAATCCGTTCTTTATTGAACGAAGCTAAGGCCGCCATTTCAAAGGCAAAGTCGTCTAGCGTGAAATCTTGATCGCTCAGAAATAAGACCTACCAACCTCAAATTTAGCCCCTGATCACAAGCCAGCAGAAGCCCACGAAGAACCGCAAAAGTCACTAATCCGCTTATCAACCCGCCCCCGCGTGCATCCGCACGCGGACTTCGGCAACATGCATTGCATGAACGCCGACCTGTCCGACCTCCTCCGCTTGCTGCAAAACCTGATCCGCCTGGGCACCATTGCCGAGGTCAAAGGGGCCAAGGCGCGCGTGCGACTCGGGCCAACCCTCACCACCGAGTGGCTGAAATGGGCCACGCGCCGCGCGGGCAGCACGCGCACCTGGTCAGCGCCCACCGTCGGCGAACAGGTCATCGTCTTTTCCCCGGGCGGCGACCTGACGCGCGGCATCATCGTTCCGGCACTGTACTCGCAGGAATTTGACGCGCCCGAAACCAGCGACACCATCCACACCACGCATTACCCCGACGGCGCCGTGGTGCAGTATGACCACGCGGCCCACGCCCTGACGGCTACCCTGCCTGGCGGTACCGCCACCATCACGGCCGACAAGGTGACGTCGAACGCGCCCAGCACCATCTGCACGGGCGACCTGACCGTCATGAAAAACCTGATCGTCATGCAGTCCACCACTGTGGAAGGCACCACCACCCTGAACGGCGGAGTGAACGCCAAGGCCGGCGCCGCTGGCGGCGTGGCCATGGCCGTGCAAGGCAAAGTCACAGCCAGCGAGGACGTGCTGGCCGGCGCCATCAGCCTGGCCAAGCACCCGCACGGCGGCGTCAAGGCCGGCGGCGACCAGTCGGGCGGGCCGCAAGCATGATGGGCATGCACGCCGCCACCGGGCGCAGCCTGACGGGCCTGGATCACCTGCGCCAGTCCGTGACCGACATTCTCACCACGCCCATGGGTTCGCGCATCCGGCGCCGCCGCTATGGTTCCGAGGTGCCCGAGCTGATCGACCAGCCCTTAAATAGCGCCACGCAGTTGCGCATCTACGCCGCCACCGCCTTTGCCCTGCGCCGCTGGGAGCCGCGCCTGCAGCTCGCCAGCGTACAGCTCACGCGCGACACGGACGGCGCCATCACCCTGCTGCTGGACGGCACGGCGAATAGCGAGGGCATCACCTTGGCCGTGCCCGTCAAGCAAGGCGGCATCGTATGAGCACGCCCATCGACCTGACCCAATTGCCCGCGCCAAGCGTAGTCGAGGTGCTGGACTTCGAAGCCATCCTAGCCGGCCGCAAGACGCATCTGGTCAGCCTGCTGCCGGAAGCCGAGCGCGCGGCAGTCACGGCCCTGTTGGAACTGGAATCGGAACCGGCCACCAAGCTGCTGGAAGAAAACGCATATCAGGAAACCATCCTGCGCAACCGCGTCAACGAGGCGGGCAAGGCCGTCATGCTGGCGTTTGCCCTCGATGGCGACCTCGATCAACTGGGCGCCAACGTCAACGTGGCGCGCCTGACCATCACGCCAGCCAATCCCAACGCCCTGCCACCTGTGGCGGCCGTCATGGAAGACAACGACGCCTACCGCCTGCGCATCCAGGAAGCGCCGGACGGCCTGTCCGTGGCCGGCCCGAAAGCCTCCTATGAATTCCACGCCCGCAGCAGCGACGGCCGCATCAAAGACGCAAGCGCCACCAGCCCGGCGCCGGCGCACGTCACCGTCACGGTGCTGGCCAACAACGCCACCGGCATCGCCGACGCTGCACTGCTGGCCACCGTGGCGCGCGCGCTCAACGCCGAGGACGTGCGCCCCCTGGGCGACCGCTTGAGCGTGGAAGCCGCCCAGGTCGTCGATTACCAGATCGAGGCCACCTTGTTTATCGGCGTCGGCCCGGAAGTGCCGATTTTGCTAGCCGCCGCGCAAGCCAACGCCGCGCGCGTGTCGCAGCCACGCCGCCCGTTGGGGCACAGCATCTACCGTTCCGCCTGCAGCGCCGCCGTCCACGTCGAGGGCGTGCGCAAGGTCGTCTTGACCAGCCCGGCCACCGATATCGAGCTGGACGCCACCCAGGCCGCACGCTGCACCGCCATCAACTTGAACGTGGTGGTGCTCGATGAATAAGACTGTGCCCACCCTGCCGTCGAATACCACGGCGCTGGAACGCGCCATTGCCGTGGCCTGCGCCGAGCTGGTCAACGTGCCCGTGCCGCTGCGCGACCTGTGGAATGCCGACCGCTGCCCCGTTGCCTTGCTCCCATTCCTGGCGTGGGCGTGTTCCGTCGACCGCTGGGACGACGCCTGGCCCGAGTCGATCAAGCGCGGCACGATCAAGGCGTCCTACTTCATCCACAAGCACAAGGGCACGATTGCCGCCGTGCGCCGCGTGGTCGAGTCCCTGGGCTATTTGATCCGCATCACCGAATGGTGGCAAACCTCACCGCCCGGCGTGCCCGGCACTTTCCGTCTCGATGTCGGCGTGCTGGACTCGGGCATCACAGATGCCATGTTTCAGGAAATGGAACGCCTGATTGCCGACGCCAAGCCCGTCAGCCGTCACATGACGGGCCTGGCCATTTATCTGGAAAGCCGTGGCAACGTCTACGCGGGCGCTTGCGCCTACCACGGCGACAGCATGACCGTGTATCCCTGGATCGCGGAAACCATCGAAGTGCGCGGCACGCTGTTACAAAGCGGCGCATCCCATACCATCGACACTCTCACCATCTATCCATGAGCACATACTTTGCCATCCTGACCGAAGTGGGCGAGGCCAAGCTGGCCAACGCCATCGCCCTGGGTCAAACCCTGAAACTGAAAAATCTTGCCGTAGGCGACGGCAACGGCAACCTGCCCATGCCTGTGCGCACGCAAAAGGCACTCGTCCACGAAGTGCGCCGCGCTGGCCTGAACCAGTTGACCATCGACCCGGCCAACAGCAGCCAGATCATCGTCGAGCAAGTCTTGCCCGAGGACGTGGGCGGCTGGTGGATACGCGAGATCGGCATCTTTGACGAGGCCGGCGACCTGTGTGCGGTCGCCAACTGCCCGCCCAGCTACAAGCCCCTGATGGCCGAGGGTAGCGGGCGCACGCAAGTGGTGCGCATCGTGCTGATCGTCGCAAGCACGGCCGCCATCGAGCTGAAAATCGATCCGTCCGTCATCCTGGCCACCCGTAAATATGTCGATGATCAAGACATTACCGTGCGCGCCTACAGCGACGCGCAACTGGCCAAGCACCTGGCAGCTGTTGATCCTCACCCGCTGCTGGCAAAGGTCGCTTATGTCGATCAGCAGGACGCCAGCGCACGCGCCTATGGCGACCAGCAACTGGCCAAGCACCAGGCGGCCGCCGATCCGCACCCGCTCCTGGCCAAGGTCGCCTATGTCGATCAGCAAGACACCAGCACACGCGCCTATGGCGACCAGCAACTGGCCAAGCATCAGGCGGCTCTTGACCCGCACCCGCTGCTGGCCAAGGTCGCCTATGTCGATCAACAGGACACCAGCGCACGCGCCTATGGCGACCAGCAACTGGCCAAGCACGCAGCGGCGGCAGATCCGCATCCGCAATACAGCATGAAGGAAGTGGCGACACTGCCGAAGTTTGACGCGTCAAGCAAGCTGGTCAATGCCGACTTTGTGCAGCGCGCACAAGGAAACATGGTGCGCTATGCCGGCGTCACTGAAAGCCGTTCGCTCACCGCCGAGGATATGGGCTGCGCCCTGTACTTCCCGACTGCGGGCAAGGCCATCACCATTCCTGACCCAGTATCGCTTGGCATTCCCCACAATTCCGGCAAGTGCGTCAAGTTCTTCGGACTTTTCAATAGCGGCACCATCCTTGCCGCGCCAGGCGTGAACATTGGATTTGATGTTGGCAGCGTGCCGAGCATCACGATCAAGGCGGGACAATTTCTCACCCTCATGGCGACCGGGACAAACGTCTGGCAAGTCATCGACTCGACCGCCGAGCTGTGGCGCAATGCCGACTTTGCGGCCATGTTGTTTTCGAACGGCTTCAAGCAAATTTCCGGCGACTTCATTTTCCAGTGGGGCACCGGCACAACGACACAGGCCACCGGCTACGCCGATGTGATCTTTCCCATTCCGTTTCCGAACAAGTGTTTTCGCGTCTTTGGGGGATATGACGGGCAAGCCGGCGCCGGGGCCAGTGCGCCCAGCAATATCAATGCCGGCATGCAAACCAAAACGGGCTGCCGCCTGTTCACCTACAACGGGACAACGCTGTCGGGCGGCATCACCCCATCCTATTTTGCGATTGGAAACTAATCATGGCCGTCAGATATTCACCGAGCACAGGTTTTTTTTACCCCGTCAACATCGAGTACCAGGACATCCCGTCCGATGTGTTTGAGGTATCCGAGGCTGACCACCTGGCCGCCCATACCGCCCGTGCATCCGGCGGATCGTTCAAGTTTGTCAAAGGGGCGCTGCGCATCACGCCGGCCCCTGCCATTCCCTATGGCCAAGTGTGCGCCTTCTACCTCGATACCGTTCGCGCGCGCCGTGACGGGATTCTCAACCGCCTGGCCGGTATCGGCTTTGCCGCCATGGCCAGCGGCGACGCGGCAATCGCGCAAGCCATCGCCACGGCGCGCACCTGCCTGCTCGACATCACCATCTGCGCGACGGTCGTCGCCGCACAGGATGTGGACGCCCTGCAGGCGGCCGTCAGCGCCGAATTCCAGCGCATCGCCGACGCCTTGCCGCAAGAGGCCCGGCGCGCCTTCGATGATGCAGGCAACACCCAGTAACACCCCCGACATTCACTACCTACCAGGAGAGCCAGCAATGCCCACCGACTACCACCATGGCGTGCGCGTCATTGAAATCAACGAGGGTTCGCGCCCCATCCGCACCGTGTCCACGGCTGTGCTGGGCCTGATCGCCACGGCCGACGATGCCGACCCGGCCGTTTTCCCGCTCGACACGCCAGTGCTCGTCACCAACGTGCTGGCCGCCATGGGCAAGGCCGGCAAGACCGGCACCCTGTATCGCGCGCTGGAAGCCATCGCCGCACAAACCAAACCCTTGACCGTCGTGGTGCGCGTGGCCGAAGGCGAGACGGAAGCGGAAACCACCACCAACGCCGTGGGCGGCGTGTCACCGGACGGCAAGTACCTGGGCGCCCAGGCGCTGCTGGCCGCGCAAAGCAAGTTGGGCGTGAAACCGCGCATCCTCGGCGCGCCGGGCCTGGATACCCAGGCCGTCACCAACGCCCTGGTCAGCGTGGCACAGCGCCTGCGCGGCTTCGTGTATGCGTCGGCCTATGGCTGCGCCTCCGTCACGGCGGCCACCACCTATCGCGGCCAGTTCGGCCAGCGCGAAGTAATGGTGATCTGGCCGGATTTTGTGAACTGGGATACGGCCACGGACGCCGAGGCCAGCATCTCGGCTGTCGCCTTCGCCATGGGTCTGCGCGCCAAGATCGACGAGGAAACGGGCTGGCACAAGACCCTGTCCAACGTAGTCGTCAACGGCCCGACCGGCATCACCAAGGACGTATTTTTCGACCTGCAAGACCCGGCCACCGATGCCGGCGTGCTCAACGCCAAGGAAGTGACCACCCTGATTAACATGGGCGGTTACCGCTTCTGGGGTTCGCGCACCTGCGAGGCGCCGGGCGGCTTCTTCTATTTCGAAAGCTACACGCGCACGGCCCAGGTGCTGGCCGACACCATCGCCGAAACGCACTTCGCCTATGTCGATGTGCCCCTGCATCCGTCCCTGGTGCGCGACCTGCTGGAGAGCATCAACGCCAAGTTCCGCGACCTGAAATTGCAGGGCTACATCATCGACGGCCACGCCTGGTATGACGAGCAATACAACGACAAGACGGCGCTGAAAGACGGCAAGCTGGCCATCGACTACGACTACACGCCCGTGCCGCCGCTGGAAAACCTGAAATTCCAGCAACGCATTACCGACCGCTACCTGGCCGACTTCGCCTCGCGCATCGCCGCATAGTCGTACTGGCGCCGCCATCACCACCCTGCCCGCGCCAGCGCGGGCGCATTGAATAACTGGAGAACACCATGGGCCTGCCCCGCAAACTGAAAAATTTTAACTTGTTCCAGAACGGCGTCTCCTTCATGGGCATGGTGCCGGAAGTCACCTTGCCCAAGCTCAGCCGCAAAATGGAAGAGTACCGCGCCGGCGGCATGAGCGGCCCCGTGTCCGTGGACTTCGGCAACGAGGCGCTGTCGCTGGAATGGAGCGGCGGCGGCCTGATCGCCGAAGCCCTGAAACAGTACGGCGCGCACACGCACGGCGCCGTGCAACTGCGCTTTGCCGGCGCCTATCAGGAAGACGATGAGGGCACGGTCGCCGCCGTCGAGGTCGTCGTGCGCGGCCGCTACAAGGAAATCGACATGGGCGGCGCCAAGATGGGCGACGACACCACGCACAAATACACCATGGCTTGCAGCTATTACAAGCTGATGATCGACGGCGCCACCGTCATCGAACTGGACTTCATGAGCGGCACCGAGAACTTTGGCGGCGGCGACACCAATGCGGCCATCCGCAAGGCCATCGGCCTGTAATCCCCTTTTCTATTCACCACCACCCTACAAGGACAACACCATGCACAACGATACCCAAAACAGCGCCGTCATCGAACTGGACGACCCGATCAAGCGCGGCGATACCTTCATCAACTCGCTGACCGTGCGCAAACCCAAGGCGGGCGCCTTGCGCGGCATTTCCCTGATCGAGCTGGCCAACCTGAACGTGTCGGCCTTGCAGATCGTGCTGCCGCGCATCACCGAGCCGACCTTGACCGCGCACGACATCGCCAACATGGACCCGGCCGACCTGCTGGCCGTGGGCGCCGAGGTTGCCGGTTTTTTGGCGAGCAAAGCAGATCGCCTTTCGGTATCCCCGGCGAAGTAGAGGACGCCATGGCCGACATTGCCGGCGTCTTCCACTGGACGCCGGCAGCGATGGACGGTTTTACCATTGATGAACTGATGGCCTGGCGCGAGCGCGCCCGGCAGCGAAGCGGAGCGGAATAGATGGCTGGTCGGGATCTGAAATTACAAGTGGTATTTGCGGCACTGGACAAGATTACCGGCCCGCTGAAAAAAATCATGGGCGGCTCGAGCGATACGGCCAAAGCGTTGAAGGCCACCAGTGACCGCTTGCGCGAACTGAACACCCAGCAGAGAAACCTGGGGAAATTCCGCGAACTGCATAGCGGTATCAATGCGACGCGTACCAAGCTCAAGGAAGCGCAAGACAAACTGAATGATCTTGCTGCGAAAATGAAGCAGACCACGACGCCCACGCGCGCCCTGACGCGCGAATTTAACGCAGCAGTCAAAGTCACGCAGGCATTGACGCTGAAAGGCCGCGAACAAAGCCAGCAATTCCGCGTCCTGCGTACCAGCCTCAAGGAAGCCGGCATTGACACGCGCCAACTGGGCAAGGCCCAGGAATGGCTTAAGAACAGTATCCAGTTGACGAACGTTGAATTGGCTTCGCAACAAAAGCGTCTGGCCGCGTCAGCCGACAAGCAGCAGCGCGTCACCAACGCCACCCAGCATGCCGACAAGCTGCGCAACAAGGCGGGCAACCTGGCCATGGCCGGCGCCGGCGCGACCGCCACGGGCGCCGTCATCGGCGCGCCCGTCGTCAAGGGGCTGAACGAGGCCAAGCACTATCAAACGGAAGTGGGCAGGGTCAATGCACTGGGCCTGGGCGATAAAGTGTCAGCCGAGGCCGTCGCCTTCGCGCGCAACATGAAGACCTACGGCACCAGCCAGCTCGACAACCTGCAGTTGATGCGCGACGGCATGAGCGCCTTTGCCGACGTGCACCACGCGGAAATGGTCGCCCCTACCTTGGCGAAGATGAAGTTTGCCAATCATGCCTTCTTCGGCGAGGCCGAGGGCGCCGACAACGAACGCAAGTTCATGGACATGCTCAAGGTGATCGAACTGCGCGGCGGCCTGGAGAGCAAGGAAAAGTTCGAAGCCCAGGCCAATATCGTGCAGAAAGTGATTACCGCCACAGGCGGGCGCGTCGGGCCGAATGAATGGCTGAACATGATCAAGACGGGCGGCCTCGCTGCCAAGGGTTTGAAGGACGATGCGTTTTACTACCAGATGGAGCCGCTGGTGCAGGAAATGGGCGGCAACCGCGTCGGCACGTCCCTGATGAGCGCCTACCAGAACTTGTACCAGGGCCGTACCACGAAACGCTCGGCCAAAAAGCTGGAAGAGTTTGGCCTGATCGGCGACAAAAGCAAGGTCAAGCACGACAAGGCCGGGCAAATTTCCTTTCTCGATCCTGGTGCGCTGCTGGGTTCCGAGCTGTTCCGCGAAAACCAGTTCGAATGGATGGAAAAAGTGCTGTTGCCGCAATTGGCCAAGAAGGGCATCACGGAAAAGAAACAAGTGCTCGATGCCATCGGTAGCATCTTTTCCAACCGCACCGCGTCGAACTTGCATTCGCAAATGTATTTGCAGCGCGTGCAGATCCACAAGAATGAAAAGCTGAACCGTGGCGCGGCGAACATCGATCAGCTGGACAAGCTGGGCCGCAACTCGGCCGCCGGCAAGGAACTGGAAGCGCAGTCCAAGCTGGCCAACTTGAAACTGACTATGGGCGAAAAAATCCTGCCGCTGTACGCGCAGGGGCTGGAAATGGCGATTTCCGCCGTCACGCGCCTGAACGGCTTCATGGAACGCAACCCGACCGTGGCCAAGGTCATGATTACCGCCTTTGCCGTACTGGCCGGCCTGCTGCTGGTGCTGGGGCCGCTGATGCTGGGCATTGCCGCCATGATCGGCCCGTATGCCATGCTGCATGTCATGTTTGCCAAAATGGGCGTGACGGGCGGCGTGCTCACGCCCATCCTGCGCGGCCTGGGCGGCGCCTTCATGTGGGCGGGCCGCGCCGTACTGTGGCTGGGCCGTGTCCTGACGCTGACCCCGATTGGCATCGCCATCACGGTCATCGCCGGCGCCGCCTTCCTGATCTACAAATACTGGGAGCCGATCAAGGCTTTCTTTGGCGGCCTGTGGTCAGACGTCAAGGCGGCGTTTGCCGGCGGCTTCGTCGGCATCAATAACCTGATCGCAGACTGGTCGCCGCTGGGCCTGTTCTATCGCGCCTTCGCGGGCGTGCTGGGCTGGTTCGGCATTGCGCTGCCGGCCAGGTTCAGCGACTTCGGCAGCGGCCTGCTGCGCAGCATGGCCAGCGGCATCACCAGCAGTTTGAACGTCATCTATCAATGCTGGGAGCCGGTCAAGACGTTCTTTGTCGGCGTGTGGTCGCAGCTCAAGGCGACGTGTGCCGGTGGCCTGACGGGTATCAGCGCCCTGATTATCAACTGGTCACCGGTCGGCGTGTTTTACCAGGCGTTCGCGGGCGTCATGAGCTGGTTCGGCATCAAGCTGCCGGCCCAGTTCACCGAATTCGGCGCCAACATCCTGCGCGGCCTGGTCAACGGCATCACGGGTTCCATGGGCGCCGTCAAGGACGCCATCAGCAATGCCGGTTCCAGCACCATTGCCTGGTTCAAGGAAAAGCTGGGCATCCACAGCCCGAGCCGCGTGTTTGCCCAGCTCGGCGACTACACCATGCAGGGCCTGGCCGTGGGCCTGGACCGCAGCGAGGGCGCGCCGATTGCCAAGGTTTCGGGCCTGGCGCAGCGCCTGACGCAACTGGGTGCCGGCATTGCCATCGGCGCGGCAACCGCCCTGCCCGCCAGCGCCTTCGACACGCGCGCGCCGCTGGCACAAGGCGGGTTCGGCGCCGGCATGACCATCCAGGGCGACAAGATCGAAATCACTTTCAACGTGCAGGCCGGCACCGATCCCCAGGCCATTGCGCGCGCGGTGAGCGTGGCGCTCGATCAGCGCGACCGCGAAAAGGCGGCGCGCATCCGCTCGTCCTTGCGCGACCACGATTAAGAAAGAAGCACACCATGATGATGATTTTAGGAATGTTCGTGTTCAGCCTGCCGACGCTGGCCTATCACGAGCTGCAGCGGCAAACGGAATGGAAGCACGCCAGCACGGCGCGCGTGGGCCTGCGCGACGCGCACCAGTACGTGGGGCCAGGTGACGACACCATCACCCTGTCGGGCTGGGTGGCGCCGGAACTGACCGGCTCCCTGTATTCGCTCGATGCGCTGCGCATGATGGCCGACACGGGTAAATCGTGGATTCTGATCCAGGGCACGGGCCGCATTCTCGGCTCGTATCGCATCACCAGCATGACCGAGGGCCGCAGCGTCCTCGACGGCAGCGGTGGCGCGCGCCGCGTTGAGTTCTCCATTGCGCTCAAGCGCGACGACGACGGCGTGCTGGCCATGCTTGGCCTGGGCGACATCGGCGACCTGAAAAACATGCTCAGCATCGACGGCATGACCAGCAGCATCGCCGGCGCGGCCAGGAATGCCGTGGGCAGCGTGGTCGGCAATGTCGTCGGCGGCATCACGTCGAAATACGGTGGCGTGGTCAGCGAGATGAAAGACAAGATCGGCGGCAGCATCAGCGGCGCCATCGGCAGCGCGGCGGACAAGTTCAAATGAGCGAGCATATCCCCGCCTTCAAGGTCAGCATCGAGGACAAGGATTTGACCGCCATCGTCTCGCCGCGGCTGATTAATCTGACCTTGACCCTGTGCCGTGGCGACGAGAGCGACCAGCTCGATATCTCGCTCGACGACAGCGACGGCAAGCTGGCCCTGCCGCCGCGCGGCGCGCAGATCGCCCTGGCGCTGGGCTGGCAAGCCGCCGGTCTGGTGGATATGGGCAAGTTCACCGTGGACGAGGTGGAACACAGCGGCGCGCCCGACACCATCACCCTACGCGCGCGGTCGGCCAACCTGATCGACACCTTTAAACAGCAGCAGGAACACAGCTTTCACAAGACCACCCTGGGCGCGATCATCGAGGCAATTGCCTTTCGCAACGAGCTGGCGTCGGGCGTGTCGGCGCGCCTGCGCGATACCGCCGTCGAGCACATCGACCAGACCCACGAAAGCGATGCGGCCTTCCTGCGCCGGCTGGGCAGAAAATACGACGCGGTGGCCACCGTCAAGAATGACATCCTGCTCTTCATCCCCATCAACCAGAGCCGCACGGCCAGCGGCAAGGCGCTGCCCGTCATCCCCATCACGCGCGCCCTGGGCGACGGCCACCGCTACCACAGCGCCGAAAGCGACGCCTACACGGGCGTGCGCGCCTTCTGGCACGACGAGCGCTATGCGCGCCGCCGCAGCGTCGTAGCCGGCGTGCCGGGCAACAGCAAGCGCCTGCGCACCACCTTCGCCAACGAAACCGACGCGCGCGCGGCGGCCGTGGCCGAATGGCAGCGCATCCTGCGCGGCCTGGCCACCTTCGAAATGAGCCTGGCCCTGGGCAACCCGGCAGTGTTCCCGCAATCGCCCGTGACGGTGACAGGCTTCAAGCCTGAGATCGACGCCACCGAATGGCTATCGGTCAAGGTCACGCACAGCCTGGGCGGCAACGGCTTTACCACGCGAGTGGAGTTTGAAACGAAAACGGAAGCGGTCGAGGCCGAGCGCGAGGAAGAGAAAGACCCGGACGAAGGCATCACGGGCGTGGTGGCGAAGTGGAAGGATGTGGCGGCGAAGAAGAAAAAAGCGGGGCAGGAACAGGCTGGCGCCGCTGGCACGCTCAAAACGCTGGAGCATACCTACAAGAGCAAGCAGGCAGCGAAGCGGGCGGCGCTGCATGCGTGGAAGCATATTGAGGAAGTACGAGAAATCATTCGTGAAAATAAAGAGGACGTGGCCAGCGCTCAATAGGAGCTGGTTCCGCGCTGGCTTATTGTCCTCGATTTGCGTCCAGCCACATTGCTGGCATATCACCTACAGCACCGACACATTCCATCGCTTTGCCGCGTGATCGCTCAATATGCCCGGCGGTGTAAGCCTTTCCGGCAATGTAGCATTTCCCGTCTTTTGCCTGATTAACATCATGACCTACAGGTGCTTGAACTTTGTAAAGTAGCCAGCCACAAGCAATCAGGCATGCAATCAGGGCCGCAAGTTGCAAGCGAGCGGTGCGTTGCAGGCGTATAAAGCTCATCGTTTTTTCAGCACATGCGATGCAGGGGAGCGCAGTGTGCGCATGGTGAGCTATAGCTTGGGGGGATTTGACGGTAGAGGTCGGAGCATCAACAAGGGGCTTTCCGGCCTCTTCAATTCTTTGCTCTAGAGTAGTTTTCACTTCTTGATACTTATTCCTAGGCAATTCTTTAAATCTTTGGAGGCCGTAATCGGTAATCAGTCCTCGATATATCTTTACATCCTCAACGCCAATTAGGCTGGCAAGCCTGTCCACCAGCAATTTGATGTTTGAACGCTGATAGGAGGTAATCAGCTCAACTTCTTTTTCCTTGTCGCCGACATGTAGCGTGACTACGTTGCTCAAGCGCGGCGCCTCATTCACGTTTCCAATAACCGCTTGCCCTACTTCGCGCTTGAATTCAAATTTTTCAGACATCTGCTAACTTTACTTTCCACAACCAAAACTAATCTACGTTCATCGACTAAGGATGCTCAGTCGGTCTAGCCTTTGTAATCGCATTTGTTGGTCATCAGCCAGTAAGCCGTGCGCGTCTGCGGAATGATTTTCTTGCCACGTATGACATACGAAGCCTGGCCGCCGCTGATTGGGCAAATGGCTTTCACAATCTGATTCGGCTCACTTAGGAAAATGTCTATAATTTCATCCCCGGCAAGGATGTGCGGCGGTTCGTCCTCGCCTTTAGCGACCTTCGTTATCTTCACGAACTCCACGGCCATGCCAACTTTCGGGAGACGCACACTAAGGTCTTTATAGCCGAGGTCTTTATCCGTCACCGGAATGCGGACTAAGGCCAATTTGATTTTTTTTGCATCGGAGGTGGACTCGTTTGCGTAAGCAGATGAAATTGGCAATGCGGCCAAGAGCAACGATATTAAAATGGCCTTCATTTTCTCTTTGTGCCCACGTTGAATGTCTGCTTCCCCGTCACATCACCAGTTACTTGCTGGCCGACTTTGCCGTGGAAAATTACAGTGGGGGTGGCTGTATCCGCCTTTTGCTGCGCCGGCTTGGTCGCAGGAGCTGCGGTCATACCGTCTATCATCCCTAATACACCCGCCTTGCCGCGAATATCTAAACCACGATAACCCGACAGCAATTCCTTTTCGTCGTCTGTCAACGAGGCCGCTGCCTGATCGCCAGTAAGGATGAATTGGACATCAACACCAATAGCGGAAATAGCCCGTAGATAAACGGCGTCTGGAGACCGCTCATCCTGTTCGTACGATATTTGAGTACGTTTTTTCACGCCACCTGCAGCGCCAAAATCTTCTTGATTCATGCCCAAGCGGAGGCGCTCCGCCTTCAATGCTTCGCCGATGGTGCTCATATTTTCACTAAATCTCATTGACAGGTGTACATTCGTACACTATAGTTACGCCATCCTGTAGCGATTACACATCATAACATTATGAAAAACGTATCCAAAATAGGGCGCACTACCAAGGGCGTCACTTCTCAGCCTTTAGGTGTCCGCTTGGCGCCTGATGAAGTGCTGGAGGTCGAAGACTTTGCCGCGCAGCAAGAACGATCCCGCGCTTGGTTTTTGCGCTTCCTGATCTTGCGCGGCCTCGCCGATTACAAGCGCGAAATCGCTTCCCAAATCACCCACTAAGGACGACGCCATGTACCCCGATGCAAAACGTATCCGCAACCACCGCGTCATGTTGCGCCTGGACGATTACGAACACCAGCTTGTTTCCTCGCTCGCCGATTACCAAGGCGAAGCTCTTGCGGTGCTGGTGCGCCAGATTGTCATGCGTGAAGCCTTGGCCGTTGTTGCCGCAGATGACGCCAACATCGATAGCGTACAGCTTCGCAATGCTTAATCCGAGACGCTGAATAGTAACTTTTAAGCAACTGCAAAGCTACCCACATGCCAGATCACCAAATTAATCTCAATGACGACGAGCGCGCGCTGCTGGAGATCGTGCGCCAGCGCCAAGGACTGGCCGATATCGAACAGGCTGCGGAATGGCTCATCAAGTCGCGCTTGCGCAAGCAGTTGAAAAACATGACAGGTCGCGGTCGCGCCCTGTATCAAGTGGAAAGAAAGCTGAAATGAGAGTCATCGGCCTGCCCTGCCCGCATTGCGAATACACCGTCCGCGCCGTCAAAAGCCGCACGATGTCCGTCATGTTCAAGGAAATCACCTACATGTGCCAGAACCCCGACTGCGGGCACTCTTTCGTGGCAGGCCTGGAAGTGCTGCGCACCCTCTCGCTGTCCGCCATGCCCAAGCCGGATATCCGCATCCCGATGTCCCAGCATGCGCGCGCGGCAGCCACCAGCCAGCTGGCCCTCGACCTGACTGCGGGCTGCTGATGACTATCCCGATCCTCGCGCCGCCGTAGCCCGGCCGCCGTAACTTCCCCCTCTTTTGCTGTGCCCTGCAGCGCTCCGTTTTGAGCGTGCGGGATTCGTTCAACCTGAAATAAGGAAAACCGATGGAAAACACGCTGCACGCCACCCGTCATGCCGACCAATCCATGGCACCAAGCACGATCCGCCCCGCCTTGCAAAATTGCATTGTCCCCGTGGCGCCAACGTGTTTTCTGCTGCAAGCCAGCGCGGGCATCGGCATCGCGGCGCTGACCGCCCACATCCATGAGATCGCCAAGACCTATCACGCCTACGGCGCTGCCAATTTGACCTTCATCGTCAGCGATGGGCAGGCACTGGAGCGTGACGGCTTTTTCGCGCCAGCCAAGCAACGCGCCCTGGTCGGCAAGCTGCCCATCGAGGTGAACTACATTTTTGCCACTGAAGCGGGTTCCCGCCACTGCTGCGGCGCATCGCACACGCTCCCGTACTGGGCAGAACATTTTCTCAAGGCAGGGGCACGCTGATGCTGCGCTTGGCCAAAACCTGCGGAATCTGGTTGCTGTCACTCCTGATCGTCATTGCCCCCGGCGTGCTGCGGGCCATTGGCTTCATCAAGGACTGAACCATGCCGGCGTCCCTTATCGACAATCACCTGTCCTTCCAGCCTGTCGCCGAGATTCTGGCCGCGCGCGACAAGGACATGCCGACGCCACCGGGCGCCGGGCATGCGCTGGCCGCCATCGCCGAAGCCAAGGCCCAACTGCGCAGCATCAAGCCGCGCAACCTGGCGCCCTTCATCGCCCAGGCCTGGGGATTGTCGCCACGTGGCGCGCGCCGTTCCGTGTTGATTGCCGCCGGGCTGGACGCCGACCGCTGGGAATCGCCCATCCACTCATTTACCGAGGAAGAGCGCATCGAGCTGCGCGCCGCCACCTCGGCCGCTATCCGTGTGTACGAAAGACTGTTAAATGCAATCTAAACAAATCCTGCTACCTACCCCGCAGCGTCACGAAGCCTTTTTGCGCTCCACCCAGTTCGCGCCCGAGCTGGCCCGCATCCCGTTCAAGTGGCGCAACCGCGTCATCAACGCAGCCATGGCCAAAATGGCTTGGTCGTCCTGGTACAAAATTTATGAGTCCATCGCCACCAGCTTTGTGCGCGAATTCGCCGAGCAGTACGTGCCGGCCGGCGTCGACCTGTCGCAAAGCGATGCGGACATCGTGGCCACCGCCGAACGCGCGGCGGCCGGCGTGACCAAAATGCTGTGGATGGCCGTGTCCGACACGCACGCCCTGCAGATCATGGAAGACGAATGTGCCTCGTATGGCATCGAGCTGCCCGAGTTCGACACGATGACCGACACCATCGCCCGACTGGTGGACGCCCGCTGGTGGCGCCGCCAACTGCGCAAGCGCGTTAAGCGCGCCTTTGAAGCGGGCAATATCCGCCTGGGCTATGTGAAGTACAGCGGCGAACCCTACGCCAGCAACGACGCCGTGCTGTCGCGCCTGGCGCAAAACCGCCGTAACGCGGCAGCGCTGGCCGCCACGCTGGTGCAGAACGAGCACGGCCAGCAATTTAGCATCGCCGAGCTGGCCGAGAAAACCACGGCCAACAAGGCCATACGGCGCGGCGAGCTGATGCTGCGCATCAACGGCTTTGAGCAGATCGCCCGCGAATGCGGCGACCAGGGCATATTCATCACCTGGACGTGTCCATCGCGCTTCCACGCCATGCAGCACAGCGGCAAGCCGAACGACAAGTTCGACGGCTCCACGCCGCGCGAGGCGAATGCCTACCTGGGCAAGATGACGTCGCTGTGCCGCTCCGCGCTGGCGCGCCGGGGCATCGGCCTGTACGGCTTTCGCATCGCCGAGCCGCACCACGATGGCTGTCCACATTGGCATCTGCTGCTGTTCGTGCGCCCGACCGCGAAATACAAGACGACCCACCTGCAGGACGTGGCCGGCCGCGCCATCCGCATCATGAGGCGCTACGCCTGGCGCGTGGACCGTGGCGAACCGGGTGCCTTCGCGCGCCGCCTGGACGTGAAGCGCATCGACTGGGCCAAGGGCAGCGCCGCCGGCTACATCGCCAAGTACGTGGCCAAGAACATCGATGGCGTGGCCGAGCACAAGACGAAAGAAGGCTACGTCGTCACGGCCGATACCGAAGGCGATGTCGAGCTGACGCCATCGGCGCGCGTCGAGTCCTGGGCCGCGTGCTGGGGCATCCGTCAATTCCAGCAATGGGGCGGCGCGCCCGTGACCGTATGGCGCGAACTGCGCCGCATCGAGGAGAGCATGCTCAACGAAGCGCCGGCCGCCATGCGCCGCGCCTGGGACGCCGTACAAAAGATCGACGGCGAAAAGCGCGCCTGCTGGGCCGAATACCTGCGCGCCCAAGGCGGCGCCCTGGTGCCGCGCAAGGAATTGGTCGTCACGCTGGCCAAGGACGAAAAGACCGTCATCGGCCGCTACGGCGAAACGCTGCGCACTACGCCCTACGGCGTGCGCTGCAGCGACCTGATCGGGGTGGTCTTCAAGTCCGTGCGCCATACGTGGACGCCCGTACAGGCCACAGGCGCTCGCGGGGTGGCTGTTGGGGTTGCCGTTCCTCGGACTCGTGTAAATAACTGTACGCACCCCGACCGCCCTGCCCCGGCCACGCCGCCAGGGGCGCCCATACCTGACCTGCCCGACGAGGCAAAAACAGCCCTGATTGCCGCCTGGGCGGCCGTCAACGCCTGCCCGTGGCCCCGGCTGATCGTCCCCGACAACCCACCACAAGAAGGAAATGGCACATGAGCACTTATGCCGTGATCGTTCGCACGCAAACCGAACGTTTTGATTTTTTTGAGATTGCCGCATCCAGCGGCGACGTGATCGACGCCGCCATCGACCGCTACGGCGTGTGCGGCGTTACCGCCAAACTGAAAGGAGCACCGCAATGCTGACCACCCTGACCGATTCGCCGCGGCAAATCGCCCTGGGCGACAGCGTGACATTCGATACCGATGAAGGCTACCAGGTCGGCACCGTCAACGACCTGCGCCGCGACGTGGGCAATGGCGAGCTGCATGCGTGGGTCGAGTTGGACCACCAGTGGCCGGGCATGTTCCGGGCCGTGCCGCTGGGCGCCATCGAGGCGGTCAAGAAAGCAACCGCGCCTATCGGGTGTCCAGCATGACAGCGCCCTCCCCGGCCGAGGAAGCGGATTACAAGGAATTTTGTCGACTGCGAGATTACCGCAAGCCAGGCGCTGAGGTGCCGCAATACACGGAGGCTGAAGCGTTTGCTTTGGCGGTACAAACCGATTCCAAGAATAGGAAAAAGAAATGCTTCGCTACATGACCATACCGAAGTTCTCCACCGAGTCGGGTTACACGCCCGACGCGATCAGAACAAAGATCCGGGACGGGATCTGGCCGAAGGACGCCGTCTGGATCAAAGCGCCAGACAATCGAATTTTAATTGACGTGAAAGGGTATGAATCATGGGTAGAGACGGGCGAGGTGTTAAAGCTGCATCGGAAAGCAGCATCGAAATCACCTTCATGTATCGCGGCACCAGGTGCCGGGAAAGGATCGCGCTCAAGCCCACTTCCGCTAACCTGAAACGGGCAGAGAACCATCGAGCGGCGATCCTGCACGCGATTGCCACCAACAGCTTTGACTACACGGCCACCTTTCCGCAATCGTCCAATGCCGCCAAGTTTGCCGACCAGGTCGGTGACGTGCAGACCATCGAGGCGTTTCTGGATAAGTGGCTCGACAGGCAAAAAAAACACCTCAAGGCCAGCACATACAACGGCTATCGCAAGATCGTCGTTGGCCAGCTGATCCCCTGGTTCGGCACCATCATGCTGTCGGCGCTGCGCAAGAAGGACGTGCGGGCGAAGCTGGAGCCCATGAGCGCGACCAACAAGACCATGGCCAATATCCAGAGCGTGCTGCGCAAGGCACTGGACGACGCGATAGAGGACGAGTTGATCGAGGTGAACCCTCTGGCGCGCTGGTGCTATTCCAAGGTCGAGGGGCCGCAGTCGAAGGACGATATCGACCCGTTCACGAAGGAGGAACAGGCAGCGATTCTTGCTCAGGCAACCGGCCAAGGACGTAACCTGTTGCAGTTTGCCTTCTGGACCGGCCTGCGCACGTCCGAACTGGTGGCCCTGGATTGGGCCGATGTGGACTTCGTGCGTGGTGTGGTGATGGTAACGCGAGCCCTCACCCAGCATTCCAAAGTGGCAGAAAGCACGAAAACGAACGCCGGCCGCCGCGAAGTCAAGCTGCTGGAACGCGCCATGCACGCGTTGCAGGAACAAAAGGCCTTCACTTGGGCCAAGGGCGAGGAAGTCTTTCAAAATCCACGCCTGGAGCGGCGCTGGGAGGGTGACCAGCCGATCCGCAAGACACTATGGACCGGCATTCTGCAAAACGCTGGCGTGCGGTATCGCAACCCTTATCAGACGCGGCACACCTACGCCAGCATGATGCTGTCAGCAGGGGAGCACCCTATGTGGGTTGCAAAGCAGATGGGGCATGCGGACTGGACAATGATTGCGCGGGTGTACGGACGGTGGATGCCGGATGCAGATCAGACGGCCGGATCAAAAGCGGAAATTGTGTTCGGTCTTTAAGGATTAAGACTATCGGCTGCCTGTCATTCAACATTGCCTATCCTGACTGAGGGGCGGGAAACGCCCCAAAGCGGACGGAAAACACAGACCAGGTAACAGTCATTAATATGTTCCAGGCACGAGATTTGAGCATTCGGCACCAAGCTGATATGCCGACAAGTTTTCAAATGTTGTCGATGCAATCTCACGCATGGCTTCAATAGTAAAGAAACCTTGATGTCCGGTAACAAGAACGTTTGGGAACGTCATTAGGCGCTGGAAAACATCATCCGTAATGATGTCGTCGGAGCGATCTTCGAAGAAGAGATTGCTTTCTTGTTCGTACACGTCAATCGCCAAAGCCCCCAATTGGCGCGACTTTAGCGCATCGATTACTGCCTGCGTATCGATGAGAGCGCCACGCGACGTATTGATCAACATGGCCCCCTCTTTCATTAGATCCAGCGTATCTGCGTTTATCAAGTGATGGGTATCAAGAGTGAGTGGACAGTGCAGTGAGACCAGGTCCGATTCGGCAAGAAGGTCAGACAATGCGACCATCTCACCAATGGCCTCAAACTCTGGAGACGGATAGGGATCAAATCCCAGTAAACGGCAGCCAAAGCCATTAAAAATCTTGGCTGTCGCCAAGCCAATTTTTCCTGTACCGATGACGCCAACGGTCTTCCCATGCAGATTGCTCCCAAGGAGACCGTCAAGTGCAAAATTGCCTTCGCGTACCCGCGCATATGCGCGGTGAGTTCGGCGATTCAATGTAAGAGTGAGTGCTAAAGCATGCTCAGCCACTGCCTCCGGAGAATATGCGGGTACGCGCGCGACGAAAAAGTCCAAATGCCTTGCGGCTTCCGTGTCGAGATTATTGAAACCTGCGCAACGCAACAAGATCGCGCGCACACCAATGTGAGCAAGAGCATGCAGCACGTCGGCGTCAAGCACATCGTTTACAAACACGCAGATTGCCTTGCATCCTTGTGCAAGAGCCACCGACTGCAGGGACAAGGATTCAGTGTGAAAACGCATCTCCACGGCATCTTGAGTATCGCGTTGATCTGCTTTCTCATTGAGAAAACGGCGATCATATGGTTGGGAGCTGAATACAGCGATTTTCATCTTAAAGATCCTTTGCGCGAACGCAATTTGTAATTATTAAAAATGGCTACACAGAAGATTACTCCTTTCCAAACTGTATGGCCACGCAATTGGGTACCTAACGACGAGGACTGCCGGCCAGAGAAAAAGGAAAGGGTTACCCGAATCGTGCGACACTGCAATAGGATGCAGATCATTCTGGATGTATGCCGTCACTCAGGCAGTTTTTCAACGTCAAGTCCCTACCTAAGTAAGCCCGGTCTTCTTGCAGGGCAGCTCTTGCAATACCTTCACAAAGCCCGGCATCTATCAGCACAAGAACCGCGAACTCCAGGCCATGTATTCGTTTCAGATACACCCCGGCAGCAATCAGTCGTAACGTTTTTTCAGTGGCATTATCAAACATAGCACCCTCCCCGTTTCAGTAGAATGCGACAGGTGAAGGGCCAGGTGTTGATCCGCATCAAGCAAGTGCAAAAAGCTCGCCGCACTTGGCACCGTCCATAGGGAATAGCATGCGACGCAAAGCAGCCATACACGTTCCAAAGGCGAAGGAAAAAATTGCAAAGCCGACAGCTGCGGTATACGTCCGGATGTCTACAGACAATCAAAATCATTCTGTTTCACATCAGCTTCATTGCATTTCGGAGTACGCAGAACGCCATGGCATAGACATTATCAAAACATACACCGACGAGGGTAGGAGCGGGCTCGATTTTTCCTCTCGCCCAGGCTTACGAAGCCTGATAGAAGACGTGCAAAGTGGCGTAGCACCATTTCAGTCGATACTTGCCTATGATATAAGCCGCTGGGGAAGGTTCCAGGACTTGGACGAAAGCGCCTACTACGAATACATATGCCGCCGCGCAGGAGTCGCCATTGTCTATTGTGCAGAAGACTTCGAGAACAATGGATCTTCGGTCTCGTCCATAATTAAGAGCGTAAAGCGCGCCATGGCCGCCGAGTACAGCAGAGAACTTTCAACCAAGGTGTTTGCAGCTCAGTGCCGTTTTGTAGAAATGGGATTTAAGCAAGGTGGCAGAGCGGGATTTGGATTGCGCCGAATACCTATCAGTGTAAGTGGCAAGGCCAAGCCGGCACTGGAATACGGAGAAAGGAAGAGCCATCCTACAGACCGCGTAATACTAGTTCCTGGACCAAATGAGGAGCTTGAGATTCTTCGAGGAGTGTACGACTGGTACGTACTGGAAAGGCTAAGTGAAAGCGAAATTGCTTTCTTGTTAAATGCAATGGAGGCACCTCGCGAATGCGGCCGCGCTTGGACTCGTGACTGCGTTCGTGATGTGCTTACAAACGAAAAGTACATCGGCAACATCATCTACAACAGAGCCTCTTTCAAGCTCCGAAAGTATCACGTCGAGAATCCTGCATCCATGTGGATACAAAGGATCGGTGCCTTCCCTCCCCTTATCCCGGTGGCCCTTTTTCGTAAAGCGCAGCAAGAGCGCAAACATCGCCTCGCTCCGATTCCAAAAGAAGAACTCTTGGCAATGCTGCGCAAGTTACATGAAAAACATGGGAAGGTGACAACCACGCTAATAGATCAGGACGATACACTTCCCGGCGCGCAGATGTTCGCTTACTACTTTGGCACCATGTTAGAGGCCTACGCCCTCGCAGGGCTTCCCCCGACCAACATTTGCAAGTTTATAGCCACGCGCGCGGTTATCAGCAATGTTCGGGCAGCTACGCATGAGCAAATCAAGGCATTGATAATCGGTGCGGGCGTCGGTTTGGAGAAAGGCCCGTCCCGAAATACCTTTTTGCTGAATGGGGAAACATTACTAAAAATAGCTATCGCGCGTTGTCTTTATGAGAAAACGGCCCTCCCCCGCTGGCGCGTGCGCATGGATGAAGAGTCAAGGTGTGACTTCGTGCTCGCAGTACTTCTTGATCTTCAAAACCAGAAGGCAGATTCATACTACCTATTTCCAAAGGCAGACTTCTTGAAGGTGCAAATTACATTGACAGAAGCAAACATGTCCACGTTAAGTCAGTACAAGCATGCCTCCCTTGATGCGATGTTTGGAGCTGGGCATAAAACTACTCGCTGAACAACTGCTAGGAAACTTCGCGTACGGCATTAAGTTTCGAGGATACGAATGAGGCTTAGCTGATCACCAACGTCCACAAACCATACTGCCTGCCAGCGCTGCGTGCGCTGCGCCTGCACCGATTCTGGCGCGCACCAGGGTGGATACACGCGCAGCGCGCGCTTGCCGCCCTGGCCGGTGCGCGACATCACGCCGTGCTCGATTAGCACGGCGCGAGAAAAGATAAAAAAGCCGTGCCGCGCGCCGTTGCTGACGGCGATGATGACGACATCAACGGGGTCCGCTTCGTCCAGCGGAGCGATCTCGGCGTCGGGATGGGGGCGCTTCCAGACGGTGACGAACTGGCCGGTTTTCGTCGGCGTGGTTTTCGCTACGCGCAAGACTAGGCGCTTGCCCTCCAGTTCGGCGCGGCAGGCACCGTACTCCGCACTTTCAGCTTCCGGCACGGGCGCTTTCGGCAAGCCCAGGAAGGCCCAGGGGCTGACCTTCATTGCGTGCTGAACTCGGCTGCGGCCTTGGCCGCCCAAAGCGCTTCGGCGTGGCTGGCGAACGGGCTGTCGTAGCCGTCGACCTTGCCGTCTTCATCGACAAAATACAGCCACCAGCCGTCGGCCTGTTCGCGGATGGCCGTGTGGCCAGGTGCGCAATGAGTTTCGACGGACTGGCCGGCGGCCAGGGTGGCGATGCAGATGCCGCGGTGAGTAATATGCTCGCGTGTCATGGGAAAATATTTCATGCAAAAAAATTAATGACCATAGTGTAGCCGCGCCGGCCGCTCCTGGCCAGTGCGCTACACTGTTCTTTCAAACGGAGGACAACATGGCATCACAACAAGGTACGGTGGATTTTCTGCTTGACCAGATGGCGGGCGCGGGTAGCCTCAGCGCGAAAAAGATGTTTGGCGAGTACGGTGTGTATTGCGATGGCAAGATGTTCGCCATCGTCGCAGACGACCGTCTTTTCATCAAGCCAACGGAGGCTGGCCGGGCTTGGATCAGCAAACTCGGCACCCTGCAGGAGGCGCCTCCCTACCCGCAGGCCAAGCCGTACTATTTAATCAGCGGTGAACTATGGGATGAACGAGAATGGCTAGTACAGCTTGCACAGCGCACCACGGCGGAACTGCCACTACCAAAACCCAAATCTCAGCCAAAGCCAAAGTTAGAGTCTCGTTAGCGTCAATGTCCGCTTTTGGCCGATAGCTGCCGTTGCGGGTTGATTGTCTGCATTTTGCCAGCAAAACCTTCCAGATGCCTAAGAAATCTAAGTTTACGGTAGGTTCGATTCCCGCCGTCTCCACCACTGAATAAATAAAAGGGCTTCCCCGTTTTGGCGGGGAGGCCCTTTTTATTTATTCCATGCATGCAGAGCGCGGGCAGCGCATCCGCGTCCGGTACGGGCGCGGGGGTTGTGCGGGGCCTTCGGCGAGCACAGCTCGGCGCCGCAAAACCGGGTTGCGCTTGCAAGCGCAACCCTCTCCGATTCTTCTGACTGGCTTTTGCGCCGCAGGCGGTTTTTCCTAACAACAACCTTAGCTGTTCAGGCTGTGCGCGTATGCCGGGCCTGACCCTCGCTACTCCCCGCACACCGCCCCACCCACCGTTCCCCCAATACTCAAGCCCGTCGACAAATCAAACCCAAAATCACAGCGATAACCATCCTTTGATCGATATCGGCACAGCAGCATGTCACGATTACGAATGCGTATTTGCGGATCGGCGCAGCCATCGCGCATATCCGGACCGATGGCTTCGAACACGTCTTTTGCGGCGGTGCCCGTCAAGCGAAACGCGACTTTGGTATCGCCCGCAACCGGGGCCACGGTATCGTCAAGATATCCACCGTAGATCGCGTACGAAGCTGAAAAATTTCTCTCTGCAAATTCCCATATAGCCCGGGCCTGGTTCGCCAACAGCAGGCACAGCAGCGTAACGCATAGCAGGCTGGCGCGTCTCAGCATATGGAGCCGCCGATGCTGCGCCCGGTCAGCAGGTCAAAGCCGAAGTCGCAGTGATGGCCATCACGGGGATGGTAGGAGCAGCTCACTTCCGCCCGCTGGCGCAGGCGATATTCGCCATCCACGCCGCACGCGTTGCGCAAGTCGGGGCCCATCGCATCAAATAGCTGTTTCGCCGCCTTGCCGTCGATCCAGAACGCGATGCGCTTGTCTTTCCTGGTCGGCGGCTGTGGATCGCTCAGGCTTCCGCCATAAATCGCATAGCGGCCTTTGAATGGCTGATAAGAAAATAGCCATTGGGGGGCGGATTGGGCCATGGCCGTAGCCAAAACAAAGAGAAGAAAAACAGCGAGAAGACGTTTCATGTCATCTGCCCCGCTACTTGATCGTGACATGAAAATGGTCGTCGTGGCGTATCAGTGGTCTTATCCGGGGGATGGTGGGGTCATTAAAAAAGATAACCTGGACAAAGCTGAATTCAAAAAATATGCGGATCAGCTGTGCCGTTGCATCGCGGTCGTAGTGCGTGTCAAACCTTGTTACAGCGCTCTCCATTTTGTCTTTGCGAAGCAATCGGACGTCGACGTCTTTTCCGCTTCGATGACCTTTATGTTCACTGTAGGGAGTTCCATCAGCCAGGCTGATATTCCCAAAACCAATTTTCCGGCTATCGATGCCTTGCCATTGATGTTCAACCAAGAATAGCAGCGAAAGCAACTTGGGATGAGCATACTGGCCGGCACCATTGGGCGGTGTTCCATAGGTGTAGTAACCCGCGCCTTCCGGCCTTTGCGGAAGATTAAAGTAGCCGCGTCTATCCATGGGCTGCAATTCCAGCATGCGCACTCCTGAATGTAAAACCTCAGCGCTCAGCTCAACGCAAATGGCGCCAGGTGATGCTCCCGTACATCTCACGGAGCATGTCACGCGCCGATGTAGTTGGCAGAGCTCGCACCTTCGCTCGCAAAAAAACATGCGCACGCGACGATTTTTGCCGTTATGCATTTTCTGGGCATTGCGTAGAATCAAACATCCATACACTGATGGCATCATTTTCGGGTGTTCCCGCTACTTGAAGCCAAGATATTGATGCTGCGCAAAGGTGCGCCGCGCCACCTTGAAACTAAAAAACGTCCCCCCGTAAATACCCGATCGCCCTCCGATATTTCTCTATCCTCTCCAGATCCTTCTGCGTCGGCTCCCCTATCCGCGACAGATCGCTATTCTCAGCCAGATCCGCCAGCTTGACGGCCTTGCCGACCGGGTCCAGGGCCGCGCGGGCGATGAAATCTTCATACAACTCGCCCTCGATCTTGGTCACGGCGCGCACGCCGTCAATGACGTCCCGGGAAAATCCTTCGCGCGCCAGATCGTCGAAGGTGACTTTGCCGTCGCTGTCTTCCACCACGTCATGCAGCACGGCGACGATCTGCTGGGCGCCGGGGGCGACGCGCAGCATCACGCGCAAGGGGTGCAAAATGTACGGCGCGCCGCCCTTGTCCGTCTGGCCGGCATGGGTGGCGGCGGCAATTTCTATGGCGCGCTCGAGGGTGCCGCGACTTGCGTGTTCACGCATGTTCACTCCTTGTTAAGTCCACGTTGATTGATGTGTCCCTTGCGCGCCAGCCGCGGCGCTGCAAGTGGCACACGCTGGTGCACAGCAAGGCTGGCACCAATAAATTGAGAACCGGCACGAGCATCAGCAAGCATAACAGCAGGCCCAGGGCAACAATCGCCGGACGCTGTTCGCGGCGCAATGCCGCTTGCTGTTCCGCGCCAAGTACCTCTGCGGCCGCCGCTCCGTAGATCATCTGGACGTTCCAGGCCAGCAAGTACGCGATCAGCACGCACATGGCCCACACAGGGATCAGCAGGGAGAGCAGCAGCAACAGGCGCCGCCGTCAGGCGGGGGGCGCGGCGCATGCACCAGGCCGGCCGGCGCCTGCCACGTGGCATAGCGGCGCGCCACAACGGCCTTGGCGCGCTCCAGCAACAACCAGCGCAGCGGCACGCGCACCGTGCCGATGGCGCCGACGACAAAGACCATCACATAGAAAAATGCAGCCAGCGCCAGCAGCGCCAGGGCGATCTGGCCGATCGACAGCAAGGCTTTGGCGGCGCTGCCCAGGCCGCCGGCGATATTGCCCATCTGCGTGACGGTGGCAGGCCCGTTGGCCAGTGTCCCGACGCCATCCATCACGCCCAGGCCCAGCAAGCCGGTAACGGACACCAGCGCCAGCATGGCGCTGAGCTCGACAAAAAAACGGCCGAAGCAGCTATACAGTCCCAGCCACAACGCCACGACCGCCATGCACCACAGCGCGGAACGCCACCACAGTCCCGCATGACGGGCATCGCGCAGCCCCAGCCCCACGCACGTGAAGGCTTCCCGCCAGGCCAGCAGCCAGGTTTGCAATGTTTTTGTCACCTTCGGGCAGACTCCGCAATCAAGGGGCGGATACGTCGATCCGGATGTTGCCGATTGTACATGGACCAGGCTGGCGCACGCGCCGCCGAGAGCAAGGGACAAACCCGGCTCCGGCTTGCCATTGTTTGCGATCCCGCAATTCCAGGCGGAAAGAAATGCGAAACAATACCAACTCCACCACCGTTGCGCCTAGCGGAGTCGAGCATGCTTGAAGTTCACCCCAGAGACAAGCGCGGGTTTTTCATCCTGCCCCAGGCTCCGGAAGACGCAGGGTATTACGTCTATGGCACCCGGGCAGGGGCGCGGGCCAGTACGCGCATCCAAACATGATGATGGCGCTCCCGTATGTGGAACGCGAATGGCAAGCAATCGATGACCGGCAATTCGGGATTGGCAACATCAGTCTGGCTAACGGCACCGCCTACGGGGAACACTCAACGCACAAATCCGGCCTGGAGGTAGACATTCGTCCACTGCGCAGGGACGGCCTTCAACTCCCTGTTTATTGGTACGACAAAGACTACGATCAAGCCGCGACGGCAAAGCTCATCGCACTTTTTCGGGCCCATGCCAGTGTGCGCAGGGTGCTGTTTAACGATACCGGCATTCCATTCGTGACACCATTCAAAAATCACGACCATCATTTCCATCTGGAACTGAGAGCCTGCCTGATATGAAAAAACTGTGGGCTGTGGCCTTCGGCGCCATCACCGTATTCTCGCTGGCCTATGCAGGCGGCAGCAGCGACTGGGGCGAATACAAACAGTTCAAAGGGGCTTATCTGATTTATTCGAATACCTTGGGCGAGCAACAGCCGCCCACACCGCATGACCGCAAGATTTCTTTCGTGGTCACGGGGGCCGTTGCCAGGGACATGTTTGACTCGATGGCTCCGGATTCGAAAGAGCGCTGCAGTTTGGAGAAAGGCTATCGGCAGCGCGACAAGGAAAATGTTTCCTGTCTCCGGGATCATGACGGCTATAGGTGTCACTTCGGCTTTAACTTGCGCAGTGGCAAAAGCATTGCTGGATCGATTTGCTAGATCGCGTGGGGTGACCTGAGCCTTAGCCCAGCCAATCCTGCACGACTTCCAGTCCCTGCAAGCGTACTCCAGAATGAAGAGGCGGAAACGTCGATCTGGATGTTGCCGATTGTACATGGACAAGGCTGGCGTACGCGCGGCTCAGGGCAAACCCGACGCAGCGCCATCAGCCTTCAACAATGGCTATCGAAACGCCAAAGCCGTCGCAGCCTGATCGGCATGATCGCAAGCTGACGCATGGCAGACCCGGTTTCTCCCCGCTGCCTTGGCCTTGTACAGTGCCTTATCCGCGAGTTCAACCAGCTCGACCGCCTGGTTTTTCAGGTACGTCGGCATCAACGCCGCCACACCGACGCTGGCCGTCACCACGCCAAGAGGATTGCCACGATGCTCGATTCCCAGCGATTGCACGGCCTGGCGGACGTCTTCCGCCACCGTCAAGGCACCGGGCAAATCCGTCCCCGGCAATAAAATGACCATTTCCTCGCCGCCATAGCGCGCCGCAAGGTCGCCCGGCCGGCGCATGCTGTAAGCCACCACCTTGCCGAGTTTTCTCAGGCACTCGTCGCCGGCCACATGGCCATAGATATCGTTGTATTGCTTGAAGAAGTCGACATCGATCAACACCAGTCCAAGTGAGCTATTTTCACGCTGCGCACGGCTGAACTCGGCAAGCAGCGACTGGTCGAAGTGGCGCCGGTTCGCCAGCCCCGTCAACCCATCCTGATTGGCAAGACGGGCCAGGGTTTCATTGATCAATTCCAGCTCGTTGCGCGCTTCAAGCAGTCCCGCCTCGCTTTTCACCCGCAAATCGATCAGCCGCACCACGCGGTATCCGATAAACGCGATCAGCAATACCAGCACCCCGCCCACGGCGTTTTGTATCACGGTATCGAGGCGCCATGCAGCGAGGACTTCATCCTGTGACAATGCGGCAGAGACCACCAGCGGATATTCTTCGACTCTTCGATAGCTGTTGATGCGCGTCACGCCATCGACCCGCGACTTGATCACGGCCGTGCCTACGGGACTTTTCGGTAAATAATCATGAAATAAGGGAAACTGCGAAAGATCGCGCCCCAGCAAACTCTCATCGAACGGCCTGCGCAATAAAAGAATGCCTTTTCCATTCGCGATGAAAATGGCGCCTTTTTCTCCTATTGAAAAACGTTCGTAAAACTGCCTGAAATAATGCATATCGATGGTCGCCAGCGCCACGCCGCCAAAGCTGCCGTCAGGCAAATTGATACGCCGCGATACCGTGACTATCCAGTCCCCCGTCGATTTGCTGCGCACGGGCGGGCCGACATAAGGCCCCCGATCATCATGCGTTCGATGGTAGTTGAAATAATCTCGATCGGAATTATTCAGATTACTCAACAAGGTTTTCTGAGAGTTCACGAGCCAGCTGCCATCCCTGGCATAGACGAAGATGCCGTGCAGCTGCCGCAGCTCGGCTACGCGGGTGACCAGCAATTTATGGAGACGGGCCAGTTCAAGGTCGGAGACACCGTCCGCCTCCAGCCGCTCCACCAGACCGACCAGCACCGTATCGGCCTCCTTGATGGTGTCATAGGCATGCTGGGCAACAGATTGCGCCAGGTTGGCGCTTTCACGGCCCGCTTCATTCAATTGCACCTCGCGCGCACGCAAGGTCATCCATAACTGCGTCGCCAGGAGCGACAGGCATACGAGCACGACAAATGAGATCGCCAGCGGCAGCAAGGAAAATCCCCGGAAGCCCGCTCCCAGCAATCGTGGCGGCAAGCTGCGTGACCTGGTCATGGATACACTCCCGGTTTGATATCCGGCAAAGTGTGCACGAAATAGGCAGCGACATACTCACACTTGGTAACAAACATGATATAAAAAAGTCACCATGACACTTGCTGGGCCACGTCTCCCCTCGGCCATGGCATCGGAGAGTGCTATTCCAGTTTGCAATTGTTTGCTGTAGCGCAACTCCAGATGAAATGGAATGCGAAACAATGCCAACTCCCCCACCGTTGCGCCTAGCGGAGTCGACCATGCTTGAAGTTCAACCCAGGGACAAGCGCGGTTTTTTCATCCTGCCCCAGGCTCCGGAAGGTGCGGGATATTACGTCTATGGCAATCTGCAGCGGATACCACATTCCGGCCATATGGCCCAATATGCGCACCCCAACTTGCTATCCCTGATCTTTTACATCGAACGTGAATGGCAGGCAATTGATGATCGGAAATTTGGCATCGGAAATATCAGTATCGCGGAAGGGTTAGGGTACGACAAGCATGTCAGCCACAGAAAAGGCCTTGAAATGGACATACGCCCCATGCGGAAGGACAAGATGGAAGGCCAGTCCGCACGCGTGTCGCGCTTTGATGACGTGTATGACCGGAACGCCACCATCAAATTGATACGCCTGTTTCTGCAACATCCCATGGTCACCAAGGTCTTCTTTAACGATGGCGAGGTGCAAAAGACGATCGCCGGTGGACGCGTCCGATCTCTGCAAGGGCACGACGACCATCTTCACATTGAAATCAGAGAGTACTGATGCATACTCGGCTTGCATGCTGCGCCATGGCGCTCGCTGTATTCTTACCTTCCCAGGCCGCGGACAAGCCGCCAGCATGGACTGGTGAACCACGACCCTTGCGGGGTGACTATCAGATCTATGGTGGAACGCTGTCCGAAATGCTGCCGCCCACGCGAAACGACCGGAAAGTGGCAATCATGGTCAAAGGGGAATTGGCACGGGAACTGTTTGCCCAGCTCGGCCCCGATGTGAAACAGGAACAGGCATGCAGCTCCTCGGCGTACTACCGGGAGCGGCGCAGGGGGGACATTAGCTGCGTTCATACAAAAGAGGCGGGATACGCATGCTATTTCGGACTCGATTTACGTACGGGAAAAGGGATGTATGGAGCGATCTGCTAGCCTCGACGCCGTCCAGCACCGTTAAAACCAGAGGCCGCCTCATTCTGCCGGCGCACAGCCTGCCGGATGCTTCTGCCTGAGCGACTCTGCCTGCATACGGCACCCGGAGCAGAACCCGATCCCCCATCCCTCACCGCAACAGCGTACACTGACTCCTCTTCCATCAACGCATCGGTCCACAGTGAAATTATCGCGCTTTATTACCGGCCATCTGGAGCCGATCCTGGAAGAGTGGGAACTTTTCGCCAGGTCGCTTCCTATTCCGGGCAATGCCATTTCGAAGGCCGAATTGCGCGATCATGCGAAACAGATGCTGGAAACCATCGTGCGCGACATGGATGTCATCGAAAGCGCGGCGCAGCGAAAAAAGAAATCGACCACGGGCGTGTCGGAAATCACGGGCAAGGAGACGGCAGCCGCCACGCATGGCTCGCTGCGCCAGCAGATCGGCTTCACGCTGCCGCAGCTGACGGCGGAATTTCGCGCGATGCGGGCCAGCGTCCTGCGCCTGTGGATGGCACAGGTATCGGTGACGACGAAAACGGCGACGCAAGACATCTTGCGCTTCAATGAAGCGATAGACCAGGCGCTGCAGGAATCGGCCATACGCTATTCGCAGCAGAGCGACCGGACCCGCAATACCTTTCTCGCCATCCTCAGCCACGATCTGCGCAGTCCGCTGAGCACGATGACGATGGCCGGTGCGCTGCTGAGCAGGCCAAGCGCGAGCTCGTCTTCCACGGTACAGATCGGTGCGCGGGTCGCCCGCAGCGCAGCGACCATGACAACCATGGTGAACGATCTGCTGGAATTCGCCAGGACACAGCTGGGGGGACGCATGCCCATTTCACCCACCTTGGGCGATCTGGGGGAAATCTGCAAGACGGCCGTCGAAGATGCCTCGGCCGCCCACCCGCAGTGCAAATTCGAGCTGAGCACCACGGGCGAGATGATCGGCGACTTCGATGCGGCCCGCCTGGCCCAGCTGTTTTCCAATTTGCTCAATAATGCCGCGCAATATCGCACCGACGACCAGCCGGTGACCATCACGGCCTGCGGCGATGCCGATACGGCCGTGGTGCAGGTGAAAAATTTCGGCCGCCAGATCCCGGAAAGCTCGCTGAAGAGCATTTTCGATCCCCTGGTGCAGCTGGCCATTTCCGACGATCACAAGGCACCCAACGCCACCAGTATCGGCCTGGGTCTGTTTATCGCGCGTGAAATCGCCAGCGCACACGGCGGCACCATCGGCGCCGAGTCGAGCCTGGAATCCGGCACGGTATTTACCGTGCGCCTGCCCAGGGTGGCGCTGAATGACAGAGGGAACGGCGGCTAGGGACTATCCCGGCAGAAAGCGGCATCCCACCGGGACAGGCTCGCCTCACCTGCGGCTGAGCGGCACATACTCGCCCGGCAAGCTGGCCGCTTCCAGCGCATCGGCAAAGGCCAGCAGGAACTTCGCCGGGCCATGTTCCGACACCAGCAGCGATGCGCCCTTGTGGCGCAGCAGTTTCAGCACTTCCTGCTGGTGCGCCTGGTATTCCTGCGAATGGCCGTAGAAGGTCTGATACATCTCCAGCGTTTCCATGGCTTTCGCGGCCAGGATGAATTCGGGTTTGTCCATGATGTCTCCTCGTTGTCATTGCTGCCAAAAACACGAAAAAAACCTGCAAGATGTGCGCCCCATGTCCGTCGCACTGCCTTGCGGCAACCACATCCGTATTTCCATCATACGCCTCAAGCCAGCCATTGCGCCGTCCTGTCGTGCATCTTTTTCTCTCCCACCCGTCCGGCGCCATCGCTACGGTGTACACGCTAGCGCCATGTGCCCGCGCATGGCATCATGCGCGTTGCCCATTCCTAATAACGACATATGGACCAATATCACTTCCTCGTAGGCGAATTCAAGAAAAATAGCCCCTTTATTCCCGCCACGACCAGCGCGCAGTTGTTCGCCTGGTTCGAGCACATCGGCGAATCCGTCGAGCGCTACGGCAACAAGCGCGGCAAGATCGTCAAGTACTCACAGCGCAATTACGAGAAGATGCTGTTCGCGCCAGAGACCAACGGCATCGGCCTGCTTTCGCCGCGTATCGTGCCGCCCGACGAAGCTGACGAGGCCGTCAACTGCGACGCGCAAGCCATGTATTCATCGGGCTCGGAGCTGGTTCTGTCCATCCGCGCCAGCAAGCTTGCGCTGGCGCCGCTGTTCGACGGTGCGCGGGCCATACCCGGCCTGTTTGACCATTGCGAGTATCTGTACTGCTACGCTGAAACGCAGGGCTATGGCACCGGTTACGCACTCGGCTACCGGCAGGTCGACGAGGCCCACCCGATGACCTTTGGCACGCCTTGCCCCGCAAATAACTGGGCCGCCATCAAGCGGCGCGGGTTGCAAGATGCGCACCTGCGCGATGTCTATCCCATCAACGGTTTCACGCCAGCCAGGCTGGATGCGCTGCCGCCCGGGCGCCGGCAAGCGCTGCGCGCTGCGATGCAAGCTCATGGCCGCTGCGAAGACCATGCCGGCTGGATCTTCTGGTACCTGCAGCCCGGAGAACTGGAAGCGGCCCGCGCCGCACTGAACGCACACGCCATGCTGGGCGCCTACATCAGCCACCGAAGCTCATGAGCACACATTTATCGCTGCACTGTTATCTGCAGGACGAGGCCGCAGAACGGCCCCTGCCCTGTTCCGACGTGACCATCCAGGCCGACCCGGCCACCTTGCGCGCCATTGCCCATTTTCTGCTGGCCAGCGCGGACACCTTTGATCAGGCGCAAGACCGGGCCGGCATGCACGCGCACCTGCAAGATGCATGGGATGGCTGGCAGGACAATTTCCCCGACCTCGTCGTCGTGGCGGCATAGACTGGCGCCCCGCCTGGCGCGCGTCGGGTAACATACGCCACCCTTGCCATATAGAGAACCTTGATGCCCGATTTTCGAACCGTCCTGCCGTCGCTGCGCGCCGCCGTGCTGGCCGCAGCGCTGGCCAGCCTGTCCGCCTGCGCCAGCCAGCCCGCGCACGAGGCACTGTTCCTCGCCACCACTTTCACGCCCGCGCATTCCTTTACCAAGGGCATCGAAGGCCCGGCCGTGGATGCGGATGGCAATATCTATGCCGTCAACTTTGCGCGCCAGCAGACCATCGGCAAGGTCAGCCCCGGCGGCGCTGGTGAGGTGTACCTGACCCTGCCCGGCACCAGCATCGCCAACGGCATCCGCTTCGGCAGCCGCGGCCAGATGTATTTGGCCGACTACATGGAGCACACGATTTACCTGGTCGACCCGGCCACGCGCGCGCTGACCATCCACGCGCGCGAGCCGCGCATGACGCAGCCGAACGACATCGCCATCACGGCCGACGACGTGCTGTATGCGAGCGACCCGAACTGGAAGGAAAACACGGGCCGCGTATGGCGCATCGCAGCCGATGGCACGGTGACACTGGCGCTCGACACGATGGGCACGGCCAACGGCATCGAAGTGAGCCCCGACGGCAAGATTTTGTATGTGAATGAAAGCGTGCAGCGCAATATCTGGATGTACGACATCGCCGTGGACGGCAGCCTGAGCGGCAAGCGATTGCTGATCAAGTTCGACGATTTCGGCATGGACGGCATGCGCGTGGACGTCGACGGCAACCTTTACGTGACGCGCTACGGCAAGGGCACGGTGGTGAAATTGTCGCCGCAAGGGCGCATCCTGCGCGAGATCAGCGTGCCCGGCGCCAAGCCCAGCAACATCACCTTCGGCGGCCCCGATGGCCGCACGGCCTACGTCACGGAAGTGGTGCAGGGCCGCTTGCTGCAATTCCGCGTCGACCGCCCGGGCCTCGAATGGCAGCGGGCGCAGGAGCGCCGCAAGGCCGAATAGCAAGCTACATGGTGCTGGCTGCGCATGGCGCGATGTCGGCTTACGCGCTTGCGCGCTAAGCCGACCTACTCTACGCCACGATGCATGCGCAGGTCGGGTAGGTCGGCTTAGCCGGAACGGCGTAAGCCGACAAAACAAATAGCAAGCCCACGTGATCCTGGCGGCGCATGGCGCGATGTCGGCTTACGCGCTTGCGCGCCAAGCCGACCTACGTTCCACGCGATGCACGCGCAGGCCCGGTAGGTCGGCTTAGCCGGAACGGCGTAAGCCGACGAACCAAATAGCAAGCCGACGTGGTCCCGCCATGCCACGATTGCTCAAGGAATTGAAGCAGCGCCTGACGATCGGCTGAGGCTCAATATAAAACGTTCTTCGCTTCCGGCAGATCGACATTGGCCTTGGTGACGATCACCACGCCCGTGTTGACGAAAGGCGCGACCTTCTTGCCTTCGATCAGGCTGACGAGGGTTTTCACGCCCAGCGCGCCCATCGAATACGAACCCTGCACGGCGGTTGCATACAAGGTGCCGTCCTTGACGAAGTTTTTCAGGTCTTCATTGCCGTCGAAGCCCACGGCGATCACCTTGCCGGCCTTGCCCGCCTGGGCGATGGCGCGGCCCATGCCCACGGCCGTCGGCTCGTTGGCGCCGAAGATGCCCTTCAAGTCCGGATTCGAGGCCAGCACGTCGGTCGTCTGGTTCAGCGCCGTGGCCATCTGCGACTGCGAGTAATACGTGCCGACGATCTGCAGCTGCGAATTCTTTTCGATGTAGCGCTTGAAGCCGCCCACCCTGCCCGTCTCGGAACCGGCGCCCGCCACGTACGACATCACGGCGATCTTGCCCGTCTTGCCGACCTGCGAAATGAGGGCCTTGGCGCTTTGCTCGCCGGCCGCTTCATTGTCGGTCGACAGGAAGGACTGGTAATAGCGCTTGCCGCTGTCGGCCACCAGCGAATCGATCAGCACCACGGGAATCTTCGCTTCCCACGCCTTCTTCAGGGCCGGCACCAGCGCGTCCGGGTCCGACGCGGCCAGCACGATGCCGGACACCTTGCGCGTGACGGCGTTTTCCACCATGCTGACCTGGTCGGCGATGGCCGATTCCGAGGCAGGCCCCTGGAAGGTCAGGCTGTAGCCCTTGGCATCGGCGGCGCTGGCCGTGGCGCCCTTCCTGACGTTTTGCCAGTAGTTGGAATTGGTCGTCTTGACGATCACGGCGATCTCGCCCGGGGCGGCGAAGGCAGCGCTGGCGCTCAAGGCAGAGGCTGCGGTCAACAGACCGAGCAAGACGGTGTTGAAGGCTTTGAAGGTGTTCATTGTCGTCCTCATTTAATTATAGATTTGGTGGATTGACTTCATGGCGTACTGCTTGCTGCATCAGGCGCGGTTGCGCTTCTGATCGATCCAGACGGTCAGCAGGATGACCAGTCCGATAATGATTTGCTGGATAAAGCTCGATACCCCGTTCATGTTCAAGCCGTTGCGCAGGATGCCGATGACGAAGGAACCGATGACGGTGCCGGAAATGGTGCCGATGCCGCCGATCAGCGAGGCGCCGCCGATCACGGCGCTGGCGATCGCATCGAGTTCGTACATCACGCCCTCGTTCGGCTGCGCCGTCACCAGGCGCGACATCAGCACGCAGCCCGTCAGGCCCGACAGAGCGCCCGACAGGGTGTACACCAGCAGGGTCACGCGGCCCACCTTCACGCCCGACAGGCGGGCCGCTTCCGCATTCGAGCCGACGGCGTAGATATGCCGGCCGAAGGTGGTGCGGCTGAGCATGATGGACACGGCCACGGCGATCACCACCATCAGCACCACGGGATACGGAATGCCGGGAAACACGACTTCGGGAAACGTGCCGCCCGTGTCGCGCTCGATGCGCCACAGCACGCCGTTGCCCAGTTCGCCGAACGACTCGCCCAGACCGGAAATGGCGCGCGCGCCCGTCACCTGCAGCGCCAGGCCCCGTGCGATCAGCATCATGCCGAGCGTGGCGATGAAGGGCGGCAGTTTCAATTGCGTGATGCAAAAGCCGTTGACGGCGCCGCACATGGCGCCCACCACGACGCCGCCCAGCATGGCGGCCGGCACGGGCACGCCGCTTTTCACCAGCAGCGCGGCGGCCACGCCGGCCAGCGCCAGCACGGAGCCGGAACTGAGGTCGATGCCGCCCGTGATGATGACGCAGGTGGCGGCTATGCCCAGGTAGGCGATCGACGTCACTTGCAAGGCCACGCTCATGCCGTTGCTGACGGAGAAAAAGGCGTTGCTGGTCAGGGAAAACACCAGCAGCAACAGCGACAGGCTGCCCAGCGCGGCGAATTTTTGGATCAGTTCTTTGTTCATTTTTTTAAGCTTTCTGTTTTTAGTGGACTGCCGCCTGGCCAGGGATTGGAGCGACGACGCGCCCCGACGCCAGCTGCATGATCTCTTCCTGCGACGACTCGCGCGTATTGACGATGCCGCTGATGCGCCCTTCATGAAACACGGCCACGCGGTCCGTCATGCCCATGATCTCGGGCAGCTCGGACGTGATCAGCACCACGCCGATGCCTTCCGACGCGAGCTTGTCGAGCAGCTGGTAGATGGCGAACTTGGCCCCCACGTCGATGCCGCGCGTGGGTTCGTCGAAGAAGATGATTTTCGATTCGCGGTACAGCCATTTGCTGATGACGATCTTTTGCTGGTTGCCGCCCGAGAGGTTGCGCGCGACCTGTTTCGAGGTCGGCGTCTTGATGCCCAGCGCCGCGATATACTGCTGCGCCACCGCCTCTTCCCTGGCGAAATCGATGAAGCCGAATCGGTTGGCCAGCGCCGATACATTCGTCAGGGTCAGGTTGGCCGCCACAGACATGCGGATCGCCAGGCCGTGGCTCTTGCGGTCTTCCGACAGGTAGGCGATACCGTGTCCGATGGCGTCGATGGGGCTGGTGATCGTCACCGCCACGTCGCCCAGGTGGATCGCGCCGCCGGTGAGCGGATCGGCGCCGAAGATGGCGCGCGCCACTTCCGTGCGGCCCGCGCCCATCAGGCCGGAAAAGCCGAGGATCTCGCCGCGCCGCAAGTCAAAGCTCAGCGGGCCGAATATATCCTTGCGGTGCAAATCGCTCACGCGCAGCAGCACTTCAGCCGTCGGCGTCGAGACGCGGTCGGGAAATTTTTCATCGAGGGTGCGGCCCACCATCCTGGCCACGATGGCATCCAGGGTGGTGCTGGCAAAATCGTCGGTGCAGACGAATTTCCCGTCGCGCAGCACCGTCACTCTGTCGATGATGTGCTGCATCTCTTCCAGGCGGTGCGAGATGTACACGACGCTCACGCCGTTGCGCTTGAGTTCATTGATGATATCGAACAGCTGGCCCGTCTCGCTTTCCGTCAGCGAGGACGTGGGCTCGTCCATGATCAGCACTTCCGTATTGAGCGACAGCGCCTTGGCGATTTCCACCATCTGCTGCTGGGCGCAGGACAGATTCTTCACCAGCTGGCGCGGGTCGATGCGCAGTTTTAAACGGTCCAGCAGCGCCTGCGCATCGGCACGCATCTTCTTGCGGTCGATGAAAATGCCGCGCACCGGTTCGCGCGCCAGGAAAATATTCTCCGCCACGCTCAGGTGCGGGATCAGGTTCAGTTCCTGGTGGATGATGGCGATGCCGGCCGCCTCCGCATCCACGCTGCTGGCAAAGCTGCACACCTTGCCCTTGTAGACCAGTTCCCCCTCGTCGGCCTGGTACACGCCGCTCATCACCTTCATCAGGGTGGACTTGCCGGCGCCGTTTTCGCCGCACAGCGCATGGGCCTCGCCCTTGCGCAGGCTGAAACTGACGTTGTCCAGGGCCAGCACGCCGGGAAAGCGCTTGCTGACCTTGTTCAAGGCCAGTATCTCTTCGGATTGATTCATGGTGTGTCTCCTCCACTCCACTGCCATAGGCCGGCGCGCCGATGTCTGAGCATCTTGGCGGCGCGCCGGTCTGCTACTCGTTTTGCTACTCGTTTAACTGTCGATCAGTTGCGGATTCCACGCATGCACGGTCTGCCGCTGTTCGCCGAGGCCTTCGATCCCCAGGCGCATGGTGTCTCCCGGCTTCAAATACACGGCCGACGGTTTCTGCCCCATGCCCACGCCCGGTGGCGTGCCGGTGCTGATGATGTCGCCCGGGTACAAGGTCATGAAGCGGCTGATATAGCTGACCAGATTCGCCACGCAGAAGACCATCGTTTGGGTATTGCCATCCTGGACGCGCTTGCCGTTCACTTCCAGCCACAGGCCCAGGTTTTGCGGGTCCGCCACTTCGTCAGCGGTCACCAGCCAGGGGCCGATCGGGCCGAAGGTATCGCAGCCCTTGCCCTTGTCCCACTGGCCGCCGCGCTCCAATTGGTATTCGCGTTCGGACAAATCGTTCACCACGCAGTAGCCGGCCACGTGCGACAGCGCCTCCGCTTCGCTCACATAGCGCGCAGTGGTGCCGATTACCACGCCCAGCTCCACTTCCCAGTCGCTTTTCTTCGAGTCCTGCGGCATCACCACGGCATCGTTGGCGCCGACGATGGCGCTGGTGGCCTTCATGAACAGCACCGGCTCAGCCGGCACGGCCATGCCCGATTCAGCCGCATGGTCGGCATAGTTCAGGCCCACGCATAAAAACTTGCCCACGCCCTGCCACGGCGGCGCGATGCGGCCGGGGTTGGCCACCACCGGCAGGCTGGCGATGTCGATGGCGGCCAGGGCCGCCAGGCCATCCTTGCCCAGGGTCGCGGCCGTAATATCGGGCAGCACGCCGGACAGGTCGCGCACGGCGCCGTCAGCATCGATCAAGGCAGGTTTTTCAGCGCCCTTGGCGCCATAACGCATCAGTTTCATGATTAAACTTTCAAGTAAATATCAAACAACATAAAAAGTTCGGTAGCAATCAGGCCCGCGCCTTCACGACACCCGACAAAACCGTAGCGAGCGGAAGCGAGATGTGGCCGAGAAGCGCAGCTGTACGAATGTACAGTGAGCATCGCAAGCCGCATATCGCGACGCGCAGTAGGTTTGGTCGGGTGTCCTTAGTTAGACCAGCCGCCGTCAATGACGTGGACCATGCCGGTGGTAAAAGCGGATTCGTCGGAAGCCAGATACACGGCCAGGGCGGCGATTTCCTCTGCCCTGCCCACTCTGCCCATCGGCTGCCGGGCCACGAAAGCGGCTTGCACTTCATCGACACTCACGCCCGTCGCTGCCGCCTGCGCGGCAATGCGTTCCTTCAGCGAGGGCGACTCGATGGTACCGGGACAGATCGCATTGCAGCGGATGCCGCGCGTGACGAAATCGGCGGCCACCGCCTTGGTCATGCCCACCACGGCCGCCTTCGAGGTGCCGTAGATAAAACGGTTCGGCGCGCCCTTCACGCTCGACGCCACCGACGACATATTGACGATGGAGCCGGCGCCCCTGGCCAGCATCCCGGGCAGCACGGCGCGCATCAGCCGGTACATGGAACGGGCGTTGATGTCGAAGGAACGGTCCCAGGCAGCATCGTCGCAATCGAGGATGGTGCCGCCATCGACGAAGCCGGCGCAGTTGAAGAGGATATCGACGGGGCCGATCTCGCCGGCCAGCGCGGTGATCGCCGCGCCATCGGTCACGTCGAGCAGGCGGATGGCGCAGCCCGTCGCTTCCTTCAGCGCGTCGAGCTGGGCCTGGTTGATATCGGTGGCGATCACGGTCGCGCCTTCGCGCACGAACGCTTCGGCCGTGGCCCGGCCGATGCCCTGGCCGGCGGCGGTGAGCAGGGCGATTTTTCCTTGTAGTCTGGCGGTCATGTTATCTCCTTTTATTTTTTTAACCCGACACCTTAAGTGCTGGGGTCAGACCCGGCGGGTCTGACCCCGGATTCTTGCTAAGCAAAGTAGAAAACCTGCTCCATCATCGCCCAGTGCTCGCCCTCGGCGCGCGAAGCCAGCGGCAGCTGGCAGGGGGCGCAAAAGGTCCACCAGCGCTGCGTTTCCGGGTCGGCGGCGATGGCCGCCATGTCGGCTTCAAAATCCTCGCCGTGATACTCCCAGTAACCGAACAACAGGTTTTCCGGCTCGCACAAAAAGATCGAATAATTGCCGACATGCGCCGCCGTCAGCTTGGCCAGCACCTGCGGCCAGACGGCGGCGTGCAGGGTCTTGTATTCCGCGATGCGGTCCGGCGCGATGCCGATGACCATGCCCATTCTTTGCATTTCAGCTCCTCTTTGTTGGCTTACGCCGTACCGGCTAAGCCAACCTACAGTTGGCATCGAGGTGTTTCGTAGGTCGGCTTAGCCGGAACGGCGTAAGCCGACAAGCCAGCCACCTCATTTAAGCCCATAAAAGCGGCATGCATTAAGGCCGAAAATATCGTCCCTGTCCTGCTGATCGAGATGCGACAGCAGCGCTTCGCTCGCCAGCAGCCAGGCCGCATAGCCGCCGGCCAGGTCGACTACCGGCCAGTCGCTGCCCCATATCACGCGCCGGGGGCCGAACACGTCCAGCACATGCGCCACATACGGGCGCAGGTCGTCAACGCTCCAATCGGATTTCGCTTCCGTCACCAGCCCGGACAGCTTGCAGTGCACGTTCGGCAGCGCGGCCAGCTGCGCCATGTGTTCGCGCCAGTGGCCAAATTCAGCTTCGGCGATCGGCGGCTTGGCCGCATGGTCGATCACGACGGGGAGCGCTGGAAAATCGCGCGCGCATTGCAGCAGCGCGGGCAAGTGGCGCGGCAGCACCAGCGCGTCAAAGCGCAAGCCGTGTGCCGCCATGGCCGTCAACGCTGGCCGCAGCGCCGGGTTGGCGATCCACCGATCGTCGTCGAGGTCCTGCAGCATCGGGCGCAGGCCTTTGAGCTTGCCGTGCGACGCCAGACGGGCAATCGCCGCCGGTGCGTCTTTGGCCAACAAGTCGGTCCAGCCCACGACGGCACGGATAAAGCTGGTCTTTTCCGCCAGCGCCAGCAGGTAATCGGTATCGGCGGACGACGGCAGCGACTGCACCAGCACCGTTCCAGCGATGCCATATTCGGCCAGCAGAGGCGCCAGATCGGCGGGCGCGAAATCGCGGTGGATGGCGGCCAAGGATGGCGGCGGCCAGCTGCCGCCGCGCGCGGCCAGTTGCCAGAAGTGCTGGTGGGCGTCGATGCGCATCATGCGGCTCCCTTGGGCACCGGTGCGCGCGCATCGATCAGGCCAGCTTCCTGCAATGCCATCCACAAGGCGTCCGGCAAGGGCGTGGCGAACCAGTCGCGATTTTGCCGCAGCTGCGCCAGGTCCTGGCCGCCCGGGATGCAGGAAACGACGGCCGGATGGGCGAGCGGAAACTGCAGGGCGGCAGCCTGCAGCGGCACGTTGAATGCGCGGCAGACGGCGTCCAGGCGCGCCACGCGCTGGAGTATCGCGGCCGGCGCATCGGCGTAATTGAATTTGCCGTTCCCGGCCAGCACGCCCGAGTTGAACGGGCCGCCGATCACGATGGCGTTGCCGCGTTCCAGGCACAGGTCCAGCAATGGCGACAGCGAAGCCTGTTCCAGCAAGGTATAGCGGCCAGCCAGCAGGGTGCAGTCGAGGTCGAATTCCGCCATCGCCCGCAGCACGATCTCGCATTCGTTGACGCCGAGGCCCACGGCCTTCACCTGGCCGCTGGCGCGCAGCTGGTCCAGCGCGCGAAAGCCGCCGCCGTCAGTCAGCTGGCGCCAGTATTGCTGCTCGCGTTCGCCATGCGTGGCCTTGCCGATATCGTGCACGAACAGGATATCGATGCGCTCGAGCCCCAATCGCTGCAGGCTGTCGTCGTGCGAACGCAGCACGCCGTCATACGTGTAGTCGTAATGGGGGCGGAACGGCAGCGGCGCGGCAAAGCCGTCGTCGCCGGGGCGCACGCAGGGGTCGGGCCGCATCAGCCGTCCCGCCTTGGTGCTGATCACGAACTCGTTGCGGGGCCGCTCGCGCAGCGCCGCGCCGAGACGGTGTTCGGACTGGGTATAGCCATAGAACGGCGCCGTGTCGAAGAAGCGCACGCCGGCGTCCCACGCGCCATCGAGGGTGGCGCGCGCCTGTGCATCGCTGACCGGCTGGTACAGGCCGCCGAGCGGCGCGCAGCCCATGCCGATGCAGGGCAGCGACAGGCCGCCACGCGGCAAGCTACGCAATTGTGTGACATCCATGAATCCGGCCCTCAAGCAGCGCGCAAGGGGAAGCAGCCTGGCCCCACCGCGTCGAATTGTTTATAGGTCAGCACGAACTCCTGGTGGCCCAGGTCTTCCGAGCGGCTCAGTTCTCCGTTGGCCACGTTCAGCACGGCGGCGACGATCTCGGCGCCCACTTCTTCCAAGGTGGCTGCGCCCGTGAGTATCTTGCCGGCGTTGATATCCATGTCGTCGGCCAGGCGCTCGAAGGTTTGCGGATTGGCGCACACCTTGATGACGGGCGAAATCGCCGATCCCACCACGGAGCCGCGTCCGGTCGTGAACAAGGTGATGTGGGCGCCGCAGGAAATGAGTTCGACGATTTCCGCGTTGTCCGACACGTTCGGGAAACCGAAGCGCGGCTCGCCGTCCGGCACCACGTCGAGCAGGTACAGGCCGCCGCCGGCCGGCTGGTCGCCCGGCTTCAGAATGCCGACGATGGGCGAGGAACCGCTCTTGGCGTAGGCGCCCAGCGACTTTTCTTCCTGCGTGGTCAGGCCGCCATCGGCGTTCCCCGGCGAGAAGCTGCCATGGCCCATGATGGTGTAGTAGCGCGCGGCCTTGGCCACGGTGTCGACGATGGCGTTGCCCAGCTCCGGGCTGACGGCGCGCCGCTGCATGTGGTATTCGCAGCCCACCAGTTCGCCCGTCTCCTCGAAGATGCAGGGGCTGCCGGCCGCGATCAGCGTGTCGAAGGCGACACCGACGGCCGGGTTGGCACTGATGCCGCTGGTGCTGTCGGAGCCGCCGCAGATGGTGGCGACGACCAGTTCATCGATCCCCATCGGCACGCGCTCCTGCCGCGCGAGGTGTTCCAAAGCCCAGCCTATCCATTCGACGCCGCTGCTCACGCTGGGGCGCGTGCCGCTGTTTTCCTGGATGGTGATCGTGTGCACGGGGCGGTCGCTGTCGGCCACGGCGCTGGACAGGCCATATTTGTTGAAGCCTTCGCAGCCCAGGGAGACGAGCAGCACGGCGCCCACGTTCGGATGCGTCAGCAGGCGGCGCATCACCTGGTCCGCGTATTCGTTGGGGAAGCAGCCCGTAAAGCCGATCAGGTGCACGGGCTGGCCGGGAAAGGCGTTGACCATCAGGCGCGCCACGTGGTGCGCGCATTCGACCATATAGGCCACCACCACGATATTGCGGATGCCCTTGCGGCCATCGGCGCGCAGGTAGCCCGACAGGGCGGGTGTCGTCGTTGGAGCGTTCATGCTTGGTCGTCCTTGTGCAGGAAATGGTGGCCGTCCTGGCCCAGGGTAAACGTGGGGATGTAGTCGCTTGCCAGGTTGTGCGTGTGGATATGCTCGCCGATGGCGACGGGAGCCGTGATGCTGCCGATCAGGGCGCCGTAGCGCAGCACCTTGTCGCCCACGGCCAGCGCGCGGCGCGCCACCTTGTGGCCGATCTGGATGTCTTGCGCCAGGGTGACGGGCAGGCCGTCGATGGCGACGACGTCGCCGCTGGCCAATGCTGTCCTGGCGATCAGGCAGTTATCCTCGGACGACATCAGGAGCAGGCTGGCAGGCCGGGAAGCGAGGCTCATGGCGCACCCTCCCCGGCAAAGACGGTTAGGCGCCTGGCTGGCTCAGTTTTTCGCGCGTGCCTATCGAGGACAGCATGGTGCGACGCGAGGAATCGAGGTGCGAACGCATGCACTCGAGCGCCTTCGGTATGTCGTGCTCCGCCAGCGCATGCAGGATCGCCAGGTGCTCCTGCACCGCGTACTGGTTGCGGCCCTTTTCCTCGCCCTTGTCCCACTGGTAGTGATAGTGGAAGACAAACGAGACGATATCGTAGAAGCCCTGCGCGAAGCGGTTGTTCAAGAGGCCAATCAAAAAGGTGTGGAACTCGCGGTCCAGCGCCGGAAAGGCGTTGTGGCGCGTGTCTATCCTGGCCGCCAGCTTCTCGTGCTGTTTGATCAGCCGCGCCAGTTCCGCATACGCGGGGTCGCCATGCGGCAGGTGCGCAAACTGCTCCACGGCCGCCATCTCGAACATGCGCCGCATGTCCGCCAGTTCGGTGGCGAACGAGCGGTCGAACGCGCACAGGCGCCAGCCGCCGCGCGGTTTCTTTTCGATCAGGCCGAAGCGCGAAAAGCCGATCAGAAATTCGCGCACGCTGACGGTACTGGCGCCCGCCTCGCGCGCCAGTTCCGCTTCCGAAAATTCCGCGCCGGGCGGCATGTCGCGCTGGTACACGCGCTCCATCAGCACTTGCTGGATGCGCTCTGCCCCCGACTGCAATTCGGAGATATCGAAGTAGTCGCCCGGTATGGGTTTGCGCAGCAGGCGCCGGTCCGCCGGGCTGGCGATCAGCCGCCGCATCGACAGATACGCAATCGCGCTGCGGACCGCCGTGCGGCTGCCCTGGCAGATGGTGGTCAGGAACTGCTCCGTCGGCAGCATCTCGCCCACTGCGACATTCTCGGCGAGAAATTGCAACAGCAGATTGGTACTGCGCTTGAAGACGGTGGCGGGTTTGGACATGGATGAATGAACGCGCTATGCCAGCGAAAGGGAAAGTGGATGAGTGGGCCATTTTAGTCGATATCGGATTGGATCGGCATGCAGAAAAGGAAACAACTGCGGGGGCGGGGGCGTTCATGGCTGCGCTCCCGGCGCCAGCATGGCGCGCAGGCGCGGCTGCGCCAGCGCGGGACAGAGCTGCCGCGCCAGCGCCGCCACGGGCGCCACGCGGCGCGCGATCTTGCCGGCGTGGTGCTGGGCGATGTCGGCCAGGCGGTGCGCGAGGAAGGGATTGCAAAAGCGTTCCCTGACCTGCGCCACATAGGCCTGCGCGGCGTCGCCGTGCCGCGGCCCCATGGCGGCAAATACGGGCAGCACTTCCTCCTGCCACAGGGCTTCCAGCGCGGCGCGCATGGCGCCATCGTCCATCGCCTCGCGCACCGTCATGCCGGCCGGGCTGCCCCGCTCCATCCACAGCTGCGCCAGATAGGTGTGACCGAGGTTCAGCAAGAACAGCTTGCGCTGTTCATAGTCGCGCAGGCTGCTAGTCACTACCACCTGCCGGTGGCGGCATGGCAGCAGCATGCCTTCCTGCGCCTCGATGGCCCACAGCGCATAGGGCTCGGCCACGGCGCCTATCGGTTCGATCGGTTCCGAAACGATGCGGTCGACGAGGGAATTGATCCACAGGCAGCCCGTTTCCAGGTAGACGATGAACGCGGCATCGCAGCGCCACTGCCGCGCCAATGTCACGATCACCTGGCGCAGTACCGTGCCATTGTCGGCCACCAGTTCGCACGGAAAAATCGAGAGGGGCGCGGCGCCGGCCAGGAAGCGGTCATGCAGCAGCACCAGCAGCTTGGCGGGAAAGCTGGCGGGGACGGCCGCGCCGTCGAGCATGCCGGCGTGGTCGGATTCGTCCAGCTGGTAACCCGTGTCGCCCGTATTCGACAAGATCACGCGCGCGGCCACGGCCGCATCGCGCACCTGCCGCCAGTCGCTGCCCGCTTGCCACGCCTGCGTGACGGCGTGGGCGCGGCGCTCTTCATCGACCTGCACGCCGTCCTGCCATCCGCGGATGCGCACGGGATAGCCGCCGGGCCGGCGAAACGCCGCCACCCGCGCCGCGCCCTGCGCGCTGCCGGTCGTTTGCACGATGGTGATCTGGCCCAGCGCCTCGCCGAGGCTGGCCGCTTCGCTGACGAACAGGTCGGCGTGCGCCTGCAGGAAGCGGCTGGTGCCAAATTGAAGTATGGGGTTGAGATCGCTCATCTCAGACCTCGACGATGGCCTTGATGACACCCGCCTCGGGCTGCATCCAGCGATCGAGCACGCCCGTAAATTCGTCGAGCGTGGTGCGGTGGGTATTGAGCAGCGCGGTGGGTACTTTCCCCGCCTGCATGGCCGCCACCACGTCCTCGAAATCGTCGACGGTGGCATTGCGGCTGCCCAGCAAGGTCGTTTCGCGCTTGTGGAATTCAGGGTCGGAAAAGGACAGGCGGTCGCGCACGATCGATACCAGCACATAGGAGCCGCCATGGGCGACGAAATCCAGGCCCCGCTCCATGGCGGCGATATTGCCGGTGGCGTCAAACACCACGTCGAAGAATTCGCCGCCTGTGGTCTCCGACAGCTGCTCCTTGTCGCCGTCGCCCAGCTGCACCGTGCGGGCGATGCCCAGCGCGTCGCGGCAAAACCGCAGGCGGTCGGCGCGGCCGTCGAGCACCGTCACGTCGGCGCCTTTCAACGCTGCGAACAGCATCACGGCCATGCCGATCGGGCCGGCGCCCACCACCAGCACGCGCTTGGCCGCATCAACCGCGCCGCGCTTGACGGCATGCGCGCCGATGGCGAGAAATTCGATCATGGCCGCGTCGTCGAGCGAGATGCCTTCCGTCTTGAAGACGAAGCGCTCGGGCAGCGCCAGATATTCGGTCATGCCGCCGTCGCGGTGCACGCCCAGCACTTCGATGCGGGTGCAGCAGTTGGTCTTGCCTTGGCGGCAGGCCACGCAAGTACCGCAAGACAGATAGGGCATCACGTAGACCTGGTCGCCCACGGCCAGACGCGAGCCGGCCGGCGCGCTGTGGATATGGCCGGACAATTCATGGCCCATCACGCGCGGATAGCTGAGGAATGGCTGGGTGCCGCGGAAGATGTGCATGTCGGTGCCGCAGATGCCGACGCGGCGTATGCGCAGCAGCACTTCGCCCTCGGCGGGCACGGGCACGGGGCGCTGCTCCATGCGCAAACTGCCGGGCGTATCGCAAACGATGCTTTTCATCATGGTCGTCTCTCTCGCCGTCCGGATCTTGCCGGCGGCATATTATATTTAACGTACAAACCAACTGTGAAAAAAATCCGTCTGCGCGGATTGTCTTTCCAGCCCTGCCAGTGGCGCGTCTTGCTGCGCCGCACAACGATCATGCCGTCATGCCGCCTGGCCCGAACCTGTTTGTTTTGCTGAAGCCGTCATTCGGTTTTATAAATATACCGTACAAAAAAATGAAGGTCAACGGATTCTTTTTCCGGTTTTTTCGGCTCCTCTGCTACATTCCTGCTTGACCCTAACGTGACGTCAGGCGCCATCGTGATAGCACGCACTGAAGACAAGGAGAAGACGATGCTGCTGAAAATCGGTGAACTGGCCAGGCTCACGGGCCTGACCATCCGCACCCTGCACCACTACGACAGCATCGGCCTGCTCTCGCCTTCGGCGCGCACGCAAGCCGGCTACCGCCTGTACCAGCACAGCGACATGGACCGGCTGCACCGGATCATGGCGCTGCGCAAGTTCGGGCTGTCGCTGGGCGATATCGCCAATGCCCTCGCCGCCCCGGACCTGCCTTTGCATTCCATCGTGGCGCGGCAAATCGCCATGCTGGAGCGCCAGATCGCGCAAGCTTCCACCCTGCGCGAGCGCCTCCGCACCCTGCAGGCGCAACTGGCGCAGGGACAGGCGCCGGAACTGGCCGAGTGGCTTACCACAATGGAGTTGATGACCATGTACGACAAATACTTTACCCAAGAAGAACTGCAGCAATTGCCGCTGCTGTCCGATACGGCCGTGGAACAGGAATGGAAGGCGCTGGTGGCCAGAGTGCGCGCACTGCAGGCCACGGGCGCCGGCCCCGGCGACGCGCGAGCACAGGCGCTGGCCACGGAATGGATGGTCAAGCTGGTGCGCGACACGGGCGCCCACCCTGGCCTGTTCGCGCGCCTGAACGACATGCATGCGCAGGAGCCATCGATGCAGGCCACGACCAGCATCGATGCGGAACTGATGCAGTTCATCCTCGCCGCCTTCAACGCCTCGCGCATGGCGCTGTACAAGCCTTTCCTCGATGAACAGGAATATGCGTATTTACTCGCCAACTACGGCAAGCGATCGGGCGAGTGGCCGGCCCTGATCGCCGCCGTGCGCGCCGCCATCGATGCGCGCACGCCGCCCACCGACCCGGCCGTGCTGCAGCTGGCACGGCAGTGGCTGGACCTGTTCCGTTCGTATGCGGGCACGAACCCGGCCACGCAGCTGAAATTCCGCCAGGCGCACCAGCAGGAACCGCGTCTGATGGAAGGCAGCTTCGTCGACGGGGCCATGGTGCAATACCTGGGCGCGGCAATGGCCGTGGTGGCGCAGGAAAAACAAGCGTAAAAGTTGGCGTGCGGCATTTCCAGGCGGTGGCCATGTAGAATCGGCCATCGCCAATCACAGGAAAATCCGATGCGCCGCTTTTTGTTGATATGTCTGACCCTGCCCGCCCTGAATTCCGCCATGGCGGCCGAGCCGCCCGTGCAAGGGGTGTGGCAGGGCACGCTGGGCAAGGCCAGTATCGTCGCCTGCTTCAACCAGCCCAGTCCCACGCAAGGATCTGACCGCAGCGGCAATTACTACTACACGCGCTACAAGACACCGATCATGCTGTCCATGGCGAACGGCAAGAGCGACTGGAGCGAGTCCGACGCCAAGGGTGACACGACGGGCACGTGGCGCCTGGGTGCGCCGCAAGGCGGCAAACTGGCCGGCACCTGGACCGATCCGAAAAGCGGCAAGACCCTGCCCCTGGCCTTGACCCTGCTGGAAGCGGCGGGCGACCGCGAACACCCGTCCTGCGCCAGCGACGCCTACAACCTGGCGCTGGAAGACTTTCCCAACACCAAGGTCAGTAAACCCATCGCCTTCGAAGGCAAGCAATACCGCAACCTGCAAGTGGGCGACACCATCACCGTGGAACTGATGGCGCCCGGCGACGGCATCGCAAAAATCAATGCGCAGCTGCGCGCCGTGCTGGCGAAGAACAAGAAAGACCTGGCCGATTTCTATGCCACGCGCCGCGAATACCTGGGCCGCAACGGTTTCACGACGGAGGACGAAGTGTATGCGGAGCCCACCTACTGGTCGCCGCGCTGGGTGACGATCAAATTCTACCGCTGGGCGGCCGGCTATGGCGCCAATGGCATCTCCATCAAGTTTCGCACCTGGGACGTGAAGACGGGCCAGGAAACGGACGTGTGGAACTGGTTTGGCGCCAGCGCCAGCGATGGCGACGACAAGGCCGAATTGCCGGACCGATTGCGCCAGGCCCTGTTCAAGGGTGTGACAATCGACGCCGAATGCAAGGGCACGGATTACGACGGCCACGGCCGCTTCCACCTGTCCTTGAAGCCGGAAGGCGTATCGTTCTGGGAAGACTCGAACGGCAGCGGCTGCGAAAACGATTTTTTACTGCCCTACAGCAAGGTCGGCCCCTTCCTCACCGTCAAGGGCCGCGCCGCGCTCAGCGATCTGCTGCCGAAGAACTAGGCGCGACCGCCTCTGCCACCATCTCCGCCGTCGCGGCCGCCAGGGTCCAGCCCAGGTGGCCGTGGCCCGTGTTGTAATACACGCCCGGTGCCTTGCCTGGCCCCACTTTCGGCAGCATGGCCGGCAGCATGGGCCGCAAGCCCGCCCACGGCACGACCTTGCGCGTATTCACACCGGGAAAGCACTGCTCGACCCATTCCAATAGCGGGCGGATGCGGTCGGCGCGGATGTCGTAATTAACGCCATTGAATTCCGCCGTACCGGCCACTCTGAGCCGGTCCTCGCCCAGGCGGCTGCTGACCAGCTTGGTCGCATCGTCGAGCAAGCTGACGCACGGCGCCGCGGCGCGGCTGGCGCCGTCATCGAGCTGCACGGTAATCGAATAGCCTTTCACCGGATACACATTCACGTGGTCGCCCAGCATGGCCGCCATGGCGCGGCTGGCCGTGCCCGCGCAGATGACGACGGCGTCGAACACGGCGCTGTCTTCGCCCATGGAGACACGCACCTTGCCGTGCTCGCGCGCCAGCGCGGTGACCTGTGCACCATAGCGGCAGGCCACGCCCAGGCGCACGCAGGCTTCAGCCAGGCCGCTGGTGAATTTGTGGATGTCGCCCGTGGAATCGCTGTCCGTGTAGTAACCGCCGTAAAAATCACCGTGCAAGGCAGGTTCGATGGCGCGCATTTCCAGCAAGCTCACGGCGCGCCGCTGCAAGCCGCCCTGCGCCAGCAGGCGCGACACGCCTGCCGCCCGCTCGAAGCCGCGCCGGTCGCGGTACACGTGCAGGATGCCGGCGCGGCGGTGATCGAAAGCTATCTTTTCTTCTTCCGCCCAGGCAAACAGATGTGCGCGCGCGGCAATCGCCATGCGCGCCGTGGCGATGGTGTTGCGCTCGTAATCCGGCATGGCGGCGAGAAATTCCGCAAACCAGCTCAGCTTGTGCCAGCCGGGAGTCGGATTGAGCAGCAGCGGCGCATCGCGCCGCGTCATCCATTTCAGCGCGTTCCAGATCGTCGCCTTGTGGTTCCACACTTCCGCGTGCGAGGCCGACAATTGCCCGCCATTCGCATACGACGTTTCCATGGCGGCATAGCGGTGGCGCTCGATCAAGGTGACAGCGACGCCCCGTTTCGCCAGCGCGTACGCCGTGGTGACGCCCGTGATACCGCCGCCGATGACGGCCACCGTGCGGCTCATGGCGACCCTACCTTGTGCACGACGGTATCGCCCGCCTGCAGCACGCGGCCATCCTCGGCCAGCACGTCGATGCGGCGCACGGGCAAGCCTGAACCGCGCTGCAGCAGGGTGGAATGGGCCTCGCCAGGGTCGAACAATTGCGCCTCGCTCCACTGGCGCAAGCCGACGACGACGGGAAACAGGGCCAGCCCCTTGGGTGTGAGCACATATTCCTGGTAGGCCGTGCCGTCCGAGGCGGGCGCGACCGTAAAGATGCCCTCTTCCACCAGGGTATGCAGGCGGTCGGCCAGGATGTTCTTTGCCACGCCCAGGCTTTTCTGGAACTCCCCGAACCGGCGCATGCCGTCGAAGGCGTCGCGCACGATCAAGAGCGACCAGCGTTCGCCGATCGCGTCGAGCGCGCGCGCCACGGGACAGGGGTCGGTTTTCAGGCTCTTGCGCTTGGCCACGGAGTCTCTCCTTGATTGAGTGGTTGCATTTTAAAACTAATCACCGTAGACTCCAACTAGTTTTAATTTGCAACCACTTATAGGCAAGCCCATGCGCGACACGACCACCCCCATCACGGCAGCACTTCCTTCCCCTCTCGTCTGGCTGTTTGCCTGTGCGGCAGGCCTCAGCGTGGCCAATGTGTATTACGCCCAGCCTTTGCTCGCCACCCTGGCGCACGAGTTCGGCATGACGGAAGCCGCCAGCGGCATGGTCATCACGGCCACGCAGCTCGGCTGCGCGCTGGCCCTGCTGCTGCTGGTTCCCTTGGGCGACATGCTGAACCGGCGCCGCCTGACCCTGTTCCAGCTGGGCTTGCTTGCCGTCTCGCTGGCGGCGCTGGGCTGCGCCCGTTCCACGGCAGCCTTGCTGGGCGGCATGCTGCTGGTGGGCTTGCTGGGCACGGCCATGACGCAAGGCTTGATCGCCTATGCGGCCAGCGCGGCGGCCAGCCATGAGCGGGGCAAGGTCGTCGGCATGGCGCAGGGCGGCGTGGTGATCGGCTTGCTGCTGGCGCGCACCCTGTCCGGCGTGGTGGCGGACCTGGCCGACTGGCGCGCCGTGTATTTTGTTTCCGCAGCCATCGCCTGCGCCCTGCTGTTGCTGCTGTGGCGCAAGCTGCCGCCGGCGCAGCCATCCGATCAAAAGCTGGCCTACGGCGCCCTGCTCGCCTCCATGGCGGACATGCTGTTGCACAACAAGGTGCTGCGCGTGCGCGGCATGCTGGCCCTGCTGATGTTTGCCGTCTTCAATATCTTCTGGAGCGCGCTGGTGCTGCCATTGACGGCGCAAGGCTATGGCCATGCGGCCATCGGCGCCTTCGGGTTAGTGGGCGTGATCGGTGCGCTGGGCGCGGCGCGTGCGGGGGCGCTGGCCGACAATGGCCGCGCGCAGTGGACGACGGGCGCGGCCCTGCTGTTGCTGCTGGCCGCATGGCTGCCGCTCAGTTTTGCCGGCGCGGCCCTGTGGCCCTTGATCGTCGGCATCATCGCGCTGGACCTGGCGGGCCAGGCCATCCACGTGACGAACCAGAGCCTGATTTTCAAGCAGGACAGCGACGCGCACAGCCGCCTGGTGGCGTGCTACATGCTGTTTTATGCGGTGGGAAGCGGACTCGGTGCGATTGCCGCCACCAGCGTGTATGCGCTGGCGGGCTGGCATGGGGTATGCGCGCTGGGCGCGGCGGTCAGCTTGCTCGCCCTGCTGTTCTGGCGGCTGACCTTGCCTGCTGAAAAAGCTTAGTTCAGCATGGCCGCGGCGGAACCGTGGCGATACGTCTTCAGTGCATCGGGCTGGATCTGGATCAGCGAACCGCTGACTTTAATCAGGTGCAAGTCCGTCAGCTGGTGCAGCACGCGCGACAGGGTGGCGGGCGCCAGGTTCAAAAACGATGCCAATAAGCTTTTCTTCAGGTCCAGCTTGACTTCGTTCGAACGCTGCTGGTCCGATGCCTGCAACAGATACTCGACCACGCGCTGGGTGGCGTTCTGCACGGAGCAGCGTTCCACGTTGCGAATGAAGCCCATCAGGTGATGCGACAGGCTGTTCATCATCTGGCGCGCGATGCGGGGCGACTGGTCCAGCAGGCGCAGCAGCGCATGCGGCGGGATGCGCAGCAGCAGACAATGTTCGAGCGCTTCGGCGCAGAACGGGTATGGTTCATCGAGGAAAATCATGGCTTCGCCGAAGCTCTGACCCGGACGGATCAGTTCCAGGACCTTGTCCGTCCCTTCCATGGAAAACACGCTGAGCTTGACGAGGCCGAAGACCACCACGTAGGCGCCTTCCGCCACTTCGCCCTTGCGGAACAACACTTTGCCTTTTTCCACTTCGACACGCACGACATCCTGGCGCAATTGCTCTAATTGCGAAGGGGAAATATGGCGGAACAGAGCCTGGCTCGATAGCAAGCCATCGACGTTGACCTTATGCATGACACTCTCTTATTAGATTAGCGAATGACTAAGAGTGTAATGCGCAGGCACGGTCAAGGCCATACGTCAAAGGAACTAGGGTTGTCTAGGCCGGAACGCCATGCAGATCAAACAATCGCGCATTCCTTGTGGCTTTTTGGCACGGTATTTGCGCTTTGCTTGATCTTTATTTACCGAGTTCGCGCTCGACCGCATACACGGCGATCTGCACGCGGCTGCTGAGCTTAAGCTTTTTGAGGATGTTTTGCACGTGGATTTTCACCGTGCTTTCGGCCACGTCCAGCTGGCGCGCGATTTCCTTGTTGCTCAGCCCTTGCGCCAGGCAGGCCATGGCTTCGCGTTCGCGCGGCGTCAATTTGTCGTAGTCGGCCTGGGGCGCGTTCTGCCCCGCGCGGAACTGCGACACGAGCTTGGCCGTCATGGCGTCGGCAATCACGGATTCGCCGGCGGCGGCGCGGCAAATGGCCTGGCCCAGCTGCTCGGCTTCTATATTTTTCAGCAAGTAGCCGCGTGCGCCTGCGCGCAGGGCCGCGCCCAGGTCGGCCGCGTTTTCCGACACGGTCAGCATCAGCACGACCATCTGCGGCATGTCCTGCAAGATCAGCTGCAGCGCCTCGACGCCTGTTACGCCGGGCATGTTCAAGTCCATCAGCACCACGTCGGGCCGCAGTTCGGCCGTCAGGCGCACGCCGTCGAGCCCGTTCGATGCCTCGCCCACCACCTGGAATTGAGGATTGCGCTGCAGCAGCAGCTTGACGCCGCTGCGCAGCAAGGTGTGGTCGTCGACCAGCAGGATTTTGATTGGTGCGTTCACTATGTTTGTTTCTTTAGCCTGATAAATAGCGGGAATAGATTCGGAATCATCTGTTACGCGGCCTGGCGCCGCGCCGCCGGCAAGGCCAGCGAGATCGTCGTGCCGCCGCCGGGCGTGCTGTCGATGGCAAATTGCGCACCGAGCCGCTCGGCCCGTTCCTGCATGATACGCAAGCCGATCTGCAATTCCGTTTTCTTGTCGCGCAGGTTGGCGGCAAAGCCTTCGCCATCGTCGCGCACCTGCAGCGCAAAATCGCGCCCGTTTTCCACGCGCAGCGCCACATTGCTCGCCTGCGCGTGCTTGCGGATATTCGACAGCGCTTCCTGCACGATGAACAGGATCTGCAACTGCTGCTCGGGCGCCAGCGGCGCGCCATTGCCGCTCATCTCCAGGGTGCCGGCGACACCCGTCTGCAGCTCGAACTTGGCCAGCACTTCGCTGAGTTTGCTTTCGAGGTCGCTGCCATGCCAGCGCGTGCGGAAATTGACGAGCAATTCACGCACGTCCTGGTAGCTTTGTTCGACGCCCATGCGCATCAGCGGCAACACTTCGGCCGCCTCGTCGAGCTGGCCCCGGCGCACGGAATCGTCGAGCATCTGCACTTGCAGGCTGATGAAGTTCAGGCTTTGCGCGATACTGTCATGCAAGCCCTCGGCCAGCAGGCTGCGTTCGCGCGCCACGGCAAATTCCTTTTCGCGCGCGATCAGGCGCTGGTTTTCGATGGCGATGCCCAGGCTCTGGCCCAGCGTCTCCAGCCAGCCCTGCTGCTGCGCCTGCACGGCTTGTGGCTGCGCAAAGTGCAGCGAAAAGCTGCCCACCACCTGGTCGCGCGCGAGGATGGGAAAGACGGCGATGGCGATAAAGCCTTCGTCCTGGCAACGGTAGCGCTGCAGCGCTTCGACCTGGCGGAAATCGCGGATCTGGATCACGCCCTGCGCCACGGCTGCGCCACACAGGCAATCGTTGTTGCGGATGCAATGTTCCTCTTCCACCATCGCGTCGGAAATGCCTTCGTGCACGATGATATGCACGGTATCGTGCTGCGGATCGAGGATGCGCACGGTACCGCCTTCGGCTTGCGCGAACTGCATCACGTGGCGCAGGAAGCCGCGGCACAGCGCATCGATGGCGTGCTGTCCCGCCAGCAAGGTGGAAATGTCATGCAGGGTGGCCAGCTGGCGCTCCTGCGCGGCGCTCAGGCCCGATGCGGCTTGCGCCAGGCGGCGCTGGCGCCAGCGCGACGCTGGAAGTTGTTTGCGGGAAGGTTGACTGCGCGGCGCATGCATGAAAAACTCGAATCTGAAAAGTGGTGCGCCCGGCAAGCGCTGCGGCCTGCCGGACTGGTGAAGGTTACAAATGGATCTCGGTACCGAGCAGCTTGACGAACTGCGCCAGCCAGGCCGGATGCGCGGGCCAGGCGGGCGCCGTGACGAACTGGCCATCGGTGACGGCGTCCGTGACGGCGATGTCGGCATACGTACCGCCCGCCAGTGTCACTTCCGGCGCGCAGGCGGGATAGGCGGAAATGCGCTTGCCGCGGATGACGTCGGCGGCGGCCAGCAATTGCGCGCCGTGGCAGACGGCCGCGACGGGCTTGCCCGCCTCGGCAAAATGGCGCACGGCGGCGATGACTTTCTCGTTCAGGCGCAGATATTCGGGCGCGCGGCCGCCGGCGATCATCACGGCGTCGTAGTGGGCCGGGTCGATCTCGTCGAAGCTGGCGTTCAAGGTGAACAGGTGGCCCGGTTTTTCCGTGTAGGTCTGGTCGCCCTCGAAATCGTGGATGGCCGTCTTGATCGTCTCGCCGCTCTTCTTGCCGGGACAGACGGCGTGCACGGCATGGCCGAGCATCAGCAGGGCCTGGAACGGCACCATCGTTTCATAATCTTCTGCAAAATCGCCGGTCAAAAACAGAATTTTCTTCGCTGCCATTTAGTTCTCCTATGAAAGATTGATTCCGCAAGACGTATCTTAGCGCGACTTGGTAGCCATACTGGATATTTATCAAACTTTTGCGCCTTGATCGAGGATTTTACAGGCTGAGGCAGAATTTTTTACAGGCTCGCCGGTCAAATCAGGTACACCTCCTTGAAAGGCCGGGCCATGGACAGCAGCACAAACAGCGGCGACAGCACGCTGATACGTATCTTCGACCATTTCCCCGATGCGGAGCGCGCCCGCATCCGCTTGCTGGCCGAAGGCTTTCCTCCTCACGCCGTGCAACTGGACGCGGGCGACGACGAGGCCGGCCCCGTGCAGGGCAATTTTACGGTCGGCAACCGCGACACCATGACCAGCCGGCTGGAACGCGCGATCAACGCCCTGTTCGGCGGCGACAACCATATGTACCGGCGTAACTACGGCAAGACGGCGTTTCGCGGCATGGTGCGCCTCATTGTCGCCGTCCGCGATCCGCAGGAGCAGGAACGCGCGCACGCCATCGTGCAGGCATGCAATGGCTGCGACATCGAACAGCGCACGGCCAGCCACGCGGGCAGCCGGCGCGCCGATGCAGGCACACCGGCGCTGGCGGGCTGACGCCCTCCCCTGCACGGCGAAATTATGGCAAGATCACCGTTCCTTCATTCCATAGCGGAAATTGCCATGATTTTTGAAATTGCCCACATCCAGATCAAATCGGCCACGCATGAAGCCTTCGAAGCGGCTGTAGCGAAAGCCGTCCCCCTGTTCCAGCGCGCGCGCGGCTGCGAATCGATGCGCCTGGAGCGCTCGATCGAAAACGGCGACGCCTACCGCCTGGTGGTCGGCTGGACGACCCTGGAAGACCATACCGTGCATTTCCGCGGCAGCGACGACTTCCAGGCCTGGCGCGGCCTGGTGGGCGAATTCTTTGCCGCCCCGCCCCAGGTCGAGCACATGAACACGGTGGTGACGGGGTTTTAAGCCGGGGGTTGCACACGGCACGCCGTCTGCCCGCCCAGCTTGTCGGCGAGTTTGTCGGCGGACTTGGCCGCGCAGTTGTCCGCGCAGTTGTCCGCGCAATTGTTCGATTACGCGCGGCTTTGCCACGCCTCGGCGGCCCCGCTAATCCGACCTACGCCACGCATAGGCGGCTGGGCGCAGCTTAGACGGCAGGATGATGGAACACCTGCCGCAGATACGCGAGGAAGGTTTCATCCTTGCACAGGGTCTTGCCCGGTGAATCCGACAATTTCGCCACGGACTGGCCATTGCAGCGCACCAGTTTCATGACGATGTTGAGCGGCGTCAAACCGACGTCGTTGGTGAGATTGGTGCCGATGCCAAAGCCCGTCATGATGCGGTCGGCGAAGTGCTGGTACAGGGCAAACGCCTTGTCCAGGTCCAGGCCGTCGGAAAACACGAGGCGCTTGGTGTTGGCGTCGATGCGCAGGGCCGCATAGTGGGCCAGCGCCTTCTCGCCCCACTCGACGGGGTCGCCCGAATCGTGGCGCAAGCCGTCGAACAGCTTGGCGAAATACAGGTCGAAGTCGGCCAAAAAGGCATCCATGCCGACCACGTCCGTCAGGGCGATGCCCAGGTCGCCGCGGTATTCCTGCACCCAGTCTTCCAAGGCCGCCTTTTGAAAGTCGCGCAGGCGCACGCCGAAGGACTGGAACGACTGCATGTATTCATGCGCCATGGTGCCGATCGGCACGATGCCGAGCTTTTTCGCCAGGTAGACATTCGACGTGCCCTTGAAGTATTCGGGCACTTCGCGCGCCAGCCGTTGCACCACCTCGTCATGCCAGGCACCGGAAAAACGCCGGCGCACGCCGAAATCGGAAAATTCAAACGGATGCTTGCGCCGCGGCAGCTTGCCGAATTCCTTGACGGCCGCCACTTTCAAGCCCAGGCGGTGGCGCCCTTCGCGCATGGCCGCATCGAGGTCGAAGCGGCGGAAATACAGTTCGTTGATGATGTACAGTACGAAAATCTCGAAACCCATCACGTGCACCTGCGGCCCGGCCGCATGCACGATCAGGGTGTCGCCGTCCGTGCTGACGTCGATGAATTTTCTCTGGAAGCGGAACACCGTCAAAAAATCGACGAAATCGCTCTTCATGAAACGCAAGGTGCGCAAATAGGCCAGCTCGTCGTCGGCAAACGACATCGAACACAGGTGGTCGAGCTGTTCTTCCAGCTCGCCCTTCAGTTCGGCCAGGGGAAAGGCAGTGGCGTTGCGGCAGACAAATTCGTATTCGGTATGGGTATTCGGATGACCGTGCAGCAAGGCTTGCCACATTGTAAATTTATACAGATCGGTTTCCAGCAAACTGCGCACTATCGGGGTCATGTGTGTTTTCTCCAACTTCCTGAAGCCAGAATAGTACGCCACCGCAAGCATTTCAGCAGGGTTCGCTTGCAGGAAAGCATCAATCGCCTGCGTTGGCCAGCAATTCAGGCACGACCTCGGTGGATGTGGCCAGCCGCGCGCCGCGCTCATGCATGGCGGCAAGGAAGTCGCGCTGCTGCGCGGCAAAGCCCGTGACGGGGCTCATGCAGTCCGTCAGCAAGACCAGGCGCGACAGGGCCCCCTTGCCTTGCTGCGCTTCCAGGTAATCGGCGATGTGCTCGGTGCTGGCTTTGACACAATGGCTGCCCGCTTCGCCGCAGATGTAGAGTTGCTGCGCCGGCAGCAAGGTGTCGAGGAATGCACGGTTGAGCTGGGTGGCTGCATCCTGCGCATCGGGCACTTCCGCCATGACGGCCGAGTAATGCTCGGTCCACGGATTGGAACCCTTGCTCAGCTTGGCCACCACTTGCAAGTTGGCCACTTCCCAGGCGTTGTAGGCGGCGCGCGCGGCCGCGTGGATATTCTGGCCCCAGCTGCCGATCTCGCAGTGCACGGGCCACACCATCAGCTGGTAGCGTCCCGCCTGCTGCAAGGCATCGAGGTAAGCCAGCGCGCGCGGCAAGGCGCCGCTGGCGGCGGGCAAGAACAGGCGGTCGCGCACTTGCTGGGCGCTGATCTGCGTAAACGGCGGCACGGCGCCGCCATCGCCCGTGCGCCAGAAGGCGGGGTGGGCGATGTCGTAGCGGTGGTGGGCGTCAAGCGTTACGCTGATCTGCGTCAAGCCGCCGCCCCCTTCGCGGATCAGCTGCGCTACGCGCAGCATGTCGGCGTGGGCGCCGGGCACGGCCAAGGCCGGTGCCGCATCGGGCGGCAGCCAGGTAGCGGGCAAGTCGCAAAAATCGTTTTGCGGGTCGATGACGAGCAAGTGCAGCTGGCGTTTCATGGCGGTCCTCGTGCGTGGCAGGAAGTTGCATGATAATGGCAACATCGCCATCACGCCAATCCGGAGACCGCCATGCACCTTGTCAATCGCAATAACTTGCGCCCGAACAAGTTACTCAACAGCAAATGGACCGCCGTCACGCCCGTCAACAAGGAAAAACATTTTCTCGTCATCAAGCTGTGCGCCCCGGCCACGCCGGATGAACCGGCCACGCACGTGGAACTGGAAGCCGTGCATTCGGGCCGCGTGCACATCCTGCCCTGGCGCGCGCTGCAGGATACCGCGCAGTGGCATCAGGGGTGGAAGACATAGCGGCGCTGGCGCCGCTCGACCAGTTTGACGGCCGCCTCGCCCGCTTCCGCCATGGCATCGGCTTCCGTTGTAAACTGATGGTCGGCCGACACCCGGCGCTTTTTCACCAGGTTCACCCGGTGCATGGGGTTGGGCGAAGGGGCATAGATGGCGACGTACGCGCCCCATAGCTTGCAGCCCCGCAAGCGCTCTGCCGTGTAATTCACCTCATAAAAATCAACATACTTTATCGGCACGATGTGCGCTCCAAAAATGACATGGCCGGACAGCTTGTCTCTACGGACTGACGCGGTGAGGGTAAAACCATGCGCTCGCGATTGCTCAGGATACTCAATTCAGCTCTCTTTTTATCACGCGGCACAGGAGAAAAAGGATGAATGACTACATCATCTTCATGCATGACGACACGGAAACACCGATGGACGTCGCCACGTCCGCCTGGGAAGACTACTTTGCCATGCTCAGGGCCAGTGGCCGCTTCTGCGGTGGCAGCTCCATCGGGCCCGGCATCTGCGTGCACCGCTCAGGCCAGGCCAGAGCGGTCACGCCACACTTGTCAGGCTATCTACGTGTGCAAGCTGAAAGTATAGACGATGCAAAAAAATTGTTGATCGGAAACCCCGTACTGAACGCAGGGGGCACGGTGGAAATCCGCGCGCTGCCGCGCGACTGACGCGGCATGGCGGGCGGCTATTTTCCTGCCTCGGCGGCGGGATGCATGGACCAGACGACGCTGAGGATTTTCCAGTCGCCGTCGCGCTTGACCATCTGCCACGCTTCCGCGCCATAGTTCGACAATTTGCCGCCGACGAGGAATTCGTAGTCGAAGTTGACCCACGCCACATGGCGGTCCTGGGTGATCTTGACGTTGTAGAATTTTTCTTCCGTGCGCTGCGGTTCGCGCTTGATGAAGTTGGCGAAAGCGGCGTAGCCACCCGCCCCGACGCCGTCGAAGTGGACGTCCGTCGTGTCGCGCATGTTCTTGATGAAAGCATCGTCGGCCGGCGAGGCGAACAGGATATTCGTGTGCAACATCAGCGACGACAGCAGCCTGACATCCTTGGCGATCAGGGCCGCCTGGAAGTCGGCGACGACTTGCTCGATGGCGCGGAGATCCTCGTGCGTGGCGGCGTGGCGGCCCACGTGGGGCGGCGCAGGCGGTGCGGCGGGCGCGGTCTGCGCCAGCGCCATGCCTGCCGAAAACAGGGAACAGCCGAACAGTATTGCGCTTGCCAACTTGTGCATGAGGGACTTTCATGGCGAACGGCTCGCCGGCCTGGCACGGGGCGTGCCGCCGGCAAGCTTATGTCAACCATGGCAGATTGGCAATCCCTCTTTGGAACTACGGCGGAGTAGACTCAGGCAGCCAGCGCTGCGATCGAGGCGCGGCCCTTGGCGATCGCGCTGGCGACGGCATCCTCGCCCATGGCCACGCCTTCCGCTTGCACGAACTCGATGTCGGTGATGCCGATGAAGCCCAGCGCCGTGCGCAGATAGGTGCTCAGGTAGTCATACGCGGCGCCCGGGCCTTCGCTGTAGACGCCGCCGCTGGCCGTAAAAATATATGCTTTCTTGCCCGTGGCCAGGCCGACGGGGCCCGTTGCCGTGTACTGGAAAGTGCGGCCCGCGCGCGCCACGTGATCGATCCACGCCTTCAGGGTCGACGGCACGGAAAAATTGTACATGGGGGCGGCCAGCACCAGCACGTCGGCGACCAGCAATTCGTCGACCAGGGTATCGGACAACTGCACGGCCGCTGCCGCCTGGGCGCTGCGCTGGTCAGCCGGCGTGAAGAAGGCGCCCATCACCTCTTCCGTCAGGTGCGGCACCGGTTGCGCGGACAGGTCGCGCTCGACGACACTGGCGCCTTGCGCGGCCAATTTCGCGACGAATTCGCCGGACAATTGACGCGATAGGGAACCGCTGTTGCGCACGCTGCTATTGATGTACAAGACCTTGCTCATGAAGTGCTCCTGGGAAAACGGGTGACGGGATGGGCCGCATCGCAGCCCTTGCATACAGCATAGTTCAGGTCTACCATCGAGAAAACCATGTAAATATAAATGATTAGCATCGAATTTTTAGATAGGGAATCATCATGAGAGAACCGGGCCAGCCTTCGCTCGACCAGTTGCGCGTGTTCGTCGCCGTCATCGACGCGGGCGGTTTCGCCCACGCGGCGCGCCAGCTGCACCGCACGCAGTCGGTGATCAGCTACACCATCGCCAACCTGGAAGAACAACTGAATGTGGTGCTGCTCGACCGCGGCAAGCGCAAGCCCACGCTGACGGATGCGGGCAAGGCCCTGCTGGCCGACGCGCGCGCCGTGGCCCTGAAGGTCGACGGCATGCGCGCGCGCGCCAAGGCGCTGGCCGGCGGGCTGGAGGCGGAAGTGTCGGTGGTGGTCGACGTGATGTTCCCCACCTGCGTGCTGGTGCGCGTGCTCGAGGCGTTCCAGGCACAGTTCCCTACCGTCGCCCTGCGCCTGCGCATCGAAGCCATGGGCGCCGTGGCGCAGCTGGTGATGGATGGCAGCTGCCACATCGGCCTCGGCGGCTGGATGACGGCCACGGCCAGCGTCTTCGAGCGCCTGGCCGTCGGCCACGTGCGTCTGATTCCCGTGGCTGCGCCCAGCCACGCGCTGGCGCAGCTGGCCGGCCCGATTCCTTCCGGCGTAGCGCGCGAACACGTGCAGCTGGTGCTCAGCGACCGCAGCGTGCTGACGGAGGGCCAGGATTTCGGCGTGCTGGGATTGCGCAACTGGCGCCTGGGCGACCTGGGGTCAAAACACGCGCTGCTGCGCGCCGGCCTGGGCTGGGGCAACATGCCCGAAGCGATGGTGCGCGAGGATTTGACGGAAGGACGGCTGGTGCACCTGCCGCTGGCCGTCGACAATGGCGAGAATTATCCGATTTACCTGATCCAGCGCGCCGACACGCCGCCGGGCCAGGCGGGCAAGTGGCTGACGGAGCGGTTTGCGGAGCAGTTGCCGCTGCTGGTGCAGGGCTTCTAGAAGAACGCGCGGACGGGTATCATGCGGGGGCAAGCCCTAAACAACTACTGGGGTCAGACCCTCAACACCGCCAACGCAAAGCTCAGTGCCAACGTGTCCGGGGGTCTGACCCCGATTTCAGACACAACCTTGAAGAGATTCACATGGCCGGTATCGACGACTTCGTCAACAAGCAAAAACCAGGCGCGCGCTTCGTCATCACGGCGCAGATGCTGCGCATGACGCCGCAGCAGTTCGACTCGCTGGCGCAGGAGTGGATGGAAGACGGCGGTCCCGGCTTCGACGTGGCCGGCATCCCGCACCGGGTCGTCGTCGATGGGAAGTTTTATATCGGCAGGATCACCGTGCAGCGGCACGGCGAGCCTGAGTAAATAAAAGCTACTCGACGCCCAGCACGTGCAGGCGGCGGCGCAGGCGCGCCACTTCTTCCGATAGATCGACCACCAGCGCGGCCAGGTCCGCGTTCGCGTCGAACACGGATTCGATTTCGTGCAGGCGGCGCGCGCGCACCAGGTCCAGGCTGGTGAAGCGCCAGGCCGTCAGCTGGCCCGCCGGCGGGCCGTCCCGAAGCAGCACGCCCGTCTGCACATGCTGCACCACCCAGTCCGGTTCCACCGCGCAGGCGCGCGCCAGTTCTTCCAGGCTCAGGGCACGATCTTCGAGCAATTCGCCAATTACCTTGTTTGTCATGATTTATCCTCCCAGCTTCTGGCGCGGATTGAAAGCCATCTCGCGCGCCATGGTTGCATACAGTTCGCGCGCCTTGTCATCGTTCGCCGGCGGCAGCACCACTTCCAGCAGCAGATACAGGTCGCCCGGCTGGGCGGCGGGAATGCCGCGCCCCTTCAGACGCAGCTTGCGCCCCGTCTGCGAATTGGGCGGCACGGTGACGGTCACGGTGCCCGATGGCGTGGGCACGTCGATCTCGCCGCCCAGCGCCGCTTCCCACGGCGTAACGGGCACCGTCTCGAACACGTCGCGCCCTTCCACCTTGTAGCGCGCGTCGGGCCGGAAGCGGATTTCCAGGTACAAGTCGCCGGCGGGCGCGCCGCCGCTGCCGGGATTGCCCTGCCCCTTCATGCGCAGCTGCTGTCCTTCCGTGACGCCTTTCGGTATCGTCACTTCCAGGGTGCGCTCGCGCGTCACCACGTGGCCCTGCGCATCCGCTTCGGGCACGCGCATGACGATGTGGCGCTTGGCGCCCTGGTAGCTGTCCTGCAAGTCGATGGTGATGGCGGCGTGGCTGTCTTCGCCCTGCATCTGGAAACTGCCGCCGGCGCGGCGGCGCCCGCCCACGTGGGCGAACAGGTCGGCAAAGAAGTCGCTGTCGTCGGTGCCCGATGATTCGTAGCCCGAACCCCAGTCCGGCGGCGGCCGGAAGGGCTGGCCCTGCGCGCCCTGGTTACGGCCCAGTTCATCGTAGGCGGCGCGCTTTTCCGCGTCGCCCAGCACGCCGTAGGCCTCGTTGAGGGCCTTGGTGCGCTTGTCGGCGTCCGGTTCCTTGCTCACGTCGGGATGGTATTTGCGTACCAGCTTGCGGTACGCCTTCTTGATCTCGGCCTCGGACGCCGTCTTTTCGACGCCCAGTTCCTTGTAGTAGTCCTTGTATTCCACCGTGCCGGCTCCCCATGGTTGAACTGCCTGATGGAAGAGTACACGAATTAGTCGCTGGGCAGCGTGTGCACGATACAACGCCGCCCGGCAGCGGGATCAGCGCACGCGGCGCACCGAGGAAATGCGGCGGTCGAGGCCACCGTGCAGGCGGCCATAGCTGCCCGGTCCCATCACCACGCAGCGGCCGCGGAAGTTGGCATCGACGCAGAATTCCCAGCGGCCGTAGTTGACGACGACCGATTCGGCGCAGTCATTGAAGCCATAGCGGCTCAAATCGCGCACTTCGCGGTCCAGGCGTACGGGCCGGCCGCGCATGCCCGCGTCGGGGAACAGCAGCACGGCGCCATTCATGTCGGGACGGTGGCCGCCGCCGTGGCCGGGATAGCCGGGGTGAGGACGCTCCGGACGCGGCGGGTAAGGCCGGTGGTCGCCGCCGCCATGGCCAGGACGGCCCACTTCGCGCACGGAGGAAACGGCGTCGTTCATGCCCGGCATGCTGCCGTAGCGGCCAGGTCCGAAGGTACGGCAATTGCCACGGTAATTGGCGTCCTTGCACACTTCCCAGGTGCCCGAGCGCACGATGATGCTCGAGGTCTTGTCGTTAAAGCCCATGCGCGACAGGTCGCCCGTGTCGGAACGCAGGGTCACGGGGCGGCCGCGGAAACCGGCATCTTCGAACAGGGTGATTTCGCCCGCGGATGCGGCAAGGGGGGCGAGGAAGGTGGCGGCGCACAACAGCGCGGGCCGGAAAGATCGAACCATGACAACTCCAATACTGATGACATTTTCGCCAGTGTAGACCAGGCGGCAGGCGGCGAGTGTAACAAAGGGCAAGCAAATGTCAGCGCACGGCAGCGAATGTAAAAACCGCCTGGCGGGATCAACCCGGCAGGCGGTCTGTCAGCACGACGTCCAGGACGGGATCAGCGTACGCGACGCAGCGAGGAAATCTGGTTTTCCATGCTGTTCAGGCGGCCATATTCGCCCGGCCCGATCACTTCGCAGCGGCCATGGAAGTTCGAATCGCTGCACACTTCCCACTGGCCCTCGTTGACGACGATGGACGAGGCGCGGTCGTTGAAGTTGTAGCGCACCAGGTCTTCCGCATTGCGGTCCAGCGCCAGCGGTTCGCCGCGCATGCCCGCTTCGGGGAACAGCAGGACGGCGCCGCGCTGCTGGTACTGCGGCTGCTGGTATTGCGGATACTGGGGCTGGTCGTACTGCGGCCGCTGGTACTGATTATCGTACTGCTGCTGGCGGCGCGCCTCGCGCTCGTCAACCATGCGCGCCGACGAGACGCGTCCATCGAGGCCGCGTCCCAGGTCGTCATGGCGGCCAGGGCCGAAGATGCGGCACACGCCGTTGTAGTTCGAATCGCTGCACAGCTGCCAGTAACCGTTATAGACGACGATGCTGGTGGTGCGGTCGTTGAAACCGATATTGACGAAATCGTCCGTGTCGCGGTTCAGGCGCGCCGAGCCGCCATTCTGGCCCGCGCCCGAATACACTTCCAGGGTGCCGCCACGGCCATAGCCGCCATGGCCCCGGTCGGGATCGCGTCCCGGGCGTCCCGGATTGTTGCCATCGCCGCGCCCCGACTCGCGTACCGAACTGATGGCGTCGTTCATGCCCGGCATCGAACGGTATTCGCCCGGTCCCAGGGTACGGCAATTGCCGCGAAAACCGGCATCGGTACACACATCCCACGTGCCCGAACGCACCAGGATGCTCGACACCTTGTCGTTGAACCCAAAGCGCGACAAATCGTCCGTCGTCTCGCGCAGGTTCACTGCGCGGCCACGCAGATCAACGTCTTCGAACAAGGTGATATCGCCTGCATGGGCGGCCGCATGGGCCCCCAGCGAGAGCAGCAAGGTCGCCGCGCATGCCAGCGTGTGTTTGAAAGGGCCCGTCATGATTAACTCCATTCTTCATTCTTTGGTGATGATTTGCCTGGCGGTTGCGCCAGGATGCTAGTGTAACAAATACAAGGCCATGCGGAAGGCCCGGTCATGCGTTCAGTACAGCCGGCGCAGCGAGGAAATACGCTTGTCGAGCGTCGTGTTCAGCACTTCATACTTGCCCGGCCCCATGCGCTCGCAGCTACCGTTGAACTGCGAGTCCGTGCAGACTTCCCAGGTACCCTCGTTGATGGCGAGGGATGCAGCCTGGTCGTTGAAGTTCAGGCGTACCAGGTCGCTGACGTCGCGGTTCACCTGCAGCCCAGGCCCCTTCAGGAACGCGCGGCCATACAGCACCACCAGGCCCTCGTCATTTTGCGGACGATTCTCTTCGCGCGGATCGACCAGGCGCGCCGACGACACGCGTCCATTCAGGCTGCCCAGGTCATCGTGGCTGCCAGGCCCGAACACGCGGCAGCTGCCACGGTAGTTGGAATCGCTGCACAACTGCCAGTAGCCATATTCGACACGCGCGCTGCTGGCGCGGTCGTTGAAGCTGATGTCGACCAGGTCGTCGCGGTCCGAGTTCACGCCGGCCGACGCGCCGCGCTGGCCGCCGTCGGCGAACAACTCCAGCGCCGCGCGGCGTCCACCGCCGCTGCCGCTGCCCTGCCCGGCGCCGGTTTCCCGCACAGACGAGATTTTATCGTTCATGCCCGGCATCGAGCGGTAGTCGCCCCGTTCCAGCGTCTTGCAATCGCCCTTGAAATCGGCATGCGTGCACACTTCCCAACTGCCCGAATCGACCTGGATGCTCGAGACGGTGTCATTGAAATTAACGCGCGACAAGTCGTCCGTCGTATCGCGCAAGACGACTACGCGCCCCTTGAAATTGTCATCGGTGTACAGGCGGATCTCGCCGGCCTGCGCCGCGAGGTGGACAAACAGCGAACTGGCACACAGCAGAGCAAAGGCGAACGGGCGATTCATGGGGCGGTCTCCGGTGGCGGCAAAAGTAAGTGATCGACATGACAACTGATGTCAGTGTAGCCATCCACAGAAAAAACGGTGTAACAAAGTATGCGAAAAGCACAATAAATTGTTACCAAAAGCAATAACAGGCCCCTGCGGGCCTGTTATTGCCACTTCGCGTACTGCCTGCCCCGCGTCAGCGCACTTCGCGCACCGACGAGATGCGGTTGCTCATGCGTTCAAGGCTCGCGTACTCGCCCGGCGCCAAGGTGCGGCAGCGGCCACGGAAGCCCACGTCTTCGCACACTTCCCAATAGCCGGAGCGCACGCGCACGCTTTGCACCGTGTCATTGAAATCGCGCTCGCGCAAATCGGCGGAAGCGTTGCTCACGCTCAAGCTGCGGCCGGCAAAATCGTCGCGCGTATAAAAGGTCAGCTCGCCGCCCAGCGAGCGCCCGGGCAAATGGCCGCGCTCGCGGTCACGGTCACGGCGGCCGTCCCAGTCGCGTCCCCGGTCGCGCTCACCGTCACGGTCGCGGCCCCGATGGCCGTCCCAGCCGCCGCGCACTTCGCGCAGCGACGTGATCTTGTTGGCCTGGCCATCCAGCGACGGATACTCGCCCGTCTCGAGCAGGAAGCAGGCGCCGCGGAAATCGGCGTCCTCGCACGCTTCCCAGCGGCCCGAGCGCACGCGGATGCTTTGTGTCGTGTCGTTGAAACGCAGATCTTCAAGGTCGGCGACGGCGTCGCGCACGGTCTGCGAGCGGCCGTGATAATCGTCGCGCGAATACAGGGTCAGTTCGCCGGCGCCGGCCAGTTCGGCCGTCATGGCGGCGCCCAGCAACAGGGCGCAGTTCAGGGTATGTCTCAGCATGGTCTTGCTCCATAGTCAGGGTACTGCGGTTGACTATTTGGTCATTTTGCCAAATAGAGCGCGCAGTCTATCCGCGACTGGCCCACTTAGCTGTAACAAATGATTACCGTGCCGGTCCGGCCTCCGGGGCGCCCCGGCGGACAAGCACGGCGAATGCCGGTAGAATCTTGTGTTTAGTCAAGCTTGCCGCCCATGCCACACACTACCTCGTTCACCCTGCCCGCCATCCGCAATGAAGTCTCGTCGCTGTGGAAGCTGGCCTGGCCCATCCTGATCGGCCAGCTGGCCACCGTCGGCATGGGCGCGGCCGACGTGGCAATGACGGGCCATACGAATCCCGAGGAACTGGCGGCCGTGTCGCTGGGCGCGGCCATCTGGTCCATCGTGCTCGTCACCGTGAGCGGCATCATGATGGCGATCAATACCCTGGTGGCGCATGAAATCGGCGCCGCGCGCCACGACCGCGTGCCGCACATCGTGCGCCAGTCGCTGTGGAAGGCGCTGCTCGTCGGCCTGGTTGCATGCCTGCTGACGAACATGGCGGCGCTGGTGTTCGACCACCTGATGCTGGAACCGGCCGTGGCGTCCAAGGCCAAGCTGTTCGTGCACATCATCAGCTGCGCGCTGCCGCCGTTTGCCGCCTACCGCGCGCTGTACGGCTACAGCACCAGCATCAACCAGACCAAGCCCGTGATGGTCATCGCGCTGGCCGCGCTGGCGCTGAATATTTTCGTCAACTACCTGCTGATCTACGGCCACTGGGGCATGCCGAAACTGGGCGGCGTCGGCTGCGCCGTGGCCACCACCTGCTGCGTGTGGATGATGCTGCTGGCCATGCTGGCGTGGATCCGGATCGCCCCCGCCTATCACGCCACGTATCCGTTCACGCACTGGGAATGGCCGCAACTGTCGTCAATCGGCCCCATGCTGCGCCTGGGCCTGCCCATCGGCGTCACGTATTTTGCCGAAGTGAGCGCCTTTGGCGTCATCAGCCTGCTCGTGGCGCGCTTCGGCGTGATCCAGGTGTCGGCGCACCAGATCGCCCTCAATTTCTCGTCCGTCGTCTTCATGGTGCCGCTCACCTTCGGCATCGCGCTGGTCACGCGCGTGGGCCATGCCGTGGGCGAAGCCAATCTGCGCCGCGCGCGCTTCATTTCGTGGGTGGGCGTGGCCATGTCGCTGACGGCGGCCATCGTCTCGGCCACCCTGATCACCGTCTTCCGCCACCAGATCGCGCAAGCCTATACGTCCGATCCTCAGGTGCAGGCCCTGTGCGCGCAGCTGCTGCTGTTCGCCGCCCTGTTCCAGCTGTCCGACGCGACGCAAGTGGCCACTTCCTGCGCCATCCGCGGCTACAAGGTAACGCGCCAGCCGATGCTGATCCAGCTGCTGGCCTTCTGGGGCTTCTCGCTGCCGATCGGCTATGTGCTGGGCCTGGCGCCGCAAGGCTTCATCTGGTCGCCGGCAGAACCGATGGCCGCCGCCGGCTTCTGGATCGGTCTCGTCACGGGCTTGACGGTGGCCGCCGTGCTGCTGACCTGGTATCTGAACCGCCTGTCGCTGCAGCGCCTGCGCGCAGCCTGAGACAAGGAGCACTCCATGCCGCAGCAACGCCCCTTCAAGCAAGTCGATGTCTTCAGCAGCGTGCCCTTCCTCGGCAATCCGCTGGCCGTGGTACTGGACGCGAATGGCCTCGACGCCGCGCAGATGCAGGCCATCGCGCGCTGGACGGGCTTGTCGGAAACCACCTTCGTGCTGGCGCCGCGCGACCCGGCCGCCGATTACCGCGTGCGGATCTTTTCGCCCGAGATGGAATTCCCGTTCGCCGGCCACCCGACCCTGGGCACGGCGCACGCCCTGCTCGATGCGGGCATGCAGCCCAAGGGGGCGCGCATCGTGCAGGAATGCGGCGTCGGCCTGGTGCAGATAGAACGGGGCGCCGGCGGCGTGCTGGCGTTCCAGGCGCCGCCCTGCACCACGCGCGCGCTGGCCCCGGATCTGCTGCCGCTGCTGCAAACAGCGCTGGGCGGAGAACTGGCCGCGGGCGCCACCGTCGCCGACATGGGCATCCGCTGGCTGTGCGTGCCGCTGGCAAGCGCCGCCGCCTGCCTGGCCGTGCGCGCCGACATCGCGGCGCTGACGCCATTGCTGGCCGCCGCCGGCGCCGACGGCCTGGCGCTGTATGGCCCGCACGCCGCCGGCGGACCAGCCGACTACGAAGTGCGCGCGCTGCTCAGCGAACACGGCGCGCTGGTGGAAGACCCCGTCACGGGCAGCGCCAATGCCTGCATCGCGCACCTGCTGGCGGGCGCCGACTACACGGTCCGCCAGGGCACCTGCCTGCAGCGCGACGGCCGCGTGTCCGTGACTTTCCGCGCCGGCCAGGCCTGGATAGGCGGCGCATGCCTGACGGTAATCGAAGGCACGATATTGGCCTGACCGGGGCAAAGCGCCATGGAATGGGCGGCTGCTGGATATTTTTGACGAAGGAAATACGGCCAGAAACGGTTTATTCCGTGGCTGGCGCTATCGCATAAACAGGCATGCTCTGGTATCGTCTTACGCTTAGGCAACGCTCAAGCTCGCCTGTACATGCAGTGCCCTTCTTCTTCCAACTACCGAGACATCCATGCGTTTTATTCTTTGTTTTCTGGCCGCGATGGCCAGCGTTCCCGCATCGGCTGAAAAGCTGACCTTGGAACGCATCCACGCCGATCCGGCGCTGGCCGGCCCCGGCGTGCGCAACCTGAAGGTCTCGCCCGACGGCGAGCGCGTCACGTTCCTGCGCGGCCGCGCCGACAACCAGTTCCAGCTCGACCTGTGGGAATTCAAGCTCAAGGACAAGAGCACGCACCGCCTGGTCGACTCGAAGGCACTGGTGCCGAATGAAACGATTTCGCCCGAAGAGCAGGCGCGCCGCGAACGCGAGCGCACGGCCAGCCTGAACGGCATTCTCAGCTACAGCTGGTCGCCCGATGGCAAGCAGCTGCTGGTGCCGCTGGCCGGCAATCTCTACCTGGTCGACGCGGCCCATCCGGACAAGGCGCGCCTGGTCGCCAAGGGCAATGTGCTCGATCCGAAAATCTCGCCGAAAGGCCGCTACGTGTCGTTTGTGCGCGATCAAAACATCCATGTGATCGACCTCAAGACGGACAAGGAACGCCAGCTGACGACCGACGGCAAGGGCACGATCCGCAACGGCGAAGCCGAATTCGTGGCGCAGGAAGAAATGGGCCAGCGCACCGGCTACTACTGGGCGCCGGACGATTCCGCCATCGCCTACAAACGCTATGACGAAGCGCCCGTGCCCGTCGTGCGCCGCTTTGAAATCTTCGCCGACCGCACCGATGTCGTGGAACAGCGCTACCCGGCCGCGGGCGACCCGAACGTGCTGGTGCAGCTGCTGATCGTCTCGCCGGAAACGGGCGTGCAGCGCCAGGTGGACCTGGGCACGAACCCGGACATCTACCTGGTGCGCGCCGACTGGAGCGCGGACAGCAAATCGCTCGTCTACCAGCGCCAGTCGCGCGACCAGAAGACCCTCGACCTGGTCGCCGTCGATGCCACGACGTTGGCGCAGCGCACCCTGCTGACGGAAACATCGACAACCTGGGTCAGCATCCATGACGACCTGCGCTTCCTGTCGAACGGCACCTTCCTGTGGTCGTCCGAGCGCACGGGCCGCAACCACCTGTACCTGTACGACATGGGCGGCAAGCTGCTGCACCCCGTCACGTCCGGCGAGTGGGGCATCGACAGCGTGCTGGCCGTGAACCAGAAGACCGGTAAAGTGTTCGTGTCGTCGAACCGCGACGCCGTGATCGACAAGCAGACCTACGCCCTGGCCCTCGACGGCAGCACGGCCGACAAGCCGCAGCGCGTGACGAAAGCGGACGGCTGGCACGACACGACGTTCTCGCGCAATGGCGAAGTCTTCGTCGACACGTATTCCGACCCGGCCACGCCGCCGCAGGTCAGCATCCGCCGCCCGGACGGCGCCATGGTGGGCTGGCTGGAAGAAAACGCGCTCAACGCCAGCCACCCGTACTTCAAGTACAAGGCCGACCACCTGCCGACGGAGTACGGCACCCTGAAGGCCAACGATGGCCAAACCCTGCACTATTCGATCGTCAAGCCATCGAACTTCGATGCGGGCAAGCGCTATCCCGTCTACCTGTCGACGTACGGCGGCCCGCACTCGCAGCACGTGGCGCGCCGCTGGGGCAACAACTTCGACCAGTACATGGCGCAGCAGGGCTTTGTCGTCTTCCGCCTCGATAACCGGGGCTCGTCGCGCCGCGAGCGCGCGTTCACGGACGCCATCTATCACAAGCTGGGCGCGGCCGAAGTGGCGGACCAGCTGGTGGGTATCGACTGGCTGGGCAAGCAAAGCTTCGTCGATCCTAAACGCATCGGCGTGTTCGGCTGGAGCTACGGCGGCTTCATGACCCTGCGCCTGCTGTCGGCGGCATCGGACAAGATCGCCATGGGCGTGTCGGTGGCGCCCGTGACCGACTGGTCGCTGTACGACACCCACTACACGGAACAATTCCTCGGCATGCCGAAGGAAAACGTGGACGGCTACAAGGCCAGCACCGTGTTCGCCCACCTCGACGGCCTGAAGTCGCCGCTGCTGCTGGTGCATGGCATGGCCGACGACAACGTCCTGTTCAGCAACAGCACGCGACTGATCGACGCGCTGGTCAACCGCGGCGTGCAATTCGACCTGATGACGTATCCAGGTGCCAAGCACGGCATCTCGTCGCGCGCGGGCCAGCGCCACGTGTACAAGAAAATCGAGCTGTTCTTCAAGCAGAACCTGATGCAGCCAGCACAGTAAGCTTGCGCTGCATCAAATAAAAAACCGCCGCCTGTCTTGCGATAGGCGGCGGTTTTTTATGCTGGAGCAGAAATTATGGCTTGCGGGTCACAGTTTCGACTGCATCCTTGACGTCGCCAACTTTCTTCTGCACTTTGCCTTCGACCTGGTTTGCCAGGCCCTTGGCTTGCTGTTCTTCGCTGCCGACGACTTTGCCAGCGGCTTCCTGGATTTTACCGCCGACTTCCTTCAGTTTACCTTCGACTTGATCTTTGTTCATGATAAATCCTCACTGTAGTTGGTACATCTGTTGTCCAGCCCAAAGGGCCGGTACTGCGGCTCACACGCCGTTGCAAACTGCTTGCTGCGTGTCGATGTATCCATAGTACGCCCGAGGCCGCAAAAACTATGTACGGTTCCTAACACATGCCCAAATTCATACAAAATGCGTCCATCAGGCTGGCTTGCGCCAGACGGTGGCCAGCCACGGCTGCTGTTCGCGCGGCAAGCCCGGCGGACGGTAGTATTGCTCGACCAGGGTAAAACCGGCCGCCTGCACGTAGGCGGCCCATGTCGCTTCGTCGTGGTAGCTGCCGTAGCGCGCGCCATTCCAGCCTTCCTCGTTCTGCCCGCGCGGGTTCGAGCTGAACAGCACGCCGCCCGGTTTCAGGCACGCGTACAAAGCGCGCAGCACGCCGGGCAAGGCGGCGCTGGGCACGTGGAACAGTACGGCATTGGCGAACACGCCGTCGAAGTGTGCGGCGGGCAGGTCGAGGTCGACGAAATCCTGCTGCCACACGGTGCAGCCGCTGTAGGCGCGCGCCATCCCGACGAAACGGGAGCAGCCGTCGACGCCCGTCGCGTGGTGCCCCAGGGCCGTGAACGCCTTCAGGTCGCGGCCGGGGCCGCAACCGAGGTCGAGGATGGCCAGCGGCGCGGGCTTGCCGATGGCGTTCAGCAGCGCGGCGATGTTCTGGCTGACGTCGTGATCGCGCGTGCCTTCGAAAAACTGCTCGGCGCTGGCGTCGTAATGGGCCAGGGTGCGGCCCGTGATGGCGTGGATGGGATCTTGCGGTGGGGTCGGCTTCATGGCGCTCCAATCAGTAATCACGCCATTTTACGGTGCCGGCGCGCTGCGCGTCCGGCACCGTCAATGACTACCAGACGCGCACGCGCTGTTCCGGCGCCAGGTACAGCTGCTGCCCCGGCTTGACGTCGAAGGCCGGATACCAGGCGTCGAGATTGCGCACGGTGGCGGCGCGGTATTGCGCCGGCGCATGGCCATCCGTGAGGATTTGCTGGCGCGCCGCCGCTTCGCGCGCCTTGCTGCGCCAGCTGACGCCGTAGCCGATGAAGAATTCGCGGTCCGCCCCCGCCTGCGCCGGCTTGCCCTGCTGCGACAGGGTGAACGCGTCATAGGCGGCCGCCACGCCGGCCAGGTCGGCCAGGTTTTCGCTCAGGGTCAGCTGGCCATTCACGGCCAGGTCGGGGAACGGTTTGTAGGCCGCGAACTGTTCCACCAATTGCTTGGATGCCGCCTGGAAATGCGCCAGGTCGGCCGGCGTCCACCAGTCGCGCAGCTTGCCCTGGGCGTCGAACTGCGCGCCCTGATCGTCGAAGCTGTGGCTGATTTCGTGGCCGATGGTGGCGCCGATGCCGCCATAGTTGGCCGCATCGGATGCTTGCGGGTCGAAGAATGGCGGCTGCAGGATGGCGGCCGGAAAGTTCAGCGCATTTTGCAGCGGCAGGTTGACGGCATTGACCAGCTGCGCCGGCATGGCCCAGGCCTTGCGGTCGGGCGACTGGCCCAGCTTGGCCAGTTCCTGCCGGTAATGGAACTGCTCCGCCCGCTGCACATTGCCCAGCGCATCGCCGCGCACCACGCGCAAGCCCGCATAGCTTTCCCACTGTTCGGGGTAGCCCACGCCCACGTACAGGGTCTTGAGTTTTTCCTGCGCCTGCGCCTTGGTGGCCGGCGCCATCCAGTCCAGCTTGTCGATGCGGCGCGAGAAGGCGGCGACGATATTCGTCACCATATCTTGCACGCGGGCTTTCGATTCCGGCGGGAAATAGCGTTCCACGTACAGCTTGCCGACGGCGTCGCTCAGGGCCGCATTCGTCGCGGCCAGCGCCCGCTTGCTGCGCAGCGACTGCTGCGGCGTGCCGCTCAGGGCGCTGCCATAGAAGGCGAAGCGCTGGTCGGCGGCCGCCTTCGGCAAGATCGTGCTGAAATGGTTGACCGCGTGGAAGGCGAGGAAATCTTTCCACGTGGCCAGCGGCACGCGCGCCACCAGCGCGGCGCTGCCCGTCATGGCCGTCGGATGCCAGACGATGAAATCGTTCTGCCGGCCCAGCCCTGCCGCTTCGAAGAAGGCTTTCCAGTCCAGGCCAGGCGCCTTGCTGGCGAAGTCGGCGGCGCGCCAGGCATTATTGCCCTTGGCGACATCGGCCGAATCCTCGCGGCTGGCGTGACTTGCGGCAATTTGCTGTTCCAGCGCAAACACGCGCGCGGCGCGGGCCGGCGCATCGCGGTAGCCGGCCTGCTTGAGCATGGCGGCAATATGCGCCTGGTAGCCCGCGCGCAAGCCCTGCATGCGCGCGCTGTCGCTCTGGTAGAACGCGCGGTCGGGCAAGCCCAGCCCGCCCTGCAGCAGGTAGGCCACATTGCGCGTGGTGTCGTTCAAGTCTTGCGCGACCCACAGGCCGAACAGGTTTTCCGTATAAAAATTGGTGGCGTTGAGCGGGTCGACGTCGGCGCGCAGGCTCTCGCCCAGCGCGCGGGCCAGCCCTGCCTGGTCGCGTATGCCGTCGATCTTCTTGAGCAGCGGCTTGATCGGCGCCCAGCCTTTCGCTTCGATAGCCGCTTCATCCATCCAGGAACGGTAAAAATCGCTGACCTGGCGCGCCGATGCATCGGCCTGCGGCGCCGCCGCCAGACCTTCGACGAGGCCGATGATGCGCTCGTTGGTGGCGTTGGCGAGGATGGCGAACGAGCCCCAGCTGCTGCGGTCGGCGGGAATTTCCGTGCTGCGCAGCCAGTCGCCATTCACGTAATCGTAGAAATCGTCACCGGGCAAGGCCTGCGCGGCAGCGGGGGCGGCGGCGCTGGCGGCCCCTTGCTGGCCATGCGCCCGGGCAGGCAAACCGGTCAGCGAAACGCCGGCCAGGGCGAGGATGATGGCGGCCTGGACTGGCGTCCGGGACCAGGAAAAACGCAAACCGTGCATGGCGATCCTTTCGATGTAATAGCCAAAATCATAACCTGAAAATCCTGCCTTTTTGGGGCGAAAAAGCATCCCCTAACTTTTTTGCATGCGGACAAAAAATCGGCATATAGTGGCACGACCGCATCCCGTACCGCACGAACGCCAAGGAGATTGCCATGCAACTGGAAGCGCTGTTCCAGCATCCCCACGCCCTGCCTGCCGCCCCGAAGATCGTCGATGAACTGGTGCGCAGTTTCGACAACCCCGCCATCGCCACCGAAGACATCGCGCGCAAGCTGGGAGCGGACCCGGCCTTGAGCGCCAAGCTGCTGCGGCTGGCCAACTCGGCCTATTACCATGTGTCGCGCAGCATCGGCACGGTGGAAGATGCCGTGCTGATGCTCGGTTTTGTGACCGTGCGCACCCTCGTCATCAGCTCGGGCCTCGTCAGCGGTTTCAAAGCCGTGCCGGGCCTGAATTTGCCGCAGTTCTGGCGCTACAGCCTGCACAGCGCCGTATCTGCCCGCTGGATCGCGAAGCAGACGGGCGACAACCAGGACCAGGCTTTCACCATCGGCATGATGCATGCGATCGGACAACTGGTGATCCATGCCGCCATGCCCGAGCAAGCCATGCAGCTCGACAAGATCGCCCCGCCGCTCGACGCGCGCCGGCTCGACGCGGAGCGGGTGTCGCTGGGCTACGATTATGCGCAGGTGGGCGCCGAACTGGCGCGCCGCTGGAAGTTTCCGCCCGCCTTTGCCGAGGCCATCGCCGCCTTCCCCGCTCCGCTGGCCAAGCCACCGTTGAACCGCCTGGCCGCCATCATCCACCTGGCCGCCTGGCGCGCGCGCATCGATGAAAACCAGCTGAGCAATGAAGAAATCATCGCCTGCTATCCCAACGCGGTGGCCGAAGCGCTCGGTTTGCCGCCCTCCGTGCTGGTCGACAGGATGCCGCCGCTTGCCGAACTGAGCGCGGGCCTGGAAGAACTCGTCAAGTAAGCTGGCCGTTGCCCGCATCGCCAACCGAGCAGGCATGCGGGTTTGCGGGCATGCCGGCTGCCCGCAAAAAAACATCCAAATTATTTTCACTTTTTTTCAAAAACACCCTCAAGTTCCCGTTGGACCCGCCGTTAATCTAGACAAGCGGTAATCCATTCACTAGTTACGGGTGTGCTCATGACCTCCAACGACGTTCTCTCGATGTATGAAAATATTGCAGGAATGACCAATCAAATGGTCGTGGCCGCACGTTCGAGCGACTGGGATGGCTTGGATACCCTGGAAAACCAGTGCGCCAGCGCCGCCAGCGCGACCATGACGGGCAAGGCGCCTGCCCTGGCCGGCGCCTCGCGTCTGCGCAAGATCGACTTGCTCAAGCAAATCCTGGCCAATGACCGCGAAATCCGCGCCATCACGGAACCGTGGATGACCCAGCTGTCGAACGCCATGCCAGGTTCGCGCGCCCGCATGTAAGAAGCTTGCCGCGCCAGAAACGACAAAAGCACCCGCGGGTGCTTTTTTTACGTCTGCCGCCATGCGAGAGAGCGCCATCTGCGGCGCTCAAAAAGGCAAGGCGGGGGAATTTGGAAGGCGAGCCCCAGGTATCTCCTGGCGTCGCCTCGCTGCCGGTTGCATCCGGCGTTCGCGAGCACATCGTCGGCATCGCGAACCGCTTCCAGACCCAGGCGTTTATGCAACGCTACACCTGGTTTGCCGCGCCACACTATCGTTGGTGACTGCGCCAGGCTGGGGCTGTTTTGTCGTAGAGCAAGTCCACTGAATTCATCATAGCACCATCTTTAAGAAACAGGCAACGTGCTTGGCAAGCGTTTCCATGTATTTTTTCAATATCTTTTTTTATATCAAATTGTGAGCGGCCTGCGGTAGCGCCTTGCGGCAGCATTAACGCGAGAACGGCTCCGGTTCCGCTTCCGGTTCGGCCGCCGCCCCTTCTTCCACCGCTTCCGTCAAGACGGGCACATCCTTCTTCCTGCGGCCGAACGGCTTGCGCAGCAAGACCCAGTATTTCGACGGTGCGCCCGGACCCGCCGCTTGCCTGCGCTTGCGCACGATGTACACGATGAGCGCCGTCAGCAGCAGGAAGACCAGGGTGCCGATACCGAGCCACAGCATGCCGCCCGATTTCTTTTCCTTGTCGGCAGCCGGCGCCGCGTGCAGGGGTTTCGGTTTCGCATGGGGCGCTTCCGCCACGGCCGGCGTGGCGGCGGGCGGCACGGCGGCTGCAGGCAGGGCCAGCGCCTTTTGCAAGACGCCGATCTTGCCTTCCAGTTCGCCCAGCTTTTCAGTCAGGGCCGTGTTTTTCTCGTCCAGCCCCACGCACGCTGCCGCCTGCCCCGTCTCCGCCTGCGGCGCGCAGGCGGCCACGGGCGCTGCGGCGCGGCGCGGCAGCGCGGGGGCGGCCAGTTTGGGTGCGGCGGGCGGCGGCACGAACACGCGCGCCGGACGCACGAGGCCCTCGGCCCGCGCGCGGGCCGCCAGCGCGGCGGCGTCGGGCGACGGCGCGACGGGTACGGCGCGTGGCAACGGCACAGGCGTGGAGACCGGCGCGGGCAACGGAATAGCTGGCCGGACTGGCGCACTGGCGGGTACGGCGGCGGGCGGCGCCGGCGTCAGCCACAAGGTAGCCAGGCGCACGACGGCGCCACTACCATTGCCCAGCAATAAATACAGGTGCACATGCCCCGCCTGGATCGCTTGCCGCGTGGCCACGCGCACATAATGGCGTCCACCGCGCTCAAACAGGCCGATCGTCAAGGTTTGCAAGGCAGGATCCATGCCGATGCCGCCACCGCGGTACACATCGGGCGAAGCCAGGCGCACGGTCACGCCATTGGCCTCCTCGGGCGCCAGGGCCGTCAGTTCGATCTCGGCCAGCAGGGGCTGGCCCACGTGCGACAGGACGGCCATGTCGCCCAGTTCGGCCGCCATGACGGGCGGCAAGGCCAGGCTGGCGGCGGCGCACGCGATCAAAGACCAACGGGGAAGGATGCTGCTCTGCATGGACTGATCGCTTTGATAACAGGATAAATAATGGGGGCTCGCCTGTCTTTAACGGCAGGAAATCGCAAAAATATAGATGGGCCAGGGCAAAAATGATGCAATACAGCATCATCCTGTGCCTTTTTGACGTCTGGAGTACACTCGATCCACCTCCATCGATGAAAGGGATGCCATGAGTAGCAGAATCGAACGCGACAGTTTCGGCCCGATCGACGTACCCGCCGACCGGCTTTGGGGAGCGCAAACGCAGCGCTCGCTCGAGCATTTCCATATCTCCACGGAAAAGATGCCGCCCGAACTGATCGCCGCCCTGGCCACCGTCAAGCGCGCGGCCGCCCACGTCAACCTGGACCTGGGATTATTGGATGGCAAGAAAGCCATCGCCATCACGCAGGCGGCCGACGAAGTGCTGGCCGGCAAGCATGACGCAGAATTCCCGCTGGCCGTCTGGCAAACGGGGTCCGGCACGCAAAGCAATATGAACATGAACGAAGTGCTGGCCAACCGCGGCTCCGAGCTGATCGGCGGCTTGCGGGGCGCCGAGCGCCTGCTGCACCCGAACGACGACGTCAACCTGGGCCAGTCCTCGAACGACATTTTCCCCACCGCCATCCATGTGGCGGCCGCGCTGGCCGTCGCCAACACGGTCTTGCCGCCGCTGCGCCAGCTGCGCGCCACCCTGGACGCGAAAGCCACGGAGTTTGCCGACATCGTCAAGATCGGCCGCACACATTTGCAGGACGCGACGCCGCTGACCCTGGGGCAGGAATTTTCCGGCTACGTGGCGCAGCTGGACTTTGCCGAGCACATCATCACGGCAGCGTTGCCGCCGCTGCTGCAGCTGGCCGCCGGCGGCACGGCCGTGGGCACGGGATTGAATGCCCATGTGGAATTTGCCGGCCGCATCGCCGCCGAACTGGCACGCCTGACGGGCCAGCCGTTCGAAACGGCCAGCAACAAGTTTGCCGCCCTGGCCGCCCACGATGCCTTGGTCGCCGCCCATGGCGCTTTCAAAACCCTGGCCACGGCTTTGATGAAAATCGCCAACGACGTGCGCTGGATGGCGTCCGGCCCCCGCTCCGGCCTCGGCGAAATCACGATCCCCGAAAACGAGCCGGGTAGCTCCATCATGCCGGGCAAGGTCAATCCCACCCAGTGCGAAGCGCTGACCATGCTGTGCTGCCAGGTCTTCGGCAACGATGTGGCCATCACGGTGGGCGGCGCCTCGGGCAATTTCGAGTTGAACGTCTTCAAGCCCTTGATTGCACACAACTTCCTGCAAAGCGCGCGCCTGCTCGGCGACGGCATGCGCAGCTTCGACGAGCATTGCGCCCACGGCATCGCGCCGAACCGCGCACGCATCGCCGAACTGATGGAACGCTCCTTGATGCTGGTCACGGCGCTGGCGCCGCACATCGGCTATGACAAGGCGGCGCAAATCGCCAAGCAGGCCCAGCACGAAGGCACGACCTTGAAGGAAGCGGCGCTGGCCCTGGGCTTTGTGACGGAAGAGCAATTCGGCGCATGGATCGTGCCGCTGGAGATGACGCGGCCCAACAAAAGTTGACTTACACCCTGCATTGCTGGCGGCTTCAGGTAAACTATGGATTAGTTGAGGTCGTCATCAAGTGTTGAAAACACATCATTGCAATAAGGGATACAATGCAAAAAGTAAGCTTTGATTTAACATCCGAGTTCGTCGAGCTGAACCAGCTGCTCAAGCTGATCGGCTTGTGCGACAGCGGTGGCGCAGGCAAGGTCATGGTCGATAGCGGCGTGGTAAAGGTCGATGGCAAGAAGGAATTGCGCAAGACCGCCAAGATCCGCGCCGGCCAGGTCGTCAGCGTGGGCGATATCCGTATCACGGTCGTCGCTCCTGTCTGACCCCGGCATGGGGCGCGAAAGCGGCCCCATGCGTACAGCCAGCACTCCTGCCAGCCCGGCTGCCCAAGTCAAGCTGCGACACGTCGTTATTGTCAGATAAATATCGATTGCAGAAGGGAAGCGCCATGGACCATCCCGAACAAGGTACGCGCAGCCAGGAACGCCTGATCGGCGACTTGCGCCAGGTAATAGAAAACGCGGAAGAACTACTGCGTAACACAGACAAATACACCAGCAGCCTGTACCAGAGCGCGCGCGCCAGGCTGCAACTGGCCCTCGTCGCGGCCACGGCCGAACTGGCCCGCTTTGAAGAAGAGCAAGTCACGCGCATGATGGACGCCACCCTGGCCGCGAATGCCCTGTACCGCGATCAGACGGGCGAAGCGCGCCTGCTGCGCGCCTTCGAATAAACCGTCACGCTGCCAGGACCGCATGCGCCAGCCACTGGCGCAGGTGCGCGGTCAGGTCGAAGGCCGGGTCCAGCTCGAACGCCGCATCGAGCGCGGCGCCGAACGTTTGCCCCTGCTGCAAGGCTTGCAAGGCGGCATGCGCAGCCGCATCAAGCACCAGCACCTGCACCTTCCAGCGCGGCCGGCAGACCAGCGCCCAGCTCGCCACCTGCAGATCTTGCGGAAACATCCCCGAACCGTCCTCCTCCTGATGCGCCTGCCACAAGGCCGCCACCTGCCAGTCGGACGCGAGCAAGGTGCAAGCGGGATGCAAGGTAAAACGCCGCGCTTCCAGCTGATCGGGATGCAGGGCAGCCAGCGACTCGGGCGCCAGCGCTTGCGCATCGGCCGCGTAATGGGCCAGGTGCAAGGCCCATTCCAGGCGCGCCATGTCCGGCAGGTAGGGCAATGCGGCCACAGGCGGGAAAGCCGTCAGAAAATCGGCGAAACGGGCGCCAAACTGGTTCAAATCTGCGCTATCGGATGGCATCTGCCGGCCATACGCGCGCGCCAGGCCGCCAAAGAAATCCTCGCCCACCAGCGCCAGCACGACGGGATAGGCGTGGCCCAGGGTACGGCGCCAGGTGGCGCTCAAGTTGCCGCAGTACAGCGCGAAACGCTGCGGTACCGCCTCGCCTGCGAACGATGGCAATGTTGCCCCGGTATCGAGCAAGGCTATGGCAAATGCCTGCTGGCCAGCGGCCAGCGCGTCAAGCGACGCGGGTAGCGGCGGGGACGGCGGCGACGCTGCCTGCCATGATGGCGTTTGCGGCGCATGGCGCGCCAGCATGGCTTGCGCCTTGTCCGCTTCGCCCAGCAGGATATCGAGCGGCGGCAAATCCGTGTCCCATTCGACGAGGGTGGGAATGGCGCCAAAGCGCTGCAAGGCGGCCGCATATAGCTCCCAGACGGGATCGGCCACGGCGGCGCCATGGTGGTCGATCACGGCGTGCGGCGTCAGCAGATGGCCGCCCAGGTGCAGTTCGCCCACGCTGCCCGGCGCGATGGACTGCATGGCCGCCAAGGCATCTTCGCCGTGATTGCACTGGTTCACATACAGATTATTGATATCGAGCAGCAGCCCGCAACCGCTGCGGCGCGCCAGTTCCGCCAGGAATTGCGCCTCGCTCATGGCATCGTCGGCAAAACGCAGGCAAGTGGAGACATTCTCCAGCAAGATCGGCCTTTTCAGCACATCCTGCACCCTCCCCACTCTTGCACACAGCAAATCGAGGGCGGCGCCATTCAAGGCCAGCGGCAACAGATCGTTGAGTTGCTGCTGCGCCACGGCGCCCCAGCTCAGGTGTTCCGACACGAGGGAAGGTTCGATACGCTCGACCACGGCGCGCACGCGCTGCAAATGACTCTCGGAAAAGCCGCGCGCGGATCCCAGGCCGAGGCCCACCCCATGCAGGCTGATGGGGTAATCCTGACGCAGAGTCTGCAGCACATGGTTATCCCAGCCCGACGGCTGCAGATAATTTTCAGTGTGCACTTCCAGCCAGCCGACCTTGGGCCGGCGCGCCAGAAAGTCGCGGTAGTGCGCGGCGCGCAGGCCGACGCCGGCAAGCGCCTGAATGGGCGGCGGCATGGGCAGGCGGCGGACGCTTACGGCTGCGTGGCCGGCTTTGCCGTCTTGCCGGCCTTGATGGGCTTGACGGAACCGCCCGCCTGTTCGCACGTCCCCTTGGCAACATACGCCCATTCTGTGGGCAAGTTGTCCGCCTCCGCCTGGCCCGCGCAGGAATGCGCGCCGTCGGACGAAGCGCAATCGTTCTGCCCGGCCTTGGCCACGCCATAGCATTTTTCCTTGTCGCCTGGGGCGGGGCCATCGTGAGCGGCCGCATTGATGGAAGTACCGGCACAGAGGCCCGCGAGGGCGGCGGCGATGAGAGCTTGACGTTTGTTCATGGGGATTCCTCTTGCATGGGTCAAAGTAAAGTGGGCACGCCCCGGGCTGCACGATGGACAACGCGAGGTGATGGACGTCATTCTACTGAATCGGCCAGGTCATGGCGAACGGAGACGGGAGGAAGGCGAAAAGGATGGCGAAACGACAGACAAAAACGCCCACGCGCCACCGTCGATGACGGTGGTGTGGGCGTATCTATGGCGAGCGCCGGACTGGCGCCGCGGGACCGCGCTCAGGCTGTCGTGTTGATGCGGTTACCGAGATGAGCCGGCAGACTCGGCGCCGACTGTACCGGCGGCAACGCTGCCAGCAAGGCGGTGGCGGTCGAGCTTTGGATATCCTGGGCTTTTTTCAGGACAGTCAAGCCAACGGCTTGCCGCGTGCCTGTCTCCGCCATCGTGGTTGACAGTTGAGCAATGCTTCCGACGTCCATACGTTTCTCCAATGAGGTTCTACTCTTGTTAACGGATGCCGCCGGCAAACCTTTAGCTTATTTTTCCAGCCTGTGCAGCAACCAGGCCAGCACGTGCTCGCGGGCATTCAAGTCCAGCCATTGCACGCCCTCGCGCAAGTCGGCCGGCGCCGGACTGTCGGAGGCGACGGCGATCACATGCGGGTCATACGGATACAGGGGCGCCTGCCCTACTTCCGGACGGAACACTTCCAGCTTGGGAATGGGGTCCGTCTTGAAACCCTCGACCAGGGTCAGGTCTGCCGGCCCCATGCGGGCCAATTGCTGCGCCAGGCTCGGCTCGGGAGCCCCGCGCAGCTCATGCACGATGGCAAACCGATACGGCGACGCCACCAGCACCTCCGCCGCCCCCGCCATGCGCAGGCGGGCGCTGTCCTTTTGCGGCGGTTCCAGCGCCAGGTCATGGTGGCTGTGCTTGACCAGGTTGACGCGCAAGCCGCGCGCCGCCAGTTCCTTCACCACAAATTCCAGCAGGGTCGTCTTGCCGCTGCCGGAACGGCCGATCACACCGAGTACCGGGTGTGGGGGCATCGCATCGTGCATGGTCACTCCTTGATTGAGAAGGAATGATTATACGCAGCCCCACGGGCGCGACCGCCGACGCAGACCCGGCGCATCGTCCAGCTCTTCACCCAAGTCACGCGACTCCAGGTTTTTCGCCATTCCCAGCGGCAAGAGGCGCCGGCTTGCCGCCCTGCCGACGGCGCCGGCCCGACGACTTCGGCGCTGCCGCGCCCGCCGTTTTACCCGCAGCTTTGCCCGCTGTTTTGCCCGCTGCTTTGCCATTTAGCGCATGTGCATTCCTGGCCGTGCGCGCCAATTGCCGGTGGGCGGCGATCGCGCCCGCCTCGGCATCGGACTGGAAGGGGACGGCGACAGCGGAGGCCAGCTCGCCATCAGGCTGGCAAGCGGGCGGCGGCGGGGCGAAATCCTGCGCCCGCACATCGGCTTCCCAGGCGGCGCGCTGCGCCACGACGGCGGCGGGCAAGGCGGGCGCCACGCGGCCTTGCGCCAGGGTCAGCACGGCACCCAGGCCGCTGGCGGCCGCCACGCGCGCGCCCATCTGGGGCAAGCTGCCATCGGCGGCGCGGCAAAAACGCTGCAGGATGGTTTTGATGATCGACGTGTGATCGTATACCTCGTGGCTGACGCTGCCCGGCGCGATCAGCGGCGACACCAGCAGCATGGGCACGCGTACGCCGTACTGGCGAAACGCAGGGTCGTCGTCGATGGCGGCGCCAGGCGGCACATGGTCGAAAAAGCCGCCGTGCTCGTCATAACTGAGGATCAGCAAGGTGCGCGCCCAGGCGGGGCCGCGCGACAGGGCCTGGTAGACCTGCGCCACCAGCGCCTGGCCGGCGCGGATGTCGGCCGGCGGGTGGTCGTCGTTTTCAAAGAAATGCGGATCGATCCAGCTGACCGAGGGCAAGGCGCCCGCCAGCGCATCGCCGATGAAGCCATAGCGGCGCGCGCTCGATCCGAACGGTTCGTACAGCTCGGACGAACGGTAATGGTCGTCCGTCAGCGCCAGGCTCCAGGGCTTCCAGGCGGAATAAAATTTCCAGCTGACCTGGGCGCGGTCCAGGTGGCGCACGAAGGATTTGTTCGTGTACAGGGGCACGCGCTTGCTGTCGCGGCTGCCGGCCGCCTTGCCGCTGATCGCATACAGGCGGTTGGGCCAGGTGGCGCCAGGAACGGAGCTGTAGCAGCGGTCGCAAACGCAGAACTGCTGCGCCAGAAAATCGTACATGGGCAAGTCGGCCCCATTGTAATAGCCCATTACCAGGTCGATGTCGGGGTCGCCCGGATGCGTTTGCGCATAGTCGTCGACAAAGCCGCCATTATTATTTTGCAATTGCTGCGCCACCGACGTGCCCGTATGCGACGGGTCTTGCTGCGGGCCAAAGGCCGTGCGCCGCAAATGGTGCACGGGATAGCGGACACCCGCATGCACGTTGGCATGGCTGGCCTGCAAGCCATCGATATCGGCGCGCCCGCCTTCCAGGCTCAGGTAGCCGAGCATGTGGTCAAAGGAACGGTTTTCCATCATCAGCACGACGATATGGTCGATGCGCGCCAGGTTACCCAGGCCATGCGCATCAAAAGCACCCTCACCAGCTGCGGCAGCAATCATCGGAACTCCCCGGCCGCGCACACGGTCGCAGCGACCCTGGTTCGACCAGGCCAGGCCAGTATGGTTCAGCTATGGGGCCCCGGCCTTGATGCACAACAACTCAATACGGCACGCGGTAGCGGTAGCCCTTGAAACTGAAGATGGCCGCTTTCGGCTGCAATTTTTCCAGCACCAGGCCGGGCGCCAGTTCCTCGCCTTCGTGGCGCAGGACCTTGTCAATCAGCAACAGGCGGTCCGCCGGATTCTTCGAATAGATATAGCCGCCGATGGCGACCGGGGGGATTTGCCGCTGTATCGGCTCGGGCAGGTCGCGCATGCCGGGCACGGCATCTTCGGCTGCCGGCGGGGGCACGGCCGGAGCCGGGACGACGGGAAGCGTCTGGCCTGGCGTTTCCTGCTTCGGTTCCGCCACAGGCCTGGCATGGTGCACGGGCGCGGCCGTGGCCGCTGGCGGCACGGGCGTGACTTGCGTGACGGGGGCCGGCGCGGATACAGGGACAGGTACAGGGACTGCCGGCGGGACGATTGCTGGCAGCGGCGCGGGCACAGCCTGGGCCAGCACGGCAGGAGCGGCCGCAGGTGCAGCCGTGCCTGCCTGCCAGGGCTGCCAGAACAGCAGGGCGGCGGCCACGGCCACCGTCACGCCGCCCAGCGCCAGCCAGACGGGCGCGCGCCGCCCAGCGCCGGACGCGGCCGCATCGTGCAGCTGCACTTGCGGTGCATGGATCGAGGGCAACTCGCCCAGTTGGCGCTCGGCCTGCGATTTTTTCAGTGCTTCAAGTATGTAGGACATCTTATTTCCCCGCCACCATCGCCGTCGCAGCGGGCGCCGCCACGGCAGGAGCCGCGCTGCTCAGGCGCGGCTCCGCATTGTCACCCAGCTGCATCAGGCGTATATATGTTTTCGGGCCCGCCAGGCCATCGGCCCGCAGGTTCTGGCTTTGCTGGAAAGCGCGCAGCTGGCCTTGCATCTCGGCATCGAGCGGCAGATTGGCGGCCGGCGCCGGCAAGCCCCGCTGTTGCGCCAGCCGCTGCGCCAGCCAATCCACGTCGGCGCCGCGCGCGCCCAGCGGCACTTCGTCGCGCCAGCTGCGCGGAGCGCGCCAGAAGGTCGTGAAGCTGCCATCGCTGCGCTGCGCCAGCTGAGCCAGCGGCAGGCTTTGCTGTTTGCCATCAAGCATCAAGGTGGCGGTATCATCCTGCAGACGCGTCAACAGCGCCAGCTGTTCCGTGCCACCCGCATCGCGCAAGGCCAGCATGGCGGGACGGTCCAGCACGCGCAGCTCGGCGATGCCGCCCCGGCTGTGCAGGCAGCGCAGGCCGGCGCGGGCGCCCGCCTGGCAGGCGTCGCCGGCCGGCAACTGCTCGCCCCACAGGCCAGCCAGCTGGCGCAGCACGGCGTTGCGGTCAGGCACGCTGACGGGCGCGGACGCAGGGACAGGTGTCGCAGCGGGCGCCGCCGACGCCACCACGACGGGCACTTTCGCCACGGCCACTGTGGCAGGCGTGCGTGGCATGAAATGCCAGGCCAGCGCGGCCGTGACCAGCGCACCAGCCAGCACGCCAGCGGCCACGTGCGGCCAGCGCAAGCCCCGTCCGGCAGCCGGCTTGCCCTCTTCCGCAAACACTTCCTCGGCGGCACGGCGCAATATCTGGCGCGTCACCTGCGGCTGGTTTTCCACGTAAGCGCCCAACAGCGCGCGGTCGCACAGCAGGTTGATGCGGCGCGGCACTCCCTTGCTCAAGGAATGGATGGTCGCCATCAAACGGGGCGCGAACGGCGTCTGCGCCGTACTGCCCGCCACGGCCAGGCGGTGGCGGACATAGCTGGCCGTCTCGTCCTCCGTCAGCGAACCGAGGTGATAACGGGCGATCACGCGCTGCGCCAGCTGCTCCAGCTCGGGCCGGGCCAGCATGGCGCGCAATTCCGGCTGGCCGATCAGGATGATCTGCAGCAGCTTGCGCTCGCTCGTCTCCAGATTGGTCAGCAAACGCAACTGCTCCAGCACGGCGGCGGACAGGTTTTGCGCTTCATCGATGATCAGCACATTGTTCTTGCCCTGCGCATGGCTGGCCAGCAGGTGCGCATTGATGGCGTCGACATAGCCTTTCACGCTGGCCACGCCGGGCGCCACGGCGATGCGGAATTCCTCGCAGATCGACAGCAGCAATTCCTCGACGGACAGCTTCGGATTGAAAATATACGCGAGCTGGCAGTTTTCCGGAATCTGCTCCATGAAGCAGCGGCACACGGTGGTCTTGCCGGCGCCGATTTCGCCCGTCAGCAGCACGAAGCCGCCGCCGCTGCCCACGCCATACAGCAAATGCGCCAGCGCTTCGCGGTGGCGTTCGCTCATGAACAGGTAGCGCGGATCGGGCGCGATCGAAAACGGCGATTGCTTGAGCTGGAAATAATGCGTGTACATGGAGACCCTGCGGATGAAACGATCAAAATGCGCGGCGGCAAGCCGAGACCCTCAGCGGGTGCGGGCGGGCGGCAACGGCTTGTATTTGGCGCAATAGACTTTCGCCTTGCTACGGAAGTAGACGATTTTACTGCCAGGCATTGAACCACGGACAGGAAAGGCGGAATTGTCGAGTTTATTGAAGCGCAGGCCCGAGGCGCCGCGGATGGCCGGCTCCAGCTTTTCCGGCGTCGCGTCCGCCACCACGCCCATGAAGACGAGGGGACTGGTGTCGTCGCTGACGATCACGTCGGTAATCGGCGCGCCCCACAAGGTGGCGTCCGTGCGGAACCAGTAAGCGCCCCCTTCATGCTTGTAGGCGGGGCCGAAGGCCGTCAGCAAATACGCATAAAAAGCTTTGTTGTCGATCTGGTCGATGCACAGCACGGCATTGCCCACCACCTGCCCGAACGTGGACGGCGCCGGCTTTTGCTGCGCCAGCACGCCGGACACGGGCAGGCCAACGGCCAGCAGGGCGAACGCCGCCAGCAGGGCCGGCGCACGCCACGGGCGCGTCAATGAACGGCGCACGCGCATGATCAGCGCTTGCGCTCTTCTTTCTTGACCTTCTTGGCTTCCTTCTTTTCCTTCATGGTCTTGGCCGGTTCTTTCTTGGCTTCTTTCTTGCTGTCCTGTGCCTTGCTCATCATCTACTCCATGCCTGGGCGGAAATGCCTGGGCCATTATGACACTCCCCCATGAAAATGCCACGTCATTTCCCCTATGCAACAGACAGACCGCACCCGGCAAGCACAGGCAGCGCATGCACTTATTTGCAAAAAGACGTTTGCATTTTTGTTTTATTATGTTTTAATACACGAAATTTATAAATAGATATCATTCCGGTGCACTATAAGCAACGCCGGAAAGCATACAAACTGGGGACAGGACATGGGCCGGCATACGGCGGGACCATGTGTAATCGATTGACAGCCCTCGGCGGAAATAAAGAATATGATGAGAACAATGATCTTGCTGGGCGCGGCCCTGTCGCTCTGGACCGCTGGAAGCACGCATGCGGCGGGCACGGCGCCGGTTCAGAAGGCCAGCTACCAGGCGGCACCCGCCACCCTGGCCACGCGCCTGGCCAGTTTCCAGTCGCAAGACGCCAGCCTGCACGCCCCCGCTTCGCATGAACCGGGCACACATTCGCTGCTGCTGGTCACCATCGTGCTGCTGAGCCTGCGCATGCGCGCCAGAGCCACCACGAGCAGCGAAAAATTCAGTAACTGACGTGAAAACGGCCGCGCAAGGCGGCCGTTCCAGTCACACGTCAGCGCACGATCAGTGCAGGCACAGACGGCGGCGCGTCTTTTCGATCAGCGCCGCATCGTAGGGATACAGGTTCTCGATAAAGAACAATTCCGTTTCCGCCTCATCTTCCAGGCACATTTCGATCATGACCGGGCCATCGCTTTCGCGGCCCAGGAAATCCTTCGGCCAGCGGTTCTTGCGGTGCGTGCGCATCATTTCCATGCCCAGCGCGGCCAGCGGCGCCGACACACCGGCGGCCAGCGCCTCTTGCTGCCAGTCGTCCCAGTACTCGCTCTTTGCTGCCTTGTCGTTCATCATGCTCTTCCAACTCAGGTGTAAAAGCCGGACTTTACTCTTCATGGCGCCCCTTGCCAAGCATGCATGCAAGCAATACCGCATCACCAACAACAGACCAGTTGGAAAAAATTGGCATTAAACAAGGCCAATTTCAATACCATTCACGAAACACAAAAACTCCTTTATTAACAATCGCTTGCAATCACACCCTCGGGCATGGCGCGTCATCGCGCAACGCATTTATTAATACCACTTAAATACCTGTTGACAAGCCATCGGGGCGACAATATAGTGCCTTCAGCTTTTTCGCCGCCCGACAAATAAAAGAACCGAGACAGGCGCACTCAACCAAATGCGGGACTGCACAACATGATCGAATACATAATCGGCGTCGACGGCGGGGGAAGCGGTACCCGCGTACGCCTGGCGCGCCTCGACGGCCAGGAACTGGCACAGGGTCAAAGCGGCCCATCCGGCCTGGGACTGGGCATCGAACGGGCGTGGACCTCCGTGGCGCATGCCGTCACCCTGGCCTTCCGCGCGGCCGGCCTGGAACAACCCTCCTTGCAGCGCATGGCCATCGGCCTGGGCCTGGCCGGCGTGCACAACAAGCAGTGGGCCGCCAGCTTCGTCGAACACAATCCCGGCTATGCCGCAGTCGCACTCGAATCGGATGCCCTGACCACACTGCTGGGCGCGCATGCGGGCCAGCCGGGCGCCATCGTTGCCATCGGCACCGGCAGCGTGGGCGAAGTGCTGCACGCGGACGGCAGCCGCCATGAAGTGGGCGGCTGGGGCTTCCCTTCCGGCGACGAAGCGGGCGGCGCCTGGATCGGCATGCGCGCCATCAACCATGCGCAGCAAGTGGTCGACGGCCGCGTGCCCGGCAGCGCCTTCGCCACGGCCGTCATCGACGCCTGCGGCGGCCAGCGCGACGCCATGCAAGTGTGGCTGGCCGCCGCCAGCCAGACCAATTTCGCGCAACTGGCGCGCCTGGTGCTCGAACACGCGGCCAGCAATGCCGTGGCGCGCAGCATCCTGACCGACGCGGGCCGGCAGATCGCCCTCATCGCCAGGGCACTCGATCCGGCCGGCGCCTTGCCCGTGGCACTGTGCGGCGGCCTGGCGGCGCCCTTGTCGAGCTACCTGCCGGCGGCACTGTTGCAACTGGTCGTGCCGGCACAGGGCGACTCGGCCGCAGGCGGTCTGCGCCTGATACGCAAGCACTTGCAGGAGCAATGACCATGCTGGCCAAACTGTCCGCCTTCAAACCGAATCCCGCCAGCGACACGCCGCTCTACATGCAATTGGCGAACATGCTGTCGGACGGCATCGCCAGCGGCGACTGGCGCGCCAACCAGGCCTTGCCTTCCGAGCGCGTGCTATCGGAGCTCCTCGAAATTTCGCGCGTCACGGCGCGCAAGGCCATCGACATGCTGTGCGACCGGGGCATGCTGACGCGCAAGCGCGGTTCGGGCACCTACATCACGCCCAAGCTGGAACAGCCGCTGTCGCGCCTGACGAGCTTTTCGGAAGAATTGCGCCAGCGGGGCTTCACGGCCGGCTCGCGCTGGCTGCAGCGCGACATCGGCTCGGCCGCGCCGCTGGAACTGCTGTCGCTGGGACTGTCGCCGCACATGCCGGTGGCGCGCCTGCGCCGCCTGCGCACGGCCGACGAAGTGGTGATGGCGATCGAGACGACCACCATCCCCGCGCTGTACATGCCGGACCCGCAGCAGGTGACCGATTCGCTATACGGCTACCTGGAGTCGCGCGGCACCATCCCGATGCGCGCGCTGCAGCATATCCGCGCCGTCAACGCCACAGCGGAACAGGCCAAGCTGGCCAATATCAAGACGGGTGAAGCCATGCTGCACATCACCCGTGTCAGTTATCTCGACAACGGCGCAGCGGTGGAACTGACCCACTCGTATTGCCGCAGTGATTATTATGAATTCGTAGCGGAGTCGCGCAGATGAGCAGCACTATCAAAGGCAATATCCTTACCCCCGGCGGCTGGATCCACGGCGCCATCGCCTTCGGCGAAAAAGTCGACAGCATCACCGGTGATTCCGTCCACCCGTCGGGCAACAGCGACGACTATATTCTGCCCGGCTTCATCGACCTGCACGTGCACGGCGGCGCCGGCAAGGACATCATGGAAGGCGGCGAAGCCGTCTACACCATCGCGGCCATCCATGCGCGCCACGGCACCACCAGCCTGCTGGCCACCACCATGACGGCGCCGCCGGAAGACATCGACATGGCCTTGACGGCCATCGGCATCGCCGCCAGGCACCGCCGCCCGAACACGGCGCGCGTGCTGGGCGCCCACCTGGAAGGCCCGTACATCAATTCCGGCAAGCTCGGGGCGCAGCCGAACTACGCGCGCGCCGCCACGCTGGCGGAAATCGAGCGCCTGCAAACCCTGGCCAAGCTGCGCGTCATCACCGTGGCGCCGGAAATCGCCGGCCACCTGGAGCTGGTGCGCGCCCTGGCCGACGCCGGCGTGCGCGTGCAGATCGGCCACACGCTGGGCTCCTATGAAGACGGCGTGGCCGCGCTGGAACACGGCGCCATGGGTTTTACGCACCTGTTCAACGCCATGAGCGGCTTGCATCACCGCGAGCCGGGCATGGTCGGCGCCGCCCTGGCGCACGCCGAATACGCGGAACTGATCCCCGACCTGCTGCACGTGCATCCGGGCGCCATCAAGGTGGCCCTGCGCGCCATCCCGCGCCTGTACTGCGTCACCGATTCGACCGCAGCCACCGGCATGCCGGACGGCGAATACATGCTGGGCCGCCACGCCGTGCAGAAATGCATGGGCGGCGTGCGCCTGCCCGACGGCACGCTGGCGGGCAGCACCCTGACCCTGGACCAGGCGCTGCGCAACCTGGTGGGACTGGGACTGGACCTGGCCGACGCATCCAAGCGCGTGTCGACCAACGCCGCCGATTATCTGGGCCTGGAAGAACGCGGCCGGCTGGCCCCCGGCACTTACGCCGATCTGGTGGTACTCGATCGCGATCTCAAACTCAAAGCTGTGTATATAGAAGGAGAAATCTGTGACCTCAATGATGCTTAAAGAAGCCGTTTCCGCCGCCGAATGCGTCGCCCTGCAACTGGCCAGCGACACGGAACGCTACGCGGAACTGGGCCGCAAATTGAGGAGCACCTCGTTCTCGACCGCGCTGACCATCGCGCGCGGCAGCTCCGACCACGCCTGCAACTACGTCGCCTACCTGATCATGGCGCGCCTGGGCCGCGTCGTGGCATCCCTGCCGATGTCGCTCGTGACCCTGAACAAATCGCCGCTGGTGACGCGCGATACCCTGGCCATCTCGATCTCGCAATCGGGCCAGAGCCCGGACGTGGTCGAACCGATCCGCTACTTCCGCGATGGCGGCGCCACCACCGTGGCCCTCGTCAACGACATCGATTCGCCGCTGGCGCACGCCGCCGAATGGGCCATGCCCCTGCGCGCCGGCAAGGAACAAAGCGTCGCCGCCACCAAGAGCTTCATCACCAGCCTGGTCGCCGGTGCGCGCATGGTGGCCCAGTGGCAGAACGATCCCGAGCTGCTGGGAGGGCTGGAAGCGCTGCCCGAAGCGCTGCTCGAAGCGACCCGCGTCGACTGGTCGCCCGCCATCGACGTGCTGGCGCCGGCCCGCAACATCATGGTCGTCGGACGCGGCATCAGCTTCCCCGTGGCGCTGGAGTCGGCCCTGAAATTCAAGGAAACCTCGGCCCTGCAGGCCGAAGCCTTCAGCGGCGCCGAAATCAAGCACGGCCCGATGGCCCTGATCGAAGACGGCTACCCGCTGCTTATTTTCGCCACGCGCGGCCCGACCCAGGCCGGCCTGCTGCAGCTGGCCACGGAAATGCGCGGCCGCGGCGCCAAGGTCTTGCTGGCGGCACCCGCCGACGTGGCCGAACGCGACCTGACGCTGCCCGTCGCGGCCACGCCCGATCTCGACCCGATCGTCGCCATCCAGTCCTTCTACGTGATGGCGGCAAAACTGTCGGCCGCGCGCGGCATGGACCCGGATGCGCCGCGTCACTTGAGCAAGGTAACAAAAACAAACTAAGCAATACCCAACCCGAAAGCGAAGACTGGGGTCGGACCCTGAGGGTCCGACCCCGGCACTTGCGGGGCCACTGGCAGGGATAATAATAATGATCAAGAGACTGTTGGCAGTGTTTGCCTGCGCGGGCCTGCTCGCGCCGCAGGCATGGGCTGCCGAGAAAATCGAATTCTGGACCTTCAGCATGAAGCCCAAGTTCACGCCGTATTTCAATGCGGTGGTGGCGCGCTATGAGGCGCAGAATCCCGGTGTCAAAATCGAATGGATCGACTTCCCGTGGGACGTCATCCAGACCAAGCTGGTCACGCGCATCGTGGCCGGCACGCCGCCCGCGCTGGTCAGCCTGAACGTGCCCTGGGCCGACGAATTTGCGCGCGACGGCTTGCTCACACCCGTCGATGGCCTGATCAAGGAAGCGCGCGCCAGCTACATTCCCAGCGCCCTGGACGACCTGCGCTTCAAGGGCCGCACCTACGGTTTTCCCATGTACAGCAATGTCGCGGTGATCGCCTTCAATACCGCCATTTTCAAGCAGGCCGGGCTCACGCGCGGCCCCGCCAGCCTCGATGAACAACTGGCGTTCGCGCGCCAGATCGCGCAACGCACGGGCAAGGCCGGCATCGCCCCTGCCCTCTCGAAGATCGACGGCCTGTTCATGCAGCAGGGCCTGGCCGTCATCACCGACAACCGCGCCGTCTTCAATTCGCCGCAGCACGTGGCGCTGGTGCAGAAACTGGCCGACACCTACAAGGTCGGCGGCCTGTTGAAAGAAAGCCTGTTCGCCGAAGACAATTTCCCCGCCGTGATCGACGCCTACAAGGGCGGCCGCCTGGGCATGCTGCTGGCGCCGCCCACGGCCATGCAGCGCATCCGCGGCGACGCGAAAGATATCTACGCCATCACCGACGTGGCGCCTGCGCCGCTGGGCCCCACCGGCATCGCCGATGGCGGCTGGCTGGTGCACTTCGCCATCCCGAAGGGCGTGCCGGCGCGCCAGCTGCCCTCGGTGGGCAAGTTCGCGCGCTTCCTGACGAACGACGAAAACCAGCTGGCCTTCGCGCGCCAGGCCAGCGTCTTCCCCACCACCGTCAAGGCGGCGGCCGACCCGTTTTTTCTGTCCACGCCGAAAAATGCGGGCGCGGCCGAAAAGGCCGTGGCCGCCGGCGCCCTGTCGATGGGCCACTCGCGCACGCTGTACGTGGCCGGCATCGACGACTACGACGAACTGCGCCGCTCGCTGGTGAAGGCCGTCGAGGCGGGCGTGACGGGCAAGCAGGACGTTAAGCAGGCGCTGGACCAGGCCGTCGCCATCTGGAACCGCAAGCTGGCCACCCTGCCGCGCCACTAAGGACACCATGAAACTCGCCCACCGCCATACCGTGCAAGCCTGGTTGTTCCTCGCCCCGGCCCTGCTGCTGCTGGCCGCCTTTTCCTTCTGGCCCGTCGGCTACGGCTCCGTGCTGGCCTTCACCGACTACAGCCTGATACGCGAGACGCGCTTCGTCGGCCTCGATAACTTCCGCTACATTTTCAACAACGAGATGTTCGTCTCGGGCCTGAAAAACTCGCTGATGTTTTTGCTGATGGTGCCCTTCGTGCAGGTGGGCGCCATCACTCTCGCCGTGCTGGTGAACAACCGGCTGCCCGGCATCCGTCTGTTCCGCGCCGCCTTCTACGTGCCCGTGGTGACCACCGTTTCCGTCGTCGGCATCATGTGGGGCTTCATGTTCCACGAACAGGGCGCGCTCAATTACGTGATGATGACGTTAAAACTGGTGAACGCGCCCGTGGGCTGGCTGACGAACGACAGCCTGGCCCTGTTCGCCGTGATGTTCGTCACCCTGTGGCGGGGCCTGGGCTGGTACATGGTGATGTACCTGGCGGCCCTGCAATCGATTCCGTCGGACATGCAGGAAGCGGCCATGCTCGACGGCGCCAGCCGCTGGCAGCGCTTCTGGAAGATCACGGTGCCGATGCTGCGCCCGACCATCATGCTGTGCTCCATCCTGTCCGTGCTGGCGGCCCTGAAGGCGTACCAGGAAGTCGACGTGCTGACCCAGGGCGGCCCGATGAATTCCACTTTCACGGCGCTGTATTACGCGTATGACCAGGGCTTGAAGCACTTGAAACTGCCGCGCGCGCTGGCGGCCAGCTTCGTCGTCTCGCTGTTTTGCATCGCCATCGCCCTGCTGTGCCTGCGCTATCTGAAACCGAAGCACCGCTGACAGGGCAATGACCATGACAACCCGTTCCCGCCCCCTGAAAAAGCGCCTGCACATACTGGGCCACTATGCCGTGCTGTGCGCGATCGCCCTCGTCTGCGTCTTCCCGTTCTGGTGGACCCTGGTGACGGCCATTTCCACGCAAGGCAATATCTTCGCCTTCCCGCCCACCTTCTGGCCGCAGGCTCCTTCGCTTGAGAACTTCGTCGAAGTGTTCAACGCGATTCCCATCTGGTCGTTCTTCAAGAACTCCGTGCTGATCGCCGTGTTTACCGTGTTCTGGAAACTGCTGCTGTGTTCACTGGCCGCGTATCCGCTGGCGCGCCTGAAATTCCGCGGCCGCAAACTCGTGTTCGGCCTGATCCTCGCCACCCTGGTGCTGCCGTCCGAGGTCAACTTCCTCGTCAACTTCATCACCATCACGCAAATGAGCCTGGTCGACACCTACACGGGCGTGATCCTGCCCAACGTGGTGACGGCCGTGGCCATCCTGCTGCTCAAGCAGGCGTTCGAGGAAGTGCCGCAAGACCTGATCGACGCGGCCAGGGTCGATGGCGCCTCCGAATGGGTGATCTTCAGCCGCATCATGCTGCCGCTGATTACGCCATGGCTGGCCACCGTCGGCATCCTGACGGCCGTCGAATCGTGGAACGAGTACATCTGGCCGTCCATCGTCATGAGCAAGCCCGATGAATTCCCACTGTCGGTGGGCGTGCTGTATTTGCGCGGCACCTTCGGCAGCAGCACGCGCGTGATCGCGGCCGGCACCCTGATCACCATCGTACCGACCCTGCTCGCCTTCCTGTTTACACAACGCTTCTTCATGCGCGGCATGGACGGCGCAGTCAAATGAAAACGTCTCTCGATAAGGAAGCCTCCATGCACGACAAGCGCACCAATATTGGCAAACGCAGCCCGATTTCCTGGGTGCCGACCTTGTACTTCGCCCAGGGCCTGCCGTTCTACGCCGTGGCCCTGGTGGCCGGCCTGATGTTCAAGAGCATGGGCGTGCCGAACGACCAGATCGCCCGCTGGACGGGCCTGATCGGCTTTGCCTGGGTCTTCAAGTCGCTGTGGAGTCCCTTCCTGGAACTGGCGTCGAGCAAGAAGACCATGGTGGTGCTGTTCCAGTTCGCCGGTGGCCTGAGCCTGGGCCTGATCGCGCTGGCGCTGCAAACGCCGCTGTGGTTCGCCGCCTGCATCGCCGTGCTGTTCGTCGCCGCGCTGGCCTCGTCGACGCACGACATCGTCTGCGACGGCCTGTATATCGCCAGTCTGTCGGACAAGCAGCAGGCGGCCTACGCGGGCTGGCAAGGCGCCTTCTTCAACGCGGGCAAATTCATCTCGCTGGGCGGCCTGGTGATCCTGGCCGGCTACCTGGAGAAAAAAATCGGCATCAAGCCGGCATGGTCGGTGATCTTCCTGATCATCGGCGCCATGATGCTGTCGCTGGCCGCGTACCACCTGTGGGCGCTGCCGCAGGTGCGCAACGCGGCCGTGGCCGACAAGAGCGTGGCCGGCATCAGCCGCACCCTGTGGGACGTGCTGGTGGACTTCCTGAAAAAACCCGGCATCTGGGGCATGATCGCCTTCATCATCCTGTTCCGCGCGGGCGAGGCGCAAGTGCAGACCATCGGCCCGCTGTTCCTGCGCGAGGCGCGCGAACTGGGGGGACTGGGCCTGTCGACGACGGAAGTGGGCGCCGTGTACGGCACGGCCGGCACCGTCGCATTCCTGCTGGGCAGCATCGGCGGCGGCTACTTCACGTCGTGGCTGGGCCTCAAGCGCGCCATGTTCTTCCTGATCCTGGCCATGAATTTGCCGAACCTGGTGTTTTATTACCTGAGCCACAGCATGCCCACCGATCTGACCCTGATCACGGCCGCGCTCAGCGTGGAGATGTTCGGCTATGGCTTCGGCTTCGTCGGCCTGATCCTGTTCATGATGCAGGTGGTCTCCGTCGGCAAGTACCAGACGGCCCACTATGCGTTCGCCACCGGCGTGATGCAGCTGGGTTTCGTGCTGTTCAAGATGATCAGCGGCGACATCCAGACGGCGCTCGGCTACAAAACTTTTTTCCTGTGGGTGCTGGTGTCGGCCGTGCCCGTATTGATCCTGTCGCGCTTCATGCGCATCGGCCCGAAGGATACCTCCGACCCGTCTGACGCCGGCGCCACGTCCGCGCCGGCCAGCGCCAGCTAGGAATCGCACAACCCATGGCACACATCGCTTTAAAGAACATCGTCAAGCTGTACGACGACAAGCACCCCGTCATCCACGGCATCGATCTCGACATCCGCGACGGTGAATTCGTCGTCTTCGTGGGGCCGTCCGGCTGCGGCAAATCGACCCTGCTGCGCATGATCGCCGGGCTGGAAGACATCACGGACGGCGAGCTGCATATCGGCGGCCAGCTGGCCAACGATATCGCGCCGGCCGAGCGGGGCCTGGCCATGGTGTTCCAGAGCTACGCCCTGTATCCGCACATGACGGTGTACGAGAACATGGCCTTCGCCCTCTTCCTGGCCGGACATAAAAAGGCCGAGGTGCGCGCCGCCGTCGAGCGCGCGGCCGACATCCTGCAGATCACGCCACTGTTGAAACGCAAGCCGAAGGACCTGTCGGGCGGCCAGCGCCAGCGCGTGGCCATCGGCCGCGCCATCGTGCGCAAGCCCAAGGTCTTCCTGTTCGACGAACCGCTGTCGAACCTCGATGCCTCGCTGCGCGTACAGATGCGCGTGGAAATTTCGCGCCTGCACCAGGAATTGAAGACGACCATGATCTACGTCACGCACGACCAGGTCGAAGCCATGACCCTGGGCGAGCGCATCGTCGTCTTCAACGGCGGGCGCATCGAGCAGGTGGGCAGTCCGCACGAGTTGTATAACAATCCCGGCAACCTGTTCGTCGCCGGCTTCCTCGGCGCGCCAAAGATGAACTTCATCGCCTGCGAGGCCGTCGCCTGCGGCCCCGGCTCGGTGGCCGTGCGTCTGCCTGGCGGCGCCATGATCGACATCGAGGCGCAAGGTGACGCTGTGGCGCCGGGCAACCAGCTGACCCTGGGCGTGCGGGCCGAGCATGTCAGCCTGCAGGATGGGGCGACGGCGAACAACAACGTCGTCGACGCCACCGTCAGCCATGTCGAATACCTGGGCGACGTGGCCATCGTTTACGCCAGCATGCGGGGCGTGACCGAGATGCTGGCCGTCAAGCTGCCGGCCGAGGAAGGCTTGCGCCAGGCGGGCGACGCCATGCGCCTGCATCTGCCGCCGCAGCGCTGCCTGCTGTTCGATGCCAAAGGGCAAGCCCTGGCGCGCACGTTTGGCGCTCCAGCCCAGCCGTTTATGTGACAATAGCCGTTGTTTACCATGCTGCCGCCCTTTGACTTGTGCGGTCAGGATGGCAGAATACGTGTTTTTTTAGATTCCCTGCCCCCGGCAAATGCCGCCGCACCCTGTTGCGGCAACCAGTACCGGAGCGTATTTTTGTTATTGATTGAAGGATAACCCATGTCCCAATTCCGTCTTGCCCGTCTTAGCTTGCTCCTGGCCGCCATCGGCCTCAATGTCCTGCCAGCCCTGTCGCACGCGCAGGATGCCAAGCCAGCCGCTGCTGCCGCTGCCGCGCCGGCCGATTCGGTACGTCCCGAAGTGTTCAAGCTGCTCGATCCGGTTGCCGTGAAGGCATCGATGGATGCGAAAAACTACGCCGACGTACAAAGCCGCATCGACCAGGCTGCCGCCATTCCCGCCCTGACGCCGTATGAAACGTTCGTGCTGAACCGCCTGCGCGTGGCGCTGGCCTCGACCACCAACAATGCACCGATGGCCATGACGGCGCTGGAAGCGGTCATCGAATCAGGCAAGCTGGACAAGAAAGCCCAGGGCGACTTCATCCAGGCGCTGGCCAACTACCACTACAACGCCAAGGATTATCCGAACGCCATCAAGTGGTTCACCCGTTACCAAACGGAAACAGGCGACGTGACCACCATGCGCCCGTACATCATCCGCGCCTACTACTTCAGCAATGATTTCGCGCGCGCGAAACAGGAACTGATGGCCGACCTGACGGCCAAGCAGCAAGCGGGCAAGACGCCGACCATCGAAGAATTGCAATTGCTGGCCAACACGGGTTCGAAAAGCAAGGACCCGGCCACCTACCTGGTCGCCATGGAAAACCTGGTGCGCTACTACCCGTCGGATGACTACTGGAGCGATCTGCTGAGCCGCACGCAAGGCAAGGCCGGCTATTCCGACCGCTTCGCGCTCGACGTGCTGCGCCTGCAATTCAAGGCCGTGGGCACCATGCCGCCGCAAGATTACAGCGACATGGCTGAAATCGCTCTGCAGAACGCCTTCCCGACGGAAGCGAAAAAAGTGCTGGACGCGGGCTTTGCCAAAGGCGTACTGGGCACGGGCGCGAATGCCGCCAAGCACAAGAAACTGCGCGACCAGGCCAACAAGGCTGCCGCCGACGATGCGAAGAACATCGCCAGCGGCGAAGCGTCGGCCATGAAGAGCAAGGATGGCACGGGCTTGATCAACCTCGGCTACGCCTTCGTGACGATGGACCAGTTCGACAAAGGTATCGACCTGATCCAGAAAGGCATCGCCAAGGGCGGCCTGAAGCGTCCTGAAGACGCCAAGCTGCGCCTCGGTTATTCCTACGCCATGGCTGGCAAGAAAGATGACGCCATCAAGGTCCTGGAAACGGTCAAGGGCGGCGACGGCGTGGGCGATCTGGCCCGCTACTGGATCCTGTGGCTGAACCGTCCTGCCACGGCAGCGGCGGCACCGGCAGCAGCGGCACAGTAATTCCTGTTCCCGCCAGCATGCGCAAGGCAGTTCCCGGCTCACGCCGGGGCTGCTTTTTTTTCGACCTTTTTTCATTCACACCCATGCCGCCAGCCACCGCTCCCGCACCTGCACCTGAACGATTGACCAGCCTGGACGCGTTCCGCGGCTGCGTGATCGTCGTCATGATCTGGGTCAACTATCTGGCCGGCATGCCCGGCATCGCCTGGTGGCTCGAGCATGCGGGTCCTCGCGCCGACGGCATCACCTTGCCCGACCTGGTCTTTCCCGGCTTCCTGTTCATGGTCGGCATGGCCATACCGCTGGCCTTGCAGCGCCATTGCGGCCACGTCACGCCCGCCCTGCTGGGACGCCTGCTGTGGCGCTCCGCCAGTCTGATGCTGGCCGGCGTGGTGCTGGCGAATGCCTACCGCTACGATGCGCAGGCGGCGCCGCTGCCGCACGCCCTGTATTTCCTGCTGTTTTACGTGGCCATGATCCTGCTGTGGCGCCAGGGCGCGGGCAAGCTGGCGCTGGCCGTGGGCGGCGCGCTGATGCTGTTCCTGCTGGCGACGTTCCGCGGAGAGCTGAACAGCGAATTTTCCAGCACCTGGCTGCAGCCGTCGTGGTGGGGCATCCTCGGCATGATAGGCTGGTCCTACCTGCTGTGCAGCCTGCTGTACCTGGCGTGCCGGGGTAGCGGCACGGCGCTGATGGGCGTGTTTTCCCTGCTGCTCATGCTGTACATGGGGGGCACGGCGGGCAGCCTGGATTTCCTGCCGGCAGGCGTCAACGCATTCGTCAACGTGCCGCAGGTGCTCGGCTCGACGGCAGCCAATGTACTGGCCGGCACCCTGGTGGGCCAGCTGTTCCTGCGCGGCGCGGCCCTGCGCCATGGGCAGCGCATCCGTTTCATGGCGTGGTTCGCGCTGGGCTTGCTGGCGGCCGGCCTGCTGCTGCGGCCGTATCACCACATCAACAAGATCGCGGCCACGGAATCGTACACACTCGTGTGCAGCGCCCTCATCCTGGCCCTGTTCCTCATGTTTTATGTCGTCATCGACGTGTGGCGCTGGCGCGCCTGGGCGGTGGTATTGTTGCCTGCCGGCACCAACGCCCTGTTCGCCTACATCGTGCCCGACCTGTGGCAGCAGCTGGCGGCCGTGCTGCACCTGCCGCGCTTCTGGTGGCCCTGGCTGGAAACGGGCGGCGCGGCCGGCCTGTGGAATGCCGCCGCCGTCACCGCCCTGATGCTGGCCTTCACCGCGCTGGCCACGCGCTACGGATTAAAACTGAAGTTCTAGACCTTGATATAGATCTTGCGCTTGTCCATGGCATAGGCGATCAGCCAGCACAGCAGCATGAAGCTGACGGCAAACAGCAAGGAAGCCATGCGCGCCGGCGCCCAGCCCGTGAACCAGTGCTGGTACAGCCACTGGTACAGGTTGCCGCCGCCGATGCGCACGGTAAACGCGATGATCACCAGCACTTCCGACACCAGGTAGATGAACAGGGTGTTCTTGCCGAAGACTTCAAAGAAGTAGGTCCAGCACGTCATTTGTCGCACGTCAATGATGAACATCAGCAGCGCCAGCAGCAGCAAGTCCAGGCCGATGCCGAGCATCACATAAGAGCTGCTCCACAGCTTCTTATTGATCGGAAACACTTCATTCCAGCACAGGGCCACGGCCACGCAGATGACGCCGGCCACGGCCAGTTGATACAAGCTGGAGCGCAGCCGTGCCGGCGCCGCCTGGCGCACGAAGCTGCCCGCCAGGTAGCCGGCAATCACATTGACGATGGACGGCAAGGTGCCGAGGATACCTTCCGGGTCGAAGGCGATGCCTTCGCCGTGGTACAAATGGCTGTCGCCCAGCAGGATCAGGTCGAGCTTGGCCGGCGCATTGCCGTGCAGGCTGTAGTCGCCAAAACAGGCCAGGATGGCCCAGTAGCCGAGCAAGGCGCAGGCGCTGAAGACGAGCGCGCCGCGCGTCTTCCCGTAATGCAGGATCAGGGCGGCGGCCAGATAGCACACGGCGATACGCTGCAGCACACCGGGAATACGCGTGTGCGACAACGGCGACCAGGCGAACTGGCCCGCGTCGTCGATCTTGAAGAAGGGAAACCAGTACAGCAAAAAGCCCAATAGAAAGATCAGCGCGCTGCGCTTGCACAGCCGGGCCAGCACGGCGCCGTGTCCCAGGTATTCATACTTGCCCAGCGCAAAGGCCAGCGCATTGCCGACGACAAACAAAAAGCTGGGAAAGACCAGGTCCGTGAGGGTAAATCCATGCCATTCGGCATGCAGGAAAGGCGCATACACGGCGCCCCAGTCGCCAGGCGTATTAACGACGATCATCAGGGCGACGGTCAGGCCGCGCAGGACGTCGAGGGCGAGGTAGCGTTGAGAAGCAATAGTCATGGTCAAACAATTCAAAAAGATAAAAACCAGCTTCCCGCTTGTGGCGGAAAGCCGGTAAAAAAAACTACAACTTGGCGCGCAGGCCAAAGTAAAACTGGCGGCCATTCGAATACAGGGCCGTCGGCTGGTCCTGGTTGGCGCCGTAATACTTGAGCACCGGATTGTTCAGGTTCAGCATATCGAAGGTCAGCGAATAGCGCTCGTCGATCTTGTAGTTGAGCGATGCGGCCAGGTTGCCCACGCCATGCACATACTGGGGCGAGCTGCTGAACAGGCCGGCCAGGAAGCTGGAGCGGTAGGTATAGGCCAGGCGCGCGCTCAGCCGCTCGTCCTCGTAATAGCCTTCCAGGTTGTAGGTGCCGCGCGAGCTGCCGACCACGGCGGCGCCATCGTCGGCCTTGCCATTCGTATAGGTGTAATTGCCCACCACGCCGAAACCGCCCCACAAGCCCTGCTGGTAACTGAGTTCCACACCCTTGTTCTTGGCGCCGATATTCGTCGGCGACTGGATCACATAGGTGTTGAATTTCTTGAAGGTATTATTGTAGTAGCTCACGGGCGCCGTACCAAACGTCACGTACGATTTCATGTCCATGTAGAAGGCCCCCACGGACAGCATGGCTTTCGGCGCGAAGTACCATTCCAGGGTGGCGTCGTAGTTGGTCGAGCGTATCGGTTTCAAATCCGGATTGCCGCCCGTTCCCGTCAGCAACTGGTCGTTCAGGTTGACGGCGCCCACCAGGGCGCTGTAGTCGGCGCGCGCCATGGTTTTCGCCACCGCCGCGCGGGCCACCAGGTCCTTGCTGAGGTCAAACTTGATGTTCGCGCTCGGCAGCACATCCGTGTAGCTGTGCTTGACGACGGTGGGCGTGTAGGTGCCAAAGATGTTTTCCTGGCCGATCGGGTTCTCGCCGCCCGGCACGTTCGTCACCGTCGTCTGCTGCGTGCGTACCACGCGTACGCCCACGTTGCCGCGCCACTTGTTGCCTGCCAGGTTGGCCATGATGTAGGCCGCGCTATCCTTTTCCTTCACGTCCAGTTCAGCCGGCCAGTTGCGCGAATTCGGGCCGCCCGTATTGTCATACTTGTTGGCCCACGCCACCAGGTCGGCCGGATCGAGCTGCCAGTAGCGTCCCTGCGCATTGCCGCCCAGGCCCTTGCCATAGTCGCCCGGGTAGGTGCCGCCATTCCATGTCGGCAAGGGCGCATTCGTCGTGCCGTCGCACACGGCGCAGCTGCGGTTTTCCGGCCATGACACATTGCGGTGGTGTTCCGCGTAGCGCGCGCCGAACTTCAGCGATTCCAGCACGCCATAATCCATGCTCAGCTCGCCATCGGCCTGGCCGTATTTTTCCGTGTCCAGGGTTTCCACATGCGAACCCCAGGCCGATGCCGTTACCGCATTCGATAACTTTGAAACATCGAGACCGGGGAAATTCAGCCTGGCCGGCGACAGGCCGTTCAGCTGGTACGACACGCCCACACCGGTCAAGCCCGCCTCATAGCCGAGGTCGACGGGTGTTTCGCCTATGCCGCGCGTGTAGCCGAGGCTGCCCGTGATGCGCAGGCGCTCGCTGGCGCGGTAGCTGCCGTTGAAGTCCACATACGCGGTCGACGAATTCGAGCCAGGGCGGTAGATTTGGTCCACCAGGGCCGGATACAGCTGACCGTTGTACGGCGTGGTGGCATTCGCGGCAGGAAATTGCGACGCGGGAAAATCGGCTGCCACCAGGGTGTTGTTCTTGACCGTAAACGCGCTGGGAATCACGCCCACATGCTTGCCGTCATTATCGACGGCATTCAGATTGGCGCCCGGCTGGTTATAAAAGCTGCGGTTGTAATTGGCCGCGTCCAGCTTGGAATAGAAGCCATTGACGTCCAGCATCAAATCAGACGTCGGCTTGAATTGCAGGTCGAGGCTGCCCCCCTGGCGCTTGCGTACCTGTTCGAACAGGGCCGAGTTGATGCCCAGCGGTGCCAGCACACCGGCCAGTTCCGGATGTTTCTGCGCGGCAGGGCTGTCGGCGTCGATGGCGCCATACCCGAAGAATTCCTGCCCGTCACGGCGTTCGTGGCGCTTCTCGGAAAACACCTGGAACAGCACTCCCATGGTCTTCGCTTCGTTCTTCCAGTTAAACAGGGCGTTCATCTGAGGGTCGGTCTTGCCCGGCAAGTCCGCATAGATGGCTTGCACGGCCAATTCCGCCGTGAACGGCTGCTTGAAACTGAGGGGCTTGCGCGTCTCGATATTGATGGAGCCGGCCACGCCGCCTTCCACCAGGTCCGCCTGCGCGCTCTTTTGCACGGTGACGCGGCTGACGATTTCCGACGGCAGCAAGGCAAAGCTGACGCTGCGCCCCACGGTGCCCACCTGGTCGGTGACGAACCAGTCGCCCGTACCCACGGCGTGGCCGTTGATCAGGGTTTGCGTCAGGCTGGGACTGGTGCCGCGGATGCTGACCCGGTCATTTTCCGAGAAGCCGCCCTCACCGCCGGCCGACGAGGAAATGTTGACGCCAGGCACACGCTGCACGGCGTCAGCCACGTTCTTGTCGGGCAACTTGCCGATGTCTTCCGCGCTGACGACGTCGATCACGGAATCGCTGTTGCGCTTCTGGCTCAGCGATTGCTCCAGCGAGGCGCGGATGCCGGTCACGACCACTTCCTGCATGGGGGCTTGCTGCGCCTGGGCAGCCATGCTCATGGACAGCAAGGCTGCGGCGGCGGCGATGGGATGTAATACGGGATGCAAACGGCTGTTCATAGACTCCTCGTTATGGATGCCCGCCGCGCTGGCGGGACGGTTTTATGGATGAGTACAGACGGCAAACGACGGGGTGCAGCAGAAAGCGACAAAGATCAGCGGGAGCGCCGAAAAAAAAGGCAAGCCCCTGAAACAGGAACTTGCCTTGAAAGACCGAGGAAGACCGGGCCTGACGCGGGTGCATCAGGCCGGATCGTCTTGCTTACAGCTTGCCGCGCAGGCCCAGATAGAAGGTACGGCCATTGCTGTAGAACGCGCGTGGCTGATCCTTGTTTTCGGCGTACATCTTGATGGTTTCGTTGGTCAGGTTAAGCGCATCGAACGTGATCGTGAAGTGCTCGTTGATCTTGTAGTTGAGCGAACCTGCCAGCGTGCTGCTGTCGTCGACGTGCTGGCTGGCGCCACGGTCCACGCCGGCCTTGTAGGCCGAGCGATAGTTGTAGGCCAGGCGCGCGCTAAAACCGTGTGCTTCGTAGAAAGCGGTCAGGTTATAGGTGTTTTTCGACGCGTTCAGCAATTCGCTGCCATCGTTCAGCTTGCCGTCGGCGTAGGTGTAGTTGGCCAGCACGCCGAAATCACCGAACACCGGTTGCTGATAGCTCAACTCGACGCCCTTGTTCTTGCCCTTGGTGTTGTAGGACTCGGTCACCTGGAACACCCTGTCAGCACCAACCTTGGTATTGAAATAGGTGGCGTTGACGTTACGTTGCGCCACGATCGAATTCAAATCCATGTAGAAGATGCCGGCCGAGACCGCCGATTTTGGCGCGAAATACCACTCGGCGCTGACTTCGGCATTGTTCGAACGCACAGGATTGAGGTTAATGTTGCCCTTGGTACCACTCAGGGAATCCTCATTCAGCGATACGGCGCCGCCCAACGCGCTATAGTCAGGGCGCGCAATGGTCTTGGCCAATGCCGCGCGCACAACGAGATCGTTGCGGACATCAAACTTGATGTTGGCGCTAGGCAGGAAGTCGTTATAGCTGCGATCATAAGTGTTTTGCGAGTAGGCGCCAAATGCGGAACCTGTGATCGGACCGCCGCTGGCATTCACCGTCGTGGACTGCTTGGTATGGACGGCGCGCACGCCGAAGTTACCGCTCCAGTTATCGCCGGTCAGATTGGCCATACCGTAGACTGCCTGGGTTTTTTCCTGCAGCTTGAATTCATCGCGCCAGTTGTGGCGAGCGACGCGGTCAGGATTGCGGTTGCCCGGAATCGCCGCCCATTTTGCCAGGGCATCGCCGTCATAGCGGAAATAGTTGGTAGGCAAATTGCCGCCCAGGTTGGAAGCGAAATTACCCGGATACTGCGTACCGTTCCAGATGGGGCCGGCACTGTCCAGACCTGTCGCGCCAGGACCCGTTTCAAATGGGTGCTCGGCGGTACGTTTATGGTCGGTGAAGCGTGCGCCAAACTTGATGGAATCCCAAATGCCGCTCGACAGGCGCAATTCGCCATCAATCTGGGTATACAGTTCCTTGTCGACCGACTGCGATTCCCCGCCACCGATCCACGCCGTACCCAATGGCGCCGTGGTCGTGCCGCCCGGATAGGAAACGGTAGCCGGACTCATGCCATTGAGCGCATAGTTCATACCGCCATCGACCTTGTTTTGGTAGTACACATCATCACGGTCGTAGCCCACGCCATGGGTCTTGCCCAGCTTGCCGGTGAAGGTCAGGTCCTTGCTGGCGCGGTACTTGAAGTTGAAGTCCAGATAGTACGTTTCACCGCCTGCGTCCGGGCGATAAATATTGTCGACCTCACCGGCATTCTTCGTGAAGTTCGCCGCCACGAGCGTATTATTGCGCACCGTGTAGGACGTCGGCACCATCCCCGCATTGATCGAGCCACTCGGCGCGGCCAGGTGGTTGGTATTCGAATGCGGCGCCTTCAATTGCGAATAGAATCCATTCAAATCCAGCGTCAGATCCTTATTCGGCTTGAACTCGATGTCAAACGCACCACCCTCGCGGGTTTTCTTTTGCTGGAAGAAACTCGCGCCTATGAAGGTAGGGGCCAGTACGCCCACCAGCTCAGGATGCGCCTGCGCAGCAGCCTTGTCGGCCGAAATCGCCGTGTAACCGAGGATTTCCTGGCCATCACGACGCACTTCCGACTTTTGCGAGAAACCCTGCACCATGATCCCCAGCGTATTGTCGTCGTTTTTCCAGTTCACCATACCGGAGAATTGCGGCTGGGTTTTCTCCGACAGGTCATTGTAGTTGGCCTGAATCGAGCCTTCAGCCGTAAGCTTGTTCTTGAACTCCAGGGGGCGGCGCGTGATCACGTCGATCGCACCGGACACGCCACCTTCCACCAGATCAGCGGTGGCGCTCTTTTTCACCACTACCGAGCTCACCAGCTCGGATGGCAGCAAGGAAAAACTGCTGCTGCGGCCCACGTTGCCGCCGAATTGGTTCAGCACGAACCAGTCGCCGGTGCTGATGGCGTGGCCGTTGAACAGGGTTTGCTGCAAGCTGGGGCTGGTGCCGCGCAGGCTGACGCGATCGTTTTCGCCGAAGCCGCCTTCGCCACCGGCAGACGATTGGGTATTCACACCTGGCAGGCGCTGGATCGCGTCAGCCACGTTACGGTCAGGCATCTTGCCGATATCTTCGGCCGTCACCACTTCCACCACGGAATCCGCATTACGTTTTTGCTTCAGCGATTTTTCCAGCGAGGCACGCACGCCGGTCACCGTCACCACGGTGGCCACGTCGTCGGCCGGCGCTTCCTGCGCCTGCGCCGATAAGGCCAGACCGGCGACCATCACGGCAACGGCCGCAGCGATCGGCGTACGGCTACGCGAACCGGATTTCACGACGGCAGCTGCAGGTGTCAAATTGCGTTTCATGTACTCCCCCTTGATTTAGGCTCCAGGATTGGAACCTTTTCATTTTTAACGTAGGTCTTCTTTCCAGCCCGCCTACTACTGCGGCATGCTGCAGACCCTTCGGCACAACCACTTACAAAACCAATTCAACGCCAATATACTACTATCCAATACCAGAACACTACCAGTTGCAACTTTTTTTTTATAACGTTGTTTGAATCACACAGACCACTTCAGCGAAATCAATTTGTAGCCCGTATGAGCGGGGTAAATACCCGCGAGGGCAGGCATAAATTGCCGCCCTGATAATTCAAATTGGTTTTATAACGGTCTTTTTTGGTATTATCCAGCGACATAAAACAGATACAGAGCGCGTCTGCAACGCGCCGTAACGGAGACCTTCAGCGTATGACAACCCTGGCTCACATCATGCAAGGCCTGGGGCAGACGAGTAGCCTGCCCCTGTACCAGCAACTGCAGCGCGCGCTGCGCGAAGCGATCGACAAGCGCATCCTCGGCCCCGACGAAGCCCTGCCGGCCGAGCGCCAGCTGGCCAGCGACCTGGCCGTGTCGCGCATCACCGTGCGCAAGGCCATCGATGGCCTCGTCAACGAAGGCTTGCTGGTGCGGCGCCCCGGCTCAGGCAATTTCATCAATACGCGCATCGAAAAAAACTTCGCCAAACTGACCTCGTTTTCCGAGGACATGCGGGCGCGCGGACGCACGCCGCGAAGTGTGTGGCTCAAGCGCGCAGAGGGCACCGTGACGCCGGAAGAGGCCTTGCGCCTGCGGCTGTCGCCGGGCGCGCCCGTGTACCGCTTCCACCGCATCCGCTATGCGGACGAAATACCGATGTGCCTGGAATACGCGACCATCGTCGCCAGTTGCCTGCCGGCGCTCGACGCCGTCGACGTGTCGATGTACGACGCGCTGGAACAGGCGGGCAACCGGCCCGTGCGCGCCCTGCAGCGCCTCAGCGCGCTGTTGCTGACGGGCGAGCAGGCCAGCCTGCTGCAGGCGGAGGAAGGCGACGCGGGCTTGTCGGTGGAAAGGCTGGGCTTTTTGCGCGATGGCCGCGCCGTGGAATTTTGCCGCTCCTACTTCCGCGGCGATATGTATGACTTCGTGGCTGAATTAAGTACCAATTAATACCAATCGCCGCATTTCACGAATACCAGATAACCATTTATTGCAGTGCAATATATATGCCGCCATCATGCCTATTATATGCACGGCCATGGCGAATGAATCGGCGGCGATTATGTGACCTGCGTACGGAGAATATAAAAAGGGCTGCGCAATGCGTTTTTGCGCATTGCAGCAAAATCTGACTTTTCCCATCAGGAAGAAGGCATGGCGCGGCGTCCCGTACACAGCAGCATCACGCCCAGTGTCACGCAGAGCCAGCCGAACAGCGGCCCCAGCCATCCAGCCCAGGTGGCGACGGACGGGTGCGCCGGCAGCGGCACCAGCAAGGTGCTGCCCGGCATGGCGCTGCTGGCCCGTTCCGCCAGCACGCGGCCATACGCGTCGCTGACCGTCAGTACCCCCTCGCGCGCCGCGCGCAGCACGGCATAACCGTTTTCCACGCCGCGCACCACCGTCATGCGCGCGCCCATCCAGCCGTCCAGCTGAAAATCCCAGGCCGGCACCAGCATCGCCTGCGCCCCGGCCGCGCCATACGCCTGCCCCAGGGGCGCGAAATGCATGTCCTTGCAGATGGCCAGGCCCATGGCCAGACCCGCCACCGGCTGCACGGCATACGCGCTGCCGGCAAGAAAATCGCGCTCGGGCGGCGCCAGGTGATGTTTTTGATAGCTGACGGGCGCGGCGCCATCGGGCGCGAACAGCCAGGCCAGGTTGCGCCGGCCGGCAGCGTCTTGCACGCCGATGCCCAGGGTAATCCACGCACCCGTGCCGCGCGCCAGCGCCTGGAAACGCTGCCGCACGGCATCCGCCTGCGCGGGCGCCAGCACCGCTATCTTTTCCGGCAACAGCACCAGCCTGGCGCCCTGCCCGGCCAGCTGTTCGATGTGGCGCACGTACTGGTCCCAGACGGCTTGCGCGCGTGCCGGCGGCGTGGCCGGGCCGATGAAGTCGTCGATGGCCACCAGTCCCGCCAGTGGCCCGCTTGCTGCCGGTGCGCCCTGCACGCGCCAGGCGCCACCGGCGAACGTGGCCGCCAGCAGCAGCAACGTCGCCCCCGCCGCTGGTGCATACGCACGTCCGCCGGCCAGCAGCAAGGCCAGCGCGGACGGCGCCAGGCACAGCAGAAACAGCAGGCCAGGCACGCCGGCCAGGGCTGCTACCTGCAATATGGCAACATTGTCCGCTTGCGAATACGCAAGGCTGCCCCAGTTACCATCGGGCAGCAAGGCCGCCATCAGGGTATCGATAGCCACCCACAGCACGGGGTACCCCAGCACCGTCCACGACGCCCGGTAACGCAGCACGAGGCGCCGCGTGGCCAGCACTACCAGCAGCCACAGCAGTGCCTTGACGGTGATCACGGCCAGGACGGCCGGCAAGGGCATGAGCAGGCGAAAATAACTGAAGTTGGATGACAGACCCAGCACGGCCGCCAGGAAGGTCATCCAGGCCGCGTCGCGGCGCGACGAGCGCAGGGCCAGCCACAGCACGGGCAGCGGCGCGCACCAGGCCAGCGGGCCCAGCGGCTGTGGCCCAAGCACCCAGTACAGGGGCAGGCCCGCCGCCAGCGCGGCGGCGGTTTGCGACAGGCGACGGCGCAGCGCGGTGGTGCCGGCGAACAGGGCCGGCGCAGACAAGGTATCGGGCATGCTCATGCTTTCAGGGGAAGCCAGATTTCCACGCCACCGACGCCGCTGGCGGGATCGAATTGCCGGTCGTAGCGCTCAAAATCGGGCGCGTCGGCCACTTCCAGCCCCGACTGCGGCAGCCACTCGTTCCACACCGTATGCCAGGTGCCGCGGATGGTGGAAATGTGGCCGCGGTGATGAAACACGGCGTAGCGCTGCGGCGCGATGCGCAGCCGCGCCCAGCCGTCGGGAGCCTGGGAAAAGTCGGCCACCGGCATGGCGCACAGGTAGTCGAAATTGCCCGCGTCGTCATTGTTGCAGCACACGCCATACACGAGCTGGCCGGGCGCCACATGGGGCAGGAAGCGCTGCCACAGGGCGGGGATGCCGGCAGACGATTCCGCGCAATACCGCTCAACGAGGCCCGCCACCAGCAAGGCGGGCCCTTGCTCGAAACGGGGCGGCGCCAAAGGCACGCCCGGCGCCACATCCATTTTGATCGCTCCCACCAGCGCCAGGTTGGCGACGTGGCGCTGGGCCCGCACCATTTCCGGCGTGACGTGGAACTGGTCGCGGAAGGCTCGCGTAAAGGCTTCATGGGAACCGTAGCCGGCCTCCAGGGCGACGGCAAGGATGTCTTGCGCGCCCTGGGCCAGCGCGCGCGCCGCCTCGCTGAGCCGGCGCGCCCGCACATAGCGCATCACGGAGTGGCCCGTGGCCAGGCCGAACGCGCGCGTCAGATGGCAGGGCGAGGCGCCGCCCACGTGGGCGATATCGCCGAGCGAGAGATCGTCCGCATAATGCGATTCGATATACCAGAGTGCCTTGGCCAGATAGTGCATGAACGCTTCCCGTTGAACGAGCAGCGACTGTAGCATTTTCAGCAAGCCGTGGCTTGACCGGAATTGCGCAATACGCGCTTACTTTCTGGTGCGCTTTTCGTGGACCAGCTGGCCGCTGCTGATGCGCGCCAGCTCGGCCATTTCCTGGGCCAGGAAGGCCAGCAAGTCGTCGATGCTGACGACGCCGGAAAGCGCGCCCAGGCTGTTGACCACGGGCAGGCGGCGGATGCCGTTGACGCGCATGCGTTCGATGATGTCGTAGACGTCTTCGTCTTCGCTGGCGGTGAGCAGCTGCGCGCTCATGATGTCGCCCACCAGCAGGCTGGCGGGGTCGAGACCGAGGGCGATGACGGAAATGACGATATCGCGGTCGGTGAGGATGCCGATGGGGACGCGCTCGCCGTTCGGCTGTTCGGCCACGATCAGGTCGCCCACGTGGTGCTGGCGCATCAGCAGCGCGGCGTCTTGCACGCTGGTGTCACGCTGGCAATGGATGGTATGCAGGGTACAGATGTCGCCGATGCGCATGTCGCCGCTCCGTTTGAGGCAGAGTGTCCACGCTACGCCAGCCCGCCGTGGCGGGTTTGAGGCAAATCAATTGAAACGGTCTTACTTTTCTTCTGGGGGCGGCAAGAAGCAGGCTTCGACGATCTGCAGGTCGTTATCCTTGGCAAATTCGCGCACGAAGTGAAACGCCATCGGCTCGATCTCGCGCAGCTTGGTGTTGACCACCACCGACTTGACGCCATTGACGACGGTCGGGCGCACGTAGGGCGAATACTGGAGGTGCGCATTGCGCCCGCCGCCGTCGGGATTGAAACAGGACATCACTCCGCAAAGGCGCTCGGCCCAATCGCTGGGTCGGAATTGCTTGCCATTGCTGGTGAGACCAAGGATGAAGAACTCGTCTGAGAGTTCCCCTGTTTTTTGAGATAACTCGGCCATGTGGCTTGTCGGGACTGGATTGCGTGAATGGCCCCGGCGGGTAAGCCGGGCTGGTAGTCAACTACGTTTGCTGCGGTAAGCCAGTATTATATCTTATAGAAGACTTGGGTTCTACCTCCATCTGCCCTGGCGATGCAAACAGGGGCCGGCACGCCTTGCGCGCCAGCCCCTATTTTAACCTTGTTCCACGCGCAAGGCGCATGGATGGCGCATGTGCGCCCGCGTCAGCCGAGGAAAACGGCGCCCGACATCAACAGCAGCAACAGCATCCACAGCAGCAAGGCGCGCCAGACGAGGCCCACCGTGCTCTGCAAGGCGCGCGCGCCCGGCTCTTCGCCCGGCAGGATATCGCTTTCGCTGTCGCTGTCGTCGACGGCCATGTCGGGCGTGACGAGCACGCGCGCGGCCGTTTCCGCTGGCGTGCCCAGGCGTACGCCCATGGCGCCGCCGCCGGCCGTCAGGATGATGCCGATGGACTCGTCCTGCCAGCGCTGGGCGAAATTGCGCCAGGCGTAGATGGCGTCCTCGAAATTGCCGACCACGGCAAACGCCACGGCCGTCAGGCGCACGGGGATCCAGTCGATCCAGTAAAAGGCGCGCGCGGCGAACTGGCCGAACGCTTCATTGCGCATGTGCTCGGGCTCGTTCCAGGCGCGCGCCAGGTATTCGGCCACGCGGTACATCACGGCGCAGGCAGGACCCAGCGGCATGAGGAACCAGAAGAACACGCCAAACACATTGCGGTGCGTGGTGATCAGGGCTTTTTCCACGGCGATGCGGGCGATCTCGCTCGCTTCCATGCCCACCGTGTCGAGCTTGGTCCAGTCGGCCAGCAAGGTGCGCGCGGTCGCTTCGTCGCCGGCGCTCAGGGCCAGCTGGATCGAGGTGAAGTAATGGCTGTAATGACGGAAGCCCAGGGTCAGGTAGACGATGAGAACGTTCCAGGCAAAGGCCAGCAGGGTCAGCTGGTAGTGGAGCAAGATCCAGTACACGCCCGCCGTCGGCACCATCAGCGCGCCGATCATGAGGAACCAGCCCATGCGGCCGTGGCTGGCGTGGCCGGCATTGAACCAGGTCTCCATGCGCATCGCCAGGCTCTTGATTTCGGCGTAGATCGGATTGTCCGCGCGCAAAGGTTTGAGCTGCTCGATCAGCAATGCGCAAAGTATGGAGAGAAATGTCATCAAACGTCCTTTTGTCTTTTTCAGCAATACCGCAATGCCCGCTACGATAGCGCAGTGCCGTGCTGGAATCAAACTTATTACGTGCGCGGCGCCATTTTACGCGCGCAGCAGGTGAAACAGATTGCGCAGCATGCCGGCCGTGGCGCCCCAAATGTAGAAGCGCTCGTACGGCATGGCGTAGAACGAGCGCCGTCCGCCCGGCAATTCCACCGACAGGCGCTGATGGTTGATGCCATCCATGAGGAAGGCCAGCGGCACTTCGAAGATTTCCGCCACCTCGGACGGGTCGGCGCGCAGTTCGAACGGCGGCGTTACCAGGCCCACCACGGGCGTGACCTGGTAGCCGGTGCCCGTCAGGTAGTCGGGCAGGCAGCCCAGCACTTCGATGTGCTCGCGCGCCAGGCCCACTTCTTCTTCCGTTTCGCGCAAGGCCGTGGCCACGGGCGAGCCATCGAACGGCTCGCTGCGACCGCCGGGAAAACTGACCTGGCCCGCATGGCTGCTCAGGTGGTCCGTGCGCATGGTCAGCAAAATGGTCAAGCCCTGCGGCCGCTGCACCAGGGGAATGAGGACGGCGGCGCGCACGGGCACGGCGCGGGCGGAGAGGAAATCCTGGGTGATCTCGGGCTGCCAGTCAGGCTGTTCGGCCAGGCGCTGGCGCAGCCAGTCCGGCGTCAGGCGCACGGCGTCCAGCGCCGCCTCGCCGGCGATCGAATCGATGGCGAGTTGTTTTGGATCAAATGCGATGGTGGCCATGGCAGCTTGTCCCATTAGCAATTCAGAATAAAAAAAGGGGCACCAATACGGTACCCCTTTTCCCAACGCAGACGCTGATATTACGCGCTTGCTTTCGCCACAACGCGGCGGTTTGGCAATTTTTCTTTGATACGCGCCGATTTACCCGAACGCTCACGCAGATAGTACAGCTTGGCGCGGCGAACATCACCACGGCGTTTCACTTCGATCGAAGCGATCAGCGGCGAGTACAGTTGGAACGTACGCTCAACGCCTTCGCCGGACGAGATCTTGCGAACGATGAAGTTCGAGTTCAGGCCACGGTTACGACGGGAGATAACGACGCCTTCGTAAGCCTGGGCGCGCTTGCGCGTGCCTTCGACTACGTTGACGCTGACGATAACGGTATCGCCTGGTGCGAATTCAGGAATGGTTTTACCCAGACGAGCAATTTCTTCCTGCTCTAATTGTTGAATTAAGTCCATTTTTATAACTCCGAAAACCATCATGCCGGCGCACTGTGGATAGCAAGTATCCGCCCGGTAGAGGATGGGTAACACAATATGGGCAACATGCCCGGCACTACTGGCCACCCTGCCGGCCGTCCGGAGACGGCTTACAGGCTGGCCAAGAATTTTTCGTCGGTCTTGCTGAGCAAGCCGGCGGCACGCGCACTGACCAACAGATCAGGCCGCTTTGTCGCGGTCGCTTCCAGCATGCGCTGGCGGCGCCACTTGACGATCTCGGCATGATTGCCACCCATCAAGACGGGCGGCACGGCCATGCCTTCATATGTTTCCGGCCGCGTGTAGTGCGGCGAATCGAGCAAGCCATTGACGAAGCTGTCCTCGATGGCCGATGCCTCCGTGTTCAAGACACCGGGCAACAGGCGGATCACCGCATCCATCAGCGCCATGGCGGGCAATTCACCGCCCGACAGGACGAAGTCGCCCATGCTGATTTCCTCGTCGACGCAACGGTCCAGCAAACGCTGGTCCACGGCTTCATAGCGGCCACACAGGATCACCAGGCCAGGCTCGGCTTTCAGCTGCGTGACGCGCGCGTGCGTCAGCGGACGGCCTTGCGGCGACATGAACACCACGCGGGGCGCCGCCAGTCCCAATTCGGCCTGGCGTTGCTTGGCGGCATTAATTGTCGCTTCGAGGGGACGGGCCATCATCACCATGCCGGGGCCGCCGCCATAGGGGCGGTCATCCACGGTACGGTGATTGTCGGTCGTGAAATCACGGGGATTCCACAAGGACAAGCCACATTTCCCCTGCTCGAAGGCGCGCCGGGTCACACCCGACTGCGTCAGCGCGGCAAACATTTCCGGGAACAGGGTCACGACATCAAATTGCATCGCTCACCATCCTGCAACGTTTGCCCGGCGCAAAGTTATGCGCAGGCGGTTTAATAATCGAGGCCCCAGTCGACCGTGATCTTGCTGGCAGCCTTGTCAACGTTAATGACAAACTGGCCAACAAACGGGATCAGGCGCTCAGGCGCCTTTTCAACGGTCTCATCGGCACTGGCGACGGGCGTAACGCGCAAGATCGACTGCGGACCATTGCTCATCATGTCGTGCACTGTGCCGAGGCACTCGCCTTGCAAATTCTCGACTGTCAGTCCGATCAGATCGGACCAATAAAATTCATCGGCCGACAGCGTCGGGAAATGGCTACGCGGAATTTGCACAGACACGCCTTTCAGCGCTTCTGCGGCATCCCGCCCGACCACACCCACCAGCTGGGCCACGACGTCGCCGCCGTGTAACTTCGCTTGCCTGACTTGAACATCATGCAAGGTCGGTTTATCAAACCACCAGGTTTTGACGCTTAATAATGCATCCGCATCGTCGGAGAAAGGAGTGATCCTGACTCCGCCAGCGATGCCATAAGCACCGGAGACATAGCCTACCTGTACCAGGTCATCGGGGACTTTCACCCCGGATGCAGTCTTGACCGTCAAACCAGTGATCTAATTAAGCTGCTGCTTTGTTGTTGCTGGCTACCAGGCGAGCAACGGTTGGCGACAATTGTGCGCCAACGCCTTGCCAGTAGGCCAGACGGTCTGCGGTGATACGCAGTGGAACTTCGCCACCTTGCGCCATCGGGTTGTAAAAACCGATACGCTCAATGAAGCGACCATCGCGGCGATTGCGCGAATCAGTAGCGACGATGTTGAAGAACGGGCGCTTCTTGGCGCCTCCACGAGCTAAACGAATAACGACCATAATATTTCCAAAAAGTGTGCTGAGGCGGAAAAAGCCGCAAATTATAGCGCGCTTTACCGCCAGGCAGCAAGCGTTATGATGACGGGCGTGTAATTTGGGCTAATCAAACATTATGACCAGTCAGGGCCGAAGACGCAATAGGCGTCTGCGTCTATCGTGCCGGCCATGGCTTGAACTCAGGCGAAATCATTGCATAAACGCCACAGGAAAGTGCTATCGTTGTGCGAGGCAATGACCGATACTGGCAATCTTTACTGATGAGCAATTCTGGAGTCCCATGACCACCGCTACCATTTTGCAACAGTCGCACAAGAACAAGGCATTCACCACCCTGCTGGCCTTTTTGCTGGGCACGCTGGGCGCACACCGCTTTTACCTGCACGGCGCCAAAGACCGCTGGGGCTGGCTACACCTGGCCGCCCTGCCCGCCAGCGCGCTGCTGCATCAGCTGTTTCCCGAGGCGGACTGGTTTTATCAGATATTGCCGCTGACCCTGTCCGCCCTGGGCGGCTTCCTGGAAGCGCTGGTGCTGGGCCTGATGCCGGACGACAAGTGGGACGCCCGCTACAATGCCGCATCAAGCCGCGCGTCGGACACGGGCTGGCCCCTGGCCGTGGTGCTGGTCGCTACCTTGATGCTAGGCGCGGGCGTGCTGATCGCCACCATGGCGCGCCTGTTCGACTTGCTGTACACAGGCGGCGCCTACGGTTAATTTCCGCATGGAAATTACATCAATCCGTCGCCCCGCACGCACATGTAAGTGTTGGTAAGCAATCATGATTTTCCTCTATACTGCATTCACAATGCCGACATTACTGGCTCATTTAACACCCCAAGGAGAAGATCATGATTCGTCGCCCGCTCATCCTCGCAGTCGCCGTCACGGCCCTGTTCAGCACATCCGCCTTCGCGCAAAACCTGTCGCCGAAGGCGCAATACGCGTACGACACGAAGCAAGCCAACACCCGCTATGCGGACGACAAGAAATTGTGCGCAGAAGAAAGCAGCTCGAAAGCCCGCATGCAATGCCTGCGCGACGCCAAGGGCGAATACGACCAGGCCATCATCAATGCCAAGGCCGCGCAAAAGGCGGGCAACTCCTACGCCAGCCAGCCCTCCAAGCAGCCGCAGCATCAGATTTGCGCCGATTGCGGCAAGGTACTGGCAGTCAACGTCACTGAAAAAGCCGGTGAGGGCGGCGCACTGGGCATGATCGGCGGCGGCGTGGCCGGCGCCCTGCTGGGCCGCCAGGTCGGCGGCGGACGCGGCAAGGACCTGGCCACCCTGGCCGGCGCCGCTGGCGGCGCCTACGCAGGCAAGCAAGTCGAAGGCCACATGAAGAACGCCAAGACCTGGACCGTCACCGTGCAATACGAAACGGGCGCCAAGGCCGATTTCGCGTTTGACCAGGATCCTGGCCTCGCGGCTGGCGACTTGGTACGCAATTCGGGCAACGGCATCGCCCGCCGCTAAGAACGCAGAGTAAATCTGGGGTCAGTCCCTGTGGGATCGGAATGCGCGCCATTGGCGCACATTCCCCCGGCGGGTCTGACCCCGGCATTTGTCTTTGTGGTTTAAAAAAGCGCTGGAGAGCGATCTCCAGCGCTTTTTTTGCCTTCTGCGGGTCTTCAGCACACTGCTGGGGTCAGACCCTCAACAATGCCAACGCCAAACTCGGCGTTAGCGGACGAGGGGGTCTGACCCCGCTTAAAACTGCTCTTCCGACAAGGCCATCACGCCGGCGCTGCCGTCGATGATGGTGGCGCGCAAGCCCGGTGCCTGAGACAGGATGTGGTCGGCAAAGAAGCGGGCCGTGGCGATTTTTGCCTTGTAGAACGATGCGTCGCCGCTGCCCTCTCCCAGCTTTTGCTGCGCCACGATGGCCGCGCGCGCCATTTGCCAGCCGCCCAGCACGATGCCGGCCAGCTTCAGATACGGCACGCTGCCCGCGAACACGGCCTTGATGTCCGTCTTCATGTTCGCCACCACATACTCGACCACGGCTTCCAGCGCGGCGCTGCCTTCGGCCAGGTGGCGCTGCATGGCCTGGAAGTCGGCGCCGGTCAGTTCGCCCAGCTGGGCTTCCGTAGCGCGCACCTGGGCGATGATGGCTTTTGCCACGGCGCCGCCGTCGCGCACCGTCTTGCGGCCCACGAGGTCGTTCGCCTGGATGGCCGTCGTGCCTTCGTAGATCGTCAGGATCTTGGCGTCACGGTAATGCTGGGCGGCTCCCGTCTCTTCGATGAAACCCATGCCGCCGTGCACTTGCACGCCGTCGCGCGTGACGTCCTGCGACATTTCCGTGGCCCAGCCCTTGATCACGGGCACCAGGTATTCGTACGTCGCCAGGCTTTCCGCGCGCACGTCGGCGTCCGGATGGTGGTGTGCCACGTCGCTGATGGCCGCGCCCACGTAGGCCAGCGCGCGCGCCGCCTCCGTCTGCGAGCGCATGGACATCAGCATGCGGCGCACGTCCGGGTGGTGGATGATGGAGACCGGACCGGCGGAACCGGCCAGGTCGCGCGACTGCACGCGGTCCTTGGCGAATGCCACGGCCTGCTGGTAGGCGCGCTCGGCCAGGCCGATGCCCTGCAAGCCCACGCCGAAGCGGGCCGCGTTCATCATGATGAACATGTATTCGAGGCCGCGGTTTTCCTCGCCCACCAGGGTGCCGATGGCGCCGCCGTGGTCGCCGAACTGCAGCACGGCCGTGGGGCTGGCCTTGATGCCGAGTTTGTGCTCGATGGATACGCAGTGCGCGTCATTGCGCGCGCCGAGGCTGCCGTCCGCATTGACGAGGAATTTCGGCACGATGAACAGCGAAATGCCTTTTACGCCGGCCGGTGCGTCCGGCGTGCGGGCCAGCACCAGATGGACGATGTTTTTCGCCATGTCGTGTTCGCCGTACGTGATGAAAATCTTCGTGCCAAAGACTTTATAGGTGCCATCGTCCTGCGGCACGGCGCGCGTGCGCACGGCGGCCAGGTCGGAGCCCGCCTGCGGCTCAGTCAGGTTCATGGTGCCCGTCCACTTGCCCGACACCAGGTTTTCCAGGTACGTCGCTTTTTGCGCGTCGCTGCCGGCCGTCAGCAGCGCTTCGATGGCGCCGTCCGACAGCAGGGCCACCAGGGCGAACGAGATGCTGGCCGAATTGAGCATTTCGATGCAGGGCGTGGCCAGCAGCTTGGGCAAGCCCTGGCCGCCAAATTCCGTCGGATGCTGCACGCCCTGCCAGCCCGCTTCGCCGTAGGCCTTGAACGCTTCCTTGAAGCCTTTCGAGGTCGTGACCTGGCCGTCGTGCCAGAAGCTCGGTTCCTTGTCGCTGGGGCCGTTCAAAGGGGCCACCACGCCGCCGCAGAACTTGGCGTTTTCTTCCAGCACGGCTTCGGCCGTGTCGGGTGTCGCGTCTTCGCAGCCAGGCAAAGTATGGATTTCGGCCAGGCCGGCCAGTTCGTTCATGACGAACAACATGTCTTTCAGCGGGGCTTGATAGCTCATCTATTTCTCCAAGAAAAAAGCCACGCGCGGCTCGCCGTGTGGGGCGGGCCGGCGTGGCTTTGTAGTAAGAGCGTATCCCGGTAGAAGAATACATCAGCAGCAGACAGCCCCTCGAAAGCGGGGACGGCGTTGCTCGTCGTAGCATGGATATCCATGCGTCCTCCTCGCGCCTTGTCCGCACTTCCGATGAACAATCTGCTGCAGACGCTCCCTACCGGAATACGCTCTACACAAAACCGGATCGGGCGAGACTTAGCCCAGTTCTTTGACCAGTTGCGGCACGATCTCGAACAGATCGCCCACGATGCCGTAGTCGGCCACGGCAAAGATCGGCGCTTCCGGATCCTTGTTGATGGCGACGATGGTCTTCGAGTCTTTCATGCCGGCCAGATGCTGGATCGCGCCCGAGATGCCGACGGCGATGTACAGCGATGGCGCGACGATCTTGCCCGTCTGGCCCACTTGCCAGTCGTTCGGCACGAAGCCGGCGTCGACGGCGGCGCGCGAAGCACCCATGGCGGCGCCCAGCTTGTCGGCCAGCGGTTCCAGGATGTGGAAGTTCTCGGCCGAACCCATGCCACGGCCGCCCGACACGATGATTTTCGCGGCGGTCAGTTCAGGACGGTCGGACTTGGCCAGTTCGCGGCCCACGAAGGCCGATTTGCCATTGTCGCCAACGGCAGCGACGGTTTCCGTGGCAGCCGAACCGCCGGTGGCGGCAGCGGCGTCGAAACCGGTGGTGCGCACGGTGATGACCTTGACCTTGTCGCCAGATTGCACGGTGGCAATGGCGTTACCGGCGTAGATTGGGCGCTCGAAGGTGTCCGGGGAATCGACCTTGGTGATTTCCGAGATTTGCGCCACGTCCAGCTTGGCGGCCACGCGCGGCAGGATGTTCTTGCCGTAGGCGGTGGCTGGCGCCAGGATGTGGCTGTAGTTGCCGGCGATGGCCAGCACTTGCTCGGCCACGTTTTCGGCCAGGCCGTCGGCAAAGTATGGCGCGTCGGCCACGATGACTTTCGTCACGCCGGCGATTTGCGCGGCGGCAGCGGCGGCAGCCGAGGCGTTCGAACCTGCGACCAGTACGTGCACGTCGCCGCCGCACTGGGCAGCCGCGGTCACGGTGTGGTGGGTGCTGCCCTTTAAGGTAGCGTTGTCGTGTTCAGCAATAACTAATGCGACCATGATGTGTCCTGTAATTGTTCTGGATAAACGGCGAGGCCGCGCTTAGATGACTTTGGCTTCGGTACGCAGCTTGGCGACCAGGGTGGCGACGTCCGGCACCTTGATGCCGGCCGAGCGCTTGGCTGGCTCGACGACTTTCAGGGTCTTCAGGCGTGGCGCAACATCGACGCCCAGGTCTTCCGGCTTGACGGTCTCGAGCGGCTTTTTCTTTGCCTTCATGATGTTCGGCAAGGTCACATAGCGTGGCTCGTTCAGACGCAGGTCGGTGGTGATGATCGCTGGCAAGGTCAATGCCAGGGTTTCCAGGCCGCCGTCGACTTCGCGCGTGACGGTGACTTTGCCATCTTCCAGCACGACTTTCGAAGCGAACGTGGCTTGCGGCCAACCCAGCAGGGCAGCGAGCATCTGGCCCGTCTGGTTGCTGTCGTCATCGATCGCCTGCTTGCCCAGGATGATCAGTTGCGGCTGTTCTTTCTCGGCCAGGGACTTGACCAGCTTGGCCACGGCCAGCGGTTCCAGGTCGGTCGTCGTTTCCACCAGGATGCCGCGGTCGGCGCCGATGGCCATCGCCGTGCGCAGGGTTTCCTGGCACTGCGTCACGCCGCAGGAGATGGCGACCACTTCAGTGACCTTGCCGGCTTCTTTCAGGCGCATCGCTTCTTCCAGCGCGATCTCATCGAAAGGGTTCATCGACATTTTGACGTTGGCGGTATCGACGCCAGTGCCGTCACTCTTGACGCGGACTTTGACGTTATAGTCGACCACGCGTTTGACGGGTACCAAGACTTTCATAGCTATGCCTTTGGGAAATTATAAAAATGACGGATCAAGTGCTGATTGTGCGTTCGATTATAAGAGAAATTTGAATCCTGAACCGAATTTAAGCACGATCGTGCGATTTTTTGTTAGAGCAATCCATCTAAACTGTCCAGCTTCGGGAATTTCAAGGGGGTCCGCCGCTACGCTGCAGGGCAGCAAAAGGGCTGGTTCGGGAAGGAAAACCAGGCCGCGCCACGGCGGCCCCGGCTGGCAGAATTATTTGCGTTGCATCAAGAAGACGAATTCGGTACCCGTCTGCACATGCGACAGCAGGGCATTGCCCGTTTGCTTGGCGAAAGCCTGGAAGTCGCGCACGGAACCGGGATCGGTTGCCATGATGCGCAGCACTTCCCCGCTCTGCAGCTCTGACAAAGCCTTTTTCGCCTTCAGAATCGGCAACGGGCAATTCAAGCCGCGCGCGTCGAGTTCTTTGTGAAATTCCATAATCTCGGTATCAAGTAGTGTGTCGCTCATCATCAATATCCCACCATTGTTTTGTTGTACTGATTTTCGACATACTACTCTAAATCAGGGGCATTGACGCGCTGCACCAAAATAGTTCATCGGCTGTTGTGGTGTCACAACGAGATTCCACACGGCAAAACGGCCCGCAAACACCGTCTGCGGGCCGTTTTCAAGGGGCTGTGGGGCGAAAACCCCGCATGCCTTCTAGCTTACGCCTTATTTTGCGCGTTCGCCGACCCAGGCCGGTACGCCGGCCAGGGCGTCCGCCAGGCCGCTCGGATCGGTGCCGCCAGCCTGCGCCATATCGGGGCGTCCGCCGCCTTTTCCGCCCACTTGCTGTGCAACGAAGTTCACCAGCTCGCCCGCTTTGACCTTGGAAGTCGCGTCCGCCGTCACGCCGGCGATCAGGCTGACCTTGCCGTCGGCCACGCTGGCCAGCACGATGGCGGCCGTCTTCAGCTTGTCCTTCAGCTTATCCATAGTTTCGCGCAGACGGGCCACGTCGGCGCCGTCCAGCACGGCCGCCAGCACCTTGATGCCGTTGACATCGACGGCTTGCGTGACCAGCTCATCGCCCTGGCCCGACGCCAGTTTCGATTTCAGCGCGGCCAGTTCCTTCTCCAGCGCCTTCACGTGGTCCTGCACCTGGACGATGCGGGCCGTCAATTCTTCCGGCTGCGCCTTCAGGGCGCTGGCCGCTTCGACCAGGCGGCGGTTGATGGTTTGCACCAGCGCCAGCGCGCCCTCGCCCGTCACCGCTTCCACGCGGCGGATGCCGGCGGCTACGCCGCTTTCGCCGATGATCTTGAACAGGCCGATGTCGCCCGTGCGCTGCACGTGGACGCCGCCGCACAGCTCTTTCGAGCTGCCGATGTCGAGCACGCGCACTTCGTCGCCGTATTTCTCGCCGAACAGAGCCATCGCGCCATGCTTGACGGCGTCGTCAAACGACATCAAATGGGCTTGCGTGGCGCGGTTTTCCAGGATCTCTTTGTTGACGATCGTTTCCACGGCGGCGATTTGCTCGGCCGTCATCGGCGCATTATGGCTGAAGTCGAAACGGGTCTTATCCGGGTCGACCAGCGAACCCTTTTGCGCCACGTGGCTGCCCAGCACTTCGCGCAAGGCCTTGTGCATCAGGTGCGTGGCCGAGTGGTTGCGGATGGTGCGCGCGCGCTTGGCCGTGTCGACTTCGGCCGAGACGGCATCGCCCACCTTCAGCACGCCCGACTCCAGCACGCCGTGGTGGCCGAACACGTCGGCCTGGATTTTCAGGGTGTCGTTGACGGCAAAGCTGCCGGCGCCCGAGGCGATCACGCCCTGGTCGCCCACCTGGCCGCCCGATTCCGCGTAGAACGGCGTGGTGTCGAGCACGACGATGCCGTCCTGGCCCGCCTTCAGTTCAGCTACCTGCGTGCCGGCCGCGTACAGCGCGACGACCTTGCTGCTGAACGTCAACTGGTCGTAGCCGACGAATTTGTTTTTCTCGCCCGTGTACTCGACCTTGCTGTCCTTGTGCGTCTTGCCGCCCTTGCGCGACAGCTCCTGGCTTTCCTTCAGGGCCGCATCGTAGCCCACCTGGTCGAACGTGATATTGCGTTCGCGGCAGATGTCGGCCGTCAGGTCCGGCGGGAAGCCGTAGGTTTCGTACAAAGTAAAAGCGGTGGCGCCGTCGATGCCGGTGGCATCCTTGGCCAGCTGCGCTTCCAGCACTTTCATGCCCGTTTCCAGGGTTTCGCCGAAACGCTCTTCCTCGGCCTTGAGCATGTTGGCGACGTTTTCTTTCGCTTCTTCCAGCTCGGGATAGGCGCCGCCCATCTCGATGGCCAGATCGGCCACCAGCTTGTAGAAGAACGGTTTCGTCTGGCCCAGCTTGTGGCCATGGCGCAAGGCGCGGCGGATGATGCGGCGCAGAACATACGCGCGGCCTTCGCTGCCCGGGATGATGCCGTCGACGATCATGAAGGCGGCGGCGCGGATGTGGTCGGCGATCACGCGCAGCGACTTGTTTTCCAGGTCGGTGGCGCCCGTTTCGCGCGCGGCAGCCTTGATCAGGTGCTGGAACAGGTCGATTTCATAGTTCGAATGCACGTGCTGCAGCACGGCGGCCAGGCGCTCCATGCCCATGCCCGTGTCTACGCACGGCTTGGGCAGCTTGTGCATGACGCCCGCTTCGTCGCGGTTGAACTGCATGAACACGAGGTTCCAGATTTCAATGAAGCGGTCGCCATCTTCGTCAGGCGAGCCCGGCGGGCCGCCAGGAATGTCGGCGCCGTGGTCGTAAAAGATTTCCGTGCATGGACCGCATGGGCCCGTGTCAGCCATCTGCCAGAAATTGTCCGAAGCGTAGCGCGAACCCTTGTTGTCGCCGATGCGGATGATGCGCTCGACGGGCACGCCGATTTCCTTGGCCCAGATATCGTACGCTTCGTCATCTTCGATGTAGACGGTGACGGTCAGCTTGTCAGCCGGCAAGCCGTACACTTTGGTCAGCAGTTCCCATGCGTACTGGATCGCGTCGCACTTGAAATAGTCGCCGAAGCTGAAATTGCCCAGCATTTCAAAGAACGTATGGTGGCGCGCCGTATAGCCGACGTTTTCCAGATCGTTGTGCTTGCCGCCGGCGCGCACGCAGCGCTGCACGGAGGTGGCGCGCGTGTACGGACGGCTGTCCGTGCCCGTAAACACATCCTTGAACTGCACCATGCCGCTGTTCGTCAACAGCAAGGTCGGATCGTTGCCTGGCACCAGGGAGCTGGAACGGACGATGGAATGGCCCTTGGACTCGAAAAATTTGAGGAACTTGTCGCGGATTTCAGTTGATTTCATGTTTTTTTGGCAAAGAGTGGCGGCAGCTTTAAAGGGAAGATTATACGTGATATGGGGTGCTGCATTGACGGCGGGCACGGGCATTGTTGCGCACGTGCCAACATCGACAGCCTGCCCGCTCAGGCCGGGTCGTGGCCGCTGGCGCAGGCGTGCGGGGCGGCACCGGCGGCGACCGCACTGACGCCGGCGGCCGCATTGCAATCGGCGCAGCGGCCGTACAGGGTCAGTTCGTGGCGCTCGACGACAAAGCCTTGCGGCGCCATGCGCTTCAAGTCGCCCGGACAGTCATGCACGTCGAATACGCGCTGGCACGTGGTGCACTGGAAATGGTGGTGGTGGTGATTGGCGGCCGTGTTCGACTCGTAGCGCGGGTTTTCGCCCGGCAAGGTCACCACGTGCACCTTTTCCTCCAGCACCAAGGACTTCAAGTTGCGGTAAACGGTGGCGATGCCCAGCTGCGTCACCTGCAAGCTGGCCTGTTCGAGGATTTCCTGCGCCGACAGGGGGCGCTGGGCCGACTCGATGGCGGCTTGAATAGCGGTTTTTTGACGTGTTGTGCGTTCCATAGCCGACAGAATACACCATCCGCCTGTATCTACTGCCCGGAAAAACTGCCACGCATTAATGATAATGGGTTATCATTATCATCTTAGGGCAGGCTATTTCCTGTTCATGCGCTGCCCCAACCCTGCCAACACCGATAGCTGATAAAGGAATTCTTGCCCATGTCCGTCCGTCCTCACCAACCCACTCCCCTCGCGCTGGCCATCATGCTGGCCTTTGCCGCCCCCGCCAGCGCCCTGGCGCAACAGGCCACCACCTTGCCTGCCGTCACCGTTTCGGCCAGCGCACTGGCCCTGGGCAGCGACGACATGAGCACGCCCGTGACCGTACTGGAAGGCGAGGAACTGGTGCGCGCCCGCGAGGCGACCCTGGGCGAAACCCTGGCCGGCCAGCCCGGCATCACGTCCAGCCATTTCGGCGCCGGCGCCAGCCGCCCCATCATCCGCGGCATGGATGGTCCCCGTGTGAAGATCCTGTCCGATGGCGCCGAAGTGCAGGATGCGTCGACCATCAGCCCCGACCATGCCGTCGCGGCCGAACCGATGCTGTCGGAACAGATTGAAGTCTTGCGCGGCCCGTCCGCGCTGGCCTACGGCGGCGGTGCCGTCGGCGGCGTCGTCAATGTGATCGACAAGAAAATCCCCACCCGCGTGCCGGCCAAGGGCTTCGAAGGCAGCGCGGAAGTACGCGCCAACTCGGCAGCGCGCGACAAGGCGGGCGCCTTTGAAGTGACTGGCGGCTCCGGCAACATCGCCTTCCACGCGGAAGGCGTCAAGCGCGATGCGAAGGAATACAAGGTCGGTAGCGGCTGGGAAGGCGGCTCCAAAGTGGCCGGCAGCTACAACAAGACGGACACGGGCAGCGTGGGCGTGTCGTGGGTGGGTGAACGCGGCTTCCTGGGCCTGGCCTTCACCAGCCAGCATGCGGAATACGGCTTGCCTGGCCACAACCATGAATTCGAGAGCTGCCACCCGCATGGCACGCACTTGCACTGCGGCGGCCACGAGGGCCACGACCATGGCGACGAAGACGAGCATGACCACGACCACGAAAATGGCGCCGTGCCCTACGTGAAACTGAAGAGCGAGCGCTGGGATGTGCGCGGCGAATTGCGCGACCCCGTGCCCGGCTTCGCCAAGCTGCGCCTGCGCGCGTCGTTCACCGATTACAAGCACGATGAAATCGAAGGCACGGAAATCGCCACCACATTTAAAAACAAGGGCCACGACGCGCGCCTGGAAATGGAACACCATCCCGTCTTCGGCTGGCGCGGCGTGGTCGGCCTGCAAACGTCGAAGCGCGATTTCTCTGCCCTGGGCGAGGAAGCCTACGTGGCGCCGACGGTCACGAAGAAACACGCGGCCTTCCTGGTGGAAGAATACAAGCTCGACCAATGGCGCTTCGAAGCGGGCTTGCGCCACGAGTGGCAAGACATCGCGGTCGATAGCGCCACCCTGCAAGACCGCAGCGCCAAGGGCACGTCGGTCTCGCTGGGCGCCGTGTGGAAATTCGCGCCCCAGTATTCGCTCGGTTCGACCATTTCGCGCACCCACCGCCTGCCCAGCGCCGAGGAACTGTATGCGCACGGCGTGCACATGGCCACGGCCACGTATGAACTGGGCAATCAAAACCTGGGCAAGGAAACGTCGAACAATATCGACTTGACCTTGCGCAAATATGCGGGCGCCACGACCTTCTCGGCCAGCGCCTACCGCAACAAGGTCGACAACTACATCTTCGGCAGCACGCTGGACAGCCATGAAGGCTTCCAGCTGATCCAGTACGCCCAGCGCGACGCCACGTTCACGGGCGTGGAAGGGCAAGTGCGCCAGCAACTGAACCCCATGTTCGGCGCCAGCGTGTTCGGCGACTACGTGCGGGCCAAGCTGGCCAACGATGGTGGCAACTTGCCGCGCATCCCGGCCCAGCGTTTTGGCGTGAAGGTCGACGCCAACTGGCAGGCGTGGAGCGGCGTGGCCGAGTTCTACCGCGTGGGCAAGCAAGACAAGGTGGCCGCGTTCGAAACGGCAACCCCGGGCTACAACATGCTGAACCTGTCCGCCAACTACGACACGCGCATCGGCACCACGCCGGCCCAGTTCTACATCAAAGCGAACAACCTGACGAATGAGCTGGCGTACAGCCACACCTCGTTCATCAAGAATGCGGCGCCTTTGACGGGGCGCAATGTCACCGTCGGCATGCGCGTGACTTTCTAAGCTGCTTGAAACGTAGGTCGGCTTAGCGCGCAAGCGCGTAAGCCGACAACACCAATAACGTCAACAATGTTGTCGGATTACGCGGGGCTTTGCCCCGTTAATCCGACCTACGCCATGGATGGAATAATATCGATCCTGTCCGTGCAAAAACCATCCACGCCCCAGGCCAGCAGTTCACTGGCCCGTTCCGGCGTGTTGACGGTGTAGCAAAACAGTCCGTATCCCGCCTCCTTGACCTCTCGCGCCAGTTCCGGCGTCAGCTGCTGGTGGTCGCAATGGAGCGCCACCACGTCCAGTTCCTTCGCCGTGCGCGCCCAATCTTCCGGTATCTGTTCGACCAGCCAGCCGCGCGCCAGTTCCGGGGCCGCCTGGCGCGCCGCTTCCAGAGCGGCGATGCTGAACGACGAGAGCAAGGGCAATAACTCTCCTTCAGAAATTTCCTTTGCAAAATAATCGCGCGTGGCCCGCGCCACCGTCTCGCCCGTCGGCACGTCGAAGCCGGGCGCCGGCTTGATCTCGATATTCATCCAGATGTGCTGCGCCTTGCAATACGCCGCCACGGCCTCGAACGTGGGCACGCCCTCGCCCGCAAAATGCGGGCCGAACCAGGCGCCCGCCTCCATCGTTCCCAGCTGTGCGGCCGTGTAATCGTTGACGTGGCCGCTGCCGGCCACCGTGCGGCCCAGCTCGGGGTCGTGCACGACGACGGGCACGCCGTCGGACGCCAGCATGACGTCGAATTCCACGGCGCGGTAGCCGTAGGCCAGGCCGCAGCGCAGGGCGGCCAGGGTGTTTTCAGGCGCCAGGGTGCCGCCGCCACGGTGCGCCAGGGTGCGTGGATAGGGCCACATGAGGATTCCTTTATAGCAAAGACTGTCTTGCCATACTATCCCGCGCCCATCGTGAAAAGTAAAGCGGCTCCGTTTGGCGGCGCGATGCTGCGAATGGCGACGCGCCGGCACCGTTTCGTCGCAGCCCTGTTGCGCCCTGGCCTGCGCTGGCACACAATGCCCCATCGCTACCAGCAGACACTTCCATGAACTCCGACGCCCCTTCCGCCCACGCCCCCGCCAGACGCCGCTTTCCCTACTACCGCATGCTGCTCGACTCTCGCTATGCGCTGGTGCTGAACGCGATCTGCGCGCTGGTCATTACCTTCATCCTCAATCCGGGCAGCCATTTCGGACAAAACCTGATCGCCTCGATGTGCATCGGCACGATCGCCTTCCTGCTGATCGACGGCATGCGCCTGACTTTATGGGGTGCGGACCAGCGGCCCAGACTCCTGCCCTTCATGCTCATCATCCTGCTATCCGTGCCCGTGGCGCAAATGCTGGGCCTGGTTCTGTTCGGCTGGCTGACGGGCGTGGACGTGGGCGGCTTCGACAAGCTGTTGCCCACGCAAATGATGGGCACGCTCGTGTTCACCCTGCTGGCCACGGGCGGCGCCGTGCTGTTTTTCTCCAGCCGCGAAAAGATTGCCCGGCTGCAAATGGTGGCCGCCGAGGAAAAGGCCCGCGCCGAATCCGTGGCGCGCCAAGCCATGCAGGCGCAGCTGCAACTGCTGCAGGCGCAGATCGAGCCGCACATGCTGTTCAACACCTTGGCCAACCTGCAGGGCCTGATCAGCTTTGATCCGGACCGCGCCCAGCTGCTGCTCGACCAGCTGATCCAGTACCTGCGCGCCACCTTGAGTTCCTCGCGCGCCGGGTCCACCACCCTCGCGCAGGAGTTTTCCCTGATGCAAGCCTACCTGGGACTGATGTCGATACGCATGGGTGCGCGCCTGAGCTATGCGCTGGACTTGCCCGAGGCCTTGCGCGATATCAAGGTGCCGCCCATGCTGCTGCAGCCGCTGGTGGAAAATGCCATCCAGCACGGCCTGGAACCGAAGATCGAAGGCGGCCATATCCACGTGCAGGCGTCCACGGACGGCGGCGCGCTGGTGCTGACCGTCAGCGACGATGGCCTGGGCCTCGACCATCCGGGCCAGACCAAGGGCACGCAGCTGGGGGTGGCGAATATCCGCGAACGCCTGCACGGCATGCATGGCGAAGCCGCCAGCCTGTCGCTGGCCCCCAACACACCGGCAGGCGTCATCGCCCGCCTTCACTTACCGATACACTCCACCACCACGAGCCCCACGCCATGACCAGTTCCACCCCGCGCGCCCTGATCGCCGAAGACGAACCCATACTCGCCGCCGCCCTCGCGCATGCCCTGCGCCGGCTATGGCCGGAACTCGACATCGTTGCCACCTGCGCCAATGGCGTGGAAGCCTTGCAGCAAGGCCTGGCGCTGCAGCCCGACATTCTATTTCTCGACATCAAGATGCCGGGCAAGACGGGCCTGGAAGCGGCCGAAGAGCTGGCCGAACAGTGGCCGGACGGCATCGCGTTCCCTCACATCGTGTTTGTTACCGCCTACGACGAATATGCGCTGGCCGCCTTCGAGCACGCGGCCGCCGATTACGTCTTAAAACCCGTCAACGATGCGCGCCTGGCCAAGACGGTGGAACGCTTGCAGCAACGCCTGCGCGACAGCGCCGGCGCCAGCGGGAGAGCAACGCCAGCGGCGGCAGCGGCGGCAGCCACTGCGGCGGCGCCGGTGGTGGCAACCGTCACAGCGGCCCCCAGCGACGACAACCTGGCCCGACTGCTGGCCCAGTTGCAGGCCATGGTGCCGCCCGCGCCGCGCCTGCAAATGATACGGGCGGCCGTAGGCAACAGCGTGCGCATGATCGCGCTGGCCGACGTCGTGTATTTCGAGGCGCTGGACAAATACATCAACGTCGTGTGCCAGGACAGCGAAGCGCTGATACGCACGAGCCTGAAGGAACTTTTGCCCCAGCTGGACCCGCAACAATTCTGGCAAATCCACCGGGGCACCATCGTCAATGCCAGCGCCATCGCCACGGCCGTGCGCGACGAGGCGGGCAAGCTGTCGCTGACCCTACGCCAGCATCCGGCGCAACTGCGTGTCAGCCCTTTATATGCCCATCTGTTCCGGCAGATGTAGCGCGCAGGAGCCAGGTTCTAGTGGAGCTGATGCTTCAGGTCCGATAGTTCATCGTGGACCTTGAGCACGGCGCTCTTCATTTCCGGCGTCACGCTGGTCGCCGTGCCGCACGCCCGTTTGGCGCGGTCGCCCAGCGATTCCATCTGGTCGACGGCTTGGCGGATGCGCGCATCGTCCTGCGTGTCGATGGCTTGCCGCACGGCGCTCTTTTGCTGGTCCAGCTGATTGATGCAATCCTTCAAGTCCATCGGCATGCCCTGCTGCTTGCCGCACAACTGGGCCGCCTGGCCGATCGCGTGTTCGATGGCGCCAAAGCGCCGTGCCACTTCCTTTACCTGCATCATGATCTGTCCTCCCATGGTATCGAGAGTTGGATCGTCAGGCCGGCCCAAGGTTCCCCGCCACGCGCCATGGCGTTGAAATTTCCATGGTGCACTTTTTTGTAAGCGCTTGTGACATTCTAGATAATTATCAAATCCTTCAGATACATTGGCGTACCTGAACCACCATGCCCTCCATGACCTCGCTGCCACCCCTGCCCCGCCGCGCTCCCGGCCTGCTGCTGATCGTCCTGCTGCACGCGGGGCTGGCCTATGTGATCCTGCAGTCGCGCCCCCGCCTTGCCGTTGACGAGCACTTGCCGCAGGGCCCGGCCATCGCCTGGCTGCGCCACACGCCCCCTGCGCCGCCCAAGCCGATAGCCTTGCGCAGCGCAAAACCGGCCGCTGAACATGTGCCGCGCCGAACCATACCGGCACCCGTCAGCCGCCCCCTGCCCCCGCCCGCCGCCGAGCCGGCGCCAGCACCGGCAATGGCGGAAGCGATCACGGCGCCGCCAGCGCCCAGCGCCGCCGATATCCTGGCGCAAGCCAAGCGCGACGTGGGCAAGATCGACAAGGATTTACGCAAGGAATTCCCGAAGCGGGGAGAACAGAAACTGGACGACACCGCCTTCAAGCGCATGCAGCAAGGCTTTGCCGAAGCCTACGCAGCCGTGCCGCCGAAATGGTACGAGGCATCGAAAATCGAGGAAGTGGGCGCGAATGAGGCCAGGGGCAGCCGCACGTATAAAATCACCAGCGCGCTGGGCACCTTGTGCGTGACCACGCGCGCGGGCAAGCAGGGGGAAACGATGATCGGCAACTGCCCCAAATAGCCGGGCTCAGCCCACCGCTTCGCGCGCGCCCAGCGGCTGCAGATGGCGCAGGCGCAAGGCGATCAGCACGCCGCCGCCCAGGCATACGCCCAGCATGATGATGACGCCCGTCCAGCCGTCGAAGCCCCACATCATGCCCGAGGCCGAACCGATCAGGCTTGACCCCAAATAATAGAACAGCAGATAGAAGGCCGAGGCCAGCGCCTGCGGCGCGCGGGCGCGGCGGCTGACCCAGCTGCTGGCGATCGAATGCGAGGCAAAGAAGCCGAAGGTAGCCAGTGCCATGCCGATGACGATCAGCGGCAGCGAATCGAACAGGGTCAATACTATGCCGGACAGCATCACCGACAGCATGATCCACAGCACACCCCGGCGCCCCAGCCGGTCCACCAGGCGGCCCGCCCACACGGAACTGAAGATGCCGATCAGGTACAGAAAGGCCAGCAAACCGACGGTGCTCTGGCGCAAGCCAAATGGCGCGGCCAGCAGGCGGTAGCCGATGTAGTTATACAGGCTGACGAAACAGCCCATCAGCACGAAAGCCAGGCAGAACAGCCATGGCAAGCCCTGGTCGGAAAAATGTTGCTTGATCGCGTGCGGCAGCGCATTCCAGCCTTTGGTACTGGGCTCGAAATTTTTCGACGCGGGCAGGCTGCGCCAGAATTCCGCCGCCGCCAGCACGCCGGCCACGCCCAGCACGCCCAGGGCCCAGCGCCACGACAGGAAATCGCTGAGCATGGAAGCGATAAGGCGTCCCGACATGCCGCCAAACGCACTGCCTGCAATATACAAGCCCATCGACAGTCCCAGCGACGGCCCCTCGATTTCCTCGCCCAGGTAAGCCATGGCCACGGCCGGCATGCCGCCCAAGGCAATGCCCAGCGCGGCGCGGATGGCCAGCAGTTGCGCATAATCCTGGGCGAAGGCGGACAAGATCGTCAATATCGCGGCGGAAAACATCGATGCCACCATCAGCGGCTTGCGCCCGACCCGGTCCGACACGGCACTGAGCAGCACCAAGGAGATGGCCAGCAAGCCGCTCGACACGGACAACGACCAGCTGCTTTGCGCGGGCGTCAGATGAAACTGCTGCGACAGCAGCGGGAACAGTGGTTGTATGCAATACAGCAGGCTGAAGGTGGAAAAGCCGCCGAAGAACAGGGCGCGGTTGCTGCGCTTGAATTCGATCGAGCCCTTGGCGATGGCCGTGCGGGGCGCGGGTGCGGCGGGAGAAACCGGGATGGCAGACGAGGTGGCGGGGGCAAAGGCAAGCGATGAATCAGACATGGCCGTGTTTCGGAAAGGAAGCGAGTCTTCATCTTAGGATTGCCAAATCATATCGTCCAATATATATTCAAGGCCCAACTCATACTTTTAAAATATTACTTATATGGAACTGCGCCACCTCCGTTACTTTGTCGCCGTTGCCGAAGAGCTGCACTTCACACGCGCGGCCGAGCGCCTGCACATCGGCCAACCGCCGCTGAGCCAGCAAATCCAGGCGCTGGAGGCGGAACTCGGTGCGCAGTTGTTCGAGCGCAACAAGCGCTCCGTGCGGCTGACGCAGGCAGGCGCGCTGTTTCTCGACGATGCGCGGCGCATCCTGGCCCTGTCGGAACAGGCGGCCGTCACGGCGCGCCGGGCACAGCGGGGCGAAGCGGGCGAATTGCGCATCGGTTTTACCTTTTCCACGCCGTTCACACCCTACTTCGCGACCGTCATCAACCGCTACCGCCAGCAATTCCCGCACGTCACCTTGACCCTGCATGAAATGGCGACATTGCATCAACTGGAAGCGATCTCGGGCAGGACGATGGACCTGGGTTTCGTGCGCCCGCCGGAAACGACGTACCCGGACGACATCCGCCTGACCGAATTGCGGCAAGACCCGCTGTTCCTCGTGCTGCCCGTCGCCCACGCGCTGGCGGCCAAGGACAGCATCGCGATTGCCGACATGGCGGGCGAAGGCTTTGTCATGTATCCCAGGGATGCGGGCACGGGGATTTATCCGCAGATTTTTCGACTGTGCAAGGCCGCAGGCTTCGTGCCCCAGGTCACGCAGGAAGCGGGCGAAGCATCGACCATCATCGGCCTGGTGGCGGCCGGCTGCGGCATTTCCGTGCTGCCCGCCTCGTTCGACCGCATCCGCATGGATGGCGTGTGCTACCGCCCCATCGCCGACCCGCAGGCGACGACCAGCTTGTTACTTGCACAACGGGAAGAAGAGACGTCGCCGCTGGTGGCGGCATTCGTCAAGCTGGCCGAGGAAGCGGCCATGGAAGGGGGAGCGTAGGCCGGCGTGTCGGCTTACGCTGCGGCTGTGCCGTAGCTAAGCCGACCTACTGGACTACAGGACGCGCGCCGGCGTAGATACTGTTATCCCCGTCAAGCGGCGTGCAAGGCCGGATCAAATATTTTTCCCGACCTGAGCACGCCGAATGCCACGTGCACCAGCTTGCGCATCATGGCGCCGATGATCAGCTTGGGCGCTTTGCCGGCGTCACGCAGACGCTGACCGAAGCGCTTGCCCCAAGGCGTCTTATGCACTGCCACCATGGCCGGCATGTACAGTGCCTTGCGCAGGAAACTGTGGCCGACCTTCGACATGCGTGGCTTGCCACGCACGCTGGAACCTGACTCGTGCTGGCGCGGATCGAGGCCCGCAAACGCCACCGCCTGCTTGGCGCTGTCGAAGCGCTCAGGATTGGCGTAGTAGGACAGCAGCACGGGAATCGTGCGCTCGCCCAGGCCAGGGATGCTATCGAGCAATTCGCGCTTGCCGCGTAAATCCGGGTCGTCATCGATATGACGGCGGATCGCCAGGATCAGCGCCTTGATCTCGGCGTCGAGCCAGGCAATATGATCCTCGATACCCTGGCGTACCGCCGCGCGCGCCACTTCAAGCCGGTTGCTTTCCTGCTGGCGCATCGCTTGCAAGGCATCGAGGCGCAGCACCAGCGCGCGCAGCGATTGCTCGGCCGGCGATGGCGCCTGCCAGGGCTCTGGCTGGCGTTCATGGGCGAAGTCGGCGATCAGCTGTGCGTCGACCTTGTCGGTCTTGGTGCGCACCAGGCGTGAAGCGCTGAAGGCCTTGATCTGGGCTGGATTGATGACACTGACCACCATGCCAAGTCCAGCGAGATATTCGGCAACCCCTTCCCAATACGTGCCCGTCGCTTCCATGCACACCCTGGGGCTGCCGGCAGCATGCTTCAGCAGCCATGCGTGGAGCGCGGTGAATCCTTGGTGGTTGTTCTCGACAACCTTGTTACGATGCTTGCCGTTGGGCAGGCGCAGCGCGCAGTCGAGCTTGGCCTTGGCAACGTCGATTCCTAAATTAAACATGCTGTGGTCCTCTTGCGATCTACCTTGCAAATGCGGGCTAACCGGCATGCCGGTGCCAAAGATACTGTCCGATCTTGACATGGAGGATGGGTAACTGGTGCGAGATCTACGGAGCTGGCTCGGGGCCTAAGGGCGGATACGGCATCCAGTTACCCGGTCTTGATATGCCTATCAAGATTTTGACAGCGGTCGATACCGTTCGCAATACCACGAACGGCATGAGGGGAATAATACAAGGTCGGATTAGCGGTGGCGAAGCCGCCGCGTCATCCGACACCAGCGGTCACGAATAATCCGCATCCAGCTCGGAACCCGCGTAATTCTCCAGGTCCTCGAACAGGCTCTTCATGCTGGCCCGCGTGAGGATTTTCTGCACGACGGTGCAGCTGCGGCGGTAGGACGCGATGCGGTCGAGCAACACCGGATGGTGCTGCACGGGCACCTTGGCCACCAGGGCGGCCCAGCCTTCCTCGAAGTCGGGCTTGTTCTTGCGCACGGAACGCACGAAACGTTCAAACTCCTTTTGCCCCGTGCGCGCCACGATGCGCCCGCCGCCTTCGATGGCGAAGATGATGGCCAGGGCGATGACGCCCTCGGCATTCAAATCGCTGTCGCTGACGGGGCCGTTGTCGTGGTGACGGCGCAGCCAGCCGGCCAGGCGCACGACGGCTTGCACTTCCTTGCGCTGTTGCAACTGCAACGCATACTTTTCATAGCCGGCCCAGTTCTGGTTCGGGTCGGCCTGGCAAATATCGATGAACAGCTCGCGCAAACGGCGCTGCAGGTAGACGGGGTCCTGGTCGTATTCGCCGACGAGGGCGTCTTCCGGCAGCTGCGACAGGTCCTTGATCAGGCGAAAGCCGACCTGAAACGCGTGCTCGGCGCCGTGCTCGACAAGAAAGTCGAGGGCGGCCTGGTCGCCCTCATGCGTGACGGCCTGCTCCAGGCCCAGCGACACGCCGCCCACAGTCAGGTACAGCGCCTTCTGGATGCCGTCGGCCGTGCGCTCATTCGTGAACTTCTCGGCCACCATGGCCGTGATGCCCGTCAATTCGTCGGCCAGGTTCAGCGCCGCGTCTTCGCGCGGGTCGCCCGGCAACAGCTTGATGGCGCGCACGAGGCGCGGAAGATTCTCTACAACAATTGCTGGCAGCATTAGTGATTCCCTGCTTTCATTACGAGAAGATGCCCGTGCCCAGGCTGCGGCGCGTGCTGGAACGCGGCGCGCTGCGCGTGCTCGGCACTTGCTTGCGCAGACGGTACAGCAATTCCTTGGTACTGCGCTGCAACATGGTCGGTTCTTCATCCGGGTCGTCCGAGTATTCCGCGTCGGCCAGGTCGGCGCTGTGGCGGAAGTCGGGGAACAGTTCGAACAGCGAGCGATCCCAGCCGTCTTCATTCGCTTGCGCCAGTTCGATGGCCAGCGGCACGATATCGTTGTCGGACGACGTCACGCCCGTCACGTACGGTCCCTTGATGACGATCTCTCCCGCCACTTCGAGGATTTCCTTCGGCGCCATCGAGAACAAAATGGCGAACGCCGTGGCGCCCCAGTCGGTGGCGGATGCTTCCAGCAGCAGCTCGCGGCGGCGCTCGGCGTCGTCGGTGGAAAACACCACGCCGTGGATGTGCGCGAACAGCGCTTCGGCGATGCGTTCCGGATCATCCTCGATCTGGTCATCGCTCCAGGTGGCGGCGATGAAGGCCAGGCTGTCGGCCCAGGCCTTGGGCGGCACCAGCAAGGTGGCCAGCGACATCTTGCCGCCGTCGAAGCCGGCCAGGTGCAGGGCCGTCACTTGCGGCGGGATGGCGCTCAGCACTTCCACCACGGCCAGGTCGCCGTACTGGTCGGCCGCGTCCGCAAACGCCTGCTCGGCGTGGCCCAGCGAACCGGACAGCACCAATTCCGTGACCTGCTTCGTCAGCGCGGGCAGGTTACTTTTTTGTTCATTATCGGCCATGGTCATCTCCATCCTGGTCAAACATCTGGGCGAAATCGTCGGTGGCTTCGTCTTCATCAATCTCGTCGTCGCCGTCGTCATTGGCGGCCAGCTGGTCGAGCGACTGGTCGTCGTCGTCCCACAGGCGCGGGTTCTTGTGCAGGAAAGCCGTGATGATGGCCTGGCGCGCCAGGTCGGGGAAGCTCTCTTCGATGGCGGCGTACATCTTCGCCGCTTCCGGCGCGGCGCACGCGGCCATGGAAAACACGCGGGACGGGTCGCCGAACTCGTAGTCTTCGCTTTCGGCCAGCAAGCCCTTCGGGTCGCTGAAGGTGATGTGATCGACCAGCGCGAAGGCCAGCATGTTCACGTCTTCGATGCCGCCGCCGCTCGCGTACTCGCTCACCAGCGCGTCGACCATGCTTTTGTAGTTCTTGCGGTTCGGCGGGTCGCCAAGGATGCCGTCGATCTGGCCTTCCAGCTCGCGCGACTGGTACGCGAATTCAGGGTGTACTCTTCTCATGCTGTGCTTTCCAATGTGATGCGCGGCGCTGTTACATTAAAAGCGCCGTTGTTGTTGTTTTTAAAATCATCCGGACTGTACCGCGTCTCACACAACCGTAGCGAGCGGCAGTGAGGCTCGGCGCCCCCGTTGGCCTAAGAAGCGCAACCGTACTTTAGTACGGTGAGCATCGCAGGCCGCAAATCACGACGCGCAGTAGGTTATGTGAGACGCCCTCAGTCCGTAGGAAGGACGGTGCCGTGAAGGCGGAACACGCCGCACCACAGGGCATAGGCTTCCGCTTCCGGATCGATGATGATGCGGTGGTTCACGCTCTGGTCGTATTCGGCGCGCTTGGCCGGGTCGGCCAGGATTTCATACGCCTTGGTGACGCTCTTGAAGCGCGCCTCGGCGCCGGGGGCCTGGTTGCGGTCGGGGTGGAAGCGCATGGCCAGCGAACGGTAAACCTTCTTGATTTCATCGTCGCTGGCATTGGGCGCGACACCGAGGACGTTATACAAATTTTCCATAAATGGCTCCGGGGTCACGTTTTGTTTGCTAATTAAAGGCGAATTATCCTATAGAACGGCGCCCGCGTCGCTTGCATGCTGGGATATGGGGCCAAATACGTGCTTATAAAGCGCTTGCGGTACGGTAAAATGCTTTTTACTGTCACTCTTCCGCATTGATCAATGAGCAACGATAAACCGAATACCGCCGCGCCAGCGCTGGCGCCCAATTTCTTGCGTAACATCATCGAAGCCGACCTGGCTGCCGGCGCGCACGTGCGTCCCGGCCTGCCCCAGGTGATCACGCGTTTCCCGCCGGAGCCGAACGGCTACCTGCACGTGGGCCACGCCAAGTCGATCTGCGTCAACTTCGGCCTGGCGCGCGATTACGCCGGCCAGTGCAACTTGCGCTTCGACGACACCAATCCGGCCAAGGAAGAGCAGGAATACGTCGACACCATCATGGACAGCGTGAAATGGCTGGGCTTTGACTGGGAGCCGAAGACTGCCGATGGCCAGAGCCACCTGCACTACGCGAGCGATTATTTCGACCAGCTGTACGCGATGGCCGAGTACCTGATCACGGCCGGCTTTGCCTACGTGGACAGCCAGAGCGCCGAAGACATGGCCGCCAACCGCGGCAATTTCGGCCAGGCCGGCAAGAATTCGCCGTTCCGCGACCGTCCGCGCGACGAATCGCTGGCCCTGTTCCGCGCCATGAAGGCGGGCCAGTTCAAGGATGGCGAGCACATCCTGCGCGCGAAGATGAGCGAAGATGCCATGAGTTCGCCGAACATGAACTTGCGCGACCCGGCCATCTACCGCATCCGCCACGCGCATCACCACCGCACGGGCGACGCCTGGTGCATCTATCCGATGTACGACTACACGCACCCGATCTCGGACGCGCTGGAAAACATCACGCATTCGATCTGCACGCTGGAATTCCAGGACCACCGCCCGTTCTACGACTGGCTGCTGGAAACCCTGGCCGCCGGCGGCTTCTTCCAGCAACCCGTGCCGCGCCAGTTCGAATTCTCGCGCCTGAACCTGACCTACATCGTCACCAGCAAGCGCAAGCTGCGCCAGCTGGTGGAAGAACACATCGTCGACGGCTGGGACGACCCCCGCATGCCGACCCTGGTGGGCATGCGCCGCCGCGGCTACACGCCGGAAGCGATTCAATTGATGTGCGAACGCACGGGCGTGACGAAATCGGACGGCTGGATCGACTATAGCGTGCTCGAAGGCTGTTTGCGCGAAGACCTGGACCCGAAGGCGCCGCGCACGGTGGCCGTGCTGCGTCCGCTGAAGTTGATTATTGACAACTTCCCCGAAAACGAGAGCGTCGAGTGCACGGCGCCCGTGCACCCGCACTTCCCGGAACGGGGCTTGCGCACCTTCCCCATCTCGCGCGAGCTGTGGATCGAGGAAGACGACTTCATGGAAGTGCCGAACAAGGGCTATTTCCGCCTGTATCCGCCCATCGACGACAAGCCGGGCAGCAAGGTTCGCCTGCGCTACGGCTATGTGATCGAGTGCACGGGCTTTGACAAGGATGCCGAAGGCAAGGTCATCGCCGTGCATTGCAACTATTTCCCGGACAGCAAGTCTGGCACGGAAGGCAGCGCCAACTACAAGGTCAAGGGCAATATGCACTGGGTCAGCGCGCCGACGGCGATTCCCGCCGAAGTACGCCTGTACGACCGCCTGTTTACGGACCCGCAGCCGGACGCGGGCGGCAAGGACTTCAAGCTGGCCCTGAACCCGCTGGCCAAGGAAGTGGTGCAGGCGTGGCTGGAACCGGGCGCGGAACTGGCCCAGCCGGAACAGCGCTTCCAGTTCGAGCGCCACGGCTACTTCGCGGCCGACCGGGTCGACAGCCAGCCTGGCAAGCCCGTCTTCAACCGCATCGTCACCCTGAAAGACAGCTGGCAGCCCGCAAAATAAGGCGCCGGACGACCCACAAAAAAACCGCTGCGGCGGTTTTTTTTCGTTTCAAGAACATATGTCACCCCAGAATATTGCCTGTTGACTACATTCACGATAATTTTGTATATTAGGCAGCTATTGAGCAATTTGCAATTTCAATAGCGCTTGTATAACACAGTCGCCCAGGCGGCCCCCGATTCCTCTTCCTGATGCGGATGGCGATGTCTTCTACTGCCAGCGAACACCCCTTATCTGCTGAAAAAAGACCGCTCTGGCTGCTCGGCTTCGTGATGTCGATGGTGGTGGGCTTGCTGTTCTACATGGCTGCCTCGCTGTCGATCGAAAACGACGCCAGCGAGCTGTTCGACAATCTGGCCCGCAATACGCGGAAAAACATCGAATCGCGCGTCAAGTCGTATGCCAACCTGCTGCGCGGCACGGCCAGCCTGTTCCACGCCAACGAACACGTGAGCCGGGAGCAATTCCACCGCTATGTGGCAAACATTGCCCTGCAACAGAACTACCCGGGCGTGATGAATCTCAATTACAGCCAGGAACTCGACGACGCGCAGCGCAGCGCCTTCGAAGCGGCCATGCAGCGCGACTATCCGCCCGGGCGCGACGGCTATCCGGCGTTTGCCATCCATCCACCCGCCCCGCGCGCCCGTTATTCCGTACTGGTGTACATCGAGCCGATTGCCAGCGCCCCGGAAAAGTATGGCAATGACATCGCCGCGCGCCCACTGATCGCGGAAATGCTGGCGCAGTCGCGCGATTCCGGGCAGGTCAGCAATTCCGGCGTGCCCGTGCCGATGGAAGGCCGGCCCCAATTGACAGGCATGGCCATGCGCCTGCCCGTGTACCGCTACGGCATGCCGGTCGATACGGTGGAGCAGCGGCGCGCCGCTTACCAGGGTTCCGTCGGCATCGGCTACGACCTGGTGACAATGATGCGCAGCGCGCTGGCCGACATGCCGGTGCGTAACGTGCGCCTGACCCTGTTCGATATCGGCCCCCAGGCGCGCGAAGCACTGAACTTGCCGCACGACATGCGTCCCATCTTCGACAGCACGACGGCGGGCATGCATGCGCCGTGGTGGCTGCCCGGCAGTTCGGGCCGCTACCTGAGCAGCACGATGCTGATCGAACACAATGGCCGCGTCTGGCAAGCGCTGTTCAGCGTGCGCAAGAGCGACCTGTATACGCGCTTCGACGCCTTCTTGCCATGGCTGGCCCTGCTGATCGGCTTTGCCAGCGCCATGCTGCTGTACATGCTGTTCCACACGCTGGCGTCGTCGCGCCGGCGCGCCATCCAGATGGCGACGGGCATGACGGAGGAATTGCGCGCCAGCCAGATCCGCCTGCAGCTGTCGCACCAGAAACTGCGCCGGCTGGCGGCCCACGCCGACCAGATCAAGGAAGAAGAGCGCAAGCGCATCGCGCGCGAAATCCACGACGACCTGGGACAAAACCTGCTGGTGCTGCGCATCGATGCGGACATGCTGGCCTCGCGCACGCAGCGCCGCCACCCGCGCCTGAACGCGCGCGCCCGCTCGACCCTGGAGCAGATCGACGCCACCATCAAGAGCGTGCGACAGATCATCAACGACTTGCGCCCTACCGTGCTGGACCTGGGCGTGAATGCGGCCGTCGAATGGCAGGTGGCGCAATTTCGCCAGCGCACGGGCATCGCCTGCGAAGTGCATGAAAGCCATGGCGACATTTGCCTCAGCGACCAGTGCGCGACGGCCCTGTTCCGTATCCTGCAAGAGTCGCTCAGCAATATTTCCCAGCATGCGAATGCCAGCCGCGTGCAGGTCAAGCTGGAGAAGTGCCGCGATACGGTATCGATGAGCATCAGCGACAACGGCGTGGGCGCGGCCATCGACGGGCGCAACAAGCTGGGCTCGTTTGGCCTGGTGGGCATCGAGGAACGCATCAAGTTGCTGGGCGGCACTTTCTACATCGAAAGCAGCCCCGGCGCCGGCATGAGCGTACACGTCAGCGTACCGCTGGGCGCGGACGCCACCGCGTTTCCCTACCAGGAAGAAAGCCGGGCCAGCAGTTGATCGGCGCCCGCCCGCATGAAGCAAGCTCAGCTTGCATATTTCGTAATTAGATGCAATATTGATGTTGAACAACTCAGCGCCCGCCCGCCATGGGCAGGCATTCCTCGACTACTTGCCAGGAGTACACACCCGCCGCCTTCCCTTGTTTCACCGTATTTCCCACAACGCTCTTTACAAAAGGACATTCATGGATACGAACGACAGTTTCAAAGCAATTGCCGATTTGAATTTGGACGCGATCAAGGTCAAGCTGATGCACCGGGAGTCAGGCGAAGGATGGAGCCTGGAAAAGGCAAATGCCGTGGAATTTGAATACCGCCGCTTCCTGATCCTGATGAAACAGTTTCCGGAGGAAGAAACGGCGCCACTGATGGATGTCGATACTTTCTGGCACTACCACATCCTCGACACCCTGAAATATGCGGCGGACTGCGAGCAGGTGTTCGGTTACTTCCTCCATCACTTTCCGTACATCGGCTTGCGCGGCGAAGACGACGAAGCGGCGCACCATCGCGTGGGCGAGCGCATGAAGCAGTTGTATGAGCAGACGTTCGGAGAAGATTATATCCGCGCAGAAACGGCGTATTCGGGGCGCGCCGTACAGGCGGCGTATTCGGGACGTGCGGTACAGGCAGCGTATTCGGGACGCGCGGTACAAACAGCATTTTCCAGTGCCGCGGTACAGGCCACCGCTTACTCGGGCCGGGCCGTGCAGACGGCGTTTTCCAGTGCGGCCGTGCAGGCGACGGCGTATTCGGGCCGCGCGACGGGCGCGGCCAGCACCGCGTTTTCCAGCGCGCCTGCCTCTCTGGCCGCAGCGGTGGTCAAATCGTCTTCGACTGGCCTGGAAATGGGGCGCTTCTATGTCGATCGTCCGGTACTGAACCGCGACCCGCAATAGAACGGCGGAAAACAGATGTGGCTGCCGCACGCGGCAAGCCTGACTTACCCAGACGGCACCTCTCAGTTTGCCGTCTGTCAGGCGCTCTTAGGCAGCCATCAACTCGCGCAGTTCACGAATGCTGAAATCGCTGATTTCATGCATGCGGATGAGGATCGTGGCGCCGATCGGCAAGGTGTTGTGACGAATCTTGCTGATAACAGGTGGCGCCACTTCCAGAGCTCGCGACAAGGCGGCATCGTTTTTCAGTTGCAGCTTGTCGATGATCGCATCGAGGACGCGATTCGGGTTGTAGGTAGGCAAAGAAGTAATTTGTTTGAGAGACATGATCAAAAATCCGTACTTGTTGTATTAGAGCAAAAAGAAGCCGAATGCCTCTTTCGCTATAATTCAGGGTAAACACACTAAAAAGCGCCATCACTTATGCGGCTTTTACGCCACAAACAATATAATACACGCTATTGTTGATTTTTGCGTAACTTAAAGCAAAATTGTGATAATTGAAGAGAATTGACGCACTTGGAATGTGCTAGAGGATAACCCAAATCGGAAAAATTTGCTGCAAGTCATCAATTTTTACAATGAGGAACGCCGCTGCGCATGAGCCAGGCAATCGCCATGAGGGCGCCCAGGCGAGCGATTTCCGTCGATAAATGCCAGCCTTGCGCGACCACGCCGGCCGGGGTGGCCAAAAGGCAGTTGCATGAAAAATCGTCGATGCGGCACCAGGCCAGTTGCCGGCGAATTTCATCGGGCGGCGGCGGCGGCTGCAGCGCACGTTCGCGCCGGCGCATATACGCGCGGACCTGCTCCTTGCTGGGGTGACTCGTAGCTCGCATGGCTCGCTCCTGCTGACGGAAAACAGCGTCGCGCTAATTGTAGATGCCGAGCCCGCCACAAGAGCCCGGACGCGTGACGACATTGCTCACCATATCGCCAGCGCGCCATGACACGTTTGCGCTGCATCAAATGGCACGGTCCCGGCGTTGCGCCGCAGCCCGTGCTGCCCCGCGACCTGGCGGCCAGAGGCACAGCACACCATTTTTATTTCTTTTGCTGGCGCACGCGCTGTTGTTGTTTTTCCTGCGTTTGCTGACGGTTCTGCTTGCGCTCGAACAGGGCGACCGCATCTTTCTTGGCTTGCTCCACGGTACGCATTTCCTCATGCGCATCGTGCGGGACAAAAAATTCGGCGTCCTGCGCCGCCACGACCAGCTTGATGGCGGCATCGTCATCGAGGTCGTACAATTCCGTCAGGACGGTGGTGACCTCGTCCAGGTATGCTTCGTAAGTGAGGGTGCTCATGCTGTCTTCCTTAAGTGAGTGGCGCAACGCGGGAACGGCGCGCTGCGCGCCGGCCCAGCAAAGTGCGCAGATAACCGGCCATTTTACCCGATGCGGCCCGCGCCGGCTGCCAGCGCCTGCAAGGCATCGGCCACGCGCGCGTAGCGCAGGCGCACGCCCAGCTCGCGCTTGATGCGCGTATTGTGCAGGCGGCGCGATTCGGACATGAACGACAGCAGCATCGGCGTGACCACTTGCCGCAGCTCGGCACGGGGCAGGCGCGGCGGGCGCGGCAGCCCAAACGTATCGGCCACGGCATCGAAATACTCGGCCATTTTGAGTTCACTGTCATCGCTGGCGTGATACACGCGTCCCGACTTGCCGCGCCACAAGGTCCGTTCGATGATGCGCGCCAGGTCATCGGCATGGATATGGTTGGTGTACACGTCGTCATCCGCGGCCAGGGCCGGCGTGCCTTCGCGCAAGCGTTTCAAAGGCAGGCGGTCATCCGCATAAATGCCCGGCACGCGCAGGATGGCCACCGTGGCGCCGCGGCGCGCGCCCCAGCCACGCAAGACCTGTTCGGCGTCGACGCGCCGCTTCGCCCGCGCATTGGCAGGCGCCACAGGCCGCGTTTCATCGACCCAGGCGCCGCCGCAATCGCCATACACGCCGCTGGTACTCACATACACCATGCGGGCATGCTCGGGTAAAATGGCGGCCAGATTGCGCGTGCGCCGGTCCAGCAAGCCCGACGACAGGGGCGGCGCCAGGTGCACCACGTACGGCGCCAGTCCCGCCAGCCGTTTCAGGCTGGCGCGGTCGTCGAGATTGGCCACGATGGGCACGGCGCCGGCCGCGCGCAGCTGCGCGCAGCGGGCCGGCTGGCTGGTGACGGCAAAGACGCGAAAACGCGCGCGCAGCAGGGGCAGCAGCCGCATGCCGACGTCGCCGCAACCGAGGATCAGCAGGCGCGGCAGGCCCACCGGCTTGCGCAAAGAGTGCATTAACATATTTTTCATCTCAAGGATTGTATGACTTTTCAAGTTACTGTTCAGCCCAGCGGCCACCAGTTCAGCTGCGAAGCGGACGAAACCGTGCTGGCGGCGGCGATACGCGCCGGCGTGGGCTTGCCGTATGGCTGTAAAAATGGCGCCTGCGGCTCGTGCAAGGGCAAAGTGCTTGCCGGCACCGTCCAGCACAAGGCGCACCAGCAGCGCGCCCTGACGCCGGAAGAGGAAGCGGCCGGCTTTTCCCTGTTCTGCTGCGCCACCACGGACGCCGACCTCGTCATCGAAGCGCGCGAAGTGGCGGGCAGCAGCGACTACCCGATCAAGAAAATGCCGTCGCGCGTGACCACCATCGAGAAGGTCGCCCCCGACGTCGTCGTGCTGACCCTGCAGTTGCCGGCCAGCGAGCGCCTCAACTACCGCGCCGGACAGTATATCGAAATCATGTTGCGTGACAACAAACGCCGCAGCTACAGCATGGCCAGCGCGCCCGCCGAAGGCGGTCCCGTGACCCTGCACATCCGCCACCTGCCGGGCGGCCTGTTCACCGACCAGGTGTTCGGCACGATGAAGGAGCGCGACATCCTGCGCTTCGAAGGCCCGATGGGCACCTTCTTCCTGCGCGAAGACTCCGACAAGCCCGTCGTGCTGCTGGCCTCGGGCACGGGCTTTGCCCCGCTGAAAGCCATCGTCGAGCACATGATCAGCGAGCAATCCCCGCGCCCGATCACCCTGTACTGGGGCGGCCGCCGTCCGCAAGACCTGTACATGGACGCGCTGTGCCGCCAGTGGGCCGCCGACTTGCCGCAGTTCACCTATGTGCCCGTCGTCTCGGAAGCCTTGCCGGAAGACGAATGGCGCGGCCGCACGGGCTTCGTGCACCAGGCCGTCATCGCCGACTTGCCCGACATGTCCGCGTATCAGGTGTATGCCTGCGGCGCGCCCGTGATGGTCGATGCGGCCCACCGCGATTTCGTGCAATTGTGCCGGTTGCCAGCCGACGAGTTCTACGCCGACGCGTTCACCACGGAAGCCGACCTGGCCAAGTAAGCATCCAGACAGCGGGGTGCTGCTGGCGCGGCATCCGCTGCCGTCACCCGCCCCATCCCGCTGTTTCCTGGAAATGTCATGTCTCTCGCTTCCGCCGGCAACGGCTTCAGTATCCTGCGTCACCGCAACTTCGCCTGTTACCTGTCCGCCCGCGTGCTGGGCACGGTGGCCGTGCAGATGCAAAGCGTGGCCATCGGCTGGCAGGTATACCAGATCACGGGCAGCCTGTTCGACCTGGGCCTGATCGGCCTGGCGCAGTTCGCCCCCTTCCTCGTCTTGATTTTGCCGGCCGGCCACGTGGCCGACCGCTACAACCGCCGCAACATCATCGCCTGGTGCCTGACGGCGCAGCTCGCCTGCGCGCTGGCCCTGCTGGCGTTTACGTTAAGCAATATTTCCATCGTCTGGCCCGTGTTCGCCGTGCTGGTGCTGTTCGGCAGCGCGCGCGCCTTCATGATGCCGGCCACGCAAGCCGTGCTGGTCAACATGGTGCCCACGCAACACTTCAGCCGCGCCCTCGCACTCAGTTCGTCGAGCTCGCACGTGGCCATCATCCTGGGACCGACCTTGGGCGGCCTGCTGTATTACTTCGGCCCCAAGGTCGTGTATCTGATCTCGTCGGCCTTGCTGGTGCTGTCCGTGCTGCTGATGCGCGCCACCACGCCGGCGCCGCAAGTGGTCAAGCGCGAGCCCGTCAGCTGGCATACCTTGCTCGAAGGCTTGCGCTTCGTCTGGTCGAAACCCATCGTGCTGGGCGCCATTTCGCTCGACCTGTTCGCCGTGCTGTTCGGCGGCGCCACGGCCCTGCTGCCGGCGCTCGCGCACGACGTGCTGCATATCGGCCCCAGCGGACTGGGCTTGCTGCGCACGGCGCCCGGCGCCGGCGCCGCCCTGTGCTCGATCGCACTGGCCCTCTTTCCCATCACGCGCCGGGTGGGCGCCTGGATGTTCGGCGGTGTGGCCGTCTTCGGCCTGGGCACCCTGGTGCTGGGCAGCACCAGCTATTTCCCGCTGGCCCTGGCGGCGCTGTTCCTGATGGGCGCCGGCGACATGGTCAGCGTCTACATCCGCCACCTGCTGGTGCAGTTTGAGACGCCGGACGAAATCCGCGGCCGTGTCAGCGCCGTCAACGCCGTCTTCATCGGCGCCTCGAACGAGCTGGGCGAATTCGAATCGGGCTTGACGGCCGGCTGGTTCGGCCTGGTGCGCGCCGTGCTCTTCGGGGGCGCCGCCACCCTGGCCGTGACGGGCGTGTGGGCCGTGCTGTTCCCCGTGCTGTCGCGCATGGACCGCTTCCCCCACCACGAAAAGGAAGCGGCCGCCAGGACGCCCACCGCGACCGCAAACTAAAGGCTAAGATGCGCTATTGCCACTGACGAACTTGCACCATGAAAATCACGCTTCCCTTGCACGGCTTCATCCGCAGCCGCCCCCACCTGAGCATGGCCACGGCCATCGGCGTGGCGGTCGGCCTGCTGTTGCCCTCTTCCTGGCAACAGATGACGCGTTTGCTGACGGCGTGGAATGTCGCCGTCTGGTTCTACCTGGCGACGATGGCCTGGATGATGATGCGCGCCAACCATCACAAGGTCAAGGTGATGGCGGCGCGCCAGGATGAGCGGGCCACCACGGTGCTGTCGGCCCTGTCCGTCGCATCCGTGATGAGCCTGGTGGCCATCGTCTCGCAACTGTCTTCGATGAAAGACATGGCGCCCGACGAGCGCGCGCTGCATTACGGCTTGACGATCCTGACACTGGTCGGTTCCTGGTTCCTCGTCGGCACCCTGTTCTGCTTCCACTATGCCCACCTGTATTACCAGGCCGACCCCGCAGTACGCCCCCTGAAGTTTCCCGACGACGAGCAAAACCCCGATTACTGGGATTTTCTGTATTTCGCCTTCACCATCGCCGTGGCCGTGCAAACGTCGGACGTTTCAGTACAGACGCGGCTGATGCGGCAGATCGTGCTGGGACAATCCGTGCTGAGCTTTTTCTTCAACCTGGTCGTACTGGGGCTGTCGATCAATATCGCGGCCGGCCTCATCAATGGATAAAGCTGGCGCCAGCTTGAAAAAATTCCGTGAGGAAACTTGACCTGGGTGTAGGGTTAAGCTCATCTTAATCGTGCGCACCCTCTTGAAATACTGGAAAGAGGAGTAAGATAAGTTCCATGCACAGACGTCATGTGCATGAGGCAGCAACCAGGCCGCAGCACGCCTGAGATGGGTTTTTTTTGAATTGACAGGAGTAAGCATATGCAAATCAATATTCATACCGACAGCACCATCGCCAACACCGCTGGACTGAACGAACATGTGCAATCCGTACTTGAAAGCGCACTGAGCCGCTTCCGCGACAACCTGACCCGCATCGAAGTCCATATCAGCGACACGAATGGCCCGAAAGGCGGCGCCGACGATATCCGCTGCGTCATGGAAGCACGCGTTGCTGGCTATCAACCGATTGCCGTGACCGAACAGAACGCCACCGTGCATCAATCCGTTGCCGGCGCCACCGACAAACTGAAACGCGCCCTCGATAGCGCCCTGGGCCGCCTGCAAGACAGCAAGCGCCACGCCACCGGCAAGAATGCCGTGATCGATACGGCCGAAGCGGAAGAAACCGCCGAGTAACTCCCCTCCTGCAGGATTTCCAGAGACTGAGGCAGCCGTTCAAGGCTGCCTTTGCACATCTGGAGCCACCTTCCTGCGCGACAACATCCATAGTAGAACAGCAAGCATTTCAACTTATTAACACGGCAATGAAATAATTGTCGTATTTCCCACAGAAAGTGACACCAAGCAAGCCTTTGCCGTTACAGCCAAGGCCGCTTTACGCTATCATGAAGCTACCGGCCCCCTGCTCGCGCGCGCCGGCTTTTTGAAAGTGTGATTGTGGAACAGATCGGCAACTTCGGCGCTTCAGGCTGCAACATCGGCGATTTACAGCTATTTCGCGATGGGGCGGATAGCCAGACGGCCGCCATGCTGGCGCCCTGCCCCGTCATGCGCCTCGAAGCGGGCGAAGCCATTGCCGACACACAGGGCACCAGCCTGTATATCGTCCTGCGCGGTTCGCTGGCCGTGGCCGCCGACATCCACACGGGCATGGATGACGGCACCGTCAGCAAGGTCTTGCCCGGCGAAAGCGTGGGCGAACAATCGGTGCTCGATGAAGCGAGCAACCTGGCCGCCATTTCCGCCCTGGAAGAAACTGACTTGCTGGTGATCGACGCGGCCGTCGTCTGGGAATTGATCGAACAATCGAACGGCCTGGCACGCAACCTGCTGCGGCTGCTGTCTTTCCGCATCCGCGCCGCCAACGCCTTGCTGCGCCGCCGGCAGAAACTGGGCGAGTTCTACCGCCAGATGTCGATGGTCGACAGCCTGACTGGCTTGTACAACCGCGCCTGGCTCACCGATTTATTGCCGACCATGATAGTCACGGCCCACGCCAGCGGCTCGCCGATGTCGCTGGTGATGATAGACCTCGACCATTTCAAGCGTTTCAACGACACGCACGGCCACCAGGCGGGCGACCAGGCGCTGCGCATTGCCGCGCAAGTGCTGGGCGCGGCCCTGCGGCCCACGGATTTTGCCGTGCGCTATGGTGGCGAGGAAATGATGGTGATCTTGCCCGATACCAGCGAACACGTGGCCTTGCGGGTCGCCGAACGCTTGTGCGAACGCATGCAGCAAGCCGTCATCTTCGCCGATATGCGCAGCGCGCTGCCGCACATCACGGGTTCCTTCGGCGTGGCCAGCCTGGCGGCCGAACAGGACGACGAAGCGCTGATCGCGGCGGCCGACGCGGCTTTGTATCGCGCGAAGGCCGGCGGCCGCAACCGGGTCATGCTGTAGCTCAGGCAGCCTTGCTGTCGGCCGGCTTGGCAGCATCCGGCTTGGCCGCATCATCCTTCTTGCTGCTGTGCGCAGCGATGAAATCCGCATAGCCCTTCTGCACCAGCTCATACGTCTTGTCGATATTGCCGGCGATATCGCCGTTCAGCACTTTCAAGCCGCCCAGGATGTCGCGCGCTTCCTTGAAGCCTTTTTCCATGCCGCCGCTGATGGTATCCATGAACTTGGTCAGGGCCGTATCGTCATCCATGCCGGGATTCTGTTTCTTGAACGCGTCAAAAAACCCCGTCGACAGCGAGACGATGCGGCTCGCCGTCGCTTCGGCGCTGTTGTCCTGCGACGCCGCGTTCTGGATCGCATCGTCGCCGTACTGGCCTTTCAGCGCTTCATTGATGTTGGTGATGGCCGTCTTGTACAGCAGCGCCAGCGGTTCATTCTCGGAACCGATGGACACGTTCAACGACGCCTGCATGATGGACGCGTTCAATTGCAGCTTGCTGCGGTCATTCACGCTCATTTCAGCGTTGACGCCGTCCTTTTGCTGGACTTTATCGTCCTTGCCGGCAACGCCCGGACTGACGGAAGTCACGGAAGGGGTGGAATTGCCGCCTGCGGCGATGGGAATTGACACGATAGACCTCCTTGAACGGACAATGTATGCCACCATGCGGGAAACGCGATGATGACCATCCTCTCGTGTAGTATCGGCAGGTTTTCAGAAAACTGAAGCGGCGGCTTGTTTTTAGCGGCCCGGATAACCCATTCAGCAACATTAAGTTACGACCATCAATGACTAACCAGACCTTTCTTTGGCACGACTACGAATCCTTTGGCGCCCAGCCGCGCCGCGACCGCCCGGCCCAGTTCGCCGCGATCCGCACGGATGCCGAACTCAACGAGATCGGCGAACCGATCATGTTGTATTGCCAGCCTGCAAATGATTTCCTGCCCGACCCGCAATCGTGCCTGATCACGGGCATCACGCCGCAGCAATGTCTGCAGCTGGGCGTGCCCGAACACCAGTTCGCCGCCACCATCGAAGCGGCCTTTTCGGAACCGGGCACCATCGGCGTCGGCTACAACACCATCCGTTTCGACGATGAAGTCACGCGCTTCCTGTTCTGGCGCAACCTGATCGACCCGTATGCGCGCGAATGGAAGAACCATTGCGGCCGCTGGGACATCCTCGACGTGGTGCGCATGACGCACGCGCTGCGCCCGGAAGGTATTCTATGGCCGAAGCGCGACGATGGCCAGACCAGTTTCAAACTGGAACACTTGAGCAAGGCCAATGGCCTGGCCCACGAAGCGGCACATGATGCGCTGTCCGACGTGCGCGCCACCATCGCCCTGGCACGATTGATCCGCGAAAAGCAGCCGAAACTGTTCGAATTCTGCCTGGCCCTGCACAAGAAGGACAGGGTCGCCAGCGAAATGGGCATGCACCTGGCCGCCGGCGAGCGCCAGCCCTTCCTGCACGTGTCGGGCATGTTCCCCGCCGAACGCGGTTGCCTGGGCGTCGTCTGGCCGCTGGCCACGCATCCGAGCAATAAAAATGAAATCCTCGTCTGGGATTGCGCCTACGACCCGCGCGAACTGTTCGAGCTGGACGCCGACACCATCCGCACGCGTTTGTTCACGCGCAAGGAAGCCATGCCCGAAGGGATGACGCGCCTGCCCGTGAAAAGCGTCCATTTGAACAAGTCGCCCATGCTGGTGGGCAATTTAAAGACCTTGTCGCCCGCCATGGCCGCGCAATGGGGCATCGACGTGGATGCGGCAAAGGTCAACGCACAATTCGCCGCTGCGTCACCGAACATGGACGCCATCTGGGCCGAAGTGTTCCAGCGCCCGGGCGCCAATACGGCCCTGGACGTGGATGAGGATTTGTACAACGGTTTCGTCAGCAACGACGACCGCCGCCTGCTCGAATCCTTGCGCCGCGAAACGCCGGCCAAGCTGGCCACGGCCCGCCCGTCGTTTGCCGACGAGCGCCTGCAGGAATTGCTGTTCCGCTACCGTGCCCGCAATTTCCCGCAAACCCTGAGCGAGGCGGAAAGCCTGCGCTGGGAACAGCACCGCGCCGCCCGATTATTCGACGGCGACGGCGGCGCCCGCACCATCGAGATGCTGTTTACGGAAATCGACGTGCTATCGGAATCGGTCGATGAGCGGGGAGAAGAAATTCTGGGCGAGCTGTACGATTACGCGGAGATGGTGGCGCCCATGCGCGACTGAAGGACCAGGCCGGGTAGGTCGGATTAGCCGTAGGTCGGATTAGCTCGTAGAGCGTAATCCGACAACATTGTTGGCCCGAGCGTGGTGGTGCCGGATTACGCGGCGTCGCCGCTAATCCGACCTACGCTGCGCGGTGTTGATTGATCGCATCGCGCGTTTCGATCGCCACGCGGCGCGCCGCGTCGGCCCAGCCGGGTAGGTCGGATTAGCGGGGCAAGGCCCCGCTAATCCGACAACATTGTTGACGTTACCGATATTGTCGGATTACGCGGCTACGCCGCTAATCCGACCTACTCATTGAACCACCAATACAGCCGTAGGTCGGATTAGCTCGTAGAGCGTAATCCGACAACATTGTTGGCCCGAGCGTGGTGGTGTCGGATACGCGGCGTCGCCGCTAATCCGACCTACGCTGCGCGGTGTTGATTGATCGCATCGCGCGTTTCGATCGCCACGCGGCGCGCCGCGTCGGCCCAGTCTTCGCCGTCCTGCGGCGTGGCGTAGATGATGGCGCGCGAGGAGCTGATCATCATGCCCATGCCGTTCGCCGTCTGGCCCGCGCCGACGGTGGCGGCGATGTCGCCGCCCTGGGCGCCGATGCCGGGCACCAGCAGCGGCATGTCGCCCACGATGGCGCGCACTTGCGCCAGTTCTTCAGGGAACGTGGCGCCGACGACGAGCGCGCACTGGCCGTTCTTGTTCCATTTCTCGGCCACCAGGCGCGCCACGCGCTGGTACAGAGGCACGCCGTCCGTATCGAGGAATTGCAGGTCCGAGCCGCCCGGGTTCGAGGTGCGGCACAGGATGATCACGCCGCGGTCTTTCCACGCCAGGTAGGGATCGAGCGAGTCCTCGCCCATGTAGGGGTTCACGGTGACGGCGTCGGCACCGTAGCGTTCGAACGCTTCGCGCGCGTATTGCGTGGCTGTCGCGCCGATGTCGCCCCGTTTCGCGTCGAGGATCAGCGGGATGTGCGGGTAATTTTCGCGCACGTAGCGGCAGATGTCTTCCAGCTGCTTTTCCGCGCCCAGCGCGGCAAAATAGGCGATCTGCGGCTTGAAGGCGCAAGCCAGGTCGGCCGTGGCATCGATGATGCGCGTGCAAAAGGTGGTGATTCCATCGGGCAAGTCGCGCAGGTCCGCCGGCAGTTTCGCCAGGTCAGGGTCCAGGCCCACGCACAGCAGGGAATTATTGGCCGTCCATGCGGCGGATAATTTATTGATGAAATTCACGGCACACCTTCTCTATATTCAGTTGCAAACCCCGTATTGTAACGCGGCGCTGGCCAGGGAAGGCAGGCTGAGGCGGCGGCCGACGCTTATTAAACCGACATGGCGGGCCGTTTCAGGTATATTTGCCCCACCTCCTTTACTCTGCACGGAACCCATCATGCAAATCACCAATCAATTCACCAAATGGCTGCGCCTGGCCCTGAGCGTCACCGTCCTGGCCGGCATCCTGACGGGCTGCGGCTACAACGACTTCCAGAGCAAGGACGAAGCCACCAAGGCCGCCTGGGGCGAAGTGGTCAACCAGTACCAGCGCCGCGCCGACCTGATCCCCAACCTGGTCAACACCGTCAAGGGCTATGCCACGCACGAGCGCGAAACGCTGGAAGCGGTGACCAAGGCGCGCGCCGCCGCCACCAGTTTCCAGATCACGCCCGAAGTGCTGAACGACCCGGCCGCCTTTGAAAAGTTCCAGCAGGTGCAGGGCCAGCTGTCGTCGGCCCTGTCGCGCCTGATGGTGGTGTCCGAGAAATACCCGGATTTGAAGGCCGACACCAGCTTCCGCGACTTGCAGTCGCAGCTGGAAGGCACGGAAAACCGCATCACCGTGGCGCGCCAGCGTTACATCGCCGCCGTGCAAGATTACAACGTGCATGCGCGCAGCTTCCCGAACAACCTGACGGCGATGATCTTCGGCTACAAGGTCAAGCCTTCGTTCACGGTGGAAAACGAAAAAGCCATTTCGACCGCGCCGACCGTCAACTTCGGCAAATAAGATGAAAGCCTGGTCTTATCTGGCGGCGCTGGCGACGGCGCTGCTGCTGTGGACAGCCTTGCCCGCCAGCGCGCAGGGCTTGCAGCCTGTGCCGCCGCTGGCGGCGCGCGTGACGGACAACGCCGGCATGCTCGATGACAAGCAGAAAGCGGCGCTGGAAGGCGTGCTGGCCGACTACGAAGCCAAGACGGGCAGCCAGATCGCCGTGCTGCTGGTCAAGAGCACGGAACCGGAAGCCATCGAGCAATACAGCATCCGCGTGACGGATGCCTGGAAGCTGGGCCGCAAGGGCGTCGATGACGGCGTGCTGCTGATGGTGGCGAAGGACAACCCATCGTCCTTGCGCCGCCTGCGCATCGAGGCGGGCCGTGGCGTGCAGGGCGTGCTGACCGATGCGCAATCGAAACGCATCCTGCAAGACGTGATCGCCCCCCATTTCAAGCAAAACGACTATTACGGCGGCCTGGTGGCCGGCATTGGCGCCATCGCTACCTTGCTGAACCAGGAGCAATTCCCCGCACCGGCGCAAAAACAGGCCCCGGCGACCGTGGAAGCGGGCGGCCTGACCTTCTGGCTGCCGCTGCTGTTCTTCGGCTTTCTTGTGCTCGTGACCGTGTTCCGCTCGCGTGGCGGGCCGAACCGGCTGCAGCGCGGCAGCAACTGGTCCAGCGGCGCCACGGGCGTCGTGCTGGGCAGCATCTTGAACCAGGCGCTGAACAACCGCGGTGGCGGCTTCGGCGGCGGTGGCGGTGGTTTTGGCGGTGGCGGTGGCGGCGGTGGTTTCGGTGGCGGCGGCGGCGGTTTTGACGGCGGCGGCGCCTCGGGAGATTGGTAATGACGAAACAACTGACATTCGGACAACGCTGCGGACGGGCCCTGAAACATTTGCGGGGCACGCCGGCGACGGCGCGCCAGGCCTTTCCTGAGCGCACCCTGAAAGCCATCGAAACGGCGATTGCCGACGGTGAAACGATGCACCGGGCGGAAGTGCGCCTGATCGTCGAAGCGGCCCTGACGCCGGGCATGGCTTACCAGGGCGTGAGCAACCGCGAGCGGGCGCGCGAACTGTTCGCCCAGTACGGCGTGTGGGATACGGAAGACAACGTTGGTGTGCTGATCTATATCAACCTGGCCGAACACCAGGTCGATATCGTGGCCGACCGCAACGTGGGCCGGCGCGTCACGCCGGAACAGTGGCAAGCCGTGTGCCGCACCATGACCAAAGGGTTCAAGGATGGCAATTACCACGACAGCACGCTCGATGCCTTGCAGCAGCTGAATACCTTGCTGCAAAGCCACTTCCCCGCCAATGGGACGCGCGGCAACCAGTTGCCGAACGAACCCATCCTCCTCTGATTCATGCCCAGGGATTAAAATCTGCCCATTGCCGCGCGGGCTGGTGTTCCTGGCAGCGCGGCCCCCATACCCCGCCGAGGAGCACACATGAAATTAGTCAATAAAACCGCCATCGTCACGGGCGCCACGCAAGGCATCGGCCTGGCTTGCGCCACCCGCCTGATCGCCGAAGGGGCGCAAGTGATGCTGGTCGACATCAAGGAAGAAGGCGCGCAGGCGGCCGCCGCCCTCGGCCCGCAGGCACGCTTCTTTTGCGCCGACGTCAGCCAGAAGGCGGACGTGGACGCCATGCTGAAGGAAACCTTGGCGCAGTTCGGCCACATCGATATCCTCGTCAACAATGCGGGCGTCACGCATGCGGCCGATTTCCTCGACGTCTGCGAAGACGATTTCGACCGGGTCATGCGCATCAACCTGAAATCGATGTTCCTGTGCGGCCAGGCCGTGGCGCGCGAGATGGTCAAGCGCAACAGCGGCTGCATCATCAATATGTCCAGCGTGAATGCGGAGCTGGCGATCCCGAACCAGGTGCCATATGTGGTGTCGAAAGGCGCCATCAACCAGCTGACCAAGGTCATGGCCCTGAACCTGGCGCCGCACGGCGTGCGCGTGAACGGCATCGGGCCGGGCACCATCCTGACGGAACTGGCCAAGCAGGCAGTGCTGTCGAGCCCGCAGGCGCGCCACACGATTTTGTCGCGCACGCCGCTGGGCCGCTGCGGCGAGCCGGAAGAAGTGGCCGGCATCGCCGCCTTCCTGGCCAGCGATGACGCTACCTACATGACGGGCCAGACCATCTACGTCGATGGCGGACGCATGGCGCTCAACTACACGGTGGCCGTGAAAGAGTGAAACAGGCGAGTTATATCAAAAAAGAATAATGCATATCTAAAAAGATCATTAGACACATATCGTGCGACGCAGCATAATGCACCTGTCTCCACTATTCTCCTCCAAGAAAATAGTTTTAAGCCCGCTTTCACCAGCGGGCTTTTTTTTTGCTATTGCTGCTGCAACATGGCCATTCTTGCCATTTCTCACAATCTACCCGTTCATTCTGTCTGCCGCAAAAAAATGTTGCGGCGTGTCATCAGCCCGTCATTTTCGCCCCCTATACTTGCTTCATCTGCTGTACAGGCAACCGATATGCCTGACTACAGACAGGTGTGCCGCCATGGCACACCACTCCCCTTTCATGACCGTGGCGGGCGCCGGCAAGGCGCGCGACAGGGTAAGTACCGAGCAACTCTCAACTCTTGACCCTTTCATTTGGGTTTTTGGCCCGCGCCCCCGCGGGCCTTTTTTTTTCCTGTCCGGCAAGCTCTTGCGCAAAAACACGGTGCCCCGCCACGCACATGATATTGTGACTGCCTTTCCACCCATCCTGACGCATCATGCCTGCAGCCTTGTCCGAACTTTGTTTTGCCGACCGCTACGAACGCCTGCGCTACCGCACAGCCCTGCTGTTGTATGTGCTGGTGATTTTGATCGGCGACATCCCCGGCGTGCGCGCGGACGTGGGCCAATATGCATCGGGCGGCGTGCTGCACTCGTTCGGCTATGGCGTGCTGGCCCTGATCCTGTTCAGCGGCACGGCCGGCGGCATGGCCCGCCGGGCGCTGCTGTCGGTGCTGATGGTGGCAGCCATGGGCGCGCTGGACGAATTTATCCAGAGTTTCCTGCCTTACCGCCATGGCGCCGTCAGCGACTGGGTGGTCGATATCACGGCCGCCACGGCCGTGGTGCTGCCGCTGTACTTCCTCTGGCCCGGCATGGCCGCCGCCGCGCTGAAGAAGGCGCGCGGCTGATCAGGGCGCCGCGCCGTCGCCGGCGCTCAGCGCCAGGGGCAACTGGCCTTGCCCGGCCGCGGCCCGGCCGGCGATGCGGCGCAAGGCCGCGTGCATCTCGCGCCGGCTGTGCGCTCCCGCCGCGCGCGCCGCATCGCGCCGCATTTCCATCAACTGCTCGGACCGTGACAACCTCGTCAAGGCATGCAGGGCCTGGGTCAGCGCATGGCGGGCGCGCATATCGTTCGCCGTGCCCGGCGCACCATACACCGCAATCACCAACTCATTGATCAGCTTGACGCTAGTGGAATCGGAAGCCATTTATTCTCCTGAGATAAGCAGCGGGAAGGACAGCGGGACAGCGCTGACGCTGTGCACATTCGCACAAGAATGTCTTTTATACCAAGCTCGACAATTGAAGCGCTTGATGTATCTCAATGTGAAATAACAAGGATCGAACATCTTTCCTTCCCTGCTCTCTTACTAGCAGTAGTTACGGCCATGCCTGGCATGCGCCATTGACGCTGACCTCCGCCACACCCTGAAAACCGGGTTACCACTTTGTCAGACCAAGAGGAGAACAAGATGAGAGCAAAAAAAACCATGGCGCTGGCCGGCCTGCTGTGTACGCTGGCCGCCTGCAATTCGAATCCGAACAACACCGGCATGAGCAGTACGAATGGCCGCAGCGGTGAAAGCTACAGCAATACGGCCGGGACGGGCAGCACTTCGACCGGAACCGGGACCGGGACCAGCACCAGCAGCACGATGAGCAATGCCGGCACCGGCAGCGCCGACACGCGCACCTCCACGGCCAATAACGCCATGAACATGGACGGCAGCCAGACGGGTGTCAGCATCGCCTCTGCCACGGTACAGTCGATCGAGCCAGTGCCGCGCGGAATGGATCAGCGCAGCGGCGACATGCAATCCGGCAGTTCCGGCACAGCGGGCAGCACCTCGGGCAATACGCAGTACCGGGTCACCCTGCGCCTGGACGACGGCAGCACACAAACCCTCATGCAAAACTCCCAGCCCAGCTACCAGATCGGCGATCACGTCAAGGTGGTCAACGGCTTGCTGCAGCGCTACTAGGCATACCGCGTCGCCATGCGCGATAGCATCCGGGACTGGCGTTCCCGGACGCTGAACGCCAGCGCGACACCGCGCCGCCAGCGTGCTGACACAGGCAAGGCAGATATTTCATCTGCCTTGCCTGTTGCCTGTTGCCTGTTGCCTGTTGCCTGTTGCCTGTTGCCTGTTGCCTGTTGTGTATTGCCTTTTCTTGTCTACGCCTTTCCCTGCCTTTCCCCATTTGCGCCTTTTCCCTGTTTGCGCCTTTTCCCTGTTTGCCTATCCATCCTGCGCCGGGAGCGCCGTTCCAGGCTCCCCCGGGCGCAAGCGCCTATTCCACCATGCTCACCTTGCGCCGGCTGGCCGCCAGCCCGGCGATCTGTTCCGCCGCTTTTTTCCCGGCCAGGAAGGCATGGTCGGAATTGTAGTATTCCCATTCGCTGTAGCGCCCCGCCAGCACGATATCCTGCGTGGCCAGCCAGGCCTTCACCAGCGCCACATTGGCGGCCCGCGCGTGGTCGTACACGACATAGGCGTAAGGCATGTCCACCTGGTTGGCAGCCAGCAGCCGGTCGTCGTCGCGCAGCAGGCCCACGGCGATGCAATCGGCCATGCAACGGTCGATCAGGGCTTGCCCATCCAGCGGCAACGGTTTCCAGGGCGAATAACTGATCTCGCACGTCAGGCCAAAGCCGCCCGGCGCATTGCAGTGGGGGCTGGCGTTACCTTGCAGGAAAATGCGGTGGAATATCGTCTCTTCCGGGTAGTAAATCCAGTGTTTCTCGCTGATGTTTTCACGTGCCACGCCCAGGTTGACGCAGCGCACGGAAATATGCCGCAAGGCGTGCGCCGCCGCCCGTACCTGCTGCGGCGCCTGCTCGCCGCTCAGGCGCACCAGTTCCGGCAAGGGCATGGTGCTCAGCAAGTGCTGGTAGCGGAAGCGGCGGCCGTCGGCCAGCACGATTACATGCTGGCGCGGCAGGATCTGCACCACCTCGGCGTTGAGCTCCAGCTGGCCTTGCAGATGCGGCAGGAAGCCCGACATCAATGCCTGGAAACCACCGCGCAAGGGATAGCCGAAACGGGCATTCGGACCCATCGGCCTGGCCACCGGTTCGAGCGCGCCCTCGATGATGTCTTCCAGGTTCGGCAACGGTACCCGCCCGCCCAGCCACGACGTTTCCATCTCGGCCAGCGGTACAGTCCATAATTTCTTGTTGTAGGGAATGGCGAAATGGCGGGCGATGCCGCTGCCCCATACCTGATGGATGAACTGCTCGAAATTGAGCCCCGCCTGGGGCGGTGCCGCCACGGCATCGTGCGCCTGTTCCAGCCCCGTGCCGCCGTCGGCGCAGCAGTCTTCCACGGCGCAGGCCCCCGCTGCCGCATGGCCCGACACGGCAGGCGCCTTGCCGTAGCGCGCCTCGATGGCTCCCATGATGCATTCCTTGATGACGGCTGGCGGCAAGCCGTACAGCGCGCCCTGGAAAGGATAGCGCGTGTAGACCTGCTTGCTGTACACCCAGGCTTCGCGGTTTTGCCAGTGCAGGTTGGTGCCCAGCAAGGTGCGGTACATGTCGAGCACATAGTCATCGTTGGAAAACATGATGTGGCCCGCATGGTCGAAAGTAAAACCGCGGTCGACGATGGAGCGGCACCAGCCGCCCACCGTGGCATTTTTGTCCAGCAACAAGGTATCGGCGCCCAGGTGATAGGCGGCGCTCAAGCCCGTCGGACCCGCACCGATGATGGCGCAGGCCACGGCTTGCGGCGCACCGGGCGGATGCAGGAGGTTGACGCCGGCGCCCGGTGCGGCAGCCTGTGCCGTACTGACGGCGGGCGCCGCCTGGCGGGCCCCCTGCACCGGCGGCGTCGTGTCGAGCAAGTGGCGCATCTGTTCCACCGTGGCATCCCAGGAGGTACCCTCGACGATGGCGCGCATGCCGGCGGCCATGGCCGCGCGCTGCTCCGGCGTCGCAGCCAGCGCCGCCTCGCAGGCGGCAACAAAGGCATCGGGCGTGTCGGCGATGGCCACGATGCCGCCATACGGCACGGCCACGTCGGTGATCGAGGTGCTAACGATGGGCAACTGCGCCGCCATGTATTCGAGCACCTTGGTAGGACTGATGAAGCGGGTCGCCTCGTTCCGGGCGAAGGGCAGCAGGCACACGTCCCAGCCGGCCAGGAAGTGCGGCAGCGCCTGGTACGGCTGCTGGCCCAGGTAATGGATATTTTGACGCTGCGGCAGGCTGGCCGGGTCGATCTTGAGGATGGGGCCGACGAGCACGATTTGCCAGTCGGGATGGGCATCGGCCAGCGCCGCCACCAGGGCAGGCTCGAAACGCTCGTCGATCACGCCGTAATAGCCCAGCCTGGGACGTCCGATCTCCGCTTGCGCGGGATGGCCGTTGTGGCGGTCCAGCGCCTGTTCGAAGTGCACGGTATCGACGCTGCTGGCGAAGCAATGGACGTTCGCATGGCGCGTGCGTTTCGCCTCGAACAGGCTGGGGCCGCCCGCGAACACCAGTTCGGCGCGCGCCAGCAGGGCCGTTTCGCGCTGCAGTAATTGTCGCGGAGCATTTTTGAATGCGGCCAGTTCATCCATGCAGTCATACACCACCAGGCCCGCGTGCAGGGCCGGCAGCAGCGGCAGCGCCATCGGCGTATAGAACCAGACGATGGGGTCGTCGGCGGGCGTGATCTGGGCCAGCAGCGGTTGCAGCACGGCCAGCTGGTCGTCGTGAAAACCGGGCGCCCGCACGGCCGTGCGGGGCTGGCACACGGTCACGTTCGGCGCCGGGGTCGACAGCTCCAGCGTACCCGGCCCGTCGTGCCAAACAGGTTCCTCGATGAAGACCACGCGGTAGAACTGCGCCAGCCGCGACAGCAGCTGTTGCGGCCGCTGATACACGAAATTCCAGCGCAGGTGTGAAAAGACGATAATGGTTCGCATGCCAGTTCCTTTCTGCCCCGCCGGGGCAAACGTTGAACAAAGGTGTTCGGTCAGGCGCTGGGCCTGCCGTAGCGCCGCCGCATAGGGCGGCGAGAGGATGCGCCGCAGCCGCTCCCCTCCCGCCTCTTCCAGGCTGACATCCCACAAGCCGCTGCGGTGCCAGTGGCTGGCATCGTCCCAGTCGGGGCGGTCGATGACGGGATAGATGCAGATGCCGCGCAGATCCGCGCCGTGCTGGACTGCCAGTGCCGCCTCGGCGGCCACGTCGCGTATCCAGGCGCCGCGCCCGCTGCCCACGTGGCTCGTTTCCGCCAGCAGCAGCGGCCGCCCATAGCGCCGCCCCACTTCCAGCAATAGCTGGTACAGGGGCATGCGGCGCGGCTCGCCCAGGTGCCACCACAGGCGCAGGTTGCTGCCGCTTTCCCACTGGTTGCTGTGGTAATAGTTCAGGCCGATCAAGTCCAGGTAGCGCGGCGCGCCGCCCAATTCCGGCGCCCGGCGGCCGCACAGCATGTCCCAGGCCTCGAACTGCGAAGCGCGCCAGGCGGCCGCCTGGTCGACCCAGTCCGGCCGTCCCGGCGGCGCGATCACGTGGATCAGGGGATCGCATTGCAGGAAACGCGCATGCGGGCTGACGGCGCGGATGGCGTCGCAGCCGGCCACGGTGGCGCGCACCAGTTGCCGCTTGCCTTCATGACCCGCGTCCGGCCGCTGCATGTTCAGGCACTGGAACATGTGCACCGACAAACCCCAGCTGGTAAACGAGATTTCGTTGACGGGCGAATACACGGGCTTGCTGCCCGCATAGGGCGCGAGAAACTGCGCCGCCGCCCTGCAGTAGCGGGCAAAGCGCGGCACGAAGTCCGGCGAGAACAGGTCGACGTCGGGCGGCCAGCCGTAGTGGCAGAAGGTCCAGTTGACCTGCAGCCCCAGTTCCCGCGCCACGGCGGCGCGCTCCTCGATGCAGGAAAAATCGAAACGGCCGTCGCGTTCGGCCAGGCGCCAGCCTATGCTTTCGCGCACGCTGCGGATACCGAACTGGCGCAGCAGCAGGTAGTCTTCGCGCACCCTGTCCAGGTGGCCCGTGGCGCGGTTCATGTCCAGCGCCTGGCCGCCGTGCGTGACGTGGTCGGCACCCTCGTAGCCCGCCTGCCAGTAAGTCAGAAACGGCGCTGCCGCGCCATCGGTATCGGCCATGCCTGCTCCTGTTAATGTAGGGACCAGATGAAACTTGTCAGGCCCGGCTTGCGTTCAATTGAGCCGGATATTGCGGGTGGCCGCGCTGAGCAGTTCCAGCGCGGCCTTCGGCGTTCGGTCCGCCGTCAGCAGGCCATTGGTTTCCTGGAACGTGTCGGCGAACTGCGTGTAGCAAAAGCCGCTGAACATTTGCGCCGTATTGACGACCGTCATCAGGCGCCGGTACAGGTCGAGGAAGGCCGCCTCGTTCCCCACGCGCGCATAGCCCCAGGTATCGGTTTCCCCCTGCTCCCGGTCAAAGGCGATGCCGCCAAATTCCGTGAGGACGATGGGCTGGCCCCGGTGCGGAAAACCGTCGAGCGTGAGGATACGCCCGCCCGGGCGGCGCTGGTCGAACAAGGTGGTGCGGGCCGAATCGCTGATCGCATAGCGCGCCTGCAGGCGTTCCGGATCGCAGTCGTAATCGTGGATGCCGAGGATGTCGGTGGCCGACGCTTCCCAGCCGTCGTTGCCGATCACGGGCCGCGTGGGATCGAGCGTGCGCGTCAGGTGGTACAGCGCCTCGACGGCGTTGCGGTGGGCCTGGATGGCCGTCAGGTTGGGCACGCCCCACGATTCGTTGAACGGCACCCAGACGAGGATGCACGGGTGGCTGTAGTCGCGTTCGATCACGTCCGTCCATTCGCGCACCATGCGCGTGATGGCCTTGCCGGAAAAACGGTAAGTGGACGGCATTTCTTCCCACACCAGCAAGCCCAGGCGGTCGGCCCAGTACAGGTAGCGCGGGTCCTCGATCTTCTGGTGCTTGCGCACGCCGTTGAAACCCATGGCCTTGGCCAGTTCCACGTCGTGCCGCAAGGCCGCATCGGAAGGCGCCGCCAGCAGGGTGTCGGGCCAGTAACCCTGGTCCAGCACCAGGCGCAGCGGATACGGCCGGCCATTGAGCATGAAGCGGTCGCGGTTGATCGCCACCGAGCGCAGCGCCGTGTACGACCTGACCGTGTCGAGCAAGGCGTCGCCATGCCGCAGCGTGACTTCGGCATCGAGCAGGATGGGCCGCTCCGGGCTCCACAGCAGTTCGTTGCGCGAATCGTCGATGCCGGGATCGGACAGGGCGATCTTGCGGCTCGCTTCGTTTTCGATCAGCTTGTACTGGTCGTCGGCCAGCAGATTGTCGCCATGCCAGATGCGCACGCCCACGATGAGATCGTCGTGCAGCTCGCCCATGGCGAACACGTCGCAGCCGATTTCATAGCCCTCGAACACGGGCGTCCAGCGCAGCTTGCCGATATAAGTGGTGGCCACGCGCTCGATCCACACGCTTTGCCAGATGCCCGTGGTGCGCGGATACCAGATGGAATGGGGCAGCAGTTGCCAGTCCTGCTTGCCGCGCGGCTTGGCCAGGTCGTGCGGATCGTCCTCGACGCGCACCGTCAGCACCTGCGGCCCGTCGGCCAGCAGGGCATGGCTGATGTTGGCGACAAACGGCGTGTGGCCTCCCTCATGCTCGGCCACCACGTGACCGTTCAGCCAGACCTTGGCATGGTAGTCGACGGCGCCGAAATGCAGCAGCACGCAGGGTCCGCCCGGCTGCAGCAGGAAGTCGCGCTGATACCAGCATATGCGGTGAAAACCGCGGTCGCCCACGCCGCTGGCCTGCGATTCCGGCGGAAACGGCACGATGATCTCGTGCGTCCAGCCGATGCCGCCGTCGGGCAGGCGGTAGCGCCGTTCATTGTCGAAGGTGAAACGCCAGGCGCCGTTCAGCGATTGCCAGTTCTCGCGCACCATCTGCGGGCGGGGATAGGCAAAGCCGCCCGCGCCAGGCAGGGCAGTACCGGCCAGGCCGTCATTCGTATGGGGTGGGGAGAGATGGTCATCGAGCATGCCAATTGGATGCATGCGGCATGGGGCAAGTTCCGCCGTATGGGACTTGGGCGGTGATGCATGAGCAGGATCAAACCATGCTCAGTCGAGCGGAACCAGCATGCGTGCGTGGCGTCCCAAAGCGTTAAAGCGCTGTACCACCGTACGCCCCGCGCTGGCCGCGCATTGCTTGCGGCACAGGGCCACGCAAGCGCCGCCAAAACCGGCGCCCGTCAGGCGCGCGCCGTACACGGCCGACTGCGCCGACAGCAGCGCCACCAGCGCATCGAGCACCGGCAGCGATACCTCGTAATCGTCGCGCAGGCTGGCGTGCGACTGCGCCATCAGCTGGCCGAAGCGCACGGGACCATGCTGGCCGCAAGCCTGCAGCACGCGCAGGTTTTCGCTGACCACGTGGCGCGCGCGGCGGCGGTACGGCTCGGGCAAGCCTTCCACCACGGACGGCTCGCGCACGTCGCGCAGTGCCGCCACGCCCAGCAGGCGCGCCGCCTGTTCGCACTCGGCGCGCCGCACGTTGTAGGCGCTGCCGGCCAGAGTGCGCGGCACGCCGCTGTCGATGACCAGCACCTCGCTGTCATGGGGCAGCGCCAGCAGTTCATGGCGCAGGGTGCGTGCGTCGAGCAGCAGCATGTGATGTTCGTCGGCCAGGCTGCATGCCATCTGGTCCATCACGCCGCAATTGACCTGCGCGTAGCGGATTTCCGCCTGCTGCCCCATCAGCGCCAGCGACACGTCATCGATCTGCAGTCCCAGCAACTGGCGCAGCGCGCGCAGCATGGCGATCTCCAGCGCGGCGCTGTTCGACAGGCCGGCGCCCGGCGGCACGTCCGAATCGATATGGCCGCGCACGGCCGGCACCGCGACGCCGCGCTCCTCGAGCAGGCGTATGCAGCCTTCCAGGTAGCGGCCAAAGCCGGGCGGTGCGGCGCTCTGGCGCTCGAAACGCACGAGTTCGTCAAGGGTGGCGGAATAGAACTGGTGGTGCCCGTCGGCGGCCAGCGCCAGCATCACCCGCGTGCGCTGCGGCGTGGCGCACGGCAGCATGTAGCCATCGTTGTAGTCCGTATGCTCGCCCAGCAGGTTGACCCGTCCGGGCGCCGAGGCCGCCACCACGGGGACGGCGCCGAAATACGCGTCGGGGGTGATCATTGCACTTCCAGGGTCAGCGGACGCCGCCGTCCCTGCACCGTTGCCGCCGGCCAGTCGGGATCGCAAGTCAGGTTGTGCAGGCGCCCGCCGCTGAGCAGGAAAGTGTCTTCCACCATGCTGCCGGGCAGGCTGGGATGGAAGGCCACGGCCATGCCGTCCTTCAGGGCGATTTCCGTATGCGCGCCGGCGGCCACCTCGGGCGCGCGGTAGCCGGCGATGCCGCCCTGCCGGAATTCCTGCACCGTATCGGGCTGGCCCGCATAGGCATAGGCGCTGTCGAGCGCGTGATACACCATGCTCAGCGCATGCCCCGCCACGCAGGCATCGAGCGCCACCGCTTCGAGCGCCAGGATGGCCGCGTCGGCTTCGCCGATGCCGTCGCGCGCGGGACGGAAACGGCGCTGGCGGCTCAGGCTGGCGCACAGGCCGAAACCTTGCGCGCACAGCGCCAGCACGGCCCGTTCGCCCAGCGGCGACGCGGCGGGCGGCGCGCGCCGGTAGCGCTCGAAGCGCTCGGCGCCGGCCGCCAGCACGTACACGGCATGCAGGCCGCGCGACCACAGGGCGCGGGCGCAGGCGCCGGCCAGCTCCTGCTCGCTCCAATCGGGCCGCGCGGCGCGCAGCGCCTCGCTGGCGGCAGCGGAAGCCAGCCGCCCCACTTCGCGGTAGCGCGCCTGTTCCGGTGCCAGCAAGGGCAGGCGCTCCTCGCGCAGGGCGACGGGCAGGCAGCGCTCGTGCAGCCCGGGCCGGTCGCACAGCACGGGCCGCCCCTGCGCCGCATGCTGCACGAAATGCTCGCGCAATTCGGCCAGCCGGGGTTGCATCCACGGCGTCACTTGCCAGGTCCAGCAGCCGCGCACCTCTTCCTGGCGCAGCCGCTGCGCCTCGGCCGCATCGGTCAGGATGTAGGCCGCATCGCGCGTGACGAGCACCTCGGCACAGCCGCACTCGGCCGTCTGGCAGGTGCTGCCCGACGCGCCGGCCGTGGCCCAGGCGAACCAGTCCACGCCGCGCAGGCGCAACGCGCCGGCCTTTTCCTGTTCCAGCCAGCCACGCATCTGCGCCAGTTTGTGCGCAATTTCCAGTTCGACATTCCAGTTCATGCGATTTCCTCTGCCATTTCCCATGCCACGCGCACTTGCTGCAGCTGCCGCGCCGATTCCTCGGGCAGGGCATCCATGGCGTACATGCCGGCGGCCAGCTCGGTGCCGGCCAGATATTTGAGCCGTTCGCGCGTGCGGTACGGCGGATAAAACTGTGCGTGCAGCTGCGTTTCCGGATGCGCGCGGCCGTCCGGCGGCGCCTGGTACCAGGCCATCAGGTAAGGCATGGCGCGCTGCCACAAGCCGTCGTATTTCAGCAGCACGGTCTTGAGGGCGCGCGCCAGGTCGTCGCGCTGCAATGCCGACAAGGCCGCGAAGCTGTCCGTCTGCCGCAGCGGCATCACCCACGCTTCATACGGATAGCGGGCGCAGGCGGGCACAAAGGCGATCGCCTCCGGTCCCAGGTACAGCAGGCGCGCGCCGCCATCGGCTTCGCGCCGCGCCATGTCCACCAGCAGGGCCTGGCCATGGCTGGCGAAATATGCGTGTTCCTGCTCCAGCATGCGCGCCGGCACGGGCGGCACAAAGGGGTAGGCGTAGATCTGGCCATGCGGATGGTGCAGGGTCACGCCCACTTCCGCGCCGCGGTTCTCGAACGGCAGCACGTACGCGATGCCTGGCCGGCTGGCCAGCTGTGCCGTGCGCTCCCCCCACACCTGCAGCAACAAGGCGATGTGGCCGGGCGCCAGCGTGCCCAGCGAGGCGCCCGCATCCTGCGCGAACACCACCACTTCGCAATGGCCGCGGGCGGGCGCCGTGGCGACCGTCAGGTCGGGCGGATCATGGGCATGCGGCGCCAGGGTGGGAAAGCGGTTGTCGAAGACGGCGATATCGAAGTCGCCGGCAGGCAATTCCGTCGGCTGCGCGGGATCGCGCGTGGGCGCCAGCGGGTTGTACGGGGCCGGCGGCAGGAAGGGGCGGCCCTGGCGGTAAGCCGCATACGCCACCCATTCGCCGCGCAAGGGATGCCAGCGCAAGTGCGGATTGGCCTCCTGCGGCTCGGGGAAGGGACTCGGTGCAACGCCGGCGACGACGATGGGACGCCGGCTGTACAGGGTCAGCTGGCGCCCGTCGGGCTTGGCAAGTTGCTTGCAATACATGATGTTTCGCATTCTTAAGACACGAATTCTTAAGACTGGCACTGGCAACAAAAGTTCCACAGTCTGCAAATATTTACCAGATTTGCTCAACACCGGTTTCCCGTCGAGACGAGTTTTTTACCGATCAGTACGCAAATTCCCGATTCGCATTATCATGTGCACAGCCTGTCATCCCTGCCGCTTTCAAGGCCGACCCTGTTGTCGTCAGGGGATAGACAAATCGTCCATTGTGATTTTCCACCACGTCCCGATATCGCTACCATGATTCCATTTTCCATACTCGACCTCGCGCCCATCGCCGAAGGCAGCAACGCCAGCCAGTCGTTCAAGAACACGCTGGACCTGGCGCAGCACGGCGAACGCTGGGGCTACAACCGCTACTGGCTGGCCGAACACCACGGCATGCCCGGCATCGCCAGCGCCGCCACGGCCGTCGTCATCGCCCATGTGGCGGCCGGCACCAAGACCATTCGCGTGGGCGCGGGCGGCGTGATGCTGCCGAACCACTCGCCGCTCGTCATCGCGGAACAGTTCGGCACGCTGGAAGCGCTGCACCCGGGCCGCATCGACCTGGGCCTGGGCCGCGCGCCCGGCTCCGACCAGACGACGGCGCGCGCGCTGCGCCGCGACTTGCAGTCCGACGCGGAGCAGTTTCCGCAGGACGTGCTGGAATTGATCGACTATATGTCCGACGAACCGCGCCAGCGCGTGCTGGCCGTGCCCGGCAAGGGCGCGAACGTGCCCGTGTGGATACTGGGGTCCAGCCTGTTCGGCGCCCAGCTGGCCGCCCACCTGGGCTTGCCGTATGCGTTCGCCTCGCACTTCGCGCCGCAAATGATGATGCAAGCCGTGGCCTATTACCGCGAACACTTCAAGCCGTCGAAGCAATTGACGAAACCGTACGTGATGCTGGGTTTTAACGTCTTTGCCGCCGACACGGATGCCGAGGCGCACCTGCGCGCCACGTCGATGCAGCAAGCGTTCGTCAACCTGCGCACGGGCCGTCCGTCGCGTCTGCAACCGCCCGTGCCCGGCTACCTGGAGCAACTGGGCCCGCAGGAACGCGCCATGCTCGATTCCGTCCTGTCCTGCACGGCCATCGGCGCGCCGGACACGGTGAAGGCGAAGATGGCCGCCTTCATCGCCGAAACGGGCGCCGACGAACTGATGATCACCTCGCAAATCTTCGAGCACCAGCACCGGCTGCGCTCGTATGAAATCACGGCGCAAGTGCATGCGGAGCTGGCGCGCGCGCAGTAACTTCACTGTCTTCCTCGGTATTTCCCCAAATACCCTTTTCCCGGCCGTCGGCAACGATCGCCGGGATTTTTTTGCTCGCGTCCAGTCACAAAATCGGCCGCGCCCGGCAAGAAATGCGCAGCCCCGCTATCATGCTCATCCAAAAGCATCATTCCAAGAAAGTTGTACCGCATGAAATCCGCACCCTCGTCCGTCGATGCCAGCACCCTGCTGAGCTCCACCCGCATCCTGTTGTTCGCCCTGTCCGCCGGCGTGCTCGTCGCCAGTCTGTACTATGTGCAGCCGCTCACGTCCATGCTGGCCGCCTCGTTTGGCGTAAGCGTGCCGCAAGCGGGCTACCTGGTCACGGCCACGCAGATCGGCTATGTGCTGGGCATCGTGTTTTTGGTCCCCCTCAGTGACGTACTGAACCGCCGCCAGTTGCTGACGTGGATGCTGATTGCCAAGATCGGTGCCCTGTTGCTGGCCGCCACCAGCCAGAATATTATCGTCTTTGCCGTCGCCAGCGTCTTGATGGGGATCACGGCCAGCGCCTTGATGGTGGTCACGGCCATGGTGGCGTCGTATGCGCCCGACCACAGCCGGGGCCGCATGGTGGGCACCGTCATGACGGGTTTATTATTGGGCATCTTGCTGGCGCGTACCGTCTCCGGCACCGTGTCGCAGATCAGCGGCGGCTGGCGCACCGTCTACGTGCTGGCCGCCATCGTCGTGGCCGCCCTGCTCGTCATGCTGCGCCGCATCCTGCCGAACGAAGCGCCGCGCGGCAAGCTGCAGTACGGCAAGCTGATGGCTTCCCTGGCCGACATCATCCGCCAGGAACCCTTGCTGCGCCAGCGCGCCCTGTTCTCGGGCCTGGGCCTGGGCACCTTCAGCGTGTTCTGGACGGGCCTGACCTTCCTGCTCAGCGGCGCGCCGTACCACTATTCGGAAATGCAGATCGGCCTGTTCGGCCTGGCGGGCGCCACGGGCGCCTTCGCCGCGAATACGGCCGGCCGCATGGCCGACCGCGGCTATGCGCGCCAAGCCACGTGGCTGCTGGCCGTCGCCTCGATCGCGGGCTGGGCCCTGATCGGCTTCGGCGCCCATTCGCTGGCGCTGCTGTTGATCGGTATCGTGCTGCTGGACATGGGCGTGATGGGTTTGCAAGTGACGCACCAGTCCATCATCTATAAACTGGCGCCCCACGCGCGGGCCAGGGTCACCACCGTCTTCATCGCGGGCGGCTTCATCGGCGCGTCGGCAGGCTCGGCCCTGGCCAGCGCCAGCTTCGCCGCCGGCGGCTGGCCCGCCCTGTGCATGGTGGGCGGCGCCATGCCACTGTTGCTGCTGATCGTGTGGAGCAAGTACCGGCATACGCAGCGCAGGCTGGAACGGGCGGCTTGATCCGGCGCTGCGGGGCTGCGGGGCCAACAATGTTGTCGGGTTACGCGCTGGCGCGCTAACCCGACCTACGCACTTGCTCCAAGCGAACAGGCGTAGGTCGGATTAGCGGGGCCGCCGAGGCGCGGCGAGGCCGCGCGTAATCCGACAACGTTGTTTGCACAGACCACGTCTTATTTCGCGGCTTGCCCGCGCGCCTTGCCAAACGCATCGCCCGCCTTCCAGGCCGGCATTCTGGCCGCATTCGCCACGGCTTGCCCCAGGTTCAAGGTGAATTGCGCCTGCTGCGTCATGCCGGACAGATCCCAGCTGGCGTCGTACTCATCGGTCACCTGATGGTAGCGGGGGCCGTAGGCGGCCGCCTTGGCTTTCGACGCTGCCACGTCCTTGATATACTCGCGTCCGCCATTGATGGAAAACGCGGGCACGCCCGCCTTGGCAAAGCTGAAATGGTCGCTGCGGAAATAGCCGCCGGCCAGGTCGGGACGCGCAGCCGCAATGTGCATGCCCATGGCTTTCGCCACCGCGGCGGCCATCGCGCCCAGCTCCGTGCGCTCGCTGCCCTGCGCGCCGATGTCATGCGTGGCGCCCACGAAGTTCAGGCTGTCGAGGTTCAGCGCGGCGGCCGTCTTGTCCAGCGGCCACAGCGGGTCGGCCGCGTAGGCGGCGCTGCCCAATAGCCCCTGTTCCTCGGCCGCCACCCACAGGAATATCTGCGTGCGCTTCGCCGGTTTCTTGACGGCTTCCTGCGCCATGGCCAGCAAGCCGGCAATGCCGGAAGCGTTGTCGACGGCGCCGTTGTAGATCGTGTCTCCAGAGTCACCTTGCTTGCCCAGGTGGTCCCAGTGGCCGCTGTAGATGACGGCTTCATCTTTCAATGTCGGGTCGGTGCCCGGCACCATGCCCGCGATATTGAATTGCTCCACCTTGCGCACGATGGACTTCATCTCGCCCGACAACTTGGCGTTCAAGGCGACGGCCTGGAAATCCTTGTTTTCCGCTTTGACGCGCAAGGCGTCCAGGTCCTGGCCGCCCGCCGCAAACAGCCGGCGCGCCGCGTCTTCCGCGATCCAGCCCTGCAATGGCGTGCCGGCAGTGCGGTCGGCCAACTGGAAGCGCTCGCTGCCGCTCCAGCTGTTCTGTACGACGCTCCAGTCGTACGAGGCGGACGGTTTCGTGTGGATCAACAATACGCCCGCCGCGCCCTGGCGCCTGGCTTCCTCGAATTTGTAGGTCCAGCGGCCGTAATAGGTCAGCGCCTTGCCGGCAAAGCGGTTCGGATCAAGCGCGGTCGGCTGCGGGTCGTTGACCATCATGACGACGATCTTGTTTTTGACATCGGCGCCCTTGAAATCGTTCCAGCCCTCTTCCGGCGCCGTGATGCCGTAGCCGACGAACACGAGCGGCGCGTCGAAGGTGTGCGCGGCAACGGAGTCGCCCGTGGCCCACACCCAGTCGGGGCCGAACGCCAGCGGCACGGGCTTGCCGCCGGCCACCGCCTGCAGGCTGCTCTCGGCAGGCAGCGACTTCACGCCGGCGATTTGCACGCTCTGGCGGTAGCTGTTGCCGCGCACGGGTTGCAGTCCGGCCATCTGCGCCTGGGTTTCCAGGTACGCCACCGTCAGGTCGGCGCCGCGCTGGCCCGTGCCCCGGCCTTCGAGCAAATCGTTGGACAGGAAGGCCAGGTGGGCGCGCAAGGGCGCTTCCTGCACCACGGGCAAACCGGTAGCGGCCTGGGCGGAAAACGCCAACGCAGTCAAGGCCAGGGAAGAAAACAGCTTCTGCATAAGATCCTTTGGATAAGAGGAGACATTCAGTCCGGCGGATAGCCGGGCCGGCGATTGTATGCCATGGGGCAGGCGCGGCAAAATGCGGACGAAAAAAATCCCCGCGGCAAGGCGGGGATGTCATGGCCGAGTAAATTACACGAGCAAGGCGGCCGCCAGCGATTCGATCTCTTCGGCCGATTCCTCGAGTATCGTGTGCAGGGTGCTGCCGCCGATGCCGAAGTCGATCTTCGCCGCCGCCTGGCGCCGCTCGGCGCTTTCCGGCGGGTGCAGGGGCGAGCCGACGGGCGACAGATCGTTGGCCAGCACCAGGGTCGCGCCCAGGGTGCGGGGCGGGAACGTGCTGCCGCCGTGCCACATGCCTTCCACGGCCTGCAAGACCATGTCCGGCACTTGCAGCTGGCGCAGCACGCCGCGGCCGATCAGCTTTTCGCCGTATTCGATCCAGTCTTCGGTATTGTCATCGAGCAAGCCCGGATATTCCTCGGCGCGCGACAGCAGATAAAAGCCGCCCACTTCGTGCACGATGGCGGCAAACATGGCCGTTTCCACATCCACGTGCGTGACTTTCCGGGCGATCACCTGGCTCAGCGCGGCCACGTGGGCCGTATGTTCCCACAGCCTGGCCGCCTTGGCGCGCAATTGCGGGTCCGTGATCTGGCTGCCCAACTGGCGCACGATGACGGATGCCACCATCGATTTCAAGGTGGCAAAGCCCAAGCGCGAAACGGCTGCGCGCACATTGGCGATTTCATTGCCGGAACGGTTGTAGGCGGCCGAGTTGGCCAATGCCACGACCCGCGCCGACAGCAGCGGCTCGGCCATGACCATGCGGGCGGCCGCTTCGATATGGCAATCGGGGTCGTCCAGCGCTTCCTGCAGCTTCAAGGTGGCCTTGACGTTGGCGGGGAACGTCAGCTCGCCCTTGCTCGCTTGCAACGCGATAATCTTGAATACTTCCAGTCTGTCCATGGGTCAATCTCCGGTACGGGCCTATTAGGCTCTGCTGTGTGGGTGGGCCGGGAACGCGCATGTATCCCCGGCCTGGCTCCCGTTTCCGGCAATATTACAGCAAGTTTATACGCAACCCTATTACTTTCCGGAAACTTTCCCTGCCACGCCTTCGACAAAATAATCCATCTTCGTCAGCGCCGCATCGTCGAGCACGCCTTTGTCCAGGCGCACCTTGCCATCGTTATCCTTGATCGGCGCGCTGAAAGGATTGAGCTTACCAGCAACCAAGTCTTTCTCGCGCGCCAATACAAACTGTTTCACGTCGGCGGGCACGGCCGCATTGATGCCTTCCAGCTTGACCATGCCATCCTTGATGCCGCCCCAGGTGCTGCTGGACTTCCACGTGCCGTCCAGCACGGCCTGCGCCTGCTTCGTGTAGTAGTCGCCCCAATGGTGGGTGACGGCGGCCAGCTGCGCCTTCGGCCCGTACTTTTTCATGTCCGAGTGGTAGGCGATCGCATACTTGCCCTTCTCTTCCGCCGCCTGCACCACGGCGGTCGAGTCCGTGTGGTGGGTGACCACGTCGGCGCCCTGGCCGATCAGGGTGATGGCCGCGTCGCGTTCCTTGCCCGGATCGAACCAGCTATTAACCCACACCACTTTCACTTCCGCCTTCGGGTCGACGCTGCGCATGCCGCGCGTGAAGGCGTTCACTCCCTGCAACACTTCCGGGATGGGGAACGCCGCCACATAACCGGCCACGTGGGTCTTGCTCATCTTGCCCGCCAATACGCCGGCCAGGTAGCGGCCCTCGTAGAAACGGGCATTCGTGTTGGCCACGTTGACGGCCGTCTTGTAGCCAGTCAGATGAATGAACTTCACATTAGGAAATTGTTTCGCCACTTTCAAGGTGGGATTCATGTAGCCGAACGAGGTCGTGATGACCAGCTTGCTGCCCGTCTGCGCCAGGTCGCGGATCACCCGTTCCGCATCGGCGCTCTCCGGCACGTTTTCCACAAACCTGGTGCTGATCTTGTTGCCCAGCGCCTTTTCCATTTCCTTGCGCGCCTGATCGTGCTGGGTGGTCCAGCCCGCGTCGCCGATGGGGCTGATGTAAACAAAACCGACATTCAGCGGCGCAGTCGCGGGGGCGGCGGCCATGGCGGGCATGACGGACATCAGCGTGGCACTGCAGACGGCGGCGCACAATAGTTTCTTGGACATGATTTTCCTTGTGGTCAGTGATTAATTTCCGGGATTGAAATTTTTCCCCAGCGAAGCGGGCATGTTGAGCTTGATGTAATTGGCATTGCTGGAAATGAGCACGAGCACGACGATGGCTGCCACATACGGCAGCATCGACAGCAGCTGCGACGCGATGGGCACGCCCATCGCCTGCGCGTGGAACGTCAATATCGTGATGCCGCCGAACAGGTAGGCGCCGCCCACCACGCGCGCCGGACGCCAGGTGGCAAAGGTCGTCAGCGCCAGCGCGATCCAGCCGCGTCCCGCCACCATGCCCTCGACCCACAGCGGCGTGTACACGAGCGATAAAAACGCGCCGGCCAGGCCGCAGCAGGCGCCGCCGAACAGCACGGCCGCCAGGCGGATACGCCGCACGGGATAGCCGAGCGCATGCGCGGAAGACGGTGACTCGCCCACGGCGCGCAGCACCAATCCTGCCCGCGTGCGGTACAGAAACCAGGCGATGGCCACGCACAGCAAGAGCGACAGATACACCATCGGATGCTGGCGGAACAGGGCCGGCCCCAGCACGGGAATGTCTTCTAATAAAGGGATGCCGAAGCGGCCGTTCTGCAAGCTGTTGCCCACATACTTCAAGCCGATGTACGTGGACGCACCCGCGCCGAACAGAGACAAGGCCAGGCCCGTCGCGTACTGGTTCGTGCCCAGCCACACGGTCAGCCAGGCAAAGAAGCCGGACAGGACCATGCTGGCGCCCGCCCCCGCCAGAAAGCCCAGGGTGGGGCTGCCCGTGTTGACGGCCACGGCAAAGCCCGTAATGGCCGACACCAGCATCATGCCTTCCGCGCCCAGGTTCACCACGCCCGCCTTTTCATTGACGAGCAGCCCCAGCGCGGCGAGCATCAGCGGCGTGCCCGCATTGATGCTGGCGGCAATCAAAGGCGCTATCGTCAGGGCCAGGTTATCCATGTTTCCTCCAGCGCAGTTTGTATTGGATCAACACATCGCAAGCGAGCAAGGCAAACAGCAAGATGCCCTGGAACACGCCCGTGATGGCGCTGGGCAAACCCAGGCGCGATTGCGCCAGTTCGCCGCCGATATAGAACAGGGCCATGACGAAGCTGGAAAAAATCACGCCGACCGGATGCAGCCGCCCCACGAAGGCGACGATGATGGCGGCAAAGCCGTAGCCGGGCGAGACCGTGGGCGTGAGCTGCCCCATCGGTCCCAGCACTTCGCAGGCACCCGCCAAGCCGGACAGGGCGCCGCAGATCAGCAAGGACGACCACAAGGTCTTACGCGAGGAAAAGCCCGCATAGCGGGCGGCGGCCGGCGCCATGCCGCCCACGCGCAGGCGGAAGCCGGCAATGCTGCGCGACAGATACAGCCAGCCGCCCAGCGAGGCCAGCAAGGCAAATACGATGCCCACGTGCAAGCGCGTGTCGCTGATCACCATCGGCAACAGCAAGCCGTCCGACAGCAGTTTCGACTGCGGAAAATTAAATCCTTCCGGATCGCGCAGCACGCCATACACGAGATAGCTGAGCAGCAATTGCGCGATGTAGACGAGCATCAGCGAGACGAGGATTTCGCTGGCGTTGTAGCGATCGCGCAGCCAGGCCACCAGGCCCGCCCACGCCATGCCGCCCGCCATGCCGGCCAGCAGGGATATGCCGATGATGGCCGCGCCCCCCACGCCATCGTCGAGGTACAAGGCCGCCGCGCCGCCGCAGATGGCGCCCAGGGTCAGCTGTCCTTCCGCGCCGATGTTATAGATGTTGGCGCGAAAGCAGATGGCCAGGCCGACGGCGATCAGCAGCAAAGGCGCCACCTTGAGACCCAGCTCGGACCAGCCGTGCGCGTCGCGCAAGGGTTCGACAAAGAACACGGCCAGGCCCGCCAGCGGATCGTGTCCCAGCGCAACAAACAGCAGCGCGCCGCACAGTACCGTGAGCAGCACGGCCAGCACGGGCGATAGCCACGACATCAGGCGCGACGGTGCAGGACGGGCTTCCAGACGCAAGGCAAACTTAGCCATGGGCAGCCTCCTGCGGCCACAGCCCGCTCATCCATTGCCCAACGAGATCGACGCTGGCCTCGCCCACGTCCAGCGACGGTGAAATTTTTCCTTTTGCCATCACCAGCAGGCGGTCGCTGATCTCGAACAATTCATCGAGTTCTTCCGAGACGACCAGCAGCGCGCAACCGGCGTCGCGCAGCGCCAGCAATTCGGCGCGGATTTGCGCGGCCGCGCCCACGTCCACGCCCCAGGTCGGCTGCGCCACCACCAGCACCGTGGGCTCGCGCATGACTTCGCGTCCGACTATGTATTTCTGCAAGTTGCCGCCCGACAGGCTGCGCGCCAGCGCCTGCGGCCCGCCCGCCTTCACCTGGAAGCGGGCGATGATGGCGGCCGCCCGCTGCGCGATCGCGCCACGGCGCAGGAAGCCGTGGCGGATGGTGGCGGGGGTCTGCAAGCTCAATAAGACGTTGTCGGCCAGCCCCATGTCGGGCACGGCGCCGCGTCCCAGCCGCTCTTCCGGCACGAAGCCGAAACCGAGGGCGCGCCGGCGGCCCGGCGGCAAGCGGCCGGCAGGCGTGCCGTTCAGCACGATGCTGGCGGGCGCCGCGCGCAGGTCCTCGCCCGACAGGGCGGCCAGCAATTCCTGCTGGCCATTGCCGGACACGCCAGCGATGCCGACAATTTCTCCCGCGCACACGTCGAAATGGATGTCGATCAATTGCGTGGCGAACGGATGGCTCTTCGGCAAATCCAGCTGCCGCACGCTCAGCATGGCCGCGCCGGGCGCGCGCGCGACGCGCGTGACGGCGGGCGGCTCCGCGCCGATCATCATGCGCGACAGGCTGGCCGCCGACTCTTGCGAAGGGTCACACACGCCCGCGTTCTTGCCGGCGCGCACCACGGTGCACGTATGGCACAGGGCGCGGATCTCGTCGAGCTTGTGGCTGATGTACAGGATGCTGCAGCCTTCGGCCGCCAGCAGGCGCAGGGTAGCGAACAGCTTTTCCACGGCGCCCGGCGTCAGCACGGACGTCGGTTCATCGAGGATCAGCAGTTGCGGCTTGGCCAGCAAGGCACGCACGATTTCCACGCGCTGGCATTCGCCGACGGACAGCGTGTGCACGTGGCGCTGCGGTTCCAGGTCCAGGCCGTACTGGCGCGCTGTGTCTTCGATGCGCTGGGCCAGCTCCGCCATGTTGGTGCCGGCAGGCAAGCCGAGGGCGATGTTTTCCGCCACCGTCAAAGTGTCGAACAACGAAAAGTGCTGGAACACCATGGCGATGCCCAGCGCGCGCGCGGCCGACGGGTTGGCGATCTCGACCTCGCGGCCATTCCACACGATGCGGCCGCCATCGGGCTGCACGGCGCCGTAGATGATTTTCATCAAGGTCGATTTGCCGGCGCCGTTCTCGCCGAGCACGGCGTGAATTTGTCCGGGCGCGACGGTGAGGTCGATGCCGTCATTGGCCACCACGGCCGGATAGCGCTTGCTGATGTCGTGTAATTCCAGGCGTGCCGTCATTGTTTTTTTCGTGCCTCGCTGCGGGGTCGCCGGCATCATCGCCGGTGGAAAAATTCAAGCTCTTGTCTCTATCCTATCGGCATCCGCGGCGCTTGGGGGATGGTGTGGCGGCGCGCATTTCTATTTCCACAAAAAAACAACACCTGTATACAATTTTGAAAAAAATTATCAGCTTTACAGCGGCCGCCTTGCCCCGCAAGGCTGAGAAGGTGCGATGATTATATGCAAGAACTGATAGTAAGTATGCAGATAAGACATATCGCCCAGCGCTGCGCTTCTCGCATCATGGATTGAACGGCGCGCAATGCCACACCGCAGCGCGACATGCGCGCCAGTGGGTTCCCCCCTGCACCCAGCCATCCCAGTTCCCGTTTTCCAACACCGCCATCAGGAGCCGAAAGTGCCAAAAACCCTACCTTGTCTGTTGCTCTGCCTCACTACCACCCTGGGCATGGGCGCGACCGCCCAGGCTGCCGAATGGAGCGATACCGCGCTGAGCTGGCGCGCCGGCAATGACTACCGCGAGCCGTTCAATCCGGACGACATCAAGAAAAACATCTTTGCCATCACGCACGCCAGCGGCTACAAATACGGCAGCAACTTCGTCAACCTGGACTTCCTGATGTCCGACAGCAAGGACCCCGGCGCGCTCGGTAAAACGTCCGGCGCGCAAGAGGCCTACCTGGTGTACCGCAACACCATCGACATCGGCAAGGTGCGCGGCAGCGACATCAAGTTCGGCCCCGTGCGCGGCGTCGGCGTGACCCTGGGCTTCGACGTCAACACGAAAAATGACGTCGGCTACAACTCGCGCAAGCGCATGCTGGTGGCCGGCCCGACCCTGATGTGGGACGTGCCCGGCTTCTTCAACACCAGCCTGCTGTTGCTGCGCGAAAGCAACGCCCCCAGCGGCGCCTTCCCGCCCATCTCGCAAGTGACGGGCCGCTACACGTATAAAACGCACGCCATGCTGACGGGCGCCTGGGCCATCCCCTTGTCGCCGCTGTTCTCGTTCGAAGGTTTCTTCAACCTCATCGACTCGAAAGGCAAGGATGAAGTGGGGCGCGACACGGCCGTGGAAACAAATATCGACATGCAAGTGATGTACGACGTGGGCGCGGCCCTGGGCAGCGCCAAGAACACCTTCCGCGTGGGCCTCGAATACCAGTACTGGAAGAACAAGTTCGGCAACTCGCCCGCCACCACGGGCAACGTGGGCCAGACGGCGAAGACGCCGATGATACGCGCGGAATACCATTTCTAAGAATCATTGTTTCTCATCAACACCCACCGTCGCGCCTGATGCCAGCATGAAGCTTTCCTGCTGGCGGAGAGCGCGACCGTGGAACAACTGCTGCCGTATTATGAGCGTGAGCTGGGCCTGTTCCGCCAGTACACGCGCGAGTTTTCCAGCCGCTATCCGAAAGCGGCCGGGCGCCTGCTGATCGCCGGCGAGACGTGCGAAGACCCGCACGTCGAGCGCCTGATCCAGTCCGTCGCCCTGCTCACGGCCAGAGTCGCCAAGCGCCTCGACGACGCCTATCCGCAATTCACCAATTCTCTGCTGGAAACTTTGTACCCGCACTATCTGCGGCCGTTTCCCTCATGTTCCATCGTGCGCATCGCGGCAGACGAAGCGCCGGGCGGCGGCCAGCTGGCCCAGGTGGCGCATGTGGCGCGCGGCACCGTGCTGCGCTCGCAGCCGGTGCAGGGCGTCGCTTGCAAATTTACCAGCGCGTATGACGTGACCCTGGCACCGCTGGCTATTTCTCGCCTGCATTTTTCGCCGCTCATCGACGCGCCGCCCGGCCTGCACCTGCCCGACGGTGCCAGCGCCCTGCTCAGCATTCAGTTCACCAGCAGCAGCGACAACTACCGCCTGGACCAGGCCGGCTTGTCCAGCCTGCGCCTGTTTGCCGATGGCGAACCGTCCGTGCGCGCGGCCCTGCTCGACGCCCTGTTCCTGCGCAGCACGGGCGCGTATGTAGCGCTGGACGAACACAGTCCGTGGCTGGCCGTCGACGGTATGCCGCTGGCGCCGGCCGGCTATGCCGACGACGATGCGCTGATCCCCGTTTCCGCCCGCTCGCACCCGGCCCTGCGCCTGCTGACCGAGTATTTCTCCTTCCCGGAAAAATTCCATTTCATCGACGTCGCCTGGTCCCTGCTGGCCGCCTTGCTGCCGAAACAGTGCCGCCAGTTCACCTTGCACCTGCCGCTCAAAGGCGTGCGCAGCGACAGCCACGAGGCGCGCCTGCTCTCCGGCGTCAGCCGCGACAACCTGCTGCCAGGCTGCACGCCCGTCGTCAACCTGTTTGCCAAGTCCGGCGTGCCGATCCGCCTCACGCACACGGAGCCCGACTACGCGCTGGTGGCCGATGCCACGCATGCGTTTGCCTACGACATCCACAGCATCGAGACCGTCACCCTGGTGCGCAAGGACGAGGCCGGCGAGCGTCTGAGCACCTTCTTGCCGCTGTATGCCACGCTGCAAGGTTCTCAGACTGAGCATGGCCAATACTGGCTGGCGCGCCGCGACGAAGCCGTGGCGGACGTCAGCCCCGGCCATGAAATGCGCCTGAGCCTGATCGACCCGCAGTTTTCGCCGGGCAGTGCGGCCTGCGCCACCGTTTCGACGCAGCTGCTGTGCAGCAACCGCGACTTGCCCACGCAACTGCACTACGGCTTGCCCGGCGGCGACCTGCTGGCCGAGGACGTGCCCGACGGCATCCCCGCGCGCTTCCTGCGCAAGCCCACGCCCAGCATGCGTTTCCTGGCGGACACGCATTGGCGCCTGATTGCGCACCTGTCGCTCAATTACTCGAGCCTGACGCAGGCTGGCCTGGGCGACTTCCAGAAAATGCTGAGCCTGTACGACCTGCCCCGCTCGCCCACCACGCAACGGCTGATCCAGGGCATCGTCACCCTCGAGCACGGCAGCACGCGCGCGTGGATGCCAACGCTACCGTTTCCCACCCTGATGCCCGGCATCGCCATCCGCCTGGGCATTGACGAGCAAGCCTTCGTCGGCACCAGCATCTCTATTTTTGCCCAGGTGCTGCAGCGCTACTTCGCCCTGAACAGCCAGCTCAACTGCTTTAGCCAACTGACGCTGCTGTCCCATCGCAGCGGCGAGGAAATCCTACGATGCCCAGAACGCAGCGCCGACGCCACGCCAGCGTGATCCAGCAATTGCTCGACGCGCCGCAGCGCTTCGAGTGCTTCCAGGCGCTGCGCCTGCTGCTGGCCTGGCTGGCCGAACACGGCATCGATGAACACACGGCGCTGGCGAAGGTCATGCGCTTCGACAATAGCGTCTCGCTGCGCTTTCCAGCCAGCCAGGTCGAGACGCTCACGACAAGCGGGATCGCCGATGCGGATGCCTTGCTGCAAGCGCTGCTGTCGGGTCATGTACACCATATCCACATCACGCCCGCCTTCATGGGCCTGCTGGGTTGCCAGGGCTGCTTGCCCAGCCACTACTCGGAGCGCATTGCCGCCCACCAGTACAGCGAACGAGAGAATAGCCCGCGCGCTTTTCTCGACCTGTTTTCCAGCCGCACCGTCGTCCTGTTTTACCAGGCCTGGCAAAAATACCGCATCGAGCAAGCCGGCCACAGCGGGGACTTCCTGACGCGCCTGCTGGCCCTGGCCGCATGCCGCCCAAGCCAGGACGAGGCCGCCGCCGGCCTGTACAGCGGCTTGCTCCAGCAGCGCAACATCTCGTCCGTCGTCATGGCGCGCATCCTCGCCGACCACTTCGGCGTGCCCTGCCATATCGACGAGGCGACGGGCGCCATGGACGTGCTGGCGCCGCGCGAACAAACGGCGCTGGGCATGGCAAACGCCGTGCTGGGCCAGCGCGCCACCGTCGGCGAGCGCTGCCGCCGGCCCGACCTGGCCGTACGCCTGCGCCTCGGCCCGCTCACCGCGGAACAGCACGCCGGCTTCCTGCCGCGCGCCCCGGCCAGCGCGGCGCTGCGGCACATGCTGACGCTGTTCCGCCAGCCGCTCGTGCGCTACGACATCGTGCTGGTGCTGCGCGCCAGCGATGTGCGGGGAATGGCGTTGACGGCCACCGGGCAAGCTGGCCTCGGCCGCAACAGTTTCCTCGGCGATGCAACAACGCCGCGCCACCGCGATGACATGCATTACGAAATGCAATTGATGCCCTCACTCAACGATTGAATCTTGTTGCCGCGCAAAAACGCTTGTGTTCGCTATTGCTACAGTCGGCCAACGATTCCTAACGTGAAGCGATGCACGATGAGCCAGTTCCCCGATACGACGGCGGCATGGACGGCATTAATGGGCGACATGCAGGGCCAGCGCCTGCTGCGCCTGCACTTTCCGCATGGCGACGGCCCTGCCGGCGTCCAGTTCCTGGCCAACAGCCTGGCCGCCAGCGAAAGCCTGTCGCGCGATTTTTCCTATGTGGTGGAAGTATTGTCCGACGGCGCCTGCATCGCCCTCGACAAAGTGATGGGCAAGATGGTGACCATCGAACTGGTGCGCGAAGACGGCACCTTGCGCTACTTCAATGGCTATGTGTTCGAATTCCGCTTCCTGCGCACGGACGGCGGTTTTGCTTTCTATGAAATGGTGCTGGAACCATGGCTGTCGCACCTGCACTTGCGGCAAAACAATGTCGCCTTCCACGGCTTGACGGTGGCGGCGCTGACGGACAAGGTCTTCGATGACTACCTGATGCGCGACTACAAGCTGGCCGCCAGCGGCCTGGACCCCGCCATCACCTATACATGCCAGCACAACGAGAGCGACCACAACCTGCTGCACCGCCACTGGGAGCAGCTGGGATGGCACTACCGCTACGAACACCGCTTTGACGGCCACACCTTGTGGCTGTCCGACGACAGCACCACCGGCAAGCCCATCGATGGCGATCTGAGCGAAATGCCCTTCCAGCACCAGGCCGGCTCCCTGGAAGACGATGGCGTGCATCAATGGAGCACGGTGCGGCGCATGGCCCCAAGCCAAATGACGGTAGCCAGCTTCAATTTCAAGAATCCGCGCAGCGCCCGCGCCAGCCGCGACTCGCTGAACCGGCAAGGCGCCGTGCCCGCCCTGGAGGTATATGAAAACACGGGCAGCTACGGTTTTAAAAACATCGATGATGGCGAGCAGCTGGCCCAGCGCCGCATGGAAGAGCGCGATGCCCAGGGCCAGCTGTTCGAGGCGCAGGGCAACGACCGCACGGCGCAACCGGGACGCTGGTTCACCCTGGGCGGGCATTTCGACAGCGCAGCCAGCGAATACCTGATCCTGTCCGTGCACCACTACGCCAGCAACAACTATCAGCAGGGACACGGCGCCACCTCTCACTACAGCAACACATTCACCTGCATCGCCCGTGACATCCCCTGGCGCCCCGGCCGCAACTTCCATAGCCGCGAACCGAAGATCTACGGCGTGCAGACGGCCACCGTGGTCGGGCCGCCCGGCGAGGAAATCCACACGGATGGTTACGGACGGGTAAAGGTGCAATTCCACTGGGACCGACTCGGTACCTTCGACGACAAGAGTTCACCCTGGATACGGGTGATATCGAACTGGGCCGGCCCGAATTTCGGCCACATCAGCCTGCCCCGGGTGGGCATGGAAGTGGCCGTCCAATTTCTCGACGGTAACGTCGCCATGCCCATCATCATCGGCTGCGTCTACAACGCGCGCAACATGCCGCCATGGGAGCTACCGGCCAACAAGACGCAAAGCGGCATGCTGAGCCGCTCGTCAAAAAAAGGTTCCGCCGCGCACGCCAACGCCCTGCGCTTCGAAGACCGCAAGGATGCGGAAGAGCTGTGGCTGCATGCGGAAAAGGACCAGCGCATCGAAGTCGAGCATGACGAATCGCACTGGGTCGGCAACGACCGGCGCAAAACCGTCGACCGCGATGAAACCGTGCACGTCAAGCGCGACCGCACGGAGACGGTGGACCACGATGAAGACATCACCGTGCACAACAACCGCAGGGAGCGTGTGGACCACGACGAACACATCGACATCGGCGACAACCGCCGCGAACACGTGGGCGGCAACGAGCAGGTGCAAATCGACGGCCACCGTTCGGAACGGGTGACCCTGGCCAAGGACGAAACGATCGGCCTGGCCAAGGTGCTGACCATCGGCGCCGCCTACCAGACCACCGTCATCGGCGCCATGAACACCACCGTCGTGCTGGCGCAGGCCGAGCAGATCGGCCTGGCGAAAAGCGTCATCGTCGGCGCCGACAGCACACTCACGGCCACCGATTCGCACACGATGACGGTGGGCACGTCCAGCATCACCATCACGCCGGGACGCATTGAACTGGTTGCCGATGAAATCATCATCCGCGGCAGGTCCAAGGTGCAGATCCACGGCGACGACATCGACAATAATCCGGGCTGACGATGAACGACGCCGGCACCGCCCATTTCAATATCCCCAACCTGCTGTTCGACAACCGCACGCCGCACGCGGCCAGCCAGTTCGACATGGTCGACCAGTTTGGCGAGGCCTTTCATGTGGTGGTGGCACGCATGGGCTACACCCTGGGCCCGTGCGGCGCCAATGGCGTGGCCAGCCTGCTGCCCATGGCGCGCCAGTCGCCGCTGGCCACGGAAGACCGGCACTTGCACGACGACACGCAGGCGGGCACGGTGCAGGAGAGCGACTTCGCGCCCTACAAGCCGCGCTGCGACGTGATCGTCAATGGCGTGGCGCACGCGCCTCGCGGGCAGGCGATGCCGCAATTTCTCGTCAATTTGAAAGTACAGTCAAAAAAGAAGACCCTGATCGACAAGACCTTGCAGGTGTGCGGCGAGCGCGCCTTCCGCAAGAAAAGCATCCTCACCCGCCTGGCGCAAGGCTGCGCCCGCGTCGCCACGGCGGGCTTGCTTCGGCCCAATCCGTGGCACTTGTCCACGCCGGAACCGTTCCTGCAATTGCCGCTGCACTATGCCTATGCGTATGGCGGGCAATGCCGCATCGAGGCCGACGACTGCAACGCGGCGAAGCATGATACCTGCCAGGCCAATCCGCTGGGGCGCGGCTTTGCGCGGCACTGGTACCTGGATGCGAAACAGATCAATGAGGTGCCAGCACCGCGCATCACGCAGCCGTCGCAGCCATGTACGGCCGCCCAGTTCTGGCAAGGCGCGGGCGGCAAAGAGCTGCCCGCGCCGGCGGGGCTGGCCGTTATCGGCCGTGGCTGGCTGCCGCGCCGCGCACTGGCCGGACACATCGTGGAAAAAGACACATGGGGTGCCGACGAAGTCCCCTTGTTACCGGAAGACTTCGATTTCGCGTACTGGAACAGCACGCCGCCCGACCAGCAATGCCCGCACCTGGCGGGACTGGAACAATTTACGTTGACCAATCTGTGCCGCCACGACCATCCGTCGGCCCGCATCGACCCGCGCGGCAACACCGTGCTGCGCTTCGCCCTGCCCCAACAAGTGATGTGCCTGCTGCTGGCGGACAAGAACGACCAGTTGCTCGTCTGGCGCCTGGCCATCGATACGGTGCTGATCGATCCTGAGGCGGCCAGCGTGGAACTGGTGTGGCGCGCCATCGTGCCGGCCGACGCGGGCCAGGTCGCGTCGCGCCTGCTGCACGTGATGGAGCCGGCGCAGATCGCGCGCATCGAACTGCTGGAACAGGCGCAGGAAGCACTGGGCAAGGCGGCCGGGCAAGGTCAAAACAATGACGAATGAAACCGTCACCAAAGCCTCGCGCTTCTATTGCGTCAGCCTCAGCCCCGACATTTGCAAGACGCCCGTCGGCTCCAGCACGCCACCTATTCCCTACAGCATCATCGGTGAGTTCTCGGAAGCACAGAACGTCTCGCCCAACGTCAAGTCGCACAGCGAGCCCGTCATCCTGCACCAGCGCAGCATCATTCCCACAGTCAAGGGCGACGCGGCCGGCAAGGCGGGCGGCATCAAGAGCGGCACCGTCGGCAAGCAGGTCGACACCAAGGTCGCCAGCGCCATCCACCGCGCCAACGGCGCCAGCCTGGTACAGATGGGACGCGAAGTATGGATGAATTCGCGCAATACCGTGGGCAAGATCTATGAGCGGGGCGCGGAGGCGGCCAAGCCCGTGCTCAAGGAACTGAAGGCGGCGATACGGGAAGCTGCACACGATTACAAGGATCATGGCTCGAAGAAAATGCATGACGCCGCCGAAGACCTGGTGGACGCGGGTGGCGCCGTCCTGACAGGCAGCGCCGTGCTGGGCGTGGCTGGCGTTGGCGTGGCGGCAACGGGAGTGGGCGCCCCCGTTGCCGCCGCGATGGAAGCGGGGGCGGCAGCAGGCGCCGTTGCCGGCACGGCGACCGTTGCCAGTGGAACGGCAGTGGAAGCCTCTGCCACGGTACTCGACCAGGCGGCTGACTACATATTGACAGGCAAGACACCTGACTTGCTCAATACCGCCGCGGACATCGGCATGAATATCGCCGGCAACGTATTGCAGGCGGCAGTATTCAGCAAGGTTCCAGGCGGAAAAATACTGAGCAAGTTTCTCGGCAAAAAGGCGGCGCCGACGATCAACAAGGTCAAGGACAAGCTGGTCGGCAAGAAACCGGACAAGCCGCCCCAAAAACTCGACAAACCGCCCCCGAAAAACGGCGGCGACGACGGCAAGAGCCGTGGCAAGAAAGAACCGAAATCGGAGCCGCCGTCCGACTGCTGCCCGAAAGATAGCGGCCCCGCGAAAAAACCCGTCAAGGGCCGCAAGCCCGTGCATTTCGGCACGGGCCAGGAAATCCTGTATCAGACGGATTTCGCGCTCGAGCGCAGCATTCCCATCGCCTGGACGCGCTGCTACCGCTCCGGCGCCGAATGCGAAGACTGGGGCTTGCTGGGCGCGCGCTGGTCCACGCCCTACACCACCAGCCTGTCGCTGAGCGACGCCGGCATCGTGTTGCACGACGACAGCGGCCGCGCCCTGCGCCTGCCTGGCCTGGAAGCGGGCCAGCGGCACGATAGCCGCAAGGAAGGTTTTACGCTCACGCGCGACGGCGCCGACACCTTTACCGTGCTGTGGCGCGACGGCAGCAGCGACCGCTACGCGCGCGCTGAAGGCGGCTGGCTGCCGCACGGCTACGACGGCGTCAACGCCATGCTGGCCCCGTCCGCGCCGATTGCCACGCAGCGTTTTGCGCTCGTGCGCAGCGAAGGGCGCGATGGACGCGGCATCAGCATCGACCGTTTCATGGAGGCCAAACCGGGCGAAGTACTGCTGCGCCTGCGCAGCGACGATGGCAGCGTGCTCGAAGCCATGCGCGGCGAGACAGAACTGTCCTGCAGCATCGGCCGGGTTGACGAAGTGCTGGCGGACGGCAGCCGGCTCTGCCATGTCCGCTACGCCTATGCCAGCGAAACGGACGGTAGCCAGCCGCCCTTCGCGCCCCGCTACAACCTGGTCAGCCAGTCGAATGCCTTGGGCGACACGCGCCGCTACAGCTATCGTCACCACCTGCTCATGTCGTGCAGCAGCTACACGGGTTTTACGTACGAACTGGAATGGATCAGCCTGGACGCGCTGCGCGCCCGCTGGCGCGGCTCGCCATTGAGCGAACAGGAACTGGCGCAGCGCCATCCCGTCAGCTTGGCCAACAGCTACCAGGCGCGCGCCATCGCCACGCGCGCCCGGGATGGCAGCGAGCACACGCGCATCGATTACGTGGACAACGACACAAGCCGCGTCACGGAAAACGGCGGCGTCCTCGAATACACATTCGACGCCAACTGGCTGGTCACCGAAGTGCGCCGCGTCACCGACGGCAAGGCAGCCTCGCTGGGCCGGCGCGAATGGGACCGCGATGGCATGCTGCTGGCCGATATCGACGCCAACGGCGCCGCCACGCGCTACGCCTACGATGCCGCGGGCAACCTGACCCGCAGCACCGATGCCAAGGGGCACAGCAGCAACATCGACTACGACGGCCAGAACCAGCCCGTCGCCTTCACGGATGCGCTGGGCAATATCACACGCCGCGAATACGATGCGGCAGGCCGCCCCGTCAGCATCACCGATGCGCTGGGCCACGTCACGCGCTACCGCTACGACCAGCGCGGCCAGCTGGTGGAACTGGTCGACGCCAGGGGCGGCAGCAAGCATTTTCAGTACAACCGCCAGGGCTGGCTGACCGCCTATACAGATTGCTCCGGCCACACCAGCGAATATGCCTACGATGCACTGGGTCGGCTGGAAACGACCCGCGATGCGCTGGGCCATGCCACCCGCTACGAGTATGACGCGCTGGGCCGGCTGATCCGCCTCACGGCGCCCGATCAAACGCGGGAACAGTATGCCTACGATGCGGACGGCAATCTGGTCTTGCACGAGGATGGCGCCGGCCAGCAGACGCGCTACCGCTACAACGGCCAGGGCTTGCCCGTGGAACGCACGGACGCCATCGGCCAGACGGTGCAGTACCGCTACGATGCCGCACTGCAACTGACGGAATTGATCAACGCCAAGGGTGAAAGCTACCGGCTCGCGTATCACACGGAAGGCTGGCTGACGTCGGAAACGGGCTTCGACGGCAAGCGCACGCAATACAGTTATGACCAGGCCGGCAACCTGAGCGCCACCGAGTGCGGCAAGCAACGCACGGAACTGCTGCGCGACGCGCTCGGTTTGTTATCAGTCAAGACCACGTCGGATGGCGTGGTGCGCTACGCCTACGATGCGCTGGGGCGGCTGACGGGCGTGTCCGCGCCGCAAGCGGAACAGCGTTTCTTCCACGACGCGCTGGGCCAGCTGATAGAAGAGCGCAGCGCATATTTCCTGCAATCCCTGCCCGACGCCGGCAGGCTGCCCAACGCCCCGCGCGCGCAGGACGCCAGCTTTGTCATGACGCACGCCTATGATGAGCTGGGCAACCGCATCCAGACGGTCCTGCCGAACGGCCGCCGCATCGACACCTTGCGCTACGGTTCCGGCCACTGGCATGGCGTGCTGTGGCAAGGCCAGACCGTGGTCGATGTTGAGCGCGACAAACTGCACCGCGAAAAACAGCGCACCCTGGGCAACAGCGGCCTGCTCGCCACGCGCCTGTACGACCCGCAATCGCGGCTCACCCAGCTGACCCTGGCGCGCGGCGCCGACGCACCCGCCCCCGTGCGCGAACGCCGCTTCGAATACGATGCGCAAGGCAACTTGACAACCATTTTTCAGACAGGCGCCACCGCTGGCGGCCCGCTTGGCAAACTCAGCTATACCTACGATCCCGTCGGCCAGCTGCTGGCCGCCGTGCAGCCGGGCCTGGCGGAACGCTTCGCCTTCGACCCCGCAGGCAATCTGGTCGACAAGGCTCCCGCGCCCGGCAACGTCGTGAACAACTATGGCGATACCGAATACGCTTACGACGAGCAAGGCAACGCCACCGGCAAGCGCTTCCATCCTCCAGGCAGGGAGTCGACCTGGAGCGACCTGGAACTGCACTACGACGCCGAAAACCGCCTCAGCCACGCAAGCAGGACGGAACGCCAGTCGCGCCACCGCGCCCGCTACTTTTATGACGCCTTCAGCCGCCGCATCGCCAAGCGGGTAGAAGAAGCGCGCTGGAACAAGCAGCAAGACATCAGCAAAGACCAGCCCGCCCGCACGAGCGCCACCACCACCTTCTTCGTCTGGGACGGCGACACGCTGGCGCAGGAACTTGGACACGAAGAGACGGTCACATACCTGTACGAGCCGGACAGCTTCGTGCCGATGGCCAGGATCGCTTCGCCAGCCTGCCGCCAGGCAAGCGCCGTACATCTGCCACGCGTGGCGCAGTGGGATTTACCCGCCACCCGGCACGATGCCGAACTGCAAGCGGCAATTGCGCAAGAACAGGCGGACAGTGAAGCGCTGCATGCCTCGGCATGGCAGCATACCTTGGCGGCAGCCGACGGCGCGGCAGCGCACGACCGCATCACCTACTACCACTGCGACCACCTGGGCACGCCGCGCGAACTGACGGATGCGCAAGGGAACGTGGTCTGGAGCGGACGCTACAAGGCATGGGGACGCTTGCTGCACGTCGAGGGAGAAATCAAGCAGCCGCTGCGGTTTCAGGGGCAGTATGAGGATGGGGAAACGGGGCTGTTTTACAACCGCTATAGGTACTATGATCCGGATATAGCCAGGTATGTGACGCAAGATCCGGTTGGCTTGCTTGGTGGATTAAATACATATACATATGCACCAAATCCCACTGGCTGGAGTGACCCATTAGGGTTAGCAAAGAAATGTGCAAAAAACACACCATGCAATCCTTGTATTGGTAAAAATCCATCAGCTTCAGCAACAAAATGGCAAGGTAAGCCGCCCTACCCAGGAGTCGATGCATATACAAATATTGTTTTAAAAAAAGGGACTATCTTATATTCCCTTTATCCGTACGGCCCCAAACCCGGAAATTATTACAGCGACAGAATGACACTTATTTCCGCAAATGGAAGCGCATTGGCATACAATAATTTAACGCAAATCTCACATTCCGGAAACACTCCAGGGGCGCGACCGATGAGAGATCAGGTTCAAGCATTCAAACTATCGGAAGATATCTGTGCAGGCACGGGAAAAGCATTGGCAAATACATTACTAGGCGCAGGAGGAGGAAACCAATACTTTATTGATGATTCAGATATACCAAAACTCAAAGCCAACGCAAAAATATTTAAATTTCCGAGGCCGTAAATGAATATAAATAAAAATACTGGAGATATTGAAATAAATGAGAATTTTCACGTAAACAAAAACACATCAATCAAAGAAATAAAAAACATAAATTTTCTTGAAAGCTTTGGGAAAATAAATGAATTTGAAACATATAGCATGCAAAATATTCAATTTCTCAATCTGGAAACAAGAGTAAATCTCAGATTTAAAAATGAAATTCTTTACATTATTGAAATAATCTGGACAGATGGAATCACCAATAGACTTGGCTATGACTCCAGTCACTCGGACATGATCAATGAAAAAAAATATCTAAGTAAGTTAATTTCAAAATCACTAGATCAACCAGCTGAAACATCGACTAAGTACGAGGATTTTTTTTCTTTCTCGTGGGGATACATAATAGTCAAAGCAGATCAAAAATCATCACTTTGCTCAACAATGATAATATATGGCAAAAATACAAACATATGATAGAGAATAAATATTAATTAACAGAGTACTCCAATAAACCTTTCCTATTCCGATGGAGATATGGAAAAACATACACCCAACATAGAAAACTTAGAAGAAAAAATTTCCGGAAAAAATCTTGAAAAATTGCTCGTGGTTTTGAATGAATTCAAAAAATAACAAAGAAATATTTCAGATTTTGAAATATATATTCAAGACAAAAACGAAGATATTAAAATAACTTTCGTACCAAATTTTGCACCCGGCGAAAAAATACTAGGTGGAAAAACATCATTGGGAAGATCCATCACTTATACCATTTCAAAAAAGACGAGAAAAATCATCAGTTCAAACAATCATAGATAAAACGAGACTATCAATGAATTAGAGTTCATTATAATTAACTATGAAAAAATTGCGTCTGGAAGCAAAATATCTTAAAAGTTTGCGAAGAAAAATTATCGCAAAGAAAACTGCTCCACTTACAAGCAACGAGCTTGATTTTTTTGCTCGCTCGCTCGAACACCAATTTTATTGCGCGGAACTACATCGGATTATCTGGGATATAGCATGGCAAAGTCCGCCAAACGCAGCCATGTTGAAAATTGCAAAAACATCATCACCATCAATGTATCTGCCGACGACGACAACGTTTTCAATGGCCATATTGAACCTGTATTTAGTTACTACCTACACAACTCACCAAGCCACGAACAAGAGAAAATTCTCGATAGCTTCGAAAAAAGCAAATCCCTGAGATTGCGCATGATTGTGGCCGAATTCCATATGTTAAAAAATCATATTTTGAAAGGTTTGCACATGATGGCAAAAATACTTGATGAAGCCAATACAGATCATGCTATCTCTGATTCAATCTGCATGTGGGTCACGCAAAATGGAACTTTGGAACTAAAGAACTCTTTTCTTCATGATGCGACTCAAGAACGGAAAAAAGGAAATATTTCCTATGCAAAAACTCTAGAGTGGATATGCGAAAATCTAATCCGCTAGCGGTCAACGCATAGTTTCCGGTTGGGAATTATCATATTATCACTCCTTAACCAGGGCATCCGGCAAGGTTTTAAAAAATGAAAAAAATATCTTTTGATACAAGAAATGGTTATCTCCTATTAGACGGTATCATGATGGCGCCACTTAACGAATCTGATTTTATTAAATTTGCAAAAGAAAATGACATTGAAATAGAAAACAATAAAACAAACACTTATGTGCACAATTTATCAACGTGCGGAAGCTTGAATGAGTTTGAGTTTGGCATAAATTTTATCTTTGAAAATTATTGCATGAAGAGTGTATGGCTATCGTGGGATGGAGGAAATACCAAAAAATATGGATACAACTCGACGGAAAATCAGTTGATATCCGACAAGAACAGCCTGGCCAGATTACTTGCCAAAGTGTTGAAAAAAAATCCTGACGAGGCAAAAAAAACTTTCTCCGTATTTAACTTCCCATGGGGCAGCATTTCAGCTTCAGCATCTATTCAGTCAGCAATGGCGTCAATTGGCGTATTTTGGAATATGCATTATTTTCATACCCAATAAATCAAAGGACAAAAATGAAAATTCTTATTTGCCCACATAAGAAATTTTTGTCAAGCATGAAGTTTGAAATCAACAAGGGAACTGATATCCACATTAAGCTATCCAATACTTGGAATGCCAAACTAATCACACCAGAAATAATTAATCTACTGATCAATGAAAAGTCAGATCAGAAGAGTTGGAAATATGTTTTTTGCATAAATCCAAGTTTCTTCTCCGCTTACTTTTATGCCCAATCAGAAAACTATAAGATAAGCCTGGTTGATGAAAATAAGAAACTGATAAAATTTCACAAAATTAAAATCATTGACAATGGATATAATTCGTGATGTTAAATTTAAAGATGGATATTTCGCTGCAAACGAATCAATCACTTTATTTAGAGGGATGAAAAGAAAAAATCTACACTCGATGGATCAAGACTGGGAAGCATGGGTAATGCATGAAGAAGAGGTAATCGCCTACAAAACAAGTTTCAAACTAAAGAAATTGAGAATAATCGTTATTTGTTTTTTTGAGAAAGATGATGGCCCCATAAAATGCTGGGATTTTGGTCCGGAAAATTGCATGGATGGTTTTCAGTCTAAACCAGAAGGAAAATATACAAGAAGAGTGAGACGCTGGTTTCTGGATGATTTTGGCATCGTTCTGCCGCAATCAGGGCCGTGGGGGAAAATAGACGCCTGCCACGACCCACATAATCAAACCACATCAGTTTTTTGCGCCTATCAATAAAACCAATATTAAATTCAGATTACCATATATATGAGTATTTCCGATATAGGACACGAGATGGCAATTTTAAACATACCATCAAATGCTTTTTCGATTGGCGATCCGACTCAGGATGAGAGTCTGTGCATCAGAGAAAAAAATGGATATTGGGAGGTTTTTTATTATGAACGAGGAATAAAAACAGGGCTTCGCTTTTTCAAAGAAGAACATGAAGCCTGTGAAAATTTTTTATTCACAATAAAATCCTGGCTTATGTAATTTGAAAATAATATTTTTCGTATTTATCCTCTATTGCAAGAATAACCATGAGACCCATAAAAAGTCACATTTTAGACACTATCAATATAGGAATACTCTGCCTGAATTTTGACGAAGCAAAAGAATTTTACATTGATAATCTCGGATTTTTTATTACGATGGATAGCATCATTCAGTGTAATTCAGGCACCAGTCGCCGTCTGACAATGACACACGAGTCCAACAAAAAATTCTCAATAGAATTCATGCATCCTTCAAAAATTGAGCAAGCACATCGCGTAGGTAGCAAAGGTGGCACGATCAATCTATCACTTTACGAACGAAAAATATTGACACGCTCAAGGAGCGACTGGAAAAAACTGTTTTTTCGTCAATTATGTAGAGGCTCCCTACGCAAGTTTTCTGAACGTCGAAGATCCGATGGGGAACAATATTTGCCTCTACCAACCGTGCTGAATCACTGTAATAATTCATACGAGATGCCTCATTCAAAATTCCGCATAACAGAATGAAAAAATTTGAAATCCCAAGCTATATTTTTGATTTCATTGATGGATTACTGCTCGTCAATGGAGAGATTGCATTATCGAAAAAAACTCCAACAAACTATTTCATAAATAGCATTATCAATACATTCCACACCAAACCCACAACAACAGGGGCTGGAATGTATATTTTTGATATCAATGGATGGGTAGGCGATTACGTTGTCGAGTTGATTATTGTAAAAGAAAATTTCCCCGAAATAGATTACGTAATAATGCATTACTTTGAAAATAATTCTGTAGGCAACGGCGTGAGTGAATCATCGTTAGTCAAAAAAATTCAAAGAAAGTCTGGCATTCCCGGAAAAATGAAAGGGTTATCAGAAATAATATTTCAATTTCCGTGGGGAAGCGTTATCGTACAACATGACATAAAAACATCCTCATCATGCATAATCTTGCAGTACAAAATAGCCAGAAAATCACCCATCCGATTGAAAATGAATGATAATTGTGAATCACATATCAATATAGATAAATCGATAAAAGTGCAGCAACGAATAATGGAATCCATAAAAAATAGTGATACTTTTTTCCCAAAAACAAGTGAGATACAATGGCTGAATTTATTGAAGAAGCTACCTCGAAGATTAAAAATCTGTCTTCTCAATGAAATTTCTTTTGAAAATGCATTGATAGCAATATATTCTTCAAACTGGCCAGATGAGGGGAGCGTTGTAGCACTGCTGAGTAACAAGTTCAGAACGAAGAAACTCGACAAGGATTTACATTTCCGAGAGCTGAATGACCCGCATTACTGCAATGAAGAAATTTCATATTTTGAAGATAACGTTACACACTTGATTATCAATTAGGCAGCACCTGGAACAACCCAGGATTTGACTTGCCCATCGCCCTGCACGATACTTGCCGCTGTCGCCAAGCTACCGATCCTGCGCAATAAACCATCAGTGCCTGTCACCACCGCCTACACTCACAGCATGCCGTCTCCGAACTCCCCCACCGCTCCCTACATCGGCCGCTTCGCCCCCTCCCCCTCCGGTCCCCTGCACATGGGCTCGCTCGTTGCCGCCATGGCCAGTTATCTTGATGCCAAGGTGCATCAGGGCACGTGGCTGTTGCGTATCGAGGATCTGGACTACGACCGCAATGTCGAGGGCGCTGATATGGCGATCCTGGCCACCTTGCAGCGCTGCGGCATGGCGTGGGATGGCGAGGCGACGTGGCAAAGCCGCAGGCTGCCGCTGTACGAGGCGGCGCTGAAGCAGTTGCAGGACGATGGCCTTGTATATGCGTGCGGCTGTTCGCGCAAGGAGATTCAGGATTCGGTGCTGCAGGCGGGCGGACCAAAGATTGGCGCCGCCGTGTATCCGGGTACCTGCCGCCATGGCTTGGCGCCGGGCAAGGCGGCGCGGGCCTGGCGGCTGCGCGTGCCGCAGGGGCCGCAAGCCGTGTACGGCTTTACGGACCGCTGGGCGGGTCCGCAGCGGCAAGACCTTGCCAGCGAAGTGGGTGACTTCATCGTGCTGCGCGGCGATGGCTTTTGGGCGTATCAGCTGGCCGTCGTGGTCGACGATGGCGCACAGGGCATCACGCAGGTGGTGCGCGGGGCGGACTTGCTCGACTCCACGCCGCGCCAGCTGTATCTGCAGGATGTGCTGGGCTTGCCTCATCCCGGCTTCTTGCACGTGCCTGTCGTCACCAATGACAACGGCGAGAAACTGTCGAAGCAGACCGGCGCCCTCGCCTTCGATACGGGCACCGATGCGGCAGAACTGCTGGCATCGGCGCTGCTGCCGGCGGCCCGCTTCCTCGGTCTCGATGTGCGCGCCGACGACGTGGAAGATTTCTGGCGGCAAGCCATTCCCGCCTGGGCGCAGCGGCTGGCGCGCCTTCCCGGGCACGCATAAAAAAACCCGCCGCGGCGCGAGCCGGGCGGGTAGCAATGCAGGCGCCAGCACATGGCCGGCGCCTGGAACCGAACACTTAAGAAAACCGTAGCGAGCGGCGGTGAGTTGCCGCCGAGAAGCGCAGCTGTGCTTTAGCACAATGAGCATCGCAGGCCGCAAATCACGACGCGCAGCAGGTTTGCTTATGTGTTCTTAGAAGTTGCCTTTGAATTGCACGCCAAATTGACGTGGCTCATTGATGAAGCCCGTGCGGTTATTGAAGTCGATGGCGCCCGTGATACGCTGGGTGTCGGTGATGTTGCGGCCAAACGCGGCCACTTCATACTTGCCGGCATCCCAGGTGTAACCCACGCGCAAGCCGCCTTCGACCATCGGCTTGCCGGTGAACTCGGTTGCCTCATACAGGAAGAAGTTGATCTTGCTGCGGTAAGCCCAGTCCGTGAAGACGAAGAATTCGCCGTTTTCCATCGGGATCGAATAGCGGCCCGTGGCGGTGATCGTCCACTTCGGCGCTTGCGGCAATGGATTGCCGTCGATGATGGCACGGTTGCCGGTGGTCAGCGGGTCCGTCACGGTGCAACGCGTTTGCGCGCAGGTGGCGATCGACAGGCTCGGGTCCTTGATTTCCGTGAAGTTGTAGCTGCCGCCCAGGGACATCTTCAGGCTCGGCGTGACAAAGCCTTCCAGTTCCAGCTCGGCGCCGCGGCCGTTCGTCTTGGCTGCATTGATCAGGCGCGTGATATTCGACGTGCCGCCCACCACCGTCAGTTGCTGGTTTTTCACCTGGTAGTCATACACGCTGAACGCGACGCGGGCGCGGCGGTTGAACAAATCGGCCTTGATACCGGCTTCGTACGAAGTGATGGTTTCCGCATCGGCAACCGTCACGGACACCTTGTCGCTGGCCGGGGCGATACTTGGCGCGCGGAAACCAGTGGCGATACGCGCGTAGAAGTTCACGTCCTTGTTGTATTTATAGGTACCGCTCAAGTCCCAGTTGACCTTGGCTTTGCTGACATCGGCGCTGGTCGGGTTGACCTGCACGATGTTGGTCGCTTCCACCGTGTTGAAATCCTTCTTGTCCTTGGTGTAGCGCAAACCGGCGCGCAGCATGAAGTCATCGTTGACGGCGTAGTTGACGGAACCGAACGTGGCCCAGGCCGAGTTCTTCTGGCGGCTGGCCAGGTGCGTGGTCAGCACGTGCGTGCTGGTATCGAAGTTGTCGGTGAAACCGTTGGCATCTTCGTTGAAGTAGTACACGCCTGCCTGCCAGTTCAGCGGACCGGCATTTTTCGATTCGGCGCGGAACTCCTGCGAGTATTGTTTCACGCTGGTGATGCCGCCGGCCGTTTCAACCTGGAAAGGAATGAAGCCGGGGCCCGTCGGCGTGCCGCCGTCGATGTCGCCATGCGACACGTAACTGCCGACCTGTTCAAAGCCGGTGATCGAGTACAACTTGACGCCGTCCAGATCCCAGCTCAGGCGGGCGCTGGCGCCGTTGGTGCGCAGACGCTGGAAATTCGGCGCATTCGTGAACGACTTGTTCGGGTCGAAACCGTCGACGATGTCGTTCGTGCCCTGCTTGATCAGGTTGGCGTAGAAAACGCGCGCGCTGCCCGTGGTGTTGCGCTGGTGCACATTGAACAGGGCGTTGAACGTGGTGTTCGGTGCGTACAGCAATTGCACGCGTTCAGCATGTTCGTTGTAGCCGTCCAGCGCGTTTTTCTGGCCCGTAAATGTGTTGTCGACGTAATCGTCGCGGTGCTGGCGCAGGGTCGAGAAGCGCAGCGCCCATTCTTTGCTCAGCGGCACGTTGACGGCGCCGTCGAAGTTGGTCGTGTTGTGCGTGGCGGCGGAAACGTTGTAATAGCCTTCAACCTTGTCCAGCTTCGGCTTGACGGATTCGAACTTGACCACGCCGGCCGGCGTATTGCGGCCGAACAAGGTGCCTTGCGGGCCGCGCAGTACTTCCACGCCAGCCACGTCGAAAATCGGATAGCCCTTGAGGATGGGATTTTCTTGCACGACATCGTCGTAAATCAGGGAAACAGGTTGCGATGCAAAGATGTTGAAGTCGGTATTGCCGTAGCCGCGGATGTAGAAGCGGGGGAAGGTGCGGCCATTCGACGATTCCACGTTCAGGCTCGGCACTTTGCCGGCCAGCACGCGGATATCCTGGCCGCTGGACACGAGCACGTCGAGCTTCTCGTCGCGCAGCAGCGACACGGAAACGGGCACGTCGCGGATATTTTCCTTGCGGCGCTGTGCCGTCACGGTCACGGTTTCCAGCTGGCTGGCGGCAGGGGTCGTATCAGCAGCGACTTCATCAGCATAAGCCGAGCCGATAGGCAAGGCAGCGGACAGTGCCAGCATAGCAGCGCTTTTGGCGCACAAACGCTTGTGCATCTTGGACATCTTGATCATGTGGTTTCCCAGAAGTTTAAAAAAGAATTGCGAAATCTGTCTTTCTTGCAACCTGTCTCCGGGTTATATACGGCGCTGGACGATCGTTTGCACCATCACGGTGCAGCAGCGCGAGCGGATGTTCCCCCGCTCTCGGCGTCACTGGCTCTGTCCTGGCTGTCACTCAAGTTGACAGCGGTTCCGGCCGCATCTCTCGGATGTCTGATGAACACCAACTTTTAAGTAAGGCGCCAATTTAATTCAAGCGGCTTATGCGCTGCAAGAATATTGTTATGTAAAATATTTATTCACCAACATAAAAGCCTGACTAGTGGTTATTCAGCCACAATACGCTCAGGAGCTTGCTGTTTTGCCCATTTTCCGGCCCTGGCGCCGCCGTTGCGCCGCGGCGGCGAAATGCTGCCTGCAAGACAGGCTCCGGCCGGTATTTGACTGTAATATCGCCATACTTGAGCTTGCCGTGCTGCCCCATCCCAGTGCAGCGGCGGCGCGCCGCACCATTGCCGACCTTATCCATGCCAGAACCGAGCCAGCACAGCCACGACATCATTTCCTCCCCCGCCGCCGCGCAGGCCGCGCATAGGCTGCTGGGCGCCCATTGCGACATCGTCTGGAGCACGAAAACCTTCGGCCAGTTCGATACCGACCAGCCGTCCTGGCGCGCCTTCACGGGCCAGACGGAAGCCGAACTGCGGGGCCGCGGCTGGCTCAATGCCCTGCATCCGGACGACCGCAACTTGCCTTACGTCATGCCGTCGCATCTGACGACCGTGTTCGAGGCGGAATACCGGCTGCGCCACGTCAGCGGCAGCTACCGCAACATGCTCGTGCGCATGCTGCCCGTGCTGGCGCCCGACGGCAGCATCGTTGAATGGCTGGGCTCGCATTGCGACGTGACGCAGCAGCGGCAGACGGAACAGCGGCTGCGCCTGGCCATGCAGGGCGGCCGCATGGGCACGTGGGAGATCGACCTGGGCAGCGGCAGTATGGCCGGCTCCGATGCGTTCAAGGCCAATCTGGGCCTGCCACCTGACAGCCACATCGATTATGCGCAGCTGACGGGTGCCATGCTCGACGGCGATCTGCAGCAATGGCAAGCGGTGGTGCATGCAGCCATTGCCAGCGCCAGCGATTTCGAGATCGATATCCGCGTGCGCTGGCCAGATGGCGCACTGCACTGGGCGCACATGCGCGGCACCTGCGCCAGCGACGGCGCCGGCAACGTGATCGCCCTGTCCGGCATCTCGCTCGACCTGACGGCCAGCAAGCAGAACGAGGAAACCCTGCGCCTGACCCTGGCGGCCGGCGAAGTGGCCACCTGGAACTGGGACATCGTTGCCGACCGCGTGACGGCCGACAGCAATATGGCGCGCCTGTTCCCCGTCAATGCCGATGCGACCACGGCGGCGCCGTTGGCGCGCTACCTGGACATCATCCATCCCGATGACCGCGAGCAAGTCAGCGCGCAAATTGCCCATGCGCTGCACGCGCACGCACCGTTCGAGGCCAGCTACCGCGTCGCTGCCGGCGATGGTCAGTACCGCTCGGTCATCGCGCGGGGCCGCGCGGAATATGCGCCCGATGGCACCCCCTTGCAATTGCCCGGCGTGCTGCTCGACATCACGCGCCAGAAACAGGTGGAAGATGCGCTACGGCGCAGCGAGGAACGCTACCGCACTCTGATCGAGCTGATGGACCAGGCCTTTTGCGTCATTGAAATGCTGTACGACGAGCAGGGCCGCCCCGTGGACTTCCGCTACCTGGAAGGCAACGCCGCCTTCGTCAAGCAGTCGGGCCTCGACAATGCCATCGGCAAGACCATCCGCAGCTTCGTGCCCGACCATGACCAGCACTGGTTCGACCTGTACGACCAGGTCGTCAAGACGGGCGAGCCCGTGCGCTACGAAAACGAAGCCGTGGCCATGGAACGCTGGTTCGAAGTTTTTGCGGCGCGCCTCGGCGGCCCCGGCAGCCGCCTGCTGACGGTGCTGTTCAGCGACATCAGCGAGCGCAAGCGCTCGGAACAGCAGCTGCGCCAGCTGGCCGACAACCTGTCCGAGATGGACCGGCGCAAGACGGAATTCCTCGCCACCCTGGCGCACGAACTGCGCAATCCGCTGGCACCGATCCGCAACGGCTTGCAAATCATGCGCCTGGCCGCCGACAAGCCCGCCACCGTGGCGCGCGTGCGCGACGTGATGGAGCGGCAAGTCAATCAGATGGTGCACCTGGTCAACGACTTGCTGGACGTGGCGCGCATCACGCGGGGCCAGATCGAGCTCAAGCTCGAACGCACGGACTTGAAAACCATCATCGCCAGCGCCGTGGAAACGAGCATGCCGCTGATCGAAGCGAGCCATCACCAGTTGCAGGTGACGCTCGACGAGCAGGCGTTGCCGCTCGAGGCCGACCCCACGCGGCTGGCGCAAGTGCTGGGCAACTTACTCAACAATGCCGCCAAGTACACGCCCGCCGGCGGCCACATCGCCTTGCGCGCGGTACGCAACGGCAACGAGGTCTTGATCGAGGTGGAAGACAGCGGCGTGGGCATTCCCGCCGAGTCGATCGCCACCGTCTTCGACATGTTTACCCAGGTGGGACAAAACATGGGCCGCGCCCAGGGCGGCCTGGGCATCGGCCTGTCGCTGGTACGGCGCCTGGCCGAATTGCATGGCGGCAGCGCCACGGCGGCCAGTCCCGGCGCCGGCCTGGGCAGCACGTTTACCGTGCGCCTGCCGCTGCTGAAGGAGGAAGCCCCAGCCCCCGCCGCACCGGACGCGCCCGCCCCCGCCGCCAGCGGCCGCCATTTCCGCGTACTGGTGGTCGACGACAACGTCGATGCGGCCGAAACCCTTGCCGCCGTGCTCGACATGATGGGCCATGCCACGCACGTAGCCCACGATGGCGCGCAGGCGCTGGCCGTGGCGCCGCAATTTTTGCCAGACGTCATCTTCCTCGATATCGGGCTGCCCGGCATGAACGGCTACGAAGTGGCGCGCGCGCTGCGCCGGATACCGGCCGGCGCCAAGGTCGTGCTCGTCGCATTGACGGGCTGGGGCGCCGAAAACGACCGCAGTCAATCGAGCGCGGCCGGTTTCGACCACCACCTGACCAAGCCGGCCAACCTGCTCGCCATCGGCGAACTGCTGGCCACCCTTTCCACTCCGAAAATACCTACAGACCATGACTGACTCCCCGAACCACGTCCGCCGCACCCTCCTGCTGGCCGCTGGCGCCACCCTGCTGTGCCCGGCACCGCTGCTGTTTGCCGCACCCGCCACCAGCATCGCCAGCGCCCACACGCAGCTGGCCGCGCTGGAACAGGCCGCAGGCGGACGCCTCGGCGTTGCCGCCTGGCGCCAGGGCAGCGAGCTGCGCGTTGCCTACCGCGCCGACGAACGCTTCCCCCTGGCCAGCACCTTCAAGGCCATGCTGGCGGCCGCAGTGCTGGCCCGCAGCGTCAGCCAGCCGGGCTTGCTGGAACAGCTCGTGCGTTACGAGAAAAAAGAACTGGTCACCTATTCGCCCATCACGGAAAAACATCTGGCCGATGGCATGCGCGTGGCCGAGCTGTGCGCCGCCACGTTGCAGTACAGCGACAATAGCGCGGCCAATTTCCTGATGAAAATATTGGGCGGGCCGCAAGCCGTGACGGCGTTTGCACGCAGCATCGGCAATACGGTATTCCAGCTGGAACGCTGGGAAACAGAATTGAATAGCGCCATCCCCGGCGAAATGCGCGACACGGCCAGCCCTGCGTCGATGGCGCACAGCTTGCAACAAGTGTTATTGGAAAATAGCTTGCCGGCGCCGCAGCGCCAGCAACTGGCCACATGGATGCGCGGCAACACCACGGGCGACAAACGCATCCGCGCCGGCGTGCCGGCCGGCTGGCAAGTAGCCGATAAAACGGGCTCGGGCGCCTATGGCAGCGTCAACGACATCGGCGTGGCCTACCCGCCCAGCGGCGCGCCGCTGCTCATCGCCGTGTACTACACGCGCGAACAGAAAAACGCGGACACGAATCAGGACATCATCACGGCCGCCACGCGCATCGTGACGGCCGCGCTGGCGTAATTACTTGGGCAGGGCGGCCATGAAGCCGGCATAAGTCGACCAGGCGGGATCGGCCGCGCTGCGGATTTCAATCGGAAATTTCGGGCGCGAGGCCAGCGCCGTGTTCAGGCGATTGAAGAATTCTTCGCCCGACTGCGTGTAATAAATCCATTCGCGCAAGTTTTCGCCCGTCGATACGAGCGCCAGGGTGGCGAAACCCTCTTCTTCCACCACGGGCGCCAGCGCCGCTTCCAGCTCCTCCATGTGCTCGCGCTCGTTCGGCGCGGGCATGCCCGTCTCGTCCTCATAGCGCCAGGCGATGATGATGCGGTCCGGCTGCGACGACAGGTCCCAGTCGTCATGGAAGGTGTCGACATAGCGGTAGATGATGGCCATCTCGTCGCTATGCGTGACGATGGTGCCCCAGCTGCGGGCGGAAGTGGAATTTTCGTTCATGGTTACAATAGTCAAAAAATAAATCGAGGGAGCGCAGCTTACAGCACTGGCGGGCAAGTCACATTCCAGGCGTCATACTGGGCACCGCTCTTGCGCAGCCAGACGCGGGTGTAGCTGTCGCGGTCGCTCTTGAACACCAGCGCGTAGCGCTCTTCGGCGCGCGGGGCGGCGGCGCCCACGTCGACGGCTGCCAGCGTAAATTTCAGCGCCCGTAGCGGCGCGCAGGCCGTGTTACCCGCCATCAATAATCGCGCCCGCTCCAGCAGCGGTTTCTGGTACAGCAACACGCCTTCCAGTTCCACATCGGGCACGCGCTGCAGCATGCGCACAGGTTCGGCCACCGCGCGGCAAGTGCCACGGTCGAGCCAGGCGTAATACTCCATGCCCGCCTCCTGCCAGCGCGCCTGCTTGCCTTCGCCATGCAGCACGAACTTGGTGCGCTGCGTCCGGCACAGCGCGCCATGGCCGCGATACGGCGGCGTTTCCACGCTGCCCACCACTTCGCGGCCGCGGCCGCCGACCACGGGCACGCTCTCGAACACGGTGCGCGTGGCCGGCTCGCCCGGATATTGCTGCGCATAAAACTCCAGCAAGGACGCGCGCTGCTGCGCATCCACCGCCACCGCCTCGGCGGCACTGGCAGAGAGGCACGCGGCCGACATTACACACAGCGCCAAGGGGCGCACCAAATATCCTGGCATGGCATTCCTTCAATCGACGTTCAGAGGCGGGTATCGCCCAAGCGCCGATTATATAGTTAGCAGGAAATACCGGGAGGACGCGGCGTCAGGACGTGTGGAAGTTGACGCCGCCAGCCAGCAGCTTGGCGCCGCAAGTGGTGGTATCGCCTTCGAAGGCGATGGCGATGCCGTTGATGCTATGCCGGGACGAGCCGCTGGCAATCTTGCAGCCTTGGTGCCCCTTGATGGGGCAACTGCACAAGTCCCCGACGCAGGCGACAGCGATACCATTGACCGTGAAGTGCGTGGCGGCACAACTGAGCACCTTGCCGCCATGCGACGTTGCGTCGCCCAAACGGATGACTTTGCGCATGCTACCTCCCGTTCTACTTGCCCGCCGAGCTTTCCAGGATGGCTTCCACCGATGGCGCCACGTAGTTGGCCGGATCGACGGCCGGCGTGATGCGGCTGCGGAAGATATCACCATTGGCATCCTGCTGCTGACGTTTGGCATCCGATGGTGGCGTAATAAAAATAATGCTGGCCTCGTTACTGTCGCGTAAATTAATCGCCGCACTGGCGCCGCCATCGCGGTAGCTGCCCATCACGCCGATGGCCATCTGCATGAACCACGTGGCCGCGCCCGTGTTGCCCAGGCGAAGATCAGTATTGATGAACTGCGCGCTCTTGCTGCTGTCGATTTCGGGGCCACCCTGTGCCGCATAGTCATGCAGCATGCTTTCCAACATCAGCGACTGTTCCGGCTGGTTTCCCGTACCGGCCACGATGCGCGAAGGCCCCTTGCCGCGCTCGGCTTCCGGCAAGGTCTGCAGCGCCTGCTGCCAGCCTGCATTGAATATCTTCTGGCGCGCATCGCGCCGCGTGACGGGCTTGCCTTCCTCATCCGCGAACTTGACGAACACGGGCCTGTGCACGAATCCAAACGAAGGCAATCGGTCGAAGGTTTCCATCTGTTCCCGGTTCCACGGAATGGGGAACCACGGCGTCGGCTTCCAGTCGCGCGGCGGACGATTTTCCCAGGGATTGAGTTTATCGAAGGTGTGCAAGCCGACGCCACGGATATCGGGCCGCTGGGCGAAAGAGGCGGCAGCGGCGAGCCATTCGGCGACGGTGGGTTGGCGAGGTATGGGAGGAAATTCCGCTCCTAGTTCCTTATCTGGTTTCGCCAGAGATTCCATCAATTGATAATACATCGCTCTGAATTGCTCTTGTACGAACTTATTTCCGGGATCGTCCCATATCGCTGGCCGCAAAAAATCAACACGTTCGCGCCGTGCCAGGATAAATACTGCCGTGGCATCAGGCATATCAGGAATGAAATATCCGTTTACCAATTTCCTTGCAGTGCCTGGCTTCCGGTTGCCATCCCGCGTGCCAACACTGTCCTCGGAATGTAAAACGATGTAGGGTACATCAGGATGCCTATCGAAAAAATCAAACACATCAATCAGCAATTGGTCAGGATGCTCATCCAGCTTCCAGGAAGCAATCGAAAACAAGTGCCAAGCCATTCCAGATGTGCCAGCGCCAGCCACGAGTCCCGCCATCGGCTCAGTTAAGCTCGGTTGTGCCGCCGGGTCAAGGATGGGAGTACCTGCATAGAACGATGGCAGCCCCCAGTATAATGGGGTAAAATTTACACCATTTTCCAGCGCGTCATAGGCCCTGCTGCCACCTTCCCCGTCCTTGTCATCGCCCGTCCACGGGTATTTCTTGGGATCTTGTTCGCGTATGCTGGTGTAAGCACTTCCTTTTTGCAAGGCCTCCCACAATTTGCCCTGACGATATTTATCCAGCGTCACTCCCAATCCGATCACTTCCAGCACGTACTCTTGCTCTGGCTCCATAGGTTTCTTTGGCTGTTGCGCCTGCAACTGTGACGCAATTTCACGCGCCTGGCTCTTCGATAAGGCACTGAGCCATAACAAACCAAAAAATAAAATTACAACAACTATTGATATTCCCAACCAACGAAGCGTCATCATGATTATCACCTTTCGGCCTGCAGTTTCGAAGGAACAATAGTCGGAAGAAAATTATTACCGACGGGGCTACGACAATCCATTTATTTCGCTTTTTTTTCAGTCACTATTTTTGTATTTTTTGTTTGTGACACTACAATTTTCCACAATGGCCCTGATAGCAAGGGTAATCCTGCGGGCAAAACTCCAGTGTTGTAATAGTTAATGGTGCCATTGATCACGGCACTTCTCCAGGCAGGCTCGACGGACAAATATGGCGCAAACTCCAATATGAACTTTTCTTTTATCCGTATTCCATTGCGCCCTTTTTCATTGCTCTTTAGGTTCTTCACCCGCCAATCCGCCACCGCACATAAATACGCATAAAACTGCGGATCCGAACTAGCCTTGCCGCTGCCAATCGCCACGTCATACGCGGTCACTTGACTATGATTCTTCGCGCTACCGATAATAGAACTATGAAAAGACTTGGCGCTGACCTCCCGCTGCCAGCGCAAGCGTGCCTCATTCGGGCTTTCCTGGATGGTTGCCAAGACATTTCCGTCCGTGTAGCGGGTGGCGGCAATAACGTTGCGTTGATCGAGCGGCCCTTTGCCATCGAGTTTCTTTTCCTTGTTATAGGCAGTCGTCATCAAGGCTAATTCGGCCCCGCGTATGGCTTCATCGCGCTCCGGAAAGCGGCGATAGCCAGCCGGATCCGGGCGATCCTCGACGCTTGTGTGCAGGCCGCTTCCACTGGTAAGTGCCACTGATGCATCGCAGGGATCGACTTCTTCCACAGGTCCCTGATCTTCAGGTTTACGGTTACGCATCATGGAAGTTTTGGGAATATTGGGCGAATCGATTTGCGAGGTGCCGCGCAAATCGGCCGGCACCGGCTGTTTCAATGTTTCGCCAGTGATGGTACGTATGCCGTTACGCTGTTCCGTCTTGCTCAACCTGGTATTGATAGGCCAGGCCACCGCCTTGTGTTGCGCACGGTATTTTCGTAATGAAACATCGACGTGTGCCTGTTCGCTTTCTGTCTTGAGACGCAGTGGAAAGTCAAAAGGCGGCGGTTTGCCTACCAACGACACCGTGGTCTTTCCAGTGGCCGGATCCAGCCTGGTCTTGTTGCTGAATATCCGCTGATAAAATCTGCCGCCCAGTTCCACCAGCGCATTGCGTACCTGCTCGCGTTCCACGATGCGGGTATGTCCAGTAAAAACGCTGTTTCCATCAATGCTGGACGTCTCCTCTTCTTCCATGAGTTCACTTCCCGATGCATAATCCGGTACTCCATCCCACCCCATGCCCTGGATATTATCCAGTGCCACCGTCATGTCTTCGGGACAAAAATACAGATAAACTTTGCGGCGATTGTCGCGGTCGTCGGCACTCTGCCAGCGGCTGCCGACCATGCCACGATGTTCGTCCTTCTTCAAGTCGGCAAACGGCGGCTGGCAGGCCTGGCCAGTGCCCTTTGCCACACCGGCCACGATATTCGCCAAAGTCTTCAGGCGCGCGCCCATGGTCTGCGCACCACTGAGCAAATGGTAATAAGGCTTCATCGCCGCATCCTCGCCGCCGTCGAACCAGGCCGCGCCTCGCATCAGCAGAGGCAGGCTGTCCACCAGGCTGTACGGCGGATGCGTGAGTATCAAATTATCGGCCGGCGCCAGCCCCTTTTCCATCAGCATGGCTTGGGCCAGCAGCGACAGCAGGCAACCCTGGCTGTGCGCGACGATGCTGACAGTATCGTCAGCATCATAATCGCGGATCATGGAAATCAGTGCGGCCAGACGCTGGGCCGCCAATACCATGTACATGCGGCCAGGCGCCGTCCTCAATGGACGCAAGGCATCGCCCATGGGATCCGCAGGCGCATAGATACCCGGACGCCACATGTCGGGCAAGCTGCTGGTGGCGTTGCCGAAGGGACCGCCTTCCTTGGACAGGTCCTTGTCGAGGCGGTTGCCGTAGCGGTCAACAAACTGGCCGTTGATCGTTTTGCATTTCACTCCCACTTCACGGTAGCCCCAGTAAAACGGGATCACGGGGCTGTTGGTATCCTTGGCGATAGTGCGCTTGAAGAACACGGCGTCGGGATCGTCTTCCAGCCTGTCCTTGTCCGCCGCCACAGGCATGCGGTAAGAAGCTGGCGTAAAGCCGCGGCCCAGCCTTTGCGTCAATCCCTCGCACAAGCCATGCTCCACCGCCTTGTAGCTGACGCCCACATCGTTGACGCCGTGAATAACGATGATATTGCCCGGCAAGTTGCGGCGTATTTTCACCTTCTTGCAGACGCTGCGTTCGCAATGCAGGAGCGTCACGTCTTCGCCCACCACGTACGGCACTTTCGGATAGCTGCCCATTGCACTCTCCTGGCGTCATCAATCCTTGTTGTTGAACACTTCGATGGCGGCCAGGTGCATGGCCGCGCGCTCCAGCACCTCCGTCTTGCCGTCCCCGTCGCTGCGGCCATCGGCCGACGAGCCATCTTCCAGCTTCACGGCAAACTGGGCTTGCGGCGCCAGCTGGGGAGCTGGCGGCACGCCATCGGCGGGACTGTCGTCGCCCTCATATTGAAAAATGAATTGCTGGTCGGCCTTGCCCTCGGCAAAGCTTGGTAATTGCACTACCATGCTTTGCGGGTCATTGAAGACGAAATTGGGTGCATTGAAGTTCAGTGGCGACTTGCTGCCAAAGGTGATGCCGTCGCCGATGCGGATGAAAGCGCCATGCTTGGAAATCAACACAATTTCATCGGCCATGCCCGTCAGCTTGCCCTCGCTGGCGGTGAGCTTCAAATTTTTCGCCGCGTTGAGGTCCATGTCGTCATGCTGGCTTTGCAGCAGGAACTTGCCATGGTGGGCGATGGCGCGGATGCCATCCGCATGGGCAAACAGCGAAATGCCCTTGCCGGCGTTCACACTGTAGCGCTGGCCCGCCACCGCTTGCAGATGCTGCTGCGCCACCGTATCGATGCTGCCGGCGGCATAGCTGATGATGGCCTTCGAACTGGCAAAGCTGATGCCGGCCGGCGCCGTGACAGCAATCGCCGCCGCACCGCCCAGCTCGGCACGGGGCTGCGTATTGCTGCCACCTTCCCAGCTTTTCAAGCTGTGCTGCAGCTCCTGCTGCGCTTCATCCGTATTCTCCAGCGCCTGATGCGTGGCAGCATAGCTGCCCAGCGAGCGAAACAATTCCAGGCAATTTTCCATCAGCCCCAGATATTCGCTGCGTGCCATGTGCCCGCCGTCGCCGTTCAGGCGCTTCCAGGCCGAAATCAGCATGCCCTTGCCCGCCCGCATCGCCAGTTGCTCATCGGTACGCAGCTCGGCGCCCTCGCCGCGCGCCTCTCCCTGGCCATTGCGCCGGTCCTGCGTCAGCCAGCCCAGGTTGAGCTGGGTGGAGCCATGGTCGCTGGCAAGCTGGGCATTGATTTGCCCATGCACATCATCGAAACGCAGCTGGTTGCCACGTGTGCCCTTGATCTCGCGGCTCTGGATGCCGGACAAATAACGGTTGCCGGGCAAGTCGCCCGCCTTGCTCAATGCGATCGGCAACGCACTGTGGTTGTACAGCTGTCCCACGATGATGGGCCGGTCCGGGTCGCCGCCGAGGAAAGCCAGCAGGACTTCGCTGCCCACGCGGGGCAAGCCCAGATAGCCGCACGGCTGCATGCTGCCAGGTCCGCTTCCCGCCCAGCTCGACGCGACTCTTACCCAGGCCGAATCGGCATCCGTGTCGGATGCGCCCGTGCCGCCTGCATGCTCATGGTCCACCTTGCGCGTGGCGGGAAAACGCACCTTGACCCGGCCCATGGCGTCGCAATGAACCTCTTCATTCGCCGGCCCCACCACCACGGCGCTTTGCATGGTAACTGGCGGCAGGTCGATGCGCGTGTCGTAGGCCGGAACGATGGCCACGCCGCGCCGCACAGCGCTCAATTCGATATGCATGCGCAAGGGGCCATCGTCCACCGCCGTCGCCAGTTCGCGCTGCGGCAGCGATGCATCATCGGCCAGCCAGCGATTGCGCGCGAACAAACGCGCCACCCTGGCGGCCAGTTCCCGGGGTAAATTATTCTGCGCCGCCACCTGTAGCGCCGTCACGACAAAATCGCGCTCGGCCGGCGGAAGTGCGTCGATATCGGGATGTTCGGCCAGGCTAAAGTATTCGCCCGGACACAGGTCGCGCACGCTGCCCTCGGCATGAAAACAATGGCTTTCGTAGTCATGCTGCTGCATGGCCAGCATGCCCAACTGGCACAAGGCATCATGATCGCTCCCCGCACGTGGCGGCAGCACGCGGTAATCATCGAGGCTGGCGGCAACGGCATTGCCATGCATGCCTTGCCGGCCCTGCCCCATGGCGTCGGCAGTCATGAACGGCCGCGCGCGTGGATGTTCCTCATTCCAGCTATGGCGCGTCACCTTGCCCGCCTGCAACTTGCGGACTTCGTTCCACGACGTCAGGGTGTCGCGCTGTTCCGTCGCGCGGTCCGCGTGATAGCGCACGGTATCGGCCATGTTTTTCCGCAAGCCATCGGCATGGTTGAACAGCACCAGGGTATGTGCCGGCTCGGCATGCGCATCCGCATTGCCTTCCGCTCGAAAAAACCAGGCGACGCCGCTGCGCTTGAGCAGGCGCCGGACGAAGGCCGCATCGGACTCATTGTGCTGCATGACAAATTCGCGCTGTGGATACGTCTGTGCCTCGAAGAAATCGGCAAACACATACTGGAAGGCATGCCCCAGCACGGAATTGCTGCGTATCCATTCGTCGAGCAGGATCTTGATGATCTCGATATCCGTCAGGCGCCGGAAAACACGCGTATTGCTGCGCTTTTCCATGATGGCGAAGGCGTCCGTCAGCACCAGCTGATAGCTGGCCAGCGCGCCATCGCCGTCACCGGCACTCGCTTGCGTAACGATGCCGCAGATGCTGCGCAACTTCCCCTGGTCGGTGACGATATCGATAGCGGCGGGTAAGGCGATGAAACTGCTCAGCGGCAAATCCGCATGCGTCGAGACGCACAGCACACGGTATTCGATCCCGCCACAGATGGCCTCGCTTCCGGCGACGCGCTGCGGTATCAGCGCACCGGCGGGCACCTTTGGGGATACGCCCAGGCGCAGGCGCAAGGGACGTTCGCCACCCGATATCGACTCATCACCGTCCATGGCGTTCTCCTCATTCTTACTTGCATTTAATCAAGCTGGAGAAACGACAATGCCATGGGACGGCAAGGAAATACTTGATATTTAGTAAGAATTCTCCAAGGTTCCCAATACTTCCATCAATCTTTGCCGCTTCGCCAGCAGGGTGGGATCAAACGCCGTCCACTGCTGCAGCCTCAGCGCATACGCCGGCGCCATCATCCAGCCGAACACCTCCGCCTTGTCTTCCTCGGGACCGTAGGCGGCGTACAGGCTCACCAACCCGGGCTGCGGGTGGCCCAGGTTCTGGAAACCCTTGCCGTAGGCCGTGGCGCCGCCCTGGCCGTAGGCTGTGCCAGCCGGATTCAGGGCCAGCCAGGCGGGGTCGCGGTAATAGAAATCGTTGAACAGCCGGTATTCGATGAAGTGGTAATACTCGTGGTGCACGCGCAGCTCCATGCCGGATGGACACAGGGCGGCCAGCAGGTTGTCGGCGTAGACGACGCTGTCGATGTCCGGCGCCGGCATGGCCAGGCGGCGCTGGCCGTCCACGCTCAAATCCTTCACCAACACGACGTGGCGCAAGCCCGTGCGCGCGAAGACGCCGGCCGGGTAGCGCTCCATGGCTGGCAAGACGATGCTGAGCAGCAATTGCAGCCCGGCACGGTCTTGCTCCGAGTCACTGAAGGCGTGCGCCTCGCTGCCGGGCATGGACAAGGTCCAGGCGGGCGCCAGTTGCAGGGCCGCCAGGCGCGCCGTGGCGATGGCCTGCAATTGCGCCACGCTGGCGTCCCTGGGCGCGACGGGCGCATAACGCACGTTCCAGTCGCACTCGCTGCGCATGCTGTCTTGCTGGGCGGCACGCTCGAACGCTTGCAGGTCGGCCGCCGATGGCGCGGACGGGCCGGTGCCGGCGCAGGCGGACAGCAATACAACGGCAAGACAGGACAGCAAACGGCAAGCAGGCATGGGATCTTTCACGGGCATAAAAATGGGGCGCAATCGCTGCGCCCCATTGTACAAGCTATCAATTTCCTTACAGCATCAGCGCTGGTAATTCTTGAAGAAGTTCCAGCTGATCACGGTGGCGTCCGGGCCCAGCTCATCGCTGAATGGCCAGCCGGGAGGGCCGCCGCTCCACGCGTGGTTCATGCCCTCGACCGTGTACTTTTGCGCGATGACGGCGCCGTTGTGCAGGTAGGTGTCGATGGTATAGCTGCGGCCGTACGGCACCGTCTGGCGCACGATGCTGTCGGCACGGTAGCGCACGCTGTCATTGTCGAGGCCATCGTCGCCGTAATCGCTGGTCTGCAGGAATTGCTCGATGGTCTGTTCGCCGTTGACGGGATTGACGACGATGTCGGAAGTGCCGTGGAACACCATCGTCGGCATCAGCCGGCGCGGCGAACCGGAGCAGCGCCAGGCATCCTTGCCGCGCACTTTCGGGTCGAAGGAGCTGCCGTTGAACAGCGAATCAGCCGCCGTGACCAGGCCGGTGGCGCCCTTGTACATGCCGCCCGAATGCACCATCACGGCAGCGAACACGTCGGAATAACAGGCGGCCATGATGGACGCCATGGCGCCGCCGGCCGAGATGCCCGTCACGTACACGCGGCTGTCCTGCACCGCGTAGTTATTCTTGACCTTGTTCAAGATGCCCATCAGCACGGCCGGCTCGCCCGTGCCCCGTTCCTGGTTCAAGGGCAACATGAAATTCCAGCAGCGCATGGGGTTGGCCGTGACGTTCTGGCGCGGATAGACGACGATGAAGTTTTCACTGTCGGCCAGCTGGTTGTAGCGGCTGACGGCAGCCATGCTGTTCGGTTCCGAACCGCAGCCGTGCAGCATCAGCACCACGGGCAGCGGCGTATTCGGATTGTAATTGCTCGGCAGCCAGACCTGGTATTCGCGCGAGCCCCACAGGCTCGCGTACAGGCCGAAGTCCCACTGCCCGGCGGAAGCCGGCAGCGCGGCCAGCAAGCCGCAGGCGGCGATGAGTGCAGATAACAAGTGACGCAGTTGCTGATGCAGATGTGCCATGCCAGTCTCCTGATTATTATTCACGACGAAAACAGCGACAACGACCCGGCTTGACGCCCGTCAAGCCGGCACTTCCGACCCGCGAGGCCGGACCCAGCGGGTCCAGCCCCGGCAGTGAAGAACTCTAAAATTTGTAACCGGCCTTGGCGATGATCTGGCGCGGCGGTCCATAGAAACCGTCGAGGATGAACACGGCGGGAATGTTGTAGCCATCCGTGCGGTAGCGCTTGTTGCCCAGGTTGCTGCCATGCAAGCTGAAGGTCCAGTTCTTTGGCGCTTCCCACACGACGCCGGCCGTCCAGATGCTGTAGCCGCCCTGCGCCAGGGTTTCGCTCAAGTCCGTCGTCGGGTAGACCTTGCTGCGATAGCCATAGCCGACCATGCTGCGCAAGGCACCGCCGAACACGTCGCGGTCCGTGCGCGTCACGTTCAAGCCCACTTGCCGGGCTGGCGTATTGCTGAACTTTTGCGTATCCGCAATGTTCTTGCCGCCGCTCATGAACTCGTCATAGTTGGCATCAAGCAGGGCGAGAAAACCGTTGACTTCCCACTGGCGGTTCGGCCGCCACGAGAATTCGAACTCCGCGCCTTTCACGGTGCCCTTGCCCGCATTCGTGAAGTCGCCATAGAAGCCCGGCACGCCGCCCGGCTGCACATAGCTGGTGAAGACGGACAATTGAATATCCTTGTAGCGGTTGTAGAACAGGGCCACGTTGGCGTCGAAGGTGTCGTCGGGCGCCGCATACTTCATGCCCACTTCCAGCGCGTCGAGTTTTTCATCCTTGTAGGGCCGCGCGGAATCGGGCACCACGAGGTTGTTGGCGCGCACGTTGTAGCCGCCCGACTTGAAGCCGCGCGACAGGTTGCTGTAGAAATTCGTCGTCTTCGACGCTTCATAGCGCACGGAAATTTTCGGCGAGGTATTGCTGACGGACAAGGACTTGTCGAAGTCGGCCGCCGTCTGGATGGGCCGCGTGAAGCCCACGTCGGCAAAAGCGCGGTTGAGCACGATGGCGCGCTTTTCCTCGCGCGTATGGCGCAAGCCCGCATTGATGCTCCACACCTTGCCCAGCGGCCAGGTCCAGTCCGTGTACAGCGCCGTGCTGTCCGTCTCCACCGTGCTGACGGCGGTCGTAAACTGGCGTCCCAGGAAGTTGTTGTAGATGCCGCCGCCGGCCGTGCCTTCGAAGCGGTACAGGCCGATCACGCCGGCGCCGTAGTCGCCGCTGTACGAGGCCTGCAATTCCAGGCTTTTCTGTTCGTCGCGCGAATCGCCGAAGACGTCGGCAATCGGTTGCGGCAAGCCGTCGAAGTCGATGGTTTGCTCGGACGTGCTGCGCCGCTTGGCGCCGATCACTTTCACGGACCAGTCGTTCGACAAGGTGTAGTTGGCCACCAGCGAACCGCCCCGGTTGTGCGTGAAGTTGTTGCCCGGCATGCCACTCTGGATGTCATACGCATCCGTGCTGGCGGGCCGCTTGAGCGGATCGAAAGCGCTCACGCCCATGCGCTGGAAGCCGCGCACACCGGACTTGTCGTCCGTGGCGTCCAGGCTCAGCACGACGGTGAGGGGGATGTCCTGCGGAAAGTAGCCGACGGACAGGCGCGCGGCCGTGCTGTCCTGGTCGCTGACCTGTTCGCCGTTAAACGTGTTGCGGCCGAATCCGTCGCGGTCCAGTTTGGCAGCGGCCAGGCGCGCGCGCCAGGTGCCGCTCTCGTTGGCCACATTGAAGGCGGCCTTGAAGTTGCGCTGATTGTAATTGCCAATCCCTACTTCCGCCGAGGCACCGTTTTCCTTCGCCAGGGGGCGCGAAATGTACTTGATGGCGCCGCCGATGGTGTTCTTGCCGTACAGGGTGCCTTGCGGGCCGCGCAGCACTTCGATGCGCTGCACGTCGAACACGTCGAGCAGCGCGCCTTGCGGACGGGCCATGTAGACGTCGTCAAAATAAATGCCCACGCCCGGGTCCACGCCCCAGACGGGGTCGGCCTGGCCCACGCCGCGGATAAACGCGGTCAGGGTGGTATTCGTGCCGCGCGAAGCGTACACGGTCAGGTTCGGCACGCGCTCCTGCAAGTCGGCCAGGTTCTGGATATTCGCCCGTTCCAGGGCCTTGGCGGAAAACGCCGTGACGGCCAGCGGCACGTCCTGCAGCCGTTCTTCGCGGCGGCGGGCAGAGACCGTCACGGTTTCCATGCGTTCTTTTGCGTCGCTGGCTTCGCTGGCTTCCTGGGCGCTGACAGCAGTGGCCTGGCTGGCCTCCTGCGCCTGGGCCTGGGTGGCAAAGGCGCCGGCAACGGCAAGGGCGGCGGGCATCAATTTCAAAGCAAGTTTCATAGCGTCTCCAATGTCAGGCTTGCTTACCACCAGGGAGACGGCCGGAGGCCAGGATCACAAGACGTCAAGGTACCCGCGCACGTGAAGCGAGCACCTGCCCTGCGATGACTGTTTCCCGGCCCCTGCCCGTGCGGCGAGTGGCCTGTTTATTTTGAATGTGTGGCGAGGAAGGACTGCAACAAGGTATTCACATGCTGCGCCTGGTCCAGGGGCGTGGCATGGCGCGAGTTCGCGATGATCTCGATCTCGCACTGCTGAAACTGTGCGGCAAAGGCCCGCTTGCTGGCGACGGGCGTGTAATCCTGGTCGGCCGCCATGATGAAGACGGGCATGGCCAGGGCCTGGAAATGGATGTCGATATCCCAGTGGAAAATGGCATCGAGCGCGGCCAGGTAGGCACGCTTGTCCATGCCCGCCATCTGCGTGGCGAAGCGCTCGACCAACGCTTGCTGGGCCGGCTCGGGGAACAGTTTCTTGCCGATGATCTTGCCCATGGCTTTCAGGCCGAAGGTGGCGATCACCGTGCGGCGCAGCCAGTAGGCAAACAGCAGCGCTGCCGGCTTGCTGCCCTGAAATGGTTGAGAATTGATCAGGCACAAGCTGGCCACCCGGCCCGGGGCGCGGTTGGCCATTTCCAGGCCCACCATGCCGCCCAGGGAAAAGCCGACGATGTGCGCGCGTGGCACGTCGAGCTGGTCCATCAGATTGAAAAGGTCGTTGGCGAAGTCGCCGATCTGCCAGTCGCCGTTTGGCGCGGGACTGGCGCCATGGCCGCGCAGGTCGGGCACGATCAGGCGAAAGCTGCTGCCGAGGGCATCGATCTGCGGACGCCAGTCTTCGGCGCAGGAACCGAGGCCGTGCAACAGAAAAATAGGCTCTGACTGCGCGGGATCGCTCTGCTCCCTGCCCAGGTCGAGGTAATGCAATGGAACATCGGATGTCGTGTGACGCCGCATTCTGTCTCCTTGCTGTTGAACATGCTTTGTGTTCAGGTGCAGGAATATGTTTTCCTGCTGTTGGAAAACATAATACGGAATCCGAATTCCGATTTCAAGTTAAATCGCTAAATATCTCAAGTCAGGTAATTTAAAGCAACACGCACCAGTTCATCCTCGAGCGCCGCGCCCGACAAAAAGGATAGCGAACCCGTCAAGGTATGCTGGTTCAGGATGCCCAGCAGCACGGGCGGCACGACCATCATCGCCTGCGTGGGGTTCGGGTGGCGGATGCTGGACGATTTGCTGGCCAGCACGGCGACCGTGCGTTGCGAGATCAGATGATTGATCTGGTGCACCCTGTCGCGAAATTGCGCATCCTGCGACGCACGCGTGATCAAGGCGCGCAAGACGCCGCTGCGCCCGCCATTCACGGCCACGAACATGGCCACCATGGCGCGGATGAACTCTTCCAGGCTGCGCCCTTCCCACTGGCGCAGTTCCGTCAGGGTCTCGACCTTTTCCACCATGTCGGAAAAAAAGCGCTGCAGCAGCAAGCGGCTCAGGGTGTCCTTATCGCCCAATAAACGGTAAAACGTGCCCACGGAGGTTTCCGCCAGTTTGGCCAGGTCGGCCACGCCGATTTCATCGAAACGGTTTTCCGCCAGCAACTGTTCCCCCACCAGCAGCAGGCGCTCGAACGCCTGCTTGCTGCGCGCCTGAGTGGGCTCCGGGGGAACGATCATCTGCGGGAAGGGCATCGGAAAGGAAGGCATGCGGCGTCGGCGTCTCTCGATAGTGGAACCGTGGTTCCGTTATGGGAGCACGTATTGTAACGCGGGAGACGGCCGATGGGGAGCGCCGCGTGGCGCCCTGGCGTGTGCTACCTGCCTTGCCACTCCATGTAGACGTCGGCGCGCTGGTAATGCGCGTCGCCGGCGGGCCGCGCCACATGGGTAAAACCGCTGCTTTCGTACAGGCGGATGGCGGGCGCCAGCTTGCTGTTCGACTCGAGGAACAGCAGCTTGGCGCCGCTGGCCTCGAAGGCGTCGAAGGCCCGTTCGATCAGCCGGCGCGCAATGCCCAGGCCCTGGCATTCCGGCGTGACGGCCATCTTCGACAGCTCGATGCTGTCTCCGCCGGCACGGATCAGGGCGCAGGTGCCGACGATCTTGCCGTCCAAACGCGCGAGGAAAATCTGCCCGCCATCGTCGAGGATCGAGCGTTGCGGATCGGACAGCACCTTGTCGTCGAGCGCCTCGACATAAAAGTAGCGTTCCAGCCAGGCGATATTCAGGCGCTTGAAGTCGGCCGCGTAATCGGCGTCGTAGTCGATGATTTCCACGGCCGCCCGCTCGCGCTGGCGCCGGCACGCGGCGATCGTCTCGCCGAAACCCTGCGCCTGCAAGCGCGCTTCGGCCCGGTCCAGGCTGGCCATCAGCTGCGGTGTGCCTTGCTCGAATACCGTATCGACGGCGGCGCGCACGTCGTCCCACAGGGGCGCCATGTCGCGCAGCAAGGCTTGCCCCGCGTCGGACAGCGCCAGCAGGCGGCGCCGCTCGTCCTTGGCATCCGGCAGCTCCGCCACCACGCCCGCGTCGAGCAGCTTGCGTCCCAGCTGCACCACCACCGGATGTGTCTGCCCGATCTGCGCGGCCAGGGCCGTGATCGCCGTGGGGCCATTGTCGCGCAGCAGCAATAACAAGGGAAAACAACGCGACGTCAGCTCGACGCCGGCCGCCAGATAGCTGGTATCAACGCCCGCATACAATTGATCGGAAAGACGGCGCAGGCGGCTGGCCAGCATCAGCGAGCCATAGGTTTGCAGGTTGGAGGACATGTTGAGCAGAATATAGGTAAGTAGTTACGTATACCCTAACGTAAACGGGCTTTCGGCGTCAAGCCTCAGCGTTTGTTGATCGCTTATTCATCATCGTCATCGGCCAGCGCCGCCTGCAGCCTGGCCTGGAACACGTTCTCGACCACCGCCCCCAGTCCCGGCCACACCTGTGTCAGCCAGCGCCCGCCATCCTCGCTCACCTCGACATACGGCGCGTCGCGCATGGCGCAGTCCAGGCCGATCGCGATGACTTGCCCCGCATCGTCCAGGCCACCGGCGATCATGGCATCGATGGGGAATACGATCAGCTCGGCGCTCAGATGCGGACGCAGCAGGCAGGCGGGCGCGATGATGGCAAACGATGCTTCCACGTAACTCCAGCAATTGGTGGGCCAGTGGGCAGCCTTGACGGCCTCGAGGAAGGCCGCGTCGCTGATCGTTTCAGGATGGGCCTGCGCCCGCGCATAAAAGGCGGCAAGGGCGACGAGTTGGGGCGGGGAAGTCCAGGTGGGCATCAATCATGATCCAGGCAAAGCCGCACCAGGCTGGCGGCAAAGGCGGACTGTAGCATGTTCAATCAGCACGCTGAAACACCAATGGTCGGGGCATAATCATGGCCGACGCCACTCTCGCCAGCCACAGCCATGCCAACTGCCTTTGAACTCTGGAAAGCCGAATTACTAATTGTGGGCAACATTATCCAGGATGACGATACCTCCACACCGTCCGATGAAGCCCAGCGGCGCTTCCAGCGCTACTGCGCCATGCTCGATGCGCTGACGGGGAATGAGGGCGCGCACTACGCGCTGGCGATTGTGCAATCCGTGCAGGCCGAGCACGATTACGGCGCCTACCAGACGGCCAGCCGCGCCGCCTGGCGTTTCGGCGAGACGGCGTATTGCACCGCCCTGCTGCACGAACTGCCGCGCCTGATCGCCACCCTGCCCGACTGGGCGGGTGACTTTCTCGTTGGCATCGCCAACGGCGCCGGCACACCCCACGCCTCGGCCATCACCTGCTTCAACACCCTGCTGGCCGCCGCGCCGCCCGCGCAGCAGGCGCTGATCGCGGCATTTATTGCCACGGAAGAAGACGATGGCTGGTTTGAGCATTGCACGGGCGTGCTGGGCGCCGCTGCCGGCGAACGCTACGCGGGCATCATGCCGGGCCAGGATGGCGCCGCCGGCTACCAGTTGTTCCTGCTGCCCGGCGAGGCCGATGCCCTGCCCTGGCAAGCCGCGCTGGACTGGGCCGCGGCGCGCGGCGCCTGCCTGCCGACGCGCAGCGAGCTGGCCTTGCTGCACGCCAACCTGGGCCATGCCTTCCCGGATGCCTGGTACTGGTCGTCGGAAGCGGACGCCATCCTGCCCCGCATGGCGTGGAGCCACGATTTCGACAACGGCACCCAGTACAACTATCGCAAGACTTATTCAGGCCGCGCCTGCGCCGTGCGCCGGGTCACATTGGCGCCATCGGCCGACGCGCCCATCGCCCTGCAGCCGGGCGAACGCTATGCCGGCCTGATCCTCGGCTGGGATAGCGCGCCCGATTACCACCTGGTGCTGCTGCCGGACGAGTACGAGCAGGAGAACCATTCCTGGCAAGCCGCATCCAACTGGGCTGCCAGTCTGGGCCACAGCCTGCCGGATCGGCGCGAGCAGACCTTGCTGTATGCGACATTGAAAGAGGCGTTCCGGCCGAACTGGCACTGGTCAAGCGAGCCTGGCGACATCGAGGACGAAGCCTGGTGCAGGGATTTCGACACGGGCGTCGCCTACCAGAACGCGCGCGAATTTGACGGCTACGCGCGCTGCGTGCGCCGGGTGCTTGCTTAGTGCTTGTATAGTGCGCGTTTGCTCAGGCGAGCGTTCCCCAATCATCAAGGAAACCCATGCTGCTATCACTCGACGATCCCATCTGGCCCACCCTGGAAGGCGGCTACCGCATGCCCTACGACGTGGCCGGGGCGCTCAAGGCCATGCAGGCGGGCGAAGACGTCTGGCATGAGCTGTGGGAAGAGCTGCACCACCAGGGCGACGTGGGCGTCGCCTCGTATGCGGCCGTGCCCCAGCTCGTCCACCTGCTGGGCAACGCACCATCGCGCGAGGAAGATTTCTATGCGCTCATCGCCCTGATCGAGCTGGAGCGCCACCGCCCGCACAATCCGCCGCTGCCGGACTGGCTGGCCGCCAGCTACCAGGCGGCCTGGGCGCAGCTGCCCGCCATCGCCGCGCGCGAGCTGCAGGGCCAGCTGGATCCCGCCATGCTGGAATCCGTGTTCGCCGTGCTGGCCCTGGCCAAGGGCAACTTGCGCCTGGGCGCCCTGCTGCTGCACATGGACTCGTCCGAAGCGGACGAGTGGCTGGAAGAGCGTCTCGGCTGGTCCGAAGTCTACGGCGACGATGCCTAGCGGCTAAAAACGCTCGTCGCGCAGCGCCGGCAGCACCAGTTCGCGCACGAACGAGGCACTCGACAGGTTCAGCAGCATGCGCACGACGGCGACGACGTCATGCACGGGGATCAGCTCGCCTTCGCCCCGCGCGGCGGCGTCCGCCAGCGGCACGGACAAGCCATCGTAGGTATTCAGATAGCCGAGCTGCAGCGCCGTCACGGCCAGTCCCTGTGCACGGAAACCTTCGCGCAAGGCATCGGCGATGCCGTTCAGGGCGAATTTCGAGGCGCTGAACGTCACTTCCGGGCGGCCGCTCTGGCGCAAGCCTGACGTCGATCCCGTGAGGATCAGCTGCGGCTTGTTGCTCGCCAGCAAGCGCGGCACCAGCCGCTTGAGCAGCAATATCGTTGACGTGATGTTGGTATTGACCATGTCGACGATAGTATCGTCCGCATCGCCGAGGAAAGCGTAGTCATCGCTGAAGGCTTTTTCTTCCCACACGCCCAGGTTGTAGATCACCGCGTCCAGCACGGCCGGCGCTTCGCGGGCGATGCGTTCCACCGCCTCCGCGGGTGCGGCCAGGTCCGCCGCGATCCATTGCAGCCGCGTGCCCTGGCCGGCAGGCAAGTCGGCGGGTTGCTGGCGCGATACGCCGATGACGGCATGTCCGTCAGCAAGCAAACCGTCCACCAGTGCGCGTCCCAGGCCCCGGCTGGCGCCCACGATCATGATATGCATACTGTGTCCTTTCCAATGAAGTCAACGCGGATGATAGCGGCGTTGTATTAAGCACAGCTGAGGCTGATCCCCATACGCGCCGCGTTTACTCATGCGGCGGAAATGCGTATGCTAGATCTGGCAATCTCCGATAACACACAAGAACGAGACACATGCCTACTTCCAACACCGCCGCACTCCACGCCGCAAGCCGTCCCCTCACCCAGCAAGACTATAAAACCCTGTCGCTGGCCGCCCTCGGCGGCGCGCTGGAATTTTACGATTTCATCATCTTCGTCTTCTTTGCCAACGCCATCGGCCAGTTGTTCTTCCCGCCGGAAATGCCAGAATGGCTGCGCTTGCTGCAAACCTTCGGCATCTTCGCCGCCGGCTACGTCGTGCGTCCGCTGGGCGGCATCGTCATGGCCCACTTCGGCGACTTGCTCGGCCGCAAGCGCATGTTCACCTTGTCCATCCTGATGATGGCCGTGCCGACCCTGCTGATCGGCCTGCTGCCGACCTACGCCAGCATCGGCCTGGCCGCGCCGCTGCTGCTGCTCCTGATGCGCATCTTCCAGGGCGCGGCCGTGGGCGGCGAAGTGCCGGGCGCCTGGGTGTTTGTCTCCGAACACGTGCCGAGCCGTTACACGGGCTTTGCCTGCGGCGTGCTGACGGCCGGCTTGACGGTGGGCATCCTGCTCGGTTCGCTCGTCGCGACGGGATTGAACACCGTCTACACGCCGGCAGAAATCGCCGAGGGCGCCTGGCGCTATCCGTTCTTGCTAGGCGGCATCTTCGGCTTCGGCGCCATGTATCTGCGCCGCTGGCTGCATGAAACCCCTGTTTTTGCGGAAATGCAGCAGCGCAAGGCGCTGGCGACGGAAATGCCTTTGAAATCCGTGCTGCGCAGCCACCGCGGCGCCGTCGCCGTGTCGATGCTGCTGACCTGGATGCTGTCGGCCGGCATCGTCGTCGTCATCTTGATGACGCCGGCCCTGCTGCAAAAAATCCACCACATCGCCCCACGCACCACCCTGGTCGCCAATACCGTGGCAACACTCTGCCTGGCCTTCGGCTGCATCATCGCCGGCATGCTGGCCGACCGCCTGGGCGGCAAGCGCGTGATCTTCACCGGCTCGGTGCTGCTGGCCATCAGTACCTATATCTTCTACACCACCGTCGGCAGCCGCCCCGACCTGCTGCTGCCCCTGTACGCCATGACGGGCCTGTTCGTCGGCGTCGTCGGCGCCGTGCCCTACGTGCTGGTGCAGGCGTTCCCGGCGCAGGTGCGCTTCTCGGGACTGTCGTTTTCCTACAACTTGTCGTATGCGATTTTCGGCGGCCTGACGCCCGTGGTCGTGACCCTGATGCTGAAGAACAATGTACTGGGTCCCGCCTATTACGTGATCGGCGTGTGCGTGATCGGCATGTTGACGGCGCTGTTCATCAAGGATCAGCGGCAGACCGTGGGACGCTAAATCAGCCGCCAGCGGCCAAGGCCACCTTCGGGTGGCTTTTTTTTCGCCCAGATTTTGTCGCGCCGCACCAAATTCTGAAAAGACGTTTCACATCGCGGAATTCCGAACAGCAGACTCAGCAATAAATCCTCTCACTTTTTGAAAATTCATTTCACATCATGAAAAATAATAATTAAGCCGTTGAAAAACAAAGACTTAATTTAAGTTATATGTCTTATATAAGACTTGAAGATCGGCGCGAATCGGCCTACTATTTAGTCATGCAGTTTGCTTCGACAAGACGTTGTGGCGCACTCGGCGATTTTCTCAAACATAGCTTTTCTTTTTAGGAGATTCACATGTCCCAATATCAAGACGACATCAAAGCTGTTGCTGGTTTGAAAGACCAACAAGGCAGCGCATGGAACGCCATCAATCCCGAGTCCGCCGCCCGCATGCGCGCCCAGAACAAGTTCAAGACCGGCCTGGACATCGCCAAGTACACGGCGAAGATCATGCGCAACGACATGGCCGCCTACGATGCGGACCCATCCAAGTACACCCAGTCGCTCGGTTGCTGGCATGGTTTCATCGGTCAACAGAAGATGATCTCGATCAAGAAACACTTCAACAGCACCGACCGCCGCTACCTCTACCTGTCCGGCTGGATGGTTGCCGCCCTGCGCTCCGAGTTCGGCCCGCTGCCGGACCAGTCGATGCATGAGAAAACCGCCGTCTCGGCACTGATCAAGGAACTGTACACTTTCCTGCGCCAGGCCGATGCCCGCGAACTGGGCGGCCTGTTCCGCCAGCTGGATGCGGCCCAAGGCGCTGAAAAGCAAGCGATCCAGGCCAAGATCGACGGCCATGTGACCCACGTCGTGCCCATCATCGCCGACATCGACGCCGGTTTCGGCAATGCCGAAGCCACCTATTTGCTGGCGAAACAGTTCATCGAAGCGGGTGCCTGCTGCATTCAGATCGAAAACCAGGTATCCGACGAGAAACAATGCGGCCACCAGGACGGTAAAGTGACGGTGCCGCACGAAGACTTCCTGGCCAAGATCCGCGCCATCCGCTACGCCTTCCTGGAACTGGGCGTGGACGACGGCATCATCGTCGCCCGCACCGATTCGCTGGGCGCCGGCCTGACCAAGCAGATCGCCGTCACGACTGAACCAGGCGACCTGGGCGACCAATACAACTCCTTCCTCGACTGCGAAGAAGTGTCGGCCGACGCGCTGGGCAATGGCGACGTCATCATCAAGCGCGAAGGCAAGCTGCTGCGTCCAAAACGCCTGCCGAGCAACCTGTTCCAGTTCCGCGCCGGTTCCGGCGAAGAGCGTTGCGTGCTCGATTGCATCACCTCGCTGCAAAACGGCGCCGACCTGCTGTGGATCGAAACGGAAAAACCGCATATCGCACAAATCGGCGGCATGGTCAGCGAAATCCGCAAGGTCATCCCGAACGCCAAGCTGGTGTACAACAACAGCCCGTCGTTCAACTGGACCCTGAACTTCCGCCAGCAAATCTTCGACGCGATGAAAGCGGCAGGCAAGGACGTGTCCGCCTACGACCGTGCCCAGCTGATGAGCGTGGAATACGACCAGACGGAACTGGCAGTCCAGGCCGACGAGAAGATCCGCACCTTCCAGGCCGACTCGGCCCGCGAAGCCGGCATCTTCCACCACCTGATCACGCTGCCGACCTACCACACGGCCGCCTTGTCGACCGACAACCTGGCCAAGGAATACTTCGGCGACCAAGGCATGCTGGGCTACGTGGCCGGCGTGCAGCGCAAGGAAATCCGCCAGGGCATCGCCTGCGTGAAACATCAAAACATGTCCGGCTCGGACATCGGCGACGATCACAAGGATTACTTCAGCGGCGAAGCGGCGCTCAAGGCGGCTGGTAAAGACAACACCATGAACCAGTTCTGAGCTTTTGGCTTGACTGTAGAGTGACAAGGCCCGCTTCGGCGGGCTTTTTTGCGTCTGGCCCGCCGGCGGGCGGCAGTTGCGTAGGTCGGCTTAGCGGAACGCGTAAGCCGACATGCACAGGCGCAGGCACTGATTGGTGGCTTGCTTGTTGCGTGCGAATAGCCCGCTTCCTCAAGCTTTTTCTGCATTTTGAACCCTGGTATCGCAGCGATTATGCTGAAATACACACTCAATTAAATCACAGGGAGCGGCCATGTATATCCCCGTTGTCATTTTCAAAGATGAGGCTAGCGTGTACGGTGTAAACGTCCCCGACATCAAAGGCGTCCACTCGTGGGGCGATAGTGTTGAAGACGCGCTCAACAACGTCCGGGGAGCCATCACCAGTCACATCGAGACACTGCTGGAGCTGGGCGAACCCGTGGAAATCACGCAAAGCAAGATCGAAGCCCTGCAGGCCAATCCTGAGCATGCGGGCGGCATCTGGGCATTGGTCCACCTCGACCTTGAGAAACTCGATAGCAAACCCGAACGCATCAACATCAGCCTGCCACGCTTTGTGTTGAGCAAGATCGACCGCTATGCGGCGGCGCGGCACGAGACGCGCAGCGGCCTGCTGTCGCGTGCGGCGCTCAGCTTGATCGAGGCCGAAGCCAAGAACGGCGGTGCGCGGTGATGTAAGCGCCGGACTCGGCACCCCGCCTCACAGGCCATCAGGCTTTGCGGCCTGCGATTCACCCAGCAATACCGCTGATACCAACTCACTTACCGGCAATCGATATCGATCTCGTTCTGCCCGGCCTTGCGGCCTTTCCTGTAGGTGAACTCGCACAGGCTGACACTGTCGTCCATCCTCCGCGACAGCGTGACTTCACCATGCACGCCATAGCTGCATTGCAGCCACTTGCCGTCTGGGTAGGGGCCTTCCAGCCGGTAGCTGAGCGTCGTTCCCCCTTGCTTCGTGCTCTCCCCGCTGGGCACGAGCTGCCCCCTGCGCGCTGGCGCGCCGTCGATCGGCGCCGCGGCGCTCAAGTAAAGCGGGCTGCCGATATACGGCGTCCAGCCAGCCGGCACGGCGTTCAGGCTGATCGACGCCTCGGGCATGCTGTCCGGACAAGCATAAGCGGCGGGCATCGCAGCCTGAGTAAGCATAGGAAATAGGCAGCAGGCGGCGCCGGTCAACCAACGTCGATGTTGCATCGATGCTCCCTTATTCGATGACGAAAAAGTGTCGGCATTATTGCTGGGGTCGATATGCAAGCCATTCTTGTACTGGCCTTTGGCAAGCAAGGTGCGCGACGTCACGATGCCCGGGCGCTTGCCCGCCCACTGGTCCATGACGAGGATACCGTCCAGCGTCTGTCCCATATACAGGGCCGCGTGATTGCCTTGTTGATGATTCGCATGCTTGCCGTTGACGAATATGGCAATGGCCGTGCCATTGCGCAGCAAACGGTTCCCCAGCACTGCCTCGCCCAGCTTCCAGGCCAATGTGGCAGGCGCACCCGCGTAGTGGCGGACCAGCGCGACGCATTGGTGGTTGCCAACCATGGTGGTTTTTTCCAGATCGTCGACTTTGGTGCAGGCATAGGGCACGGGACTCTCCGGGGGTGATGGGAGAGGCTTACGATACATGCGGGAAACAATAGGGGAGTTGAGATGGGATAAGGTTTGCGGGGGAATAACGGCGGTGGCGGCGTCCGTGAATTACGCATCCCGCGTCGCTGTGCAGTACATGGGTTGTACAGGACTTCGGTAAGCCGCATATCGTCGACAAAACAGATTATGTATTTGCGCGTACCTTGCTCCCGAAGATATGGCTGTAGTGTCACGCTCGAGCAGACTCAGCACGACATGCTTATGGCCGGGACTTTAACATAACAAAATAGTCAGGTGACTCTTCAGGATCACATTGTGCCAACCGCCTCTTTTCCGCCGGCTTGCGAGCTGGTTCACAACTTGGATCATAAAGCTGACCCGGCCCCAGCACCTGCGCCCATAATTCCTTCTTTCTTTCAGAAATCTGCGTACCAAAAAGCTGTGCGGCTTGTTGATAATTAAGGTGAATATCAACGTCTCGAATCTGATCATCTATCACTGGGCGTGCAATCACCCTGATTTCCTCATTTGTGGCTGGATTGATAATCCTCAGCCTTTTCCATGCATAGTCTGCACCTATTGGTACATTGACATAAAAACGACGTGGCTGATCTGGACCTATTTTGGGAACGCCTGCCCATAGCTTGAGGCCCAAGCGTTCAAAGGGAGCCTCCGTTCGCTCCGCCCGTCTCCGTAGTTCGGCGACAGATGGAGCTGCGTCAATTTTTTCCTGCATTTTCTGCGTTCTCTCAAGTATCCCCAACTTCAACTCATTCTTGTCGAGTTTTACTAGCTCGCTCAGAGCACGAGGCAAATCAGTATCAGAAATAGGATATATCTGATGTCTCTTCAGTGCAGCCACTGCCTCTAGCTTTTGCTGCCCCTCCAGCAGATCCTTGATAGATTGTTCCGCTGGTAATTGATAAATGGCGAAAGCTGACAAAGCAAGCATTCCAAATGCCACCACCATGAACGCAGCAAATGCCAGTTTGAGTTTAAGTGCCCTTCCGTGCAGAAGCTGTGTAGCAATCTCAAATCGCCGCGCCAGAGGTAATTTGTCCACATTGACACGAAGCACCTCCAGCACGCCTTCGAGCAATATGCGCCTGTCAGATTCTTTGGCGCTATTGATTAGTACCTCAGTACGTTTAAGCTGGGTGACATAAACCCATGCCACAACGGCAGCAAGGAATGCTACGAGCGTCAGAGGCGAACTCACATAGGTTATCGCTTTCCATACATCCATGGCTGCACCCGTTCCTTGTTGTTATGTGTTCGAACCTCGGCATCCTCAACGATGACATCAAGAAGGCCCTCCCACATCACAAACAGGGATAGATCACCGACGTCTACCCCACATAACTAAAATAGAATTCTTCTTGCAAATAAGGGGAATGGCAATGAGTACTGCTACGTGGGCGCAGCACAATTCATTCACTGAAAGGTATGCTCAACACCCACGGCAAGGTATGTGATAGGTCAATAGAAACGGACTTACCTAATTCAACAACCCATGCTTCATGCGGCCTGGACCGATGTTGCAGAGAGCAGCGCCTCTCCTCCGAGCTGCCGAGTTCGACCAATATTGCATGAGAAAACAGGCATGAATATCCCCCCCTGTCATTTTTAAAGATGCTGCCAGCGTGTACGCATCGTCCAAGCGCGTGCCTGCCCGATCTCAATGATGGGAGGCAGCCGATTGATGTCAGTGCTTCAACTGCCGCCAACAGAACGCGCCGCAAAGTATCGTGCCGGGGAGTTGCCGAAGGAACGGCGAAACATGGCGATGAAGTTGCTCGGTGAGGCATAGCCCAGCGTGTCGGCAACATGCGTGACCGAGTCTCCACGCGCCAGCATTTCCAGGGCGTGCGTGAGTTGTGCCTGCTGGCGCCATTGGGCAAAGCTCAGGCCTGTTTCAGCCTGCATCTGACGGCGCAGCGTTCGAGCCGACATCGCGCCCCAATCTGCCCAAGCTTCCAATGTTCGAATCGAACCGGGATCGTCCAGGATCGCCCGAGCGATGCGCTCCAGCCGAGCATTTGTCGGCATTGGCAAGTGCAGCGACTCATGCGGCGCGCGACGGATTTCGTCAAGGATGACGGTAACGACGTGCTCTTGGTCCAGTGCCAGCTGAGCGGACTTGTCCCATTCGGCGGCCCGGCGCACCAATGCGCGCAACACCTCGGTGATGCCGATCACGCAAGGCTGGCTCGGCAAGCACGCACTGGATTTCGGCGTGATGAACACGCTCCAGCCGGCAAGAGCACCGCTGACACGTACTTGATGCGGTACCCCTGGCGGCATCCAGCCGGCCCGGTTCGGCGGGAGCAACCACGACCCGTGAGCTGTCCGCACATGGATGAGCCCGGCTTCTACGCAGAACACCTGCCCTCGATGGTGGTGATGCAAACCGTACTCGCGTGTTCCGAGGCGGTACTCGCTGGCCTGATCGTCATTCCCCAACAACGCGATCAGACGAGGGCCATCCGACCACTCGCTGAAGTTGTCTTCCGGTTGCTCATGCTCAGGATTCAGTTTGGCCATTTATCACCATTTTAAGTCCATTTACCGTTATATGACTTTTCATGCTGTTCAGCATACTTGGCTCCTACCAAACTTTTAGGCGGCAGTCGCCGCCGTCATCGTGCTGAAAGGTCAACAAATGTCTATATCTTCCGTACCGGCGATGCCGCCACCGCTGCTGCGCAGTGGCGTATCGACCTGGATTGCTACCTTCGTCGCCTGCGTGTGTGCCTTCATGGTCGTGGTGGACGGTGCCATCGTGAACGTCGCGCTACCGGCGATGCGCGATGACCTGGGTCTGTCACCTGTCCAATTGCAGTGGGTAGTCGACATCTACCTGCTGTTGCTGGGTGGCTTCATGTTGCTCGCTGCACGCGCCAGCGACATCTATGGGCGCCGGCGCCTTCTGTTGTGGGGTTTGACGCTGTTCACTGGAGCCAGCCTGGCAGGTGGCTTTGCGACTTCCGGGAGCATGCTGCTGGCATCGCGCGCAGTGCAGGGTTTGGGCGCGTCGGTACTGGCGACCTCACCGCTGGCAGTCATCGTCGCCGCCCATCCCAAGGGGGCGAGTCAGGAACGAGCGATCGGCCTGTGGGCGGCCTGCGCTGCGATGGGCTCCGCCTTTGGCGTGGTCATTGGCGGCTTGCTGACGAGCCTAGCCAGCTGGCGCTGGGTGATGTTCGTCAACATACCTGTCGGTATCGTCCTGGCTGCGGTTGTTGCCGGCTGTCTGCGACCACAGCTCACGGACGACGCCCGGGCGAAGCTCGATGTTCTGGGAGCGTCCACTGTCACCCTGGCGTTGGCCTCGTTTCTCTATGCGATATCAGAATCGGTACATGCAGGCTGGACATCCAGTACCGTGCTCAGTGCCTTGGCTACCGCGCTGATCATGTTCGTCGCCTTCATCGCAGCTGAACGCCGTTCGGCCCAGCCCCTGATCAATTTCGAAATATTTCGCCTGCGAAACGTAACGGTCGGAATGGCTATGGTGTTGAGCCTCGGCGCGGTTCTCACGGTGTCGATGTTCTTTCTGTCGCAGGCGCTGCAGCGAATCGACGGGCGCAGTCCGCTCGACACCGGACTGGCTTTACTGCCAATGGCTTCGGCACTGGCTATCGCATCGATCGCATCACGCTATTTGCGGGACGCTGGCTTTAAACATTTGCCCTTCATTGGCAGCCTCGTGTCGGCAGCAGGCCTGATCTGGCTCAATTGGCTACCTGTTCACCCATTGCAGGTCAGCGAATTTCTGCTGCCTACATTGCTGGTCGGCGCTGGCAACGGCTTGGTGATGATGAGTGCCACGCAAGCAGTTCTTTCAGGCGTTCCACGGAAAGACTCGGGTCTTGCAGCAGGACTACAGAACACTGCACGCCAGCTGGGTGGCGCAGTGGGCATAGCAGTACTCGGTGCCGTCGCCCATTCAGTAATGGCGACGCAATTGGCCAGCGGGCAACTCCCCCAGGCGGCCGAACTTGCGGGTTACCGGTTCGCATTCTTGATAGCAGGCATCGTCAGCGTTGTCTCGGCAGTTGCGTCGCTCATGCTTCGAAGGACGCAGGGTCAGGTCTGCCATTTGGACACGAACTGATACGCTAGGCGCCGTAAAAGCATGCTCATTCACAAAATTGATTAGAACCACTAATGCGCTGGGCTTCAGCGCAGCGACAGCAGTTGGTCGATTCGAAGCGCACTGCCCTGCGCCTGAGGAACGAAGTGCTTCTCTCCGCGTATAGACGAAAAAAGAAAAAGCTACCCGAAGGTAGCTTTTTCTTTTTTGAGAGGGGGATTCAAATCATGGCTGGCATCCAGCATGAATGGCTAATTTCGACGAATGGTAGATTGAAGAATATCCCGAACCATTCCCTTGCGAAGAATAACTTGCCAAAAATTTAATTTCATCCCTATAGGAATTTCTTGCATCCCAAGAAATTTCATTAATTAAAAATACTTTATGACTCCTTTGGCTTCCTCAAAGAATAAATAGAAGACAAAATTTCATTGCCATATTTTTTATTCATGCTTTCTACAAAAGAAGGTTCAGCATCACGAGCAAAACCAAGAAGCCCCTGCAAACGATAAGATTCACTCTCAGCCAAATCTTTACATCGAAACTTATGTATCATTGCTGAAATTTCTCTTTTTCGCCCTCGCCCCAAAGAAACCATTCCATCATTGTTTATAATTAATCCAGTCACTCGCCTCTGGAATCGCTTTGACGAATGAATAGTTTTCTTATCATTCAATCGAAGCACTGGACAATCAAAATCAATTAAAGAATCGACTAGAAATTTATGGATTTCAGAACAAGCCCCTTTTTCATTTGTCGAAAAAGTTAAATCGTCAGCATATCGAGTATATGTAATAGAGCGTTCTTGACACCAATATTCTATGCGAGAATCAAATTCATACAAAATAGCATTCGATAACAAGGGCGAACTTGGCGCTCCAACACTCAGGCATAGACCAAAATCTGGCTCACGAACACAAGATACTCTCGCCATATTATCAATATCATCAGGGGAAAAACTATCCTCCAATAACAAACTCAAAAAATCATTCACATTATGATATTTTATTGAGTTGAAAAAATTACTAAAGTCAAATTTAGCCAGATATGAATTTTTCGAATGTGCTGCGGCGTTAATAGCTATACTTGTTCCAGCCTTATACGCCATTGCACAGCGATGAACAGGGAATTTCAAAAAAATATTATCTATTAGCCAATGTTGAATATATTTCGTTTCTTTTGCAGGCTGAGCGATCCAACGATCTCCTCCTGTGCGCTTTTTTATTGTGTAATGTTTATAGGTATCTGGAGCACGTCTAATTAGACGTTCAAACTGCGAAGGATGAAGTCCTATATTTTCTTGAAGCAACTGAGGTAATGAATACTTCATCGTTGTACTCCCTTGGATGCTTGGGAGATAGCGCGCTGACGATTTCTCTGTTTAGAATCAGTTTTATAGAATTGTAAGCACTCCATATTCACACGTGTGGAATCAATTCGAATAGCTGCATCTTTTGAAGCCAGCCTAAGTCTATGAAATTTGCTTCTACCTACCATGAAAAACGTAGAATCGCTATACACTTCTTTTTTCAATAGACCAAATCTTTCTAAAAGAAATAATTTACGACGCAAATCATCACGTGAAATTTTTATATCAAAAAAATCTAAATAGGCCGAAAATTCACTTTCTCGCACCGCCGCAAAAATTGTCGTTAACTCGCACAATAAAGCAGCAACATGAGTTGTAAGATTTGGATTGAAAATTGATGTTTTTGGAATTTCCGACAATATTTCAGAAATATCAAATAACACATCTTTTACTACTTCATCTTCTATAGCATGGGGAGCAGAAATGTTCCATGGGTAATTTCTAACAGATGAATTTTTATTTTCTCTTAAAAAGCGTAATATTCCTAAGTTTATAAAAGAAGCTAAATTAGCATCAGTCTCAAAATCTCGCGATTTAATTGCGACAATTTTTTCACTTAAGTCAGGAAGTTGTGAGAACGCACCTAGTTCGGCAATAGAACCAGCACTCTCAAGTGCAATAACAACCAAAGAGCAAATTCCAGCGAGCTCTTGCTCAAAGTTCATTAGATTTTTGAATAAACCATCCACGTGCCAGTCGGTTATATCTTCTGGGCGAAAAGTTTCAAATTCTGGGGGAGCATGGGTTATTGCGTGCCTTAAAGAAGATCGGATAGGTTCATCATCATCAGGGCGCTCTTTAAATCGAACCTTCCCTCCACAAAGTAAAACAATGTGGGATTCAGAAAACTCTACTCGTGCTTTCTCGAGATTTATTTTTTCTAACAAATTCTGTCGAGGATCTTCAATAATTTCTTGCATTTATGGGTTCTACACCTAGAAAAGCCGCAGCGGCATTTTGCGGATCGGAGTCGAGCGTGAGCGAGCGTAGGGCCGTAAAATGCCGCTGCGGCTCATGTCGCCACAATCATATAGAGTCTGGCTAACCGCCCGACTAAGTTACGGATACTTTCGTAACCACATTCGCGTGAAGAACAATTAATTATCAATGTTGTTACACTTGCTGTCAAGGAAAGGTTTGCAGTTTCTTTAATTTGACTTTCATACAGTAAAGTCTTATCCCTCTTCGTAAAAAACGCAGGGATCGGGGTCTAAGCTGAAACTGCTCCCTCGGTGACCAGCATAAGCACGGTCGTGCATAACCACACTCATGGGACACCATACCTAGCGTCACAAGCCAGGGGACCACTGAGCATCGCAGGTGCGAATAAGCAGGTGCGAAGTTAGCCAACCGAAGGTTAGCTAACTTCGCCTATCCTGCCCCGCTCTGTGCAGCGACTGAATCCTTAAATCGTCGGGTAACACTTCGAGCAAACCATTTTTATGCAGCTACGAGAGCAGATTTAGCAGGAATTTAGTAGGAATGTAGGTCGAAACTAGCACGGGAGATCAACGGTAATAGACAGCGTCAAAATGGGAACATTTGACATGCGTATGTACCGATCTTGGTCAATGTCAACAACAAATTTTCATAGTCTGCTGTACGAGTAATACACCGCAATAACGCGCTTCATTTCAAATGGCTTCGCATTTCCAAGTGGCATGGCAGGCCGATTCTTGTTGCACCAATGATTCAAGCATTCGATACTGGATACGTGTTTTCGGAATAATGATTGCGAGAGCGTTTCCACGACGGGCGAATCGGAAGCAGAGCAAGGCCTGCGGCATATGCCATTCGCCTCGGTGTTGCCGCTGGCATTTTTTGGTTCACAAAAGGGGACGCCATGAAACCAGCGACAGACGAATACCTGAAAGAGCGCCGCGTTGAACCTCGCATGGGCGAAGTACTGGCAACATGCGGCAAGTCGCGCAGCAGCGTTTATGCGAAGATAAAGGAAGGCACCTTCCCTGCCCCTATCAAGTTGCAGGGACGTTCTTCTGCCTGGCTCAGAAGCGAGGTGCTACGTTGGATGCAAGCATGTATCGAGACCAGCAGACCTGTGGCCACTCCATCCTCAACAACCGACAATCCGACAAACATTAATCGCGCCAGCAAACAATGGACCTGAACAGCACGAAACTGAAAATATCCCTTATGTCACACCAAATGATCTGCAATTTCCCCGGAAACGGATATTGGTGATGATCCCAGCCTTTGCTGCAGCGGAGCGGCATTAATGCAATGATTCGAAAGAAACCTACGCCGCTTTGCGCCAGCCAGTTGTGAACCCAAGCCTGCGGAGCATGCTGAAAGTGTCACAACACTGTACTCCTACGTCATCGCAAGCGTTAGGTACCTTGCGGTTCGCGCGAGTTGACTTTGGTTTAGCTGTTTCATTTGACACAACGCATCTTGGGGGTCTGTCAGTGTAGGCGTAAGCGATTAGAAAGGGATCTTGGCCGATTTGCTCAACTTCGGTATCGTTGAGGTCTGGAGCATAGGCCTTAGCGAGAACAGACTGCACAATTGACGGGTCAGCCTCCTCATCTAATACAAGAGCGTTCTCTACATGTGCTTGGCTGATCCAAGCACTTAGAGCGTCTTTACGCCCTTTAGCTCCTTCAGCAACCTCATCAAATGTCTCTAAAGGCATTTTGACAGCACCCTTCATACTCATATGTATAAGCCAGTCCCAATATTCCGGCACCATGTCCGCAGCGTAATATTGATTCTGTGCGGTGATCAAAACGTTAGCATCTAGCAGATAGAGCATCGACTACCTCAAGATCAAGCATTAGCGAGCAAAGGCTCGACATTTATTGGTTTAACACCTAAAACTTTGCCGGCCTTCGTTGGCGTAAGCGTTCCTTCAGCAAGTGTTCGACGCACCATATCAACCAAGGCACCTCCTACACGATGGCGTTTTACGACGTAGTAGGACGGACCACTTTCTGACGCGCGAGCTTTGTCTTTCTGGATGGACTTTTCTTTTAGCCACATATCTTGGAACGTCTTACTGAGTAGCTGCCAAGTCGCTTCATCTATGCTGCCAGAAAGGTACATACGATAAGCAACTAAGCTACGGCTAATTTTTCTACTAGACGCAAAATTATTGATCTCCGCCACCAAGCTATTAGGTTCTCCGTAGACAGGACGCCAAGCATTTAACTCATCTCCAGGTAGTAGAACTTGGCTCGCAACGTCGTTACAAAATCGTTCAACCTTTTGCTCATATCCGCCTCCACTAATGCCAGTGAGCCCCAACAAAACATGGGCGAATTCGTGCAATAACGTGAAAGCCCATGCCGATGGGGCATCTTGGTCGTTGATAATTATGAACGGCGCGATCTCGTCGGAAAGTGCAAACCCCCGAAACACTTGAGCACTAAGATTGGAATGATGACTTCCAAGGTTACCGATCAACATTACGAAAATTCCTGTCTGTTCAACAAGGGCTCTCGCATAGTTAAAGGCTTCACTCACCGACCGTCTTTTTCGGAACTGTTGAAGATTAAATCCGGTAAGATCCCGCATGCGTTGCGCAACCGCGGGGACACCTTGCTCCATTCGAAGCGATCCTACGAACGGAAGCAGATGGGCCTCCTCAGAGTCATCAAGCGCAGCGCGTACCAGTCTTTGACGTACATGCACATCGCGAATTAATGCATCGACTGAGGCGGCATCTTCAAGGCGGCGATCATCTGGCAGAGTTCTGAAGTCTTCACCACGCTCTGCCTTAACCGGCGGCTTCGGTAGATAGAATGTCAACAAAGGACGTTTGTAGGCCCTTGACATCTTTAATAGAACAGCACGGGTTGGCTCAATGCTGCCGTCCTCGTAGGAGGATAAGACTTCCACCCCACTCTTGCGCTTACCTCCAAGGTGTAGTGCGACCGCAGCCTTGTCTAGACTCATGCCCGCTGTCTCTCTGGCCCATCGCATAATTTCAGGGTTAAGCTGTAGCATGGGAAGTTGGTTGTGTCATTAGAGAGTAGCACCAGTATACACTGAACATTGACAAACTGAGACGACGGGAAAGCATGCAGTGTCTTCAATCAAGCCTTGAATTCTTCTTACTAACGGTCCAACTACGGCCCGTGCAGCTGTAATGTGTAGCGCCGAAATAATGTCCGTCAACAATAGCAAATTTCTCATCAAAAAAACTCACTAATTATCACGATCTGACACCCCTCGGATCCAGCACCATTGCCGACTGCAGTTCAATCGTCGTAAGACACTGTCAATGTCAACGTTTCCCCTAACACAATATATCAAAAGGAATTTCAGCTAGAAGATAGTCTACCAACGAGGCAGATTACGGCAAAAAGCACTGGCATTTTTTAAGAAATATCACGGCAACGGCCCACTCATCTCCGTCGCTGCGCCACCCTGGCATCCCTCATGGCCTCGATCAAATCATCTTCATCCATACCCAACTCAAGGCAGGCGAAGATGATATCGGCGCAGTAGTCATACAGCACGTCAATCACCTCGGCGGCGCGCTCTTTCTGGACTTTCTCCAGCATGGCCAGCATGTCGATTCGCACTCTTTCATCGGTGGGAACGCGGCTCAGCGCTGGGAAGGCCAGCGCCTGCATGCCGACATGGCTTGCGCAACGCTCCACTTTTCTAACATTCATGACTGGAGGGAGCGGGCGGCTTCGTCGAAGCGGCTTTGGCGGGCGCATGTGAGCTACATTGAATTCCATGCGCGGGTCCTGGCCCTCATCTAGCATCTTACGAGCAACTGAGCGGCGGCTCCGAAATCACCAGAACCGCCAGGGTCAGGTCTGCCATTTGGACACAGACTGATGCACTGGCCGCCGTAAAAGCATGCTCAGTCAATACCTAACTAGAACCACGGACGCGCGCAGCAGGCGCGCGGGGCTGCCGCGCAGCGGCAGCAGTTGGACAATTTGGAGAGGGCCGGTAGGCCCACCCCGTGACGCCTTACAGGGTGGGGCCACTATTAACTCCCACTCAAGCGACTCCACGCCTGGCGTCAATACAGCGCTGCTGCCATTGAGCGATCTCTTCCGCGTCCCACGCGATAGACTTGGGTCCGATAGGAATAGGCGCTGGCAACACGCCTGCCTTCACCTTGCGCCAGATTGTGGCGCGGGACCATCCGGTGGCTTCGATTACCGCAGGCAAGCGGAGGAATTTTTTAGTCGTGGTCATAAGATTCTCCTTCGATTGATTAACAGCAAACAATGGAAAGTCATGCCGACTCTCCGCGATCATTCCGGCAGCGCCAGGGCTGCCCCTTCTGCATCTCTTCCATTCCATGCGCTGCGGCCCTGATACAAGTGGGCGGTCATCTCCCCAGGTAGATAGACGTGACCTGTTCACGACCATGCCCCATCTCCATCGAAATCTTTAACCTTGCAGCGTTATCCTCCAATTTTTGTAAAGCATCCAGCTGTCTGGAGATCGCCCCGCCACTGACTGGACTAGCTCGGCCCGTCAACTCCGCATAGCGCCGCTGCGCGTACTCATGGCGCAGCCCATGCACGCCATGGATGCCAGCCTTGTCGCACTGCGCCCGAAAGCGGTTCAACTGGTCCCGATACCGCAACTGCGCCGGGATCAAGCTGCCTTTGCCTGCCAGCGCCTTGGCCGCATCCAGCACGGTGCGCTGCTGCATGGTGGTAATCGGCACCTCCCGATATTTGCCACCCTTGGTCCAGCTATCCTTCAGCCGCAGGATATTCCCGCCATCGGCCCATCCCGGCTTGATCTTGATACTTTCCTCGCGTCGCAAACCAAACGCCGCCTGCAACTGCAGGGATATGCGCGTATAGGGATCGCTAACGCGGGCCAGCGTGTCGGCGTCGAGCACCTTCGCCTTCGAAACATTGGTGACAAGCACCCGCTCCGCGATGCCGTATTCGCCGTTGGTGCGCGCAATGATGTTCTCCTTGCCGATCTTCTCGGCCCACCAGCGCAGGGCGCTCATGCGATTCTTGATCGTTCCGGTACTGATGCCATCCTGCTTCCACTTGTCGAGCAGCGCCGCCACATGCTTCGGCTTCAGACTGTCCACGCTCATATGTTGGAAGCCTCGTTCCGCCAGGTCGTTGGCGCACAGGTTTAATAGGCGCTCGCGGTCGGCCTGCGTCGCAAAGCTTCCATCCCGGTTGCGGTGGCACAGTTGCTTGAGCTGGTAGTTCAAGTCGCGCATGGCAAAGTCATCCTTCCGATCATTGGTTTTCACATCGATGCCGCGTGGTGTAATCCTGTCAGGTAAGTGTTTCTGGCCACCCTCACTGCCTCGGCAGAAAAGGTTGAATCAGGCCTCGGGACACCACTCCCGTGTATGCGGTTGCTGTTACTGCCTGCCCGCGCCGCATGCGCGTGTGGCACCGCTACGCGCTCCCGGAGGGAGCCGCCGCAGCGGGGACCAATCACCCAGGGTCCATGGAGTGCACATCGTGCACGGATCAACTTCTACTAATCAGCCCGTAGCGGGCAAAGGACATCGCAGGGCTTGCCTGCGATGAGGGACGCCTGGCCCCGTCACTGAACAACATCACGCGGTGGAATTCCGCTTGCCGCCTGGGCCTATGCCGTCGGCGGCGCGTCGTCACTGGCAGCACGCCGCCAGTAACGACGCGCGCACGCAGCCATGGCAGGCGACGGCATATACGCCAGCATCGCACTCGCGGTGACGATACTGGCGACTCTGAAGCACATGCGCTGGCGGCAGCCGCGATGGCATCGCATCGCTGGCATTTCTGCTGACGGTGCGGCTTGCGGCAAAGCCATGCTGTGCTTCATAGGGTGCGCTACCTCGCGGGGTATGCGAACCAATCAGGGCAGGAGTCTTGCTCCTGTTTGAGGAAGCGCCCAAAGGGCGTAATCAATCAGGCAATCCGTCTGGCGGATTGCGGCATATGAAGGCGCTGAAGGCAGCGCTTTATCGTGCCGAGTGTGCATGCTTCTGCATGGCTCGGCGATCTGTCTAGCAGAAACTGCTAGGTATCATGGTGGCGGGTAACGACCGCAACGCCTATGCCGCTAAGCATAGGGACATGCTCGAAGCATGCCCTCGTGGGAGCGATTCCCACATAAGAGAGCTTCATTCTATGCCTGATATCGACGTTTGCAAGTGGTTCGTTTCGTCAAGTGCGCTTTTCGTAGTACGCAGAATTGGGACCGGCGCGGACTGGGCTGCTGCTACTGGCATTGACCGGCAGCGTTGCAGCCAGGACAGATTCTCCGATAACTAGTTTATGTAATTTGTCCTTGGGAGAGATCTGCTTGATAAGCGCATCCGTGAGGCGCAGTACATACTTAGACATGGTGCCCTCCTGTTCCGCCATCCCGGCTGGATTCGCCGCTGACCAGCGTTAGCCTGGGCGTCAGCGGCGGCGCTCCCTTGCCACTGACGGCATCGATGTAGTCGGCCCAATCCTGCATCATCCGGCGCCGTTCCGCCAGGAACTGCGCCCGGTCGTAGGCGCTGGCCACCTTATCCTTCGGTGCATGTGCCAGTTGCCGGTCCACGACTTCATGCCGGTAGCCCAGGCGCTCCTTGATGGTGCTCATGGCCAGCGCCCGGAAACCATGGCCGGTCATCTTGCCCTTGTATCCCATGCGCCCAAGCGCCACCAGTATCGTGTTATTGCTGATCGGCTTTTCGTGGTCGCGCTGATTCGGGAACAGATACTTGCTGCGGCCCGTGATCGCATGCAGTTCATGCAACAGCTCCAGCGCCTGGCGCGACAGGCAGACGTGATGGTTGGTCATATCCGGATTGACGGTCAGCTTGCCGCGCTTCATGCGCTGCCATGGAATGATCCACTCGCCGTGCTCCAGGTCAATTTCACACCAGGGCGTCTCGATCAACTCGCTGGTGCGCACAAAGCACAGCAACATCAGACGCAGCGCAATGCGGGTCGGCGCGAACATGCGTGCTTCGTTGCGGTCCAGAATGGCCAGAAACTTCGGCAGTTCGTCGGTTTCAATGGCGGCGAAGTGTCCGGCGCGCACGGTCTTCAACACATCCTTCATATCGGTGACCAGATTGCGCTCTGTGAATCCGCATTGAATCGCGTAGCTGAAAATTGACGCACATACCGCCTTCTGCCGATGGGCGATTTCGCTTGCGCCGCGCTCCTCGATCTTGCGCAGTGCGGCGATTACGTCGAGGTGCTTGAGTTCATCGATGGGCCTGCGGCCAATGGCCGGGAAGATATCTGCCTCCAGCCGTTGCAGGACGTTCTTGGCGGTGCGCTCGCTCCAGGTCGGCACCCTGTTGGCGTGCCACTCGCGGGCGATCTTTTCAAATGTGTTGGCGGCACGCTCTTTCAACAGCCGCTTGGCGTCGTCGCGATGCTTGGCCGGGTCGATCCCTTGCAGCATCAATCGCCGCGCAGCCAAGCGCTTTTCACGCGCATCCTGCAACGTAATTTCCGGATAAGGACCAAACGTCAGCGCGTTCTCCTTGCCGTTGGCCTGGCGAAACTTCCAGCGCCAGATGCGGGACCCGCTCGGCATGACTTCTACGAACAGGCCGCCGCCGTCGGATAGCTTGTATGGTTTATCCTTTGGTTTGGCGTTTTTGACCTGAAGTTCGGACAGCGGTACGATGAGCTTTGCCATGGTGGCCTCCTTCGCAAATGCGTCTGAAACCACTATAGGACAGTTATGCGGGAATGGTAGTCAAGGATGGGGGAATCCGGCCCGGCGCCTTCCCTCAAAAAAGTTAGACGTACTGAAACGTCTTGGCACATTTCGAGACGCTGAAAAACGAAAAAACCGCTTAGAATCAAGGCTCTAAGCGGTTTTTGAGGGACTTCCTGAGACGTCCTGATCTTACTTAATTACTATCCGTGGCGGAGAGAGGGGGATTCGAACCCCCGATAGGCTATGAACCTATACACGCTTTCCAGGCGTGCGACTTCAACCACTCATCCACCTCTCCTGCAGGCAATGCGTCTACTTGCTCGCATTGCGTACTATTTCTCGCTTGTCGCGAAGCCGCAGATTATAGCAAAGATTCTACGGACTGCCAAAGTTATTTACCGTGGGGTAAAACATTCAGGCATCGAAAGTAAACCCGGAAGGGCTAGGGTCGGCCCCTGAGGGGGCCTGCGTCCCAGTGGGGCGCAGGCCGATCCCGAAGGAACTGACCTTGTTACGACGCTTCCTTCAACTGCTCCAGAATCGCCGGGTTTTCCAGCGTCGACACGTCTTGCGTAATCGTCTCGCCCTTGGCCAGCACGCGCAGCAGGCGGCGCATGATTTTGCCGGAGCGGGTTTTTGGCAGGTTGTCGCCGAAACGGATTTCCTTCGGTTTCGCAATCGGGCCGATTTCCTTGCCGACCCAGTTGCGCAGCTCCAGGGCCAGCTTCTTGGCTTCCTCGCCTGTCGGACGCGCCTGCTTGAGCACCACGAAGGCGCAGATCGATTCGCCTGTCGTGTCGTCCGGACGGCCCACCACGGCAGCCTCGGCCACCAGCGGGTTGGCCACCAGGGCCGATTCGATTTCCATCGTGCCCATGCGGTGGCCCGACACGTTCAAGACGTCATCGATGCGGCCGGTGATGGTGAAGTAGCCGGTGTCCTTGTTGCGGATGGCGCCGTCGCCTGCCAGGTACATCTTGCCGCCCAGCTCTTCCGGGAAATAGCTGGACTTGAAACGCTCGGGGTTGTTCCAGATCGTGCGGATCATCGATGGCCATGGGCGTTTTACGACCAAAATGCCGCCCTGGCCGTTCGGCACGTCCTGGCCTGCTTCGTCGACGATGGCGGCCATGATGCCTGGCAATGGCAGGGTGCAGGAACCGGGCACCATCGGCGTGGCGCCCGGCAGCGGGGTGATCATGTGGCCACCCGTTTCCGTTTGCCAGAAGGTATCGACGATCGGGCATTTCTCGCCGCCGATATGCTTGTAGTACCACATCCACGCTTCCGGATTGATCGGCTCGCCGACCGTGCCCAGCAGGCGCAGGCTCGTCAGGTCGTAGTTGCTTGGATGGACTTTCGGGTCCACGTCGGCCGCCTTGATCAGCGAACGGATGGCCGTTGGCGCCGTGTAGAAGATGCTGACGTTGTGCTTCTTGATGGTTTCCCAGAAACGGCCCGCGTTCGGGTAGGTCGGGATGCCTTCGAACACCACTTGCGTGGCGCCCACGGCCATCGGCCCGTACGCGATGTAGCTGTGGCCCGTCACCCAGCCGATGTCGGCCGTGCACCAGAACACGTCGTTGGGCTTGATGTCGAAACTCCATTTCATCGTCAGCGCGGCCCACAGCAGGTAGCCGCCGCTCGAGTGCTGCACGCCCTTCGGCGTGCCCGTCGAGCCGGAGGTGTACAGGATAAACAGTGGATGCTCGGCATCGACCCATTCCGGTTCGCATTGTGCCGACTGACCTTCGACCAGGTCGTGCAGCCACGTGTCGCGGCCAGCCACCATCGGCAAGTCGCTGCCCGTGCGTTGATACACGATGACGTTTTTCACGGAGTCGCAGCCGCCCAGCGCCAGCGCTTCGTCGACGATGGATTTCAATGGCAGCTTTTTGCCGCCGCGCAATTGCTCGTCGCCCGTGATGACGGCCACTGCGCCCGCGTCGATGATGCGTTCCTGCAAGGACTTGGCCGAGAAGCCGCCGAACACGACGGAATGGGTGGCGCCGATGCGCGCGCAGGCTTGCATGGCGGCCACGCCTTCGACGGACATCGACATATAGATGATGACGCGGTCGCCCTTGGCGATGCCTTTGGATTTCAGGCCGTTGGCGAACTTGCAGACTTTTTCGTGCAGTTCTTTATAGGTTGCCTTGGTAACGGTGCCGTCGTCCGCTTCAAAGATGATGGCCGTCTTGTCGCCCAGGCCATTTTCGATGTTGCGGTCCAGACAGTTGTACGACACGTTCAGCTGGCCGTCTTCGAACCATTTGTAGAACGGGGCGTTGTCTTCGTTCAGGGTGCGGGTGAACGGCTTTTTCCAGCTCAGGTTCTCGCGCGCCAGCTTGGCCCAGAAGCCTTCGTAATCGCGTTCGGCATCGGCCACCATGGCGCGGTAGGCGTCCATGCCGGAAATCGTTGCCTGTGCGGCAAACGCTGCCGACGGTTCAAATACGCGCGACTCTTCCGGTCCCTGCTGCTCGGTGCCCTGCCCTTGGTTCTCTATAGCGGCCATGCTAGTCTCCAGTGTAGTAATTGTTTATTAACACAATATTCCTGCTGTCTTACGGACGCCTTACAGTCGGCGTTTTCCCCGATCCATTCTAACCATAATCGCCACCGGCGACGGGCGTCAAGCGCGCGCCGCCCAGCATTCTGGATGGAAAAACTGATAACAAGTCAATTAGTTGGCGTCGCTTTGTGTTTCATCAAGCCCAAGAATCCAAATCGAGGGCATGCGCAGTGATCAGCAGCAAGTGTAAAATGTCGGGCATACCAAAAATTGGTATTTACCCCCAGGAAACTCCAGATGATCGACCACTTACAAAAGCCCAAACATAGCAAACTGCATCCCCTGTCCGCCTTCATCTTCATGTCGCGCTGGCTGCAGCTGCCGCTGTACCTGGGTTTGATCCTTGCCCAATGCGTGTACGTATTTCATTTCTGGGTGGAACTGTCGGACCTGATCGGCGCCGTATTCGGCAATGATGCGGCCCTGCAGCACGTCTTGACGGCCGTGGCCGTACCGGGCGGCGCCCTGCCGACCAAGCTCAATGAAGCGACCATCATGCTGGTGGTCTTGGGCCTGATCGACGTGGTCATGATCTCGAATCTGTTGATCATGGTCATCATCGGCGGCTACGAAACGTTCGTGTCGCGCATGCACCTCGACGACCATCCGGACCAGCCGGAATGGCTGTCGCATGTGAATGCGTCCGTGCTGAAGACGAAGCTGGCGATGGCCATCATCGGCATCTCGTCCATCCACCTGCTGAAGACGTTTATCAATGCCAACTCGTACAAGATCGAAGTGATCATCGCGCAAACGGTGATCCATATGGTCTTCATCCTGTCGGCGATGGCGATTGCGTACACGGACCGCATCATGACGGTGACGCAGAACCAAGCCAGGGCGCCCCACTAAGTTCTGGCGCTCCTATACTGATTAGCAAACAGCATCAAAGTCTTACCCTTCTTATCCACCGCGAGAACACCATGACTGTCATAAAGCAAGAAGACCTGATCGAATCCGTCGCCGCAGCGTTGCAGTACATTAGCTACTACCACCCTGCTGATTACATCGAGCACCTGGCGCGCGCCTATGCGGCCGAGCAAAGCCCGGCGGCAAAAGATGCGATCGCGCAAATCCTGACCAACTCGCGCATGTGCGCGGAAGGCAAGCGTCCTATCTGCCAGGACACGGGTATCGTCAACGTCTTCCTGAAAATCGGCATGGGCGTGCGCTTCGAAGGTTTCAGCGGCACCGTCACCGACGCCGTCAACGAAGGCGTGCGCCGCGCGTACAACTTCGACGACAACAAGCTGCGCGCCTCCATCGTCGCCGACCCGCATTTCGACCGCAAGAACACCAAGGACAACACGCCAGCCGTCGTGCACATGGAATTGGTCGAAGGCAATACCGTCGACGTGAAAGTCGCTGCCAAGGGCGGCGGCTCGGAAAACAAATCGAAGATGATCATGATGAACCCGTCCGATTCGCTGGTGGACTGGGTCATGAAGACCGTGCCGACCATGGGCGCCGGCTGGTGCCCGCCCGGCATGCTGGGCATCGGCATCGGCGGCACGGCCGAAAAAGCCATGCTGATGGCAAAAGAAGTGTTGATGGAAGACATCGACATGTTTGAGCTGAAGCAACGCGGCCCGCAGAACAAGCTGGAAGAACTGCGCATCGAGCTGTGCGACAAGATCAACTCGCTGGGCATCGGCGCGCAAGGCCTGGGCGGCCTGACGACCGTGCTCGACGTGAAAATCATGATGCACCCGACGCACGCCGCGTCGAAGCCGGTCGCCATGATCCCGAACTGCGCCGCCACGCGCCACGGCCACTTCGTGCTGGACGGCTCCGGCCCTGCCTACATGACGCCGCCATCGCTGTCATCGTGGCCGGAAGTGCACTGGACGCCGGACACGGAAAAATCCAAGCGCGTCGACCTGAACACCCTGACGAAAGAAGAAGTCGCTTCGTGGACGCCGGGCCAGACCTTGCTGTTGAACGGCAAGATGCTGACGGGCCGCGACGCCGCGCACAAGCGCATCCAGGACATGCTGGCCAAGGGCGAAGAATTGCCGGTCGATTTTAAAAACCGCGTGATCTACTACGTCGGCCCGGTCGATCCGGTGCGCGACGAAGCCGTCGGCCCGGCTGGTCCGACGACGGCCACGCGCATGGACAAGTTCACCGACATGATGCTTGAAAAGACGGGCCTGATCGCCATGATCGGCAAGGCCGAGCGCGGCCCGGTCGCCATCGAATCGATCCAGAAGCATCAGTCGGCCTATTTGATGGCCGTAGGCGGCGCCGCCTATCTGGTGTCGAAAGCCATCAAGCACGCCAAGGTGCTGGGCTTTGCCGACATGGGCATGGAAGCGATCTACGAATTCGACGTCGTCGACATGCCGGTGACGGTGGCCGTCGATGCGAAGGGCACGTCGGTGCACAACACGGGCCCGAAAGAGTGGCAGGCGAAGATCGAGCAACTCAATAGCGTCAGCAAGATTCCCGTGACGGTTGCTTAAACAAGCTCTACCATAGACGCCGCGCGGCAACACAGCGCGGCGTTTTTTTATTTTCATCGGCTTCGGCTTTATATGACTTTTACCTTAAGTAATAGCGCAAATCTGGGGTCAGACCCGACGGGTCTGACCCCGGCAGTCAAGCTGCCTGTCGGCATCTTTGACTCCGGCGTGGGCGGCCTGTCGGTGCTGCGCCATATCCGCGCGCAGCTGCCGCAGGAAGATTTGATTTACTTTGCCGATTCCGCCTACGCGCCATATGGCGACAAGACGGAACAGCAAGTGATCGACCGTTCGCTGGCGATCACCGCCTTCTTGTTGCAGCAAGGCGCGAAAGCATTGGTGGTGGCGTGCAACACGGCCACCATCGCCGCCATCAAGGCGCTGCGCGCACGCTATCCCGACCTGCCCATCGTCGGCGTCGAGCCGGGCCTGAAGCCGGCGGCCAGCATCAGCCGCAACGGCAAGATCGCCGTGCTGGCAACGGAACGTGCCTTGCGCGGCGACAAGCTGCTGGCCCTGCGCGAGCAGGTGAGCGCAGCCACGGGCGCCACGTTCATCTTGCAGCCCTGCATCGGCCTGGCCGACCGCATCGAGCAGTGCGAGCTGGGCAACGACCCGCTCGACGCCACCAGCGCCATGCTGGAACGCTACATCGCGCCCATGCTGGAACAAGGCGTCGACACCCTCGTGCTCGGCTGTACGCACTACCCCTTCGTGCAGGACGCCATCGCACGCACGGTGCGCGCGCATACGCAGGAAACGATCACCCTGGTCGACACGGGCGACGCCGTGGCGCGCCAGCTCGCCCGCTTGCTCGACGCGGCAAGCTTACGCCGCATCAACAACGATGCGCCCCAGCTGCAAGGCTACACGACGGCCAAGGTCGAATCCCTGGCGCAAGCCTTCGCCGGCTTGCTGGACTTGCACCCGCCTGTCGAACACCTGTCCGTATGAGGGAAAACAGGCGTTTTCATGCAATCTTTCGATTCTTTAAAAAAGACTGCATTTAGATTTGCCACTTTGCCGAGTTCTTTGTATAATTCGGCACCTGTTCAGCAAAACAGCTAAACAGGCAAGTAAGACAGTGGTGGCTGTAGCTCAGTTGGTAGAGTCCAGGATTGTGATTCCTGTTGTCGTGGGTTCGAGCCCCATCAGCCACCCCAGAGAATAAAGAAGAGCCCGGTTTTCGAACCGGGCTTTTTCTATTTCAGAGCAGGTTTTTATGGCGTAAATCAAACACCATGACTATCTGCACAGGATGGCGATGTTGCGCTCACCGACATGCTCACCTTGCCGATAAGTAAAAGTACAGCTGTCGATACTGTCGTCGAGCCGCATCGCCAAAGTCAGCTGACCCGTGCCGCCGTAACGACAGGCCAGCCATTTCCCCTCCGGAAACTTGCCATCGAGCCGATAAGTATCTACCCAACCTTTTTTCAAGCGCTTTTGCCGGAAGTCCGACAGCTCGCCCAACTGCTCCGGTGGCCCGTTCATCGGCGCCGCCGCATGCAGGTAAAGTGGCGAACCGACATAGCTGGTCCAGCCTTGCGGTACATCGGCAAGCTGCAGCGAGCCCTGGGAAATCGACACTGGGCAGGCAACGGGCGCGGCGCTGGCTGTCGATTGCAGGCACGATATGGCCAGCAGTGCCATTGCAGGCCAGCAGATCCGTGCTGCCATTGTCGTTTTTGAGTATGCCATGACCAACCTCATTCAATCACGGAAAATGCATCGGCGTTATCGCTGGCGTGGATGTAATTACCGCGCTTGTCCTTGCCTTGCGAGCGTATCAGCCGCACCGAAATTTCGGTCTTGCCGTCGGCTTTCCATTGGTCTGCAATATAGATCCCGCCTATCGCCTGGCCGATGAACAAGGCGGCATGATTGCCATGTGGTCGGTTCGGGTAACGCCCCCTGACAAATGTGGCGATCGCGGTTCCCGGTTTGATGATGGCGTTCCCCAACACCGCTTCGCCCTCGCGCCAGTTTGCCGTGACTGGCGCGCGAGCATAGTACTGCACCAAAGCGACGCAGTGGCGACTACCGACAACGGGCCTGCCTTTCAACTCGGCGACATTGGAATAAATATAGGGCATGAATCATCTCCTTGAGATAGATGTCATGCCACTCTATGCCGGATCAGGGACGGCGCTTTTAAGCAAGCACAACTGTTTTCCCAATCCCAGGCGCATTCTTGCAAAAAAGCCGGCATGCAGCCGGCCCTCTTCGTCTTTTACTGCAGGATACCTATCCCGCCAGCACCGACTGCACCGTCGTCGCCAGGTCGTCCAGGCGCACCGGCTTGACGAGGAAGTGGCGGAAGCCCACGGCCAGCGCGTCGTCCATGTACATGGGCAGGCTGTGGCCCGTGACGGCGATCAGCACGGCGTTGGCCGTCTCGGGATTGTGGTGCAGGCGGCGGCCGATTTCGATGCCGCTGATGCCGGGCATTTCGATGTCGAGGTAGACGGCGTCGGGCACGCACAGCTTGACTTGCTCGACGGCCATCTGCCAGTTGCGCACCACCACCGCATGGTGGCCCAGCGCTTCGAGCAGCATGGCCAGCGATTCGCCCACTTCTTGGTTGTCGTCGACCACCAGCAGATTCAATTTGCGCGCAGCACTTGCCGGCTGGTCGCCCTGGCGGCGTTCCACGGAGGAATCGCCTGGTGTCGTTTCAGTTGTCTGGCTCATTGTACGTTCACGTCTGACGGCTGCAAAAGCGGCAGTATACAAGAAGCACGCAAAATGCCGCCGCACCCCAGCAATGGTGCCAAGCGGCAATCCAAACTCCTTCCTGTACCGCGCCAGCAACACTTCCCGCCTTTCTCCAGGCAAAGCCCATCCTACGCAGTTTGCGCAATTGACGGATAAAATGAGAATCATTATCATTCTTATCCCCTTGCGCCGGATGTCCACGCCACGATGTTGTCGCGCCGCCCGATTGCCCGCGCAAACATTGTCATTACGGAGATCCATGCATGGCTGCCACACCTGTCACACTGCCCTTTTCGCTGCGCCCGTGCGCGCTGGCCATCGCCCTCGCCTGCCTGGGTGCCCCGCTTGCCGCGCAGGCGCAGGACGCCAATAGCGCTGAGAATGCCGGTTCCATCCTGGAATCGATTCAGGTCAGCAGCAACTTGCTGGGTACCAGCATGGCCGCCAGCACGAAGAATTTCGCGGGCGCCCGCACCGTGGTGCAGAAGGATGACATCGAGAACTCGGGTGCAACCAGCCTCAGCGACGTGATGCGCCGCATTCCCGGCGTGCAGATCAGCGACAATTCGGGCAGCGCGGGCAGCGCCATTTCGCTCAACATCGGCGTGCGCGGCCTGGCCGGACGCTATTCGCCGCGCAGCACGGTGTTACTTGACGGCATTCCGATGTCGGTCGCGCCGTATGGCCAGCCGCAACTGTCGTTCGCGCCCGTCAGCCTGGCCAATGTCGAGACGGTCGACGTGGTGCGCGGCGGCGGCGCCGTGCGCTTCGGCCCGCAAAACGTGGGCGGCATCATCAACTTCAAGACGCGCCGCGTGCCCACCGCGCCAGGCATCACGGGCGACGCCACCGTGCGCTACAACTCTTACAGCGAAGTGGGCCACAACACGCAGGCCAGCGTGTTTGCCGGCACCCAGCTCGACAGCGGCCTGGGCCTGGCCGTGCTGTATTCCGGCATCCGCGGCAGCGACTGGCGCGTGGGCAGCGATGAAAAAGTCAACGACTTCGCCCTGAAGTTCCGCTACGACCTGAGCCCCACGGCCGAGGTGTACGGCAAGCTGTCCTACTACGACGTAACGTCGCGCACGCCGGGCGGCCTGACCGCGGCACAATACAAGCAGGACCCGTTCCAGAACACGCGCCCCACCGACTTCTGGAGCGGCGAGCGCAAGGCCTTCGACATCGGCTACCTGAATGCCATGTCGAACACGCAGGAATTCGAAGTGCGCACCTACTACAACAAAAGCTCGCGCGAAAGCACCTTGATCAGCGGAAAAAACCTGGGCCACCAGCCGCGCAACTATGAAACGACGGCCATCGAGCCGCGCTACACGCAGCGCTTTATTACCGGCAAGGTCACACAGGACGTCACCGTCGGCTACCGCTACCTGGCCGAGCGCGCCGACGAGGCCATCTACAATGTGATTATCGCCAGCGGCGTGCAACAAAAGCCGACGCGCTTTGCCGACAATGCCACCGATGCGCAGGCCGTGTATATCGATGACAAGATCGCCATCGACGCCTGGCGCATCACACCGGGCGTACGCTACGAACACATCAAGACGGAACGCTTCAACCATTTGCCGGTCGACCAGAAGATCGAACTGCTCAACAACAAGGCCCTGCCCTCGCTGAACGTCGCCTACTTGCTCAATAACAACGTGACCCTGTTCGGCAACTACAACAGCTCGTTTGGCGCCGTGCAAAATACGCAGCTCAATGCGCAGTCGAGCAAGAATCCGTTGCAGCCGGAACTGGCGAAAACAGCCGAGCTGGGCGCGCGCTGGAAGAGCAGCCAGCTGTCGGCCGAAGCGACCTTGTTCAACATCAAGTTCGACAACCAGATCCAGTCCGTGGGCAGCGGCGAAAACGTCGTCTTCTACAACGTGGGCGCCACGCACCACCGCGGCCTGGAAACGGCCGTCGACTACCGCTTCGACAAGTCCGGCCCGCTGGCCGGCTTGAACGCCTATGCCACCTACACCTACACCAAGGCGACCTTGCAGGATGGTGCGAACGCGGGCAACGACGTGCCCTTCTATTCGCGCACCACGGATACCGTCGGCGTCCACTATCAGCTGGGCGCCTGGGGTGTTGATTTGTCGAGCAGCCACCAGAGCCGCCAGTTCGCCGACGAAGCGAATACCGTGACGGAAAACCCGGCCGGCAACCTGGGTGTGATTCCCGGCTTCCGCACCTGGAATACGCAAGTGAAATGGACAGTGCCGGGACAGAAGGGCCTGGAACTGGTCGCCGGCGTCAACAACCTCGCCGACAAGCGCTACTTCACGCGCACCTCGGACGGCAACCTGGGCAAGCTGGTGGGCGCGCCGCGCATGGTCTACCTGCAGGGCCGCCTGGCGTTCTGATGCCTGCGCGAAGGCGCCTATCGAATCGATATGCCGCTGCGCACGGCAGTTACCTGAAAAAACCTGCATCGTTGTTGTTACGATGCAGGTTTTTTTACGTCCCGATGTCACAAAAATACCGTGACGCAAGTAACTCCAAGCTTGCGTTCGCCTTGGAGCTTCACAGCAATTCATTCACCATAGAAATTAATTTCCATGTAGACACAAATGATTTCACAATTGCAAATAATTTTAGCGGGCGCGTGTTCTTTTTGTGAGTTTTGGTGATATTCTTTAAATGTCATTTAAGAAATCAAATTATCTTTTAACTAAGCAAAGAGAACCCATGAAGACGCCAGCCACCCTCCTGAAGATCGCCGCACTGGCCACCCTGGTCACCGCTGGCGCCGCCAACGCCGCGACCGAACTGGTGGTCAATGGCAGTTTCGAAAACAATGTCATCGCCTCAGCCTGGGCTCCGCTCAGCAGCGTGACAGGCTGGACTTCATCGGCCAGCGGCAATTCGGCCTTTGAAATCCAGAAAGGCGCCACGCAAGGCGGCCAGGGCGGATTCAACCCCGTCGCCGCCAGCGGCACGCAATACCTGGAACTCAATACGGACCGCCTGACGTCGGTATCGCAAGCGATCGCCACCACGGCCGGCAGCACCTATGCGCTGTCGTTTGCCTACTCGGGCCGTCCCGATACGGCGGGCGGCGCGAACAGCCTGATGAATGTCTACTGGGGTTCGACGCTGCTGACGCCAACGGCATTGATCGGCAACACGAGCGGCGTGTGGCAAACCTACAGCCAGAACGTGACCGCACTCGGCTCTTCGAGCCTGCTGCGTTTCGAATCGATCGGCCCCGTCTCCGCACCGACCTATGGTTCCTACCTGGACAACGTCTCGGTGACGGCCGCCGTGCCGGAACCTGAAACCTACGCCATGATGCTGCTGGGCCTGGGCTTGCTGGGTTTCATGGCACGCCGCAAGACAGCCGCCTGAGTCCGGACAGACGCCACGCAACAGCCGTCCCGCCGTTTGGCCGGGCGGCTTTTTCTCGTCCGAAGAAGCGTGCACTGCAGCATTAAATGTTGCCCAAAAGAATTAAATTGGCGCTACAATAGCGGGGTATCAAGCAATGCCAAGCATCGCTCCGCCAGGGCCCCTACCCCGCCCTGATCATCAGCACGCATTTTTTGAACAGGATGACTGGCGCTGCCGGACCCGATTGCGCTCCCGGCACGGCCACCACACACGCACCATGTCCGCAGAAAAAACCATTACCGAAACGAGTTCCTACGGCAAGGAAACACCCGTGGGACGTCCCGACATCGATGGCCGCGCCGGCATTTTCGTGCCCACGGCGGAATTCGACATCAACAACACCACCACCATCCGCAAGGGCGCGGGCATTGTCGGCTTCGGCAACCTCGACGGCACCCTGACCGTGTACTTCGAAGCGAACCGCTTCGACGAAAGCAATCTGCACAAATGGGAACACAAGGCGCGCAAGGCATATGACCGCATGGTCATGGGCGCACCCACGGTGTCGAAGGCGAAGATCGACGCGCGCATGCTGGAACAGGTCGGCATCATCGATGGCATGGGCATCAATCTCAAGCATCCGGAACGCCTGACGCACTGGCTGGCGATTTCGAACGTGCCGGACACGGCGCCGGAAGAGCCGGTGCTGCGCTGGAAAAACCGCTAAGCAATCCTCAGGAAATTATTGTGAAGTTATGACGAATAGAACCGGATGCTATGCAAGGCGCCCGCTGCGACGCAGTGCGAGCACTGCTAGCAGTGGGCAACACCGCAGAGCGCCGGTTATAGAAGTCAGAAATCGCAATAATTTATTGGGGTTACTTAGGCTGCCGGAGAGCGAGGCGGGGCCTCAGCGACGAGGTGTTGTCCTACATCGTGGCGGACATTCATCCGATGCCCGAGAGCATTTATTCGACCTATGATGAAAGCCTGACAACCCACCTCACACCATTCAGGAGTACGACATGTCCCGCCTCATCCCGATCAGCTTTGGCGCCTTGCAAATAGGTCTGGCAGCGGCGGCGATGTATATCCTGTGCTCGGCGGACGTGCTGCACCAGAGTTCGGTATATTTCCACTGATTACGCTGCGCGGCGCTGCTCGTCATCGCCAATGAGAAAGCGCGCCGTGCTTTACGAAGCACGACGCGCTTTCTCACGCCAGAAGGACTACGCCCCGCGTCTAGCGGCGGCCGTGGTAGTGTCCATGCCCGCCCCAGCCGCCGCGGCGTCCGCCATAGCGCCCAAAGCCAAACATGAAGTCCAGCCCGATCGATACGGGCGGATTGTAATAATACGGTTGCGGCGCGTACACGGGCGCCGGCACATACACGGGCTGCTGCACGTAGACAGGCGACTGCTGCACGTAGACGGGCTCATTCGTGTATTCCACGCGCGGCGCGCTCATTACGCGGCCCGACTGCACCGGCTCGGACGAGACCGTATGCCATTCATAGGGATTGTAGGCCCCCTGTGGCGCGCGCGAACCGTAATACGCGGGCCCTGGCGGGGCCACGACGCAGCCACCCAATGCGGCCAGCGAAATTACTGCCAACAGGGTTTTCATCGCAATTCTCCTAATATGTACTACCTCAAGTAAGTACTATAAGAAATTACGCCATGCTTTGCTGTGCTTTTACCGATTGTTACACCCCGACGCACGCCGCAACATGAAATGTAGCAATGGCGCCACAAGCGGCCCATGCGCCATGTTTCCTCAGATAAATGGAATGTCGCACGTGTCGATGGCCTTGCCTGCCGCATCGTAGCGCTGGACGCACACCTGGTAGCGCACGCCGTAATCGAGCTCGACCTGCTCGACCTTGCCATACTTCAATTTCCAGCTGGGCTGCACACGCTGCTTGCCCGCCAGGGCTGGCACGTCCTGCGGTATCGCCATCGCCGTTTGCGTCTCGCCCTGGCGCGCATCCTGGCGCCGCGCCACGTCGATCGCAACGTTCACGGCCAGGTCGACGCCGCCGTCCGCATACGCCAGCTTCGGCGCGCTGCGCTGCGCCCGCATCACACCCCAGCTGCAAGCCTTGCCGCCGGCGTCGCATTGCTTCAATTGCGCCAGCGGAAAATATTCAGGGGCAATCTTGCCATCCTTGATGGGCCAGCTGGTGCGTACACCGTCGCGCTTGCCCGTCAGGGGATTGTCCCAGCTCAGGCTGTTGACAACGGCGACGGTCTGCCCCGCCTGCAAGCCCACGGGCGTGCCCAGGGAAGCGCAGGCGGAAAGCAGCAAGCCGGTGGCGGCCAGGGAAGAAAGTGTCAGGATGCGCTGCATGGTAGGCCTCTTGTGGTGGGATATCCCGAAGGTATGTTTCGAGGGTAACAGAATCCGCAGCGGCAGCGCCGTTGGCTGCCGCACATAACAATACGGGCGGCACCCTCGCAGGCGCCGCCCGTAGCGGATACGGTCATGCCGGGAGACGCGCTCCCGGCAGTGCCTGGATCAGTCCAGCTTCCAGGCGTAGTCGACCTTGGTCCAGGTTTGCGCAGGGGAACCATCCTTGGTGCCCGGCTTGAACTTGCATGCGGACAGGGCCTTGATGGCGGCCTTGTCCAGGTTCTTGAAGCCGCTGCTCTTCTCGACTTTCGAATCAGCAACGCTGCCATCGGCATTGACCAGGAAGGACATCGACACGGTGCCCTGCTCTTCGTTCATCAACGAGGCTTTCGGATAGTCGGCCTTGCAGTTCTTGGCATCGAACGACGCGGGCACCTCGGCAGCGAAGGCTGCGGAAGAAACGGACACCAGCAAGGCTGCTGCAACACTCATCAAACGCTTATTCTCAAACATGTGCTTCCCCATGATTATCAGATACGGTAATTACAACTTCCTGTGCGCTGTTGACCGCGCTTAAAACTCTTCCCACTCGTCATTGCTGGTGCTGCCGGCCCCTGCCGCCTTGCGTGGCGCCGCGGCAACCACGGGAGCGGCCGCTTCGGTCTTGCGGGTCAGCGATTTCACCGGACGCAATGCGGGCGCCGGCTTGCGCACGGCCGCTGGTGCGGCAGCCACGGGTGCCGGCGCCGGCACAGACGCCGCTGCCGGTTTCTCTTCGCCTTCGACCAGCTTGAAGATGCTGACCACGTGCGCCAGTTCGGCCGCCTGGTCCTGCAGGCTTTGCGCCGCGGCGGCTGCCTGTTCCACCAGGGCGGCATTTTGCTGCGTCATGCCGTCCATCTCGATGATCGACAGGTTGACCTGTTCGATGCCGGCGCTTTGTTCCTGGCTGGCACTGGCGATCTCGCTCATGATGTCCGTCACGCGGCGCACGCTGTCGACCACTTCGCCCATCGTCACACCAGCCTGGCCGACCAGACGCGTACCGCGTTCCGTCTTCTCGGCCGAATCGTCGATGAGGATCTTGATTTCCTTCGCGGCGCCAGCGGAGCGCTGGGCCAGGTTGCGCACTTCGGACGCCACCACGGCAAAGCCGCGGCCTTGCTCGCCGGCACGCGCCGCTTCCACGGCCGCGTTCAGCGCCAGAATATTCGTCTGGAAGGCGATGCCGTCGATCACGCCGATGATGTCGACGATCTTCTTCGCCGACTCGTTGATCGAGCTCATGGTGTCAACCACTTGCGACACGACGGAGCCGCCCTTCAGGGCCACGTCCGACGCGGTCGCGGCCAGCTTGTTCGCTTCCCGTGCATTGTCCGCATTCTGTTTCACGGTCGAGGTCAGCTCTTCCATCGCGGACGCCGTTTTTTCCAGCGCGCTGGCCTGCATTTCCGTGCGCGACGACAGGTCGATATTGCCGTCGGCGATCTCGCGCGAGGCTGTGCCGATGGTTTCCGTGCCGACGCGCACCTGGCCGACGATGCCCACCAGGCTGTTGCGCATTTCCTTCATTTCCGCCAGCAGGCTGGAATTGTCCGATGGCTGGGTGTGGATGCCGATCGACAGGTCGCCATTGGCAATGCTGCCGGCGATCGATGCCGTGTAGTCAGGCTCGCCGCCCAGCTGTTTCAGCAGGCCGCGGGTAATCACCAGTGCCGCCGCCACGCCCATCGCCACGGCCAGTACGCCGAGGATGATCATGAACAGGCGCGCGCTGTCGAAAGCCTTGCGGGCATCCGACTGCATCTGTTCATTGAGCTTGTCTTCCAGGGTGGCCAGCTGCTCCAGCGCTTCCATCCATTTTTTCTGCACCGGGCGGATTTCCTTGATCATCACGCGCGTGGCGCCTTCCGCATCGTTGGCCATCCACAGTGCGGATGCCTTGGCGATGGCCGGCATGGCGGCCGCTTCGTATTCCTTGATCGAAGCGAGCAGGGTCTTTTCTTCGGCAGTCGACTCGACGGCGAATTTCTCTTCGAGCTTCTTCTGCGTTTCCTGATAGGTGCTCGTCTGCGTCTTGATACGCGCCATTTCCGGCTCCATATCGCTCGCGTCAGTCATCAGGGTGAGGATGCGCAGCGAGGTGATGCGGTCGCTGACGTTGCCACGCATATCGATCACCAGGCGGGTGACGACATTGTTGACATTGATCACGTGATCGAGACGTTCCTGGATTTGCGCCATGCGCGCGATGCCGAGGACGGTCACGGCCACCAGCAGAACCAGTACCAGGGCGAAACCCAGGCCCAGGCGGGTACCAACCTTCATTTTTGCTAAATTCATTTCGGCTCTTCGTAAATGAAACTATTGATAAGGATTTTTTGCCCGGCACGACAAGACGAAGGCTGCGGTACACCGGTATCCGCCCTTACCCATTGGTATGCTGGCGGTATCCGGCTGCACGCAGCCTGGGGTACTTCCTGGTCCTTCGCCAGCCCTGAAACAGCCAGTGACTGCGAATGCAAACTTGCTCCACACGCTGAATTTTTGACACTGATGATATGAGATCAACATCAAACATTCATATGAGAAATATTTGTCTATAATCAATTATAGGTGTAAATTTTGCCTCAAAGCAAGCAATAAGTACCTGAATAAATGGCAGATTAACTTTCTTCGGGGAAATGGCAACAACGCCGATTCTTGCCTCTTAGAAATGCCCCATGGCAGTGCGGGCGTGCGCCGAAACGGCGCATTTACAACACATGGCGTAGCCATATTGCATCGTTTTGGAAGAGGTGCTCAGAGGAAGGGGGAGTACGGACAATACCACTGCGCAGAAGCAGCGGTATAGACAAGTTGGCTCAGCTGTCCCAGCTGCAATGCATCACATAGGCGTGGCACTCTGTGCCAAAGACAAAGACGCTCCAGATGGCGCCCAATTGCCCGGTCAGGCTGATCTGGCCAGATGATACCAATTGATACCAGCGCGGCTCGCCGCGCAGCAGTTCGGCCAGTTCTCGCTCGAAACCGTCATATAAACGCGCATCGAGCGGCTGGCGGTCCGCCTCGCTCATGGGACGAATACGCTCCAGCAACCACTGGCGCGGCGTGCAGGCGATGCCGCTGCACACTACGCTCTCGAGCGGCTGCAAGGACAAGCCCGCCGGCGCAATCCGCAGCGCGCGGCACAAGGCATCGAGCGATGCCTGCGGCGCGACGGGTCCCAGATACTCGCAAAGAAACAAGCTGCCGTCATCCTTCAGGGCGCCGACGGCCAGCAAGTAGCCCTCGATCACGCGCGCAAGGCTGTGGCAGTCGCCGCTCATCAGGCAGGCAGCGACAAACGCGCCGCCGCTTCCAGCAGCAAACGGGGGTCGCCCGAGGCCAGCTTCTTCGAGTCCGACAGGGTCTGGCGGAAGCCGCGCGCGCCGGGCAGATTTTGCATCAGGCCCAGCATGTGGCGCGTGACGCTGTTCAGTTTCAAGCGCCCCGCTTCTTTTTCCAGCTGCGCGCTAATGTACGGAATCATCGCCTCGAGTACCTGCTCGCGCGTTTTCACGGGCGTCTCGTCGCCGTAGTAGCGCTGGTCGAACTGCGCCATCACGTACGGGTTGTGATACGCCTCGCGGCCCAGCATCACGCCATCGAGGTGCTGCAAATGCAGGTCGATCTCGTCCAGGGTCTTGATGCCGCCGTTGATGATGAACTCGAACTGGGGAAAATCGCGCTTCAGGCGGTAGGCGTAATCGTATTTCAGGGGCGGCACTTCGCGGTTTTCCTTCGGGCTCAGGCCTTTCAGGATGGCATTGCGCGCATGCACAATAAACGTCTTGCAGCCGGCATCGGCCACGGTACCGACGAAGTCGCGCACGAAGTCGTACGATTCGCTGTCGTCGATGCCGATGCGGTGCTTGACCGTGACGTCGATGTCGACCACGTCGCGCATGGCTTTCACGCAGTCGGCCACCAGTTGCGGCTCGGCCATCAGGCAGGCGCCAAACGCCCCTTTCTGCACGCGCTCGGACGGGCAGCCGCAATTGAGGTTGACCTCGTCATAGCCCCACTGCTGGCCCAGCCTGGCGCTGGTGGCCAGGTCTGTCGGATCGCTGCCGCCCAGCTGCAGCGCCACCGGATGCTCTTCCTCGTTGAAGCGCAGGTGGCGCTCCACGTCGCCGTACACGAGCGCGCCCGTCGTCACCATCTCGGTGTAGAGCCAGGTGTGACGCGTGATTTCGCGGTGGAACTTGCGGCAATGGCGGTCGGTCCAGTCCATCATCGGGGCAACGGACAGGCGGCGGGAGGGCAAAGAAGAGGAAGTCATGGTGTCTACAAAAAAACAGGAGCTGCAAATGACAAACCCGCTGCGCGCCTCACCAATGACGGTGACGCGGCGCAGCGGGCCGGAAGCGGCATGGCCCGCAGGCCATGCTCTACAACAGATTACGCATCACGCGACGCTTTTTTACGCTCGTGCTCTTTCAGGAAGCGCTTGCGCAGACGGATCGATTTCGGCGTGATTTCCACCAGTTCGTCGTCCTCGATGAATTCGACTGCGTATTCCAGCGACATCTGAATTGGCGGTACCAGGCGCACCGCTTCGTCGGTACCCGACGAACGCACGTTGGTCAGCTGCTTGCCCTTGATCGGGTTGACGACCAGGTCGTTGTCGCGCGAGTGGATACCGATGACCATGCCTTCGTAGACCGGGTCATTGTGCGATACGAACATGCGGCCGCGGTCTTGCAGTTTCCAGATAGCGTAGGCAACGGCAGCGCCGTCATCTTGCGAGATCAGCACGCCGTTACGACGGCCGGCCATTTCGCCACGGGTGTTGTCGACTGGTGCGTATTCGTGGAACACGTGGCTCATCAAGCCGGTGCCGCGGGTCAGGGTCATGAATTCGCCCTGGAAGCCGATCAGGCCACGCGCAGGGATCAGGTACTCGAGACGCACGCGGCCCTTGCCATCCGATTCCATGTTTTGCAGGTCGCCGCGACGACGGCCCAGTTCTTCCATGACGCCGCCCTGGTTGGCTTCTTCCACGTCGACCGACAGGTTTTCAAAGGGCTCGTGGCGCACGCCATCGACCATCTTGAACACCACGCGTGGACGCGATACGGCCAGCTCGAAGCCTTCGCGACGCATGTTTTCGATCAGAATCGTCAGGTGCAGCTCGCCGCGGCCCGAAACTTCAAAGATCGTGTCGTCGTCGGTCGGCGCTACGCGCAGAGCAACGTTGGCTTTCAATTCTTTTTCCAGACGGTCACGCAGTTGGCGCGAGGTCACGAACTTGCCTTCGCGGCCAGCCAGTGGCGAGTTGTTGACCATGAAGTTCATGGTCAGGGTCGGCTCGTCGACGGTCAGCATCGGCAGCGCTTCCGGGGTGTCCAGTGCGCACAGGGTCGAACCGATGCCGATTTCGTCGATACCGTTGATCAGGCAAATGTCGCCGGCAACAGCTTCGTCCACCAGCACGCGCTCCAGGCCCTTGAAGTTCAGCACCTGATTGATGCGGCCTTTGATTGGCGTGGCGCCTGGGCCATTGATGACCAGCACGTCTTGACCAACTTTCACGGTACCGCGGTTGACGCGGCCAATGCCGATCTTGCCGACGTACGACGAGTAGTCCAGCGAGGTGATCTGCATTTGCAGCGGGCCTTCCGGATTGTCGTCACGTACTGGAACGTGTTCCAGGATGGCGTCGAACATCGGCTTCATGTCGCCGCCGCGCACGTCTTCGGTCAGGCCGGCATAGCCGTTCAGGCCGGAAGCGTAAACGATAGGGAAATCCAGTTGCTCGTCGGTTGCGCCCAGCTTGTCGAACAGTTCGAACGTCTGGTTGATGGCCCAGTCAGGACGTGCGCCTGGACGGTCGATCTTGTTGACGATCACGATAGGCTTCAGACCCAGTGCCAGCGCCTTGCGCGTGACGAAACGGGTTTGCGGCATCGGGCCTTCCTGTGCATCGATCAGCAGCAGAACCGAGTCCACCATCGACAGAACACGTTCCACTTCGCCGCCGAAGTCGGCGTGGCCTGGGGTGTCGACGATATTGATGTGGGTGCCTTCGTACTCAACAGCGCAGTTCTTCGACAGAATCGTAATGCCGCGCTCCTTTTCCAGGTCGTTCGAGTCCATGACTCGGGTGTCGACCGCTTGGTTTTCACGGAAGGTGCCGGACTGGCGCAGCAGCTGATCCACCAGCGTGGTTTTGCCGTGGTCAACGTGGGCGATAATGGCGATATTACGAATTGCGCGTTTTGTATTTGACATGGTCGTAGTAGTTACTGAAAAACTGCGGAGTGCGTACAAGGTGTACGAGATACCCGAATGCTAATCTATTTCCGGAACCGCGTAGTATAGCATGTTGCGTTGCAACGCTATCTAAAAATGCTGGCGGCTCCCGCAGTCGGGGACGGATTGTTTAAAAAAGCGACACTGTTTGAAGAGTGCATGCCGGGGTCAGACCCTCAATCCCGCCAACTCAGAGGCTTGCGCCAACGGTCGAGGGGTCTGACCCCAGCTTTTATTGATGTGCTGTGGCAATGAGCCGTTCGGGCGCCAGGATGCTGTATTCCTGTAACTGGCCCGTGCCCAACAGCTTGCTGTCGTGATACACGCGCACCCTGCCCGGTTCGGCTGGCACGGCGACGTCTTCCTTGCCCAGCGCGATGCGCTGGCCATGCAGGAAACGCTTGGCCAATTCTTCCGTCAGCTGGACGGCGGGAAAACTCGACAACAGTGCATCGACGGGCGCCAGCAGACTCAGCGGCGTGGCATGCGCCGTCAGCTCATCCAAGGTGACGACGCCGTCGAGCGTCAGGTTGCCCACCTGCGTGCGGCGCAAGGCGTTCAGATGAGCGCCGCAACCCAAGGCATGGCCGATGTCTTCGCCCAGCACGCGGATATACGTGCCCTTGCTGCACATCACGGACAATTTCAGGAACGGGGCTTCATAGCCGAGGAACTCGAGCTTGTGGATGGTCACCGGGCGCGCTTCGCGCTCCAGGGTGATGCCTGCCCTTGCATACTCATATAGGGGCTTGCCGTCCCTTTTCAAGGCCGAGTACATGGGCGGCGTCTGCAGGATAGGCCCGCGGAACCGCGCCAGCACGGCTTCGATCTGCTCTTGCGTGACGTTGACCTCGCGCGTTTCCAGCACTGCGCCTTCCGTGTCGCCCGTATCCGTCGTCTGCCCCAGGTGCACCAGGGTTTCGTAGGTCTTGTCGGCTTCCAGCAAGTCCTGCGAGAACTTCGTCGCCTCGCCAAAGCACAGCGGCAGCAAGCCCGTGGCGAACGGATCCAGGGTGCCCGTATGGCCGGCTTTTTTCGCGTTCAGCACGCGCTTGGCCTTGATCAGGGCGTCGTTGCTGGACCAGCCCACGGGCTTATCGAGCAACAAGACGCCGTCGACCAGGTCGCGCACCCGCTTGATGCCCGGTGGTTTCTTCGGACCCGCCACTGTTATTGCTCGTCCGCTTCTGGTTTGACATCCGGCTCGGCGTCGGCCGCGCGCGTGGCATTGGCCTTGTCGATCAGGAGCGACATTTCCATGCCGCGCGAGGTCGAGCTGTCGTGCACGAAATGCAGCATCGGCAGGGTGTGGATGTGCAGGCGCTTGCCCAGCAAGCCACGGATGAAGCCCGAGGCGGCCATCAGGCCTTCGGTGGTGTTCTTGATGGCTTCCTTGCTGTCTTTCAACATCGTGAAAAACACCTTGGCGTGCGCGTAATCGGGCGTGATCTGCACTTCGGTGATGGTGATCATCGTGCCCACGCGCGGGTCTTTCAATTCGTAGGCGACGATCTCAGCCAGATCGCGCTGGATCTGGTCGGCCACGCGCAAGCCGCGCGCTGGCATGGTTTTGCTATGTTTAGCCATGATTTTATGCTGTCCTAAGTGCCGCAGGGCGCATGGGTCAAACGGTTGCCCGTTGACCAATGCGCCCCACGTGTTTGCGCGGACAACGGTATGTCCGCGCGGTTTTCATTGCTGCTGCGATTACAGGGTACGAGCGATTTCCTGGACTTCGAATACTTCCAGCGTGTCGCCAACCTGAATGTCGTTGTAGTTCTTCAGCGACAGGCCGCACTCCAGACCGGCGCGAACTTCTTTCGCATCGTCCTTGAAGCGTTTCAGGGAGTCGATCTCGCCGCTCCACACCACGATGTTGTTGCGCAACAGGCGGACGGAAGAAGCACGCTTGACCACGCCATCGGTGACCAGGCAACCGGCAATCGCGCCGACCTTCGAGACCAGGATAACCTGGCGGATCTCGACTTGGCCGATGACGGTTTCGCGTTTCTCTGGTGCCAACATGCCCGACAACGCCGATTTGATCTCGTCGATCGCATCGTAAATGATGTTGTAGTAGCGAATGTCCACGCCATTCGACTCGGCCAGCTTGCGTGCCTGGGCATCAGCACGGGCGTTAAAGCCGATGATGACCGCTTTCGAGGCGACTGCCAGGTTGACGTCCGATTCCGTGATGCCGCCGACGGCCGCGTGAACCACTTGTACGCGCACTTCGGAGGTCGACAGTTTCTGCAGCGAACCGACCAGCGCTTCTTGCGAACCTTGCACGTCGGTTTTGATGATCAACGGCAAGTTTTTCACTTCGCCTTCGGCCATCTGGTCGAACATGTTTTCCAGTTTCGCAGCTTGCTGTTTCGCCAGTTTCACGTCGCGGAACTTACCTTGACGGAACAGACCGATTTCGCGCGCCTTGCGCTCGTCAGCCATGACGACGACTTCTTCACCGGCAACCGGCACTTCCGTCAGACCCTGGATTTCGACCGGAATCGAAGGACCCGCTTCAGCGATCGACTTGCCGTTCTCGTCCAGCATGGCGCGAACACGGCCATACGAAGAGCCCGCCAGAATCACGTCGCCGCGTTTCAGGGTACCGGACTGCACCAGGATCGTCGCGACAGGACCACGGCCCTTGTCCAGACGCGCCTCGACTACCAGGCCGCGCGCTGGCGCATCGACCGGTGCCGTCAGTTCCAGCACTTCGGCTTGCAACAGCACTTGTTCCAGCAGATCGTCGATGCCCTGGCCCGTTTTGGCCGATACCGGCACGAATGGCGATTCGCCACCGTATTCTTCCGGCACGACTTGTTCGGCGACCAGTTCCTGCGTCACGCGGTCCACGTTGCCGCCCGGTTTGTCGACCTTGTTGATCGCCACCACCAGCGGTACGCCGGCTGCTTTCGCATGGGCAATCGCTTCTTTCGTTTGCGGCATCACGCCATCGTCGGCGGCAACCACCAGAATCACGATGTCGGTTGCCTTGGCGCCACGGGCACGCATGGCGGTAAACGCTTCGTGGCCCGGGGTGTCGAGGAAGGTGATCATGCCGCGTGGCGTATCGACGTGGTAAGCGCCGATATGCTGCGTAATGCCGCCCGCTTCGCCGGAAGCCACCTTGGCGCGACGGATGTAATCGAGCAGCGAGGTCTTGCCGTGGTCGACGTGACCCATGACGGTGACCACCGGTGCGCGTGGCTTGGTTTCGAAGTGCGCGTGTTCGCCCACGTCGGCCAGCAGCGCTTCCGGATCGTCCAGTTCGGCGGCGAACGCCTTGTGGCCCATTTCTTCCACCAGAATCATGGCGGTTTCCTGATCCAGCACCTGGTTGATCGTGCACATCTGGCCCAATTTCATCAAATGCTTGATGACTTCGGATGCCTTGACGGACATTTTGTGCGCCAGTTCGGCCACGGTGATCGTTTCCGGTACGTGCACGTCCTTGACGACGGCTTCCGTAGGCGCCTGGAAGTTCGATTCACGGTCGTCATGGTGCGTCGGGCGACGGCCCTTCGCGCCACCGCGCCAGCTGTCACGGCCGCCTGGGCCGCTATTGCCGCGTGGCTTGGGACCACCGGTGGTGCCGCGTTTTTTCGCATCATCGGACCAGGTGGACGACACATTGGCCGACTTGATGGATTTCTTGTCTGCGACAGCAGGCTTCTTGTCGCCCGGCTTGTCGCCAGGTTTCTTGTCAGCAGGCTTGTGCAGCGTGCCTTCCGGCGCCTTCGGCTTGACGGGAACCGGTACGGGTTCCGGTGCCTTGATGGCGCGGCGTGGCGCGTTCATCATGGCCTTGATCTGGGCAACTTCGTCGGCAACGGCCTTGCGTGCACGCTCGGTGGCTTCCGCTTTGTCAGCGGCTTCCTTGGCAGCAACAGCAGCGGCGGCGGCTTTCTTTTTCGCTTCTTCAGCGGCAGCGGCTTTTTTCGCTTCGGCGGCGGCATCGTCAACGACAGGCGCAGCGGCGCTGGCGGCAGGCGCGGCGGCGGCCTTGGCGGCCGCTTTCTTCGCTTCCGCTTCCGCTTCTTTCTTCGCAGCCAATTCAGCCTGTTGCGTGGCTTTCGCCTGGGCTTCTTTTTCCGCGTCGAGCTTGGCCAGACGTTCTTGCTTTTCGCGCAGATCGGCTTCCTGGCGGGCGATCAGTTCAGCCTGTTTACGGGCTTCTTCTTCACGGCGCGCCACGTCGGCGGGATCGATCACCGGTGCGGCAGGCGCGACCGGTTCTGCCGCGACCGGCGCAGCTTCGTCACGCTGGACGAAAGTGCGTTTCTTGCGCACTTCCACCTGGATCGTGCGCGATTTGCCGGTGGCGTCTGCTTGCTTGATCTCAGTCGTTTCCTTGCGGGTCACGGTGATTTTTTTCTTTTCTGTGTCAGCCGCTGCGCCGTGTGTGCGGCGCAGATGATCCAAAAGCTTGTCCTTATCATCTTTCGACAATGGATCTGACGTCGAACTTTTCTCGACGCCGGCAGAACGCAGCTGCGTCAGCAGCAAATCTGCAGGCATCTTCAGTTCGGTGGCAAATTGGGCTACGTTGTTACTCGCCATTCAGTCCTCTTTTCTATGTGTCGCGGAGATGATAAAGATACTCAAATTAAGCCTTTGCGGATTCGGCCAGACTCCATGCCTTGGCTTGCAACGCCTTGGCACGATCGTCGTATTTCGAGTCAACCAACTTCATCTCATCGTCGGTCACATCTTTAAATTCACTTGTAATCAGTTCACGCGCACGGTCCGCAGACAAGGCCAGGATTGCGCCAAATTCGTCGTATGCCAGTGCTGCAAATGCTTCTACGGTCTTGATACCAGCCAGACCCAGCTTGCCGGCGGTGATGCGATCCATGCCTTCCAGATTCACCAACGCCTCGTCCATGCCTTCCAGACCCTCTTCCGAAGCGATCGCTTCGGTCACGAGCGCATCACGCGCACGGGTACGGAGTTCATTGACGGTATCTTCGTCAAACGATTCGATTTCCAGCATTTCGGAAATTGGCACGTAAGCGATTTCTTCCAGACTGGCGAAACCTTCTTCCACCAGAATATCGGCCACTTCCTGGTCGACATCGAGCTTTTCCATGAACAGGATGCGCACGGCAGCCGTTTCCTGGGCAGCTTTGTCGGCCGATTCTTCGGCCGTCATGATGTTGATCTTCCAGCCGGTCAGGTCCGAGGCCAGGCGCACGTTCTGGCCGGAACGGCCGATCGCGATTGCCAGGTTTTCTTCGTCCACGACGACATCCATCGCGTGTTTTTCTTCATCGACCATGATCGACGACACGTTCGCCGGCGCCAGGGCGCCGATGACGAACTGCGCCGGATCTTCCGACCACAGCACGATGTCGACACGTTCGCCGCCCAACTCGCCGGTGACAGCCTGCACGCGCGAACCGCGCATGCCGACGCAAGTACCGATCGGGTCGATGCGCTTGTCGGCCGTGTAGACGGCGATCTTGGCGCGCACGCCGGCATCGCGGGCTGCGGATTTAATTTCCAGCATGCCTTGCTCGATTTCCGGCACTTCCAGCTCGAACAGCTTCATGATGAATTCCGGCGCGGTGCGCGACAGGATCACTTGCGGGCCGCGCATATTGCGGTCGATGCGCAAGATGTATGCACGCACGCGGTCGCCGATACGCAGATTCTCTTTCGGAATCATCTGGTCGCGCGGCAAACGTGCCTCGATCTTGCCCGATTCGACGATGGCGTCGCCGCGTTCCATGCGCTTGATGGTGCCGGTGACGAGCGAATCGCCGCGCTCCAGGAAGTCGACCAGGATCTGTTCGCGTTCGGCGTCACGTACGCGCTGCAGGACCACCTGTTTGGTATCCTGGGCGAAACGGCGGCCGAATTCAACGGATTCGATCGGTTCTTCGATATGGTCATCGACTTCGATATCGGGAATCTGTTCTTTTGCCTCGAAATGCAGGATCTCCTGATCCGGCAATTGCAGGCCCGCTTCATCGGGCACGACGTGCCAGCGGCGGAACGATTCGAATTCGCCCGTTTCGCGGTCGATCGAAACGCGGATGTCTACTTCACCCTCATACCGTTTCTTCGTGGCTTGCGCCAACGCGAATTCGAGGGCGCCGAAGACGACATCTTTATCGACGTTTTTTTCGCGCGCCAGCGCGTCAACCAATAATAAAACTTCGCGGCTCATGCTTTGCGTCCCTTAAAAACCACCTGCGGCACCAAGCGTGCCTTATCCACATCGGCGAGCGTAAACTCCAACATCGCCGGACCATCCTTACCTTCAAATTCCAACGACAATTTATCGCCCACGGGTTCTTGCAAGATCCCCTGGAACGATTTCCGGTTGTTCGTACCCGGCATCGCCACCATCAGCTTGACGATGATTTCCTGGCCTGCGAAACGGACGAAGTCTTCCAGCTTGCGCACCGGACGATCGAGACCCGGGGAAGAAATCTCGAGACGCTCGTAAGGAACGTTCTCTACCGTCAACACATGCGATAACTGGTGACTGACCGTGGCACAGTCTTCGACCGTGATCGGACCTTTTTCAGCGGCATCGGCGGCGCTGAAATCAATAAAGACGCGCAGCAGCCCGCGCTCGGCACGTTCGACATCAACGAGCTCATAGCCCAGACCTGTAACTGTCTTTTCAATTAATCCCAACTGCTGCAAGAAATTCTCCAGAAATAAGGCCCGTTTTCGGCATGACAGCGCCGCAATAAGCGCCGACAACATGCAAAAACACGCATTCAAGTCATATATGGCCCCTTGCGGAGCCATTACAAACGGTTCAACAAAAAAAAAATGGGCATCTGCCCATCTTCTTGTATTTTCCCAACCAGATGAAAGCACTCCCCACCAAACAACCCTGCGGAGAACTTTTATTAGGCTGCAGATTATAACCTCTTATTAACTTCGCCGCAATGCCGCACACGAGGAGCGGCCCGGCTTACAACAGTTACAAGAGCGCGCACCCGCGGCAGATCAGCGGGCGCGCAAGAAGAAACTCTTCCCGATTAACCTTTGCTGCGGCGGCGCGGCATGCCATCCATGCCGCCGCGATCCATGCCGCCGCGCGGCTGGCCGCCGGAACGTGCTTGCCCACCGGCACCACCGCCGGCATTGCGGCGCGGACCCGTGTTGGCGAAGCCGAAGGCCGTTTGCAGCGGATCGGGCTGGCGCGGACCGCGCTGCGGCGCGCGGCCTTCGCCACCCGGACGGCCCTGGCCTGCCGCACGCGGCGGACGGCCCTGGCCTTGGCCTTGCGCACCTTCGAACGATGCCGACGAACGGGGCTGGCCGCCCTGGAACGGACCTTGCGACTGGCCGCGGCCCGGACCACGCGCTTCGCCTGGACGGCCGGCGCCGCCCGGGCGGCCCTGGCCTTGCGGACGGGCAAACTGGCCTTGCGGCTGGCCACGGCGCGGCGCGACAGGGAACGGATCGGCGTTGCGGTTGCTCACATCGATGCGGTTGCCATTCGGCTCGTCATCGCGGCTGGCCTTGCGCGCTTCGCGGCCCTTGGCGGCGCCAGCGGCACGGGGGTCGCCCGATGCCGGCATTTTCTTTTCGATGCCGTAGGCGGTCAGCAGGTCGCGCACGGTGTTTTCATCCATCTCTTCCCAGCGGCCGCGTTTCAGGCCGCTCGGCAGGGTCATGGCGCCGTAGCGGGTACGGATCAGGCGCGAAACGGTCAGGCCGATGGCTTCGAACATGCGGCGCACTTCGCGGTTACGGCCTTCGCCGATCACCACGCGGTACCACTTGTTGATGCCTTCGCCGCCGCCATCGGCGATCTTCGAGAACTGCGCCAGGCCGTCTTCCAGCTCGACGCCGGCCAGCAGCTTCTGGCGCATGCCCTCTTCCAGCTCGCCCAGGGTACGCACGGCGTACTCGCGGTCGATGCCGTAGCGCGGGTGCATCAGGCGGTTGGCCAGGTCACCGGACGTGGTAAACAACAGCAAGCCTTCCGTGTTGAAGTCGAGGCGGCCAACGGCCAGCCACTTGCCCGCCTTCATGGTCGGCAGGCGGTCGAAGACGGATGGACGGCCGTCCGGGTCGTTGTGGCTGACGATTTCGCCGGCCGGCTTGTGGTAGACCAGCACGCGCGGCGGCTTCTTGCTGACGCGGCGCTGGATCAACTTGCCGTTGATGCGCACATGATCGCTCGGCAAGATGCGCTGGCCGATGTGGGCCGGCTCGCCATTCACGGACACGCGGCCCGAAATGATCAGGTCTTCCATGTCGCGGCGCGAACCGAGACCGGCTTCGGCCAGTACCTTGTGCAGCTTCGGCGCATCGTCGTCGGACGTCAGGTCGCGGCGCACGGCCGCTTTCTGTACACGGCCCGTGCCGCCTTCTTCGCTGTCGAAGGCGTCGGAAGTAACGAACGAGAAGACGGCATCAGCGTCGCTGAGCTTGCCTGGCGCAGCCTGGCGGCCCTTGCCCTTTTTACGGCTCTTGCCGGCATTCTTGCCGGCACCCGGCACGTCGTTGCGGGGACCGCGCGGCAGGCGCGGGCCGGACACGAGGTTGCCTTCGGCATCGAACACGTCGGCGACAGGCGCGGCAGCTTGCTCTGCGGCAGGCGCTGCGGCAACGGCATCGGCCGCCTGCGGCGCTTCGGCGCGCGGCGGCTGGCGCAACGCGCGCTCCGCCTGCACACCGCGCATCTGGCGCGGACCGCGGGTCGGGCGTGCTTCGGCCGGCTTGTCGACGACGGCTTCCGGCGCCGTTTCAGCGACGGCGGCAGCGGCCTTGGCGGCGGCGCGGGCGCGCGGCGGACGCGGCGCCGGGGCGGCAACCGCCTCGGCTGCGGCTTCCGCGGCGTCGGCCACGGCCTTCAGGGCCGGCTTGGCGCGGGTTTTCTTGGCGGCGGGCGCAGCGTCGGCGGCGACAGCTTCCGCGACGGGCGCATCGGCGGCCACGTCGGCTTTCGTGCGGCGCTTCGGCTTGGCGGCGACAGCGTCGCCAGCCGTGCCGGCAGCAGCCGCGTCAGCTTCGATCTGGGCCTTGGTGCGGCGCTTGGGCTTGGCAACGATGGCTTCGTCGCTGGCGGTTACTGTCTCGGGGGTGTTCGGATTATTCATTCTTCGTTTCTTGGCTGTGCTGACCTGGCGCAGCGTCAACCGTTAGTTCTGGCGCAGGGTCGTGAGTGTAGGCTTCGTCCATGGGCGAAGCATCGGGGCCGGCATCAAGGCTTGCTGTCACATCTACATCTGTCACAGCCGTATTGCTACCTGCACCAAGCTGGGGGACAAGCTCATTGCTTGCCTTGTCAAAATTTTCCTGCAGGGCCGCTTCCAGGGCTTCAAGCCCATTGCCCTGCATCTCGCTGATTTGCTGCAAAGGCGGCAGCTGGGACAGCGATTGCAAACCCAGATCATCCAAAAACTGCTTGGTGGTGGCCAGCAAGGCCGGCCGTCCCACCACGTCGCGGTAGCCGATGGCATCGACCCAGCCACGGTCTTCCAGCATCTTGATCGTCTGCGAATTGACGGCAACGCCGCGAATTTCCTCGATATCGCCGCGCGTCACCGGCTGGCGGTAGGCGATGATGGCCAGGGTTTCCAGGGTCGCCCGCGAATACTTGGGCGGCCGCTCGGGCGTCAACCGGTCGAGATACATCTTCATTTCCGGGCGGCTTTGAAAGCGCCAGCCCGAAGCCAGACTGACGATCTCGATGCCGCGCCCTTCCCACTCGTCGCGCAACTCTTCCAGCAATTGCTTGATCGTGTCGGCGCCAACGCCGACACCGCGCACACGACCATTCTCGTCCGCATCGACGAACAGCTTTTTCAGGCTGTGGATCGTCAGCGATTCACGAGCGCACAGCAACGCGGTTTCGAGGACTTTTTTAGCCTCAATTGTATTCATAGCAATTCTGTGCGGATGTGTGTTGCAATTCGTATGCAGAGAAAGAAATCAAAAACGTTCATTTCAACGTAACAGATGGCAGACATCGATGATGACGCCGTGCTGGGTTACTAGTTGAGGCTGTTTTTCCGACGCCTTGGCCGATGCGCGCAAAGCGGGATTAAAGCGGATGCAGTGAAAGTCCTGTCATCCATGGTGCTGGCCTTAATTAACCTTCACTAAGTAACCAGCAATGAAACGATCTCCGGAGCAGCTGCTTTTCCCGTGGCGGCGAACCAGCCAGACAGGAGAGCGACAGTCGTCGTTTCATCCAACGATGCCAATTGTACCTGATAAAAAGCGGAAAAGCGCAAAACCGGGCAAAACACGCGTTTTACCCGGCCCTGGCGCGACACATCGCCCGTACCTCGCGCATCACAGGGAGGCGAGTTTCTCCGAAAGAATGGCCGATGCACCCAGGAAAGCTGGATACTGCGCCGTGATGACGAAGGTCGGCACTTGTGACACGTAATTGGCGAAGCGGCCCTTGCGCTCGAAGCGGGCGCGGAAACCGGAACGGTCGAAACGCGCTCCCAGGCGTGGCACGATGCCGCCGCCGATATAAATGCCGCCCAGCGCGCCCAGGGTGACGGCGACGTTGCCCGCCACCGTGCCGAGCATGCAGCAGAACGCTTCGATGACGTCGTCGCACAGCTGGGATTCGCCGGCCAGCGCGCGGCGCGTGATTTCAGCCGCCGGCAAGGCTTCGGCGGGCACGCCCGCGCGGTCGGCCAGGGCGCGGTAGATCAGTTCCAGGCCATCGCCGGAAATCAGGCGCTCGGCCGAGACGTGCTCGTATTCGCGCCAGGCAAATTGCAGGATGCTCACTTCCGTTTCATTGAACGGCGCAAAGCTGACGTGGCCGCCTTCGCTTTGCAGGGCGATCCAGCCGCCATGCGAGGGAATCAGGCCCGACACGCCCAGGCCCGTGCCGGCGCCGATCAGGCCGATGGCCGTGTTCGGACGGGCCGTGCCCGCGCCCACCTGGTGCTTCTGTTCGCTCGACAGCTGCGGCAAGGAACGCGCCAGGGCCGTGAAATCGTTGACCACGTCCAGGGTCGTGAAGCCGCACTCTTCGCGCATGGCGCGGATCGAGAACGACCAGTGGTGGTTCGTCATGCTGAGGAAGTCGCCGTCGACGGGGTTGGCAATGGCGATCACGGCATGGCGCACGGCTTGCCCGCCTGCGGCAGCGATGTGCGGCAAGGCCAGGTAGGCTTGCAGGGCGGCGGACAGGCTCGGGTAATCGGCACAGGGCAGCACTTCGACCAGGGTGATGTGGCCGGCGGCCACTTCCAGGGCGAAACGGGCATTGGTGCCGCCCACGTCGGCCAGCAGGCGCGGTCCATCGGCAAAGGCGGAAGTCGGCAGTACGGGAGAAGACGAAGCGCTCATGATTTTAAATGATGAAGTGGGACGCATGGGACGCCAAGCTTAAAGGATGAATGCGCCCGGAGGCAAGCAAAGTTTGTAGTTTAAGTACATCAAAACAAGCCTTTATTGGTAGTTCCACTCCAAATGCAACAGGCAAGGCCAAAGTTACTCGAAAACAATGATTTATAGTAAGTACCTACACTCGCCAGATACACCAAAAGCATGCTGCATAGCAGCAGGAATCGCCTGAAAACAAGAGTATGCCGCAGTTTGCGCAAAGCCGCTTTATATGGGGCGGCGCTGGCGCGGCGCTGCCGTCCTGGCGGCCCCACGACAGCGCTTTCGTATTATTACTACCGGTTTTTACGGTCGGCCTGCGATGCGGCAGGCATGCGCCGATCAGGAGGGCAAGCCTTCGCCCAGCAGGCTGGCGGGTGCCGGCTGGTCCGAGCGGTAGGCGGCATTCCACGCGTCGAGGCCGCCATGCAGGGGCTTGGCCCGGTGAAAGCCGTGCTGGTGCAGCAGCTTGGCCACTTGCGCGGCCGTCACGTCGTTGGGACAGCTGCAATACACGATGATGTGGCGGTCCTTGTCCATCGCGATCATGGCGGGCACGGGTTCCTTGCCATTGAAGAACAAGGCGCCCGGCACGGCCGGCTCCAGCGCTTGCGCCGTGGCGCTGCGCGCGTCGACCATCAGCGGCTCTTCGCCCTGCTCTATGAGTTCGAGCAATTCGTCGATGCCGATGCGCTCGATCTGCAAGGCCTGGCGGAAACGCCGGCGTTCGAGGAATTTGTACAGCAGGAACAAGCCCAGCAAGGCGGCCAGCATCAGCAAGGCCGTACTGCCCATGGTGCTGAGCAAATCCAGCACCTGCTGCACGCTGGCGTGAAAGATCACGCCGACGGCGATGCCGGTGCCGCTCCACAGCAAGGCGCCCAGGCCCGCATACAGGAAGAACAGGCGCGGCGGCGTGCCGAGCGCACCCGACATCGGCGCGGCCACGGTATTGAATCCCGGCACGAACTTGGAGACGATCAGGGCTTTCGGGCCCCAACGCTTGAATTTGTCTTCCGTCTGGCTGACGCAGTAATCGGGCGACAGCGAGATGCGGCACAGCAGCCGCAGGATGCGCTTGCCGAAATGGCGGCCCGCGCGGAACCACGTGAAGTCGCTGATCAGGCAGGCGCCCAGCGCGGCGGCCAGCACCAGCCCCCCATTCATGTCGCCATCGACGGCCAGCGCCCCCGCCACCACGAGAATGGGAAAGGCGGGAATCGGCAAGCCGAGCTGCTCCACCAGCACGATGCCAAAGACAATCAGGACACCGTAATGTTCGAGCAGATAAATGAGGTTGGGCATGGCCGCTATCTTACCGTAAAAAGCCCCCTACAACTGCACGCCCTTCGGTATGGCGCTCAATAGGGTGCGCGTGTACGGATGCACGGGATTGCGGTACAGCTCGTCCGAATCGGCCAGTTCCACCACTTGCCCCTTGTGCATCACCATCACCTGGTCGGCGATGTATTTCACCACTGATAAGTCGTGCGAAATGAAGATGTAGGACAGGCCGAATTCATCCTGCAAATCCTGCAGCAGGTTGAGCACCTGCGCCTGCACCGACACGTCCAGCGCCGACACGGATTCGTCGCACACCAGAATCTCCGGCTGCATGGTCAGGCAGCGGGCAATCGCGATGCGCTGGCGCTGGCCGCCCGAGAACTCGTGCGGATAGCGGTGGAAAGCCTGTTCCGGCAAGCCGACTTTGTCGAGCAGCCAGTAGGCCTTGGCGATGCGTTCCTTGTCATCGGCACCGATCTTGTGGATGCGCATCGGTTCCAGCAAAATCTGCCCCACCGTAAAGCGGGGATTCAAGGACGCATACGGATTCTGGAAGATGATCTGGATGCGGCGTTTATAGGGCAAATACTCTTTGTTCGGCATGGCAATCAGGTCCTTGCCGTGGAACATGGCCGTGCCACTAGTTGCCTGGTGCAAGCGCAGCAGGGTCAGGCCCACCGTCGTCTTGCCGGAACCGGATTCGCCCACCACGCCCAGGGTTTTTCCGCGCGGCAAAGTGAACGACACGTCCTTGACGGCCTGGAATTCGCGCTTGCCGAACAGGCCTTCGCGCGTATAAAAGCTTTTACTGAGATTATTCACCACCAGCACCGGTTCGTCGCCCGGCGTGTAGCCGCGCGTGCGCTGTTTCATCTCCACGCCGGGGCCCGCCTTGCCTTCCATATAATCAGCGATGACGGGCAAGCGCCACGGGCGCTCGTCCAGCGACGGGCGGCAATGCAGCAGGGCTTTGGTATAACTGTCTTGCGGCGCTTCGAATACCTGGCGTACCTCGCCCGTCTCGCGCACTTCGCCGTGGCGCATGACGATCACTTGGTCGGCGATTTCCCCCACCAGGCCCAGGTCGTGGGTAATGAAGAGCACGGACATCTGGTGTTTCTTTTGCAGCGCCGCGATCAGGTCCATGATCTGCTTCTGGATCGTCACGTCCAGCGCCGTCGTCGGTTCGTCCGCGATCAGCAGTTTCGGCTCGCAGGCGATCGCCATGGCGATCATCACGCGTTGCTGCTGGCCGCCCGACATCTGGCTCGGGTAGGCGTCGATCTTCGTGGCCGGGTCGGGTATGCCCACTTCTTCGAGCAGCGCCAGCGTACGCGCCCTTGCCTGCTTGCGGTTCATGCCCATGTGCTGGCGCAGCACTTCGGCGATCTGGAAGCCGACCGTGAACACGGGATTCAAGGACGACATCGGTTCCTGGAAGATCATCGAGATATCCTTGCCGCACATGGTACGGCGCTCGGCGATCGACAGTTGCAGCAAATCGCGCCCGCCGAAGTGGATGCGCGATTGCGGATCGATGATGGTGCTGTCAGGCGGCAGCAGGCCCATCACGGCCAGCGAGCTGACGGACTTGCCGCTGCCCGACTCGCCCACCAGGGCGACGGTGCTGTTGCGCGGCACGTTGAACGAGATGCCCTTGACGGCTTCGAACGTGGTCTTCTTGTCCAGGCGGAAGGTGACGCGCAGGTCGCGCACTTCCAACAGGTTATTCTGGTCCATGAGCAACTCCTATTTCACTTTGGGGTCGAGCGCATCGCGCAAGGCATCGGTAAACAGCGAGAACGCCGTCACCAGCACGGCCATCGCCGTGGCGGCGGCCGTCAGCTGCCACCATTTGCCCAGGATCAGTTCATTTTGTGCCTCGTTGAGCATGCTGCCCCACGAGACGGTGCCCACCGGCACGCCAAAGCCGAGGAAACTCAGGATCACTTCCGCCTTGATGAAGCCCACCACGAGAATCGACATTTGCACCAAGGCAACGTGACTCACGTTCGGGAAGATGTGCGAAAACATCTTGCGCCAGTGCGAGGCGCCGATGGCGTCGGCCGCCATCACGTATTCGCGCGCCTTGTGCTTGATGTATTCGGCGCGGATCAGGCGGTACGGCCCCGTCCAGCCCGTCAAGCCGAGGATCAGCACGATGGTCAGCACGCCCTTCTGCTGCAGCACGGCCGCCACCGTCAAGATCATCAAAATCGACGGGATCGACGTGAAGATGCTGTAGAACCAGTTGAAGAAATCATCGACGATGCCGCCGAAGTAGCCGGACACGGCGCCAAACAGGGTGCCCAGCACCACGGCCAGCAAGGCCGCCACCAGGCCCACGACGATCGACGTTTCGCCGCCCTTGATGGTTTTCTGCACGATATCGTGACCCCACTTGTCGGCGCCGAAAGGCAAGGTCGCCGCCTTGTGCGCGATCAGCTTTTTCGTCTTGCCCATGCCGGCGCGCAAGGCCGTCAAGTCGTCGGCCAGCGGGTCGGTGACGCCGTACATCTCGACGCCGGCAGATGGATTGCTGCCCATCTGGGCGCGCAGTTCGGCGATATCGTCGGCCAGCGGGTCGAGCACGTTGACTGGCGTGGGCGCGCTGCGCTCGTCGGACTGGGGAATGGCGCCGTCGGCGGCGCCGGCCGCATCCTTGTCGGCGCCGACAAACGTGGGCGGTGCATAGCTGACGGCAACTTCGTCTTCCCAGTTCGCCGCCACCAGGCCGCTGGCAGACGCCAGCACCAGCAGGAAAAATGCGCCGACCACGGCCAGCGATACCATTGCAATCTTGTCGCCGCGCAAACGGCGCCACGCCAGGGCCCACAGGCCGGGCGATGTATGAGGTTTCGACATCGTCTCTTTCTACTTCAGTTGTACGCGAGGATCGACCGCCTGGTACAGCAGGTCGGTGAGCAGGTTGAAGAGCATGGTGGCGGCGGCAACATACACGGTGATCGCCTTGATCACCGGAAAGTCGCTGCGCTCGACGGCCAAAATCACTTCACGCCCGATGCCGGGAATGCCGAAGAAACGTTCCAGCAGGAAAGCGCCGATCAGCAGGGCCGGCAAGTTCGACATCACATAGGTAATGATGGGAATGCCGGCGTTGCGCAGCACGTGGACCCACATGATGCGGCCTTCCTTGAGGCCCTTGGCGCGCGCCGTGCGCACGTAATCCTGGTTGGCCTCGTCCAGCACGAAGGTGCGGAACAGGCGCAGGGTCGGCGCGATCGACACGGCCAGGCCAATCAGGATGGGCAGGGTCGAATAGCGCAGCAGGTTTTCCCAGAAGCTGTCGCCCCAGCCCTGCACGGGGAACAGGCCCAGCTTGTAAGCAAAACCGTACTGGAAGACGATGATGTAGACGAGAATGGAAATCGACATGCCCACCGTGCAGGCAATCATCACCATGCGGTCCGTCAGCGAACCGCGCACGAACGCGATGGCCAGCGCCAGCGCCACGCCGAAAAAGGTTTCCAGCACGGTCAGCGGGATCAGCACCATCATCGACGGGCCCAGACGCGAGGTGATGATGTGCGACACGGACTCGCCCGTGGCCCAGCTTTGACCGAAATCAAAGGTGACGATCTGCTTGATGAAGATCCACAGCTGCACGTAGTACGGCTGGTCGACGCCCAGCTGGCGGCGGATGTTGGCGATGCTTTCCGCACTAGACATCTTGCCGGCCAGGATGTAGGCGGGGTCGCCGCCCACCCAGTTAAACAATATAAACACCAGCAGGACGACGCCCAGCATGGTGGGCAGCATCTGCCACAAGCGGCGCAGGATATAAGCAAACATAATGATTCCTTGTTGTTATAAGCGTCGCTTATTTATTGGCCGAGGCCGCAGGGGCTGGCGCCACCGGCGCGCCCGTGCTGTCGATATCCATATACGCCCATTCCTGGAACAGGATCGGGTGCTTCTTGTAGCCGAGCACCGACTTTTGCGCCAGCATGTTGCGGTAGCGCGCGTAGCCGATCAGGGCGCCCGCATTGACTTCCAGGCGGCGCGCCATCTTGTGGAACAGCTCGTCGCGCTCGGGGCTGGCCGGCATGGCCTGGCTGGCCGCGTACCATTTATCGTACTCGGGGTCCTGGTAGCAGCCGTTGTTGTTCTGGTGCGTGTTGGGGCCGTAGAACAGCTGCATGAAATTGTCGCCGTCCGGATAGTCGGCCAGCCACGGCGCCGTGCGCGTCTGCATCTTGCACTGCTTTTCCGTCTTCAAAATGTCGGAAAAGATCATGCGGTCGTTTTCCATGCGGATGCCCAGCGAGTTGTACGTCTTGCGCCACATTTCCGCCTGCAGCACGCCGTTGGCTTCGTTGCGCGAAGCATAGCGGATCAAGAGCGGCTTGCCGTCCGGCAAAGTACGCCAGCCGTCGGCGCCCTTCTTGTAGCCGAATTTATCGAGCAGCTTGTTGGCCAGCACGGGATCGTATTGCAGCAGGGATTTATAGTGCGGATCGTAGCCGACGACGCCGGGCGGGATCGGATAGTCGAGGCGTTTGGCCTGGCCATTCCAGATGATGCGGATTTCCTCATCGATATTGTGCGCCATGGCAATGGCGCGGCGCAGGGCGATCTTTTCCTTGCTGAAGCCGCCCAGGGTCGGGTCTTCCATATTCCAGTAGTAATAGCTGATTTCCGGGTCCAGCAGGCGTGACAGTTGCACGCCCTTCTCCGCCAGCTCGGGACGCAGCTTGCCGTTCAGCAGCGCTTTCGGCGCCAGCGGGCCGTCGAGCCAGAACACGTCAGTGCCGCCGCTCTGGAACGACAGCCAGCGCGACTGGTCTTCGATCATCACGGAAATTTCGATGCGGTCGATGGCGGGAATGCGCTTGCCCTGCATCTGGCGCACGATGCGCTGGTCGTCCGGATCGTCGCCGGCCATGAAATTCCACGTTTCCGGCAAGTGCTGCGGATTGCGGTTCAGGACGATGCGGTTGCCGCGCGTCCATTCGCCCAAGGTGTAGTAGCCAGTGCCGACGGGATTCGAGCCCACTTCGCCCTTCACGTCGCCGTATTTGTCCACCACTTCGCGCGCCACGGCGGCCGTCGGCACGTAGGCGAGGATCATGGGGAAATTGAAATCGGTCTTGGTCAGCGAGATGCGCAGGGTGTACGGGTCGAGGATTTCCAGTCCCGCCACCTTCTTGCTGTAATCGAGCTTGTTCGACTTGGCCGCGTCCTTGGCCAGGTCGTCCAGCCCCACCACCTTGCCTTCGAACAGCCAGCTGTGCGGCGACGCCAGGCGCGGGTCGAACAGGCGCTTCCACGAATACACGTAGTCGGCCATCGTCAGTTCGCGGCGCTTGCCGCCGAACGCGGCGTCAGGCGTGTACAGGATGCCTTTTTTCAGGCGGATGGTATAGGTCTTGCCGTCGGCCGACACTTCCGGCATGGCGGCCGCCGCGCCGGGCACCACCTTGACGGGGCGCGCCAGGTAGTCATAGGTGTACAGGGTGTCGAAGACGGCCTGCGTGATGTGGTTCGAATACAGGTCGCGCGCGGTGGCCGGATCGAAGCCCGTCTCGGCGGCCGGCAGGATATAGCGCAAGGTTTTGACCGGCGCGGCCGCGGGGGCAGCGTCAACGGCCACGGCCGCCAGCGGCAGGGTGGCCAGGCAGGCGAGCAGCGCCACGCGCCGCATCCATGGTGACTTCATGTAATACCCTTCATCTCGATTATCTGTCGCACCGTATTGGTGCGCTTGTACTGGCTTCCCCCTGGGATACAGGATTCCACCGCCAAAACCAGTCCATCCTCGCAAGATCTATGCCTTGTTCATCGCCAGCCGGACCTGCAAGCAGGCGAGCCGGAAAAAGGCGTAACGATAACGCATATTCCGTTCGCCGGGCGAAAAGCCGCAGCACTGGCGTGGCGTGGCGCCACGCTCACCTGCCTCGCCGGGAGAATCTTGCGCAGCGCAACAAAGACAGGTCGCCGCCATGAAAAACCGGCCTGGCAGTAACCCTTACGGCTTCGAATGACAGCCGTTTTTATCGCAGTACGGAAAATGCGCATCGCAGTGCAACATTGAAATAATTGCAAATATTGAAACACGTCAACATTATAAAAAACACTGTTGTTTCCATGCTGAAAGCGGGTGTGTGCGCGTTGACAAGGTTTCTCGACAAATGGTCTTATCGATCACGACGGCTCACACGATATGCCGTTTGATCCATAGCGATTGCCGACGCAGCAATCTTTATCACCCTGGCAAAGCTGTGCCGCACAAGGGCCGGCCGAGCATACTTTCGGAGTTCTGAGAATGATGATGGAAACAGTGATGTCCCGCTCCGTACGCCTGATTTTTTCGGGTAGCGTAGCAGCGCTCAGCCTGGGCATGATGGCTGCGCCGGCAATGGCGCAAGACGCCAATGTGCAACGTGTGGAAATTACAGGATCGAGCATCAAACGGGCTACGGCCGAGACCGCGTCGCCGGTACAGCTCATCACCCGCGACGACTTGATGAAATCGGGCAAGGCCACCGTGGCCGAATACCTGCAAACCCTGACGGCCGATGGCGCCGGTTCCCTGCCGACAGGCTTCGGCAACGGCTTTGCCGCCGGTTCCACGGCCATCTCGCTGCGCGGCCTGGGCGCCACCTCGACCCTGGTCTTGCTCAATGGCCGCCGCATGGCGCCGTTCGCGCGCGCCGATGACGGCCAGAAGAGCTTTACCGACCTGTCCACGGTGCCGATGCAGATCGTCGAGCGCATCGAGATCCTCAAGGACGGCGCATCGTCGACCTACGGCGCGGACGCCATCGCCGGCGTCGTCAACATCATCCTGCGCAAGGACTTCGAAGGCCTGACCCTGAAAGGCGACACGGGCATCTCCGGCGACAGCGACGCCAAGCAGCACCGCGCCTCGCTGACCTTCGGCAAGGGCAACCTGGATACCGACAAATTCAACTTCGTCCTCAATGCCGAGTACAGCAAATCGGACATGCTGATGAACAATGACCGCGCCGGCCGCAAATGGATAGGCAAGGCCGACCTGCGTCCGTATGGCTATGCGATCAACACCCAGTTCGCCGGCGGCTACATCAATGGCAACAACGATGCGAATGCCGCGCCGACGGGCCTGATCCGCGACCCCGTCACCAACAACTATGTGTCCCTGCCCGGCTGCTCCAGCTTGTCCGTGTCTTCGCCGCAAGATCCGAAGGGCGGCTGCCTGTGGCACCACGACCAGTTCCGCTCGATGCAGCCGAAGATCGAATCGATCAACCTGTACACGCGCGGCACCTGGCAAGTCAATGCCGACACCCAGGTGTATGCGGAAGCGGGCTACTCGAAGCGCGATACGGCCTTCACCCTGATCCCGCCCTCGATCACGCCGACCATCGCCTTCCCGCCGAACGCCACCAGCCCGACTGGCGTCGTCAACTACGGTTCCGGCGCCGGTACCACCATTGTGCTGGCCGCCAACCATCCGCAAAATCCGTATGGCGTGCCGGTGCGCGTGCGCTACCAGGCTTTCGATGCGGGCGCCAGCACGCGCCAGGCCAACAATGAGTTCAACCGCATCGTGCTCGGCGTCAAGGGCAACGCCATGGGCTGGGACTACGATGCCGGCTATACGCACTCGGAATCGAAGCTGCACCTCGATTACAGCAATATGCTGAACATGGCCGTCGTCAAGGATGCCCTGGGCAATCCGAACAGCCAATATTTCCCGTACTACATCGGCGCGCAGGCGGGCAAGAATCCCGCCTCGCTGTACGCGGCCATGGTGACGAACGCCACGTCCGATTCCACCACCAAGCTCGACATCATCGACTTCAAGGCCTCGCGCGAGCTGATGCAGTTGCCGGGCGGCGCCCTGGGCCTGGCCGTGGGCGCGGAACACCGCCGCGACAAGCTCGACAATCCTTCGCTGTCGGGCACGCAGGACGGTTCCATCAACTCCAGCTATGTGGCGGCCAAGGGCGACAGCAAGGTCTCGGCCGTGTTCCTCGAAGTGCTGGCGCCCGTCATCAAGACGGTGGAGCTATCGGGCGCCTTGCGTTACGACAAATATGACCGTTTCTCGTCGACCACGCCGAAACTGGGCGCCAAGTGGACACCGGTGAAAACCTTCGCCGTGCGCGGCACGTATTCGGAAGGCTTCCGCGCGCCAGGACCGGCGGAAAGCAATGCCAATTCGCAATCGACGGGCACCTCGACCGTCAGCGATCCCGTGCGCTGCCCGGGCGGCACCCGCCTGCCGGGCGCCAATGCCAGCGATTGCGAACTGCAGGTGGCGGCCGTCAAGATCGGCGACCCGAGCCTGAAGCCGGAAAAGTCCAAGGGCTACACCCTGGGCCTGGTGTGGGATCCGTTCAACGATACCAGCCTGTCGCTCGATGCCTGGAAGATCAAGCGTGAAAACGAGATCAACCCGCTGCCCTACAACGAAGCGGCCGCCCTGCCGACGGCCGTGCGCGCCGACAACAACCTGACCATCAATGGCGTGGTGGTGCCGAACACGGGCACCTTGCTGATCACCAAGGCACCGTACCGCAACTCCAGCTACACGGAGATCAAGGGTATCGACCTGGACGTCAAGCAGCGCGTACGCCTGGGCGACTACGGCCGCGCCACGTTCGGCCTGACCTGGACCCACATCGCCTCGTGGGTGCGCGCCGAGTCGGCCACCGTGCGCTACCAGTTCGCCGGCACGCATGGCAATTGCGATACCTCCAACTGCGCCGGCACGCCGAAGGACAAGATCAATCTGACCGGCTCGTGGGACCTGGGCAACTGGAACGTCAGCGGCGTGCTGAACTACCGTTCGGATATGAAAAATATCAAGTTTGAAGGCGATCCTTGCGCCTCCAAACTGGCGAACGGCACGCCGGCGCCGAACGGTTGCAAGCTCGCTTCGTTCACCACGCTCGACCTGTCGAGCCGCTGGAACGTCAACAAACAGTTGCAATTGTTTGCCTCGATCAACAACGTGACCGACAAGATCGCCCCGCTCGACCCGCTGACCTACGGCGGCATGAGCTATAACCCGATGGATGCCAGCGGCGCCATCGGCCGCTACTTCAAACTGGGCGCCAGCTACAAGTTCTTCTAAGCTGACACCCGTATCCTGACGCAAGGCGGTGAGCAATCACCGCCTTTTTTTCGTCCGCGACTGTGGCGCAAGGCTCTCATCCACACGCCTATTGCGCCAGCGCAAACCTGACCTGCTGTGCGCCTGTAAAACTCCCTTGCAGGCCACTTGGCCCATGACCAAGCCACAGGAGTGTCAGATGACGCAAACCCGCAGTCCCTCCCCTACCTTGCGCCTGTTGTGCGCTGCCCTGCTCGGCGCGTATGGCCATGCGGCCATGGCGCAGGACACCGGCGCCGCCGGCGAGCCTCCCGCCATGCAGCGCGTCGAAGTCACCGGTTCCTCGATCAAGCGCCTCGTCTCGGAAACGGCGACGCCCCTGTCCATCTTCAAGGCCGAGGATTTCGCCAAACAGGGCCTGACGACAGCCCAGGAAGTGCTCAGCAAGATACCCTCGAATGCGTCCAGCATGGGCAGCGGCAATGCCGTCGGCGGCAATACCAGCGGCTTGCCCACGGGCGGCCAGGCCAGCGCCGACTTGCGCGGCCTGGGCGGCGACAAGACCCTGGTCCTGCTCAACGGCAGGCGCATCGCCAACCATCCGTATGACGGCGCCAGCGTCGACCTGAACATCATCCCCATCGCGGCCCTGGAAAGAGTCGAAGTGCTGCGCGACGGCGCCTCGGCCATCTACGGCACGGACGCCATCGGCGGCGTCATCAACTTCATCACCAAGCGCTCCGTCAATGTCACGAATATCACCGCCGAGGTCGTCGCCCCCGAACACAAGGGCGGCGGCGAGCACCGCATCAACCTGTCGACGGGTTTCGGCAAGCTCGACACGGACGGCTACAATATCTTCGGCGTGCTCGACTACCACAAGCAAAACGTGCTCACGTCGCAGGACCGTGCCTTTTCAGCCACCGGCATCGTCCCCTCGCGCGGCCTGTCCATTACCAGCGGCACGACGTTTCCTGGCAACTACTTCGATGCGGCGGCCAACGGCGGCAATGGCCTGGCCGGCAACCCCTACGCGGCCAGCGGCTGCCTGCCGCCGCTGTCGGTGCCGGCCGTGCCGGCGAACGGCACCTGCCGCCAGGATTACACGCGCCAGATCGACGACTTGCCCGCACAGCAGCAAATAGCCTTCTTCGGCAAGGGCGCCTTCAAGCTGGGCGGCGGCCACCTGGCCACGGTGGAATACCTGCATTCGGAAAACAAGGTGAAGGCACGCACGGCGCCGCCACCGCAAACGGGCCTGATTCTGCCCATCAGCAGCAAATATTATCCGGGCAATGCGGGCGGCGTACCGGCCCAGCCGGGCTTGTCGGGCCAGCCGCTGAGCGTCAACTGGCGCCCCGTCGAGGCGGGCCAGCGGCAGATCGATTCGGACGGCAAGGCGGACCGCCTGGTGCTGGCCCTCGAAGGCGAGCTGGCCGGCTGGGACTACAAGACGGGCCTGAGCCATGCCATCAGCAAGTCGTCGGAAAAATTCACGAACGGCTATGTGCAGGATGCGGGTTTTGCCGCTGGCGTGCTGAACGGCATTCTGAACCCGTTTGGCGAGCAGGATGCGGCCGGCAAGGCTTACCTGGCCAGCACGGCACTGCGCGGCGAAGTGCAAAGCGCCAAGGTCACCACCACGGGCTTCGACATCAAGGGCAGCCGCGAACTGATGCAGCTGGCCGGCGGCCCGCTGGCCATCGCGCTGGGCGGCGAGGCGCGGCGCGAAAAGGCCGACTTCAACGTCAACCGCGACATCGCCGGCCAGGCTGCCAGTTCCGGTCTGTCGGGCTCGCTGTCGAAGAGCGGTTCGCGGACCATCGAAGCTGTCTTCGGCGAAGTCAACTTGCCGCTGATCAAGGACCTGGAAGTACAGCTTGCCGCCCGCTTCGACCATTACAGCGACGTGGGCAGCACCACCAATCCGAAGCTGGCCCTGCGCTACCAGGCCAGCAGCGCGCTGGTGCTGCGCGGCTCGGCCAGTACGGGTTTCCGCGCGCCCACCCTGTTTGAAAAGAATGCGCCGCCGTCGAAGAACGATACCAACGATACCTATGATGACCCGATTTTGTGCCCCGGCGGCGTGCCGCAGCCCGGTGCCAACCCCTTGCGCGATTGCGACTTGCAGCAGTTCAAGCTACAGGGCGGCAATGAAAAGCTGAAACCGGAAAAATCCACGACCTTTGCCCTCGGCCTCGTGCTCGAACCCGTCAAGGAAGTCACGCTCGCCATCGATTACTGGAACATCCATTTGAAGGACAAGATTTCGTCCTTGCCCGAGCAATCGATCTTCGGCAACTACGAGAAATACAAGGCCTTGTTCCTGCGCAATCCCGATGGTTCGCCCTACGCCATCCTGGACTTGAACGACAATCTCGGCGAAGTGAAAACGGACGGCATCGACGTCAGCCTCAATGCGCGCCTGGCCCGTGGCGCGTATGGCGATGTCAGCGTGTCGGTCGATGGCACGTGGACCCACAAGTATGACTACCAGAACGAACGGGGCGGCGCCTTCATTGCCAACGTGGGCCGCTACGCGGACAACAATCCCGTGTTCCGCTGGAAACATACGGCCGCGCTGAACTGGCGCATGGGCAACTGGGGCGCCACCGTGTCGCAATCGTTCAAGTCCGGCTACACGGATCAGAATCTGGTGGATCCGCAGTTCCGCCACGATGTGCCGTCGTACAGCCTGCTGAACGTGTCGGGCAGCTACGCGTGGAAAGGCGTGCTGCTGACGGCCGGCGTGAAAAACCTGTTCGACAGGGAACCGCCGTTCTCGAACCAGGGCACCTTGTTCCAGAAAGGTTACGACCCGCGTTACACGGACCCGATCGGGCGCGCCTGGTACCTGCGCGGCAGCTATACGTTTTAAGGGGAATTTTCAGGTCAATAGATAAAACAGGCAGCGCCGGCAACAGCGTGCCAGCAACAGAAAAGCGGCGCCATCAGCGATGATGTGCGCCGTTTTATTTTACGCATCTGAGCAAGGCTGACAAGGGTTCACGATACTTTATTGCTGAAGGATTACAAAAAAAACAGGGAAATGTTGCATTTCGTCCAAAAAGTCCGCGTGAAATTGACAATCTGAATCGTGAATGTTTTGATGAGGGCCCAGAAAATTTACAGAATTTTCATTGGTGGATTTTCAAAAAGGCAAATAAATTGTTGGCAAGCAACAAGTTATTTCAAAATAATTGCCGCCTTTATCACAATAACAAGGAATTTCAGATGATGATAGAAAATGTAATATCGCGGTCGCTGCGCCTGATGTTTGCAGGCGGCATGGCCCTGAGTATGCACGCCGCGTACGCACAAGAAACAACAGATGGCACCATGCAACGCGTGGAAGTCACGGGTTCGAGCATCAAGCGCATCGCTTCCGAAGCGTCGCTGCCGGTGCAGTCGTTCAACCAGAAAGACATCAAGAAAACCGGCGTCACCACGGTGACCGATTTCATCCAGCAAATTCCTGCGATGCAGGGCTTCTCCGTGGCCGCCGATTCGGTGGGCGGCGGCGGCGGCGGCGTCACAACGGCCTCGATCCACGATATCGGCGCAGCCTACACGCTGGTGCTGCTGAACGGCCGCCGTATCGCGCCATCCAATTCCGGCACCACCATCGACCTCAATTCGATCCCCCTGTCGGCCATCGAGCGCGTGGAAGTGCTGACGGACGGCGCCTCGGCCCTGTACGGCGCCGACGCCATCGCCGGCGTGGTCAACTTCATCCTGAAAAAAGGCGCATCGCCGCTGGAAATCAATGCCAAGTATTCGCGTCCTGAAGAAAAAGGCGGCGCCAGCAACTCGATCTCGATCAGCAAGGGCTTCGGCGATATCGACGAAGACGGCTACAGCATCTTCGTGTCGGCCAGCCATGACGAACAAAAATCGCTGAAGGCATCGCAGCGCAGCTTCGCGAAAAGCGGCATCATCAATTTCAACGATCCGAAGACCGGCAAGGCCCTGCAATTCATCAACGGTTCCTCGCGCTCGGCCCCTGGCAATGCCACGGTCGATTACAAACGCACCGATGCGAACGGTAATGTGGTCATCAACCCAGAGACCAACAAGCCCTTCATCGACAACGTCAATCTGAACCCGTACGCCCTGGCCCATGGCGGCAAATGCGCCGCCAGCAACATGGATTTCTACGGCGACGGCAACTGCTATTTCGATTCGCCATCGACCATCGAAATCAATCCGGAATCGAAGCGCGACGCCATCTTCAGCTCGGGTACCGTCAAGCTGGGCAAAACCGGCTTCCAGGGTTTCTATGACCTCGCCTACACGGAAGCGCGCGTCGTCGCCAGCATCGCGCCGTACCCGGCCGATTTCTCCGTCGATGTCGGCTCGCCGCTGTTCAACAAATATCTGGCACCGAACCTGACGCCGGCGCAGTTGGCCAACGCCACGGGCGCCGTCGCAAAATACCGCCTGTCGGAAATGGGCAACCGCGTGTACGACTACGGCACCAAGGCCACTCACATCGTCGCCGGCATCGATGGCAATGCATTCGGCTGGGACATCAACTCGGCCGTGACGTACTCGAAAAACAAGCAGACGCAGAAATACGTCAGCGGCTTCCCGCTGGCCGACAAATTCGACGCGCAAGTAGCCGCCGGCAATATCGACCCGTTCGCCTACCCTGTCGGTTCCATGCCGGACGCCATGCGCCAGGCCCTGCTGGGCACGGGCTTCAGCGGCACCTACAACACGCAAACCGTAGAGATGAAGGGTATCGACGGCCGCGCTTCGCGCCCTGTGTTCTCGCTGCCAGGCGGCACGGCCATGCTGGGCGTGGGCGCCGACTACCGCAACACCTCGTACAAGGTGAAGCAGGCCGACGTCGCGAGGCAGGCGCAGATCCTGTTTGACAATGCACAAGTCGACAGCGAATACGCGCGCGACAATGCCGGCGCCTACGCCGAGCTGATGATGCCGATCTCGAAAAAACTGGAAATGACCGGCTCGCTGCGTTATGACCAGATCGGATCCATCGACGACAAGCTGACAGGCAAGACGGTAGGCAAGAAAGAAAACGCCACCACCTGGAAAGTCAGCGGCAAGTATTCCGCCACCAAGAGCCTGATGTTCCGCGCCGCTGCCGGTACCGGCTTCCGCGCCGCCAGCATGCAGGAAATCGCTGGCCCACTGGAAGACTGGGGCGTCACGGGCGGTAACTACCAATGCCCACTGACGGCAGCGAACGGCATGGGCGGCCACCCGCTGGCCGGCTACTGCAGCGGCGTCGGACGCCAGCAGTTCGAAGCCTTCCAGGGCGGCAACCCGGACCTGAAGCCGGAAACGTCTAAGCAATGGAGCATCGGTACCGTGTTCGAGCCGATCGACAGCCTGTCGATGTCGTTCGACCTGTGGAACGTGGAAATCCGCGACCAGGTCACGGCGGTTTCGGAAGGCCTGATCTTCAACGATCCTGCCAAGTACGCCAACCTGTTCACCACCAAGCACATCAGCTCGACGGGCAAGGACGTGCTGGCCATCAAGCTGCTGCCGATTAACATCGGCAAGGTGGAAAACCGCGGTATCGACTACGACTTCACCCACAAGATGAAGCTGCTGGACGGCCGCCTGACGAGCCGCCTGATGGGTACCTACCTGCTGCGTTCGCGCTACACGACGCCGGGCACCGATGATCAATGGGAAACCAGCCTGAATCGCTACGGTTCGAACGACAAGGTCAGCTTCCGCAACATCATCCGCGCCACCACCTCGTATGAGACGGCCAAGTTCACGCATACGCTGAGCGCCAGCTACCGCAACGGCTACACGGACAAGGAACAGACGGCTGACGATTGCGCCGTGATCGTGGCCGGCAGCCCTGGCGAATGCTATGGCATCCAGCTGGAAGTGCCGAGCTACACCACCTTCGACTTCCAGACGGCTTACCGTCCGCTGAAGAACGTGGAAATCACGGGCGGCATCCTGAACCTGTTCGACCGCAATCCGCCGTTCACCCTGCGTAACACGGGTTCGCATCAAGTGGGCTACAACCCATCGTACTCGAGCGCCCTGGGCCGCCAGTTCTACCTGAGCGGTTCCTACAAGTTCTAAGCTTCCTGTCAGCTGAAAACTAAAAAAGCCCGGAAAGCTTAGCTTTCCGGGCTTTTTTTCATGCTGCGCGCCATGTTAGTCCGCGTCGCCCTGCAAGCGGCGCTGCTTCACGGCCGCCGCCAGGTTTTCCAACACGGCCACGCTGGCGCTCCAGTCGATGCAGCCGTCCGTGACGGACTGGCCATAGATCAATTCCTTGCCGGGTATCAAATCCTGGCGCCCCGCCACCAGATGCGATTCCACCATCACGCCGACGATGCGGCCATCGCCGCCCGCCACCTGGCTGGCGATGTCGGCGCACACGGGGATCTGGTTTTCCGGTTTTTTCGAGCTGTTCGCATGCGAGGCGTCGATCATCAGGCGCGCCGCCAGCCCTTGCGCGGCGATGGCCTTGCACGCCTCGTCCACGCTGGCCGCGTCATAGTTCGGCGTTTTTCCGCCGCGCAAGATGATATGGCAATCCTCGTTGCCGTTGGTCGAGACGATGGCCGAGTGGCCGCCCTTCGTGACGGAAAGAAAATGGTGCGGCTGCGAGGCGGCCTTGATGGCTTCCACGGCGATCTTCACATTGCCGTCCGTGCCATTCTTGAAGCCAACCGGGCACGACAATCCCGACGCCAGCTCGCGGTGCACCTGCGACTCCGTCGTGCGCGCGCCGATGGCGCCCCAGCTGATCAGGTCGGCGATGTATTGCGGGCTGATGACGTCGAGGAACTCGGTACCGGCAGGCAAACCCAGCTCATTGATATCGCGTAACAATTCGCGCGCCATGCGCAAGCCGTCGTTGATGCGGAAGCTGTTGTCCATGTACGGGTCGTTGATCAAGCCCTTCCAGCCCACCGTGGTGCGCGGCTTCTCGAAGTAGACGCGCATGACGATTTCCAGTTCGCCCGCGAAACGCGCGCGCTCCTTGACCAGCAGGCGCGCATATTCCATTGCCGCCTTGGTGTCGTGGATGGAGCAAGGCCCGATCACCACCATCAGGCGGTCGTCCTGGCCATGCAAAATGCGGTGCAGGGCGATACGGGCGCTGGCGGCGGTCTGTCCGGCTTGCTCCGAGCAGGCGAATTCGCGGATCAGGTGGGACGGCGGGGTCAATTCCTTCATTTCGCGAATTCGCAAATCATCGGTGCGGGGCATCATTTTCTCCAAAATTTAAGGATGGGTAAAACATCTGGGTAAAAAAAAACCGCCATCAGTGGCGGTTTTTTAGAATGTGCTGGGGTCTCGTTTTTTGCTGCTACGTGAACCGACCGCTACTCCACCGCCTTTGGGGTTGGAATTGCTAAAGTAAAAATAAGCGGTAAAAAAGTGGCGAGCGAACATGCGAGTCATCCGTAAGTGATGATCGACTATAAACCTAAATCGCAAGGGTTGGCAAGCGTATTTGTCGGCAAAGCCGCATGCCGCTGCCGTTTCACCCTGAAAAACACGCCAAAAAGCGTAAAAAGTTGCGCGCTGCAGGTCCGCACCGGCTGGACAACAACGCTGGGGCCGCCGTGGCGCGCACGCCACGCCAGCCCGTTTTAACCTTGGGAAGCGACGCACTACTGATGTAGATCGAATCCCCGCCAGGCCGCACGGCCAAGACTGCAAGGTGTACCTCACCTTTTTCTGTCTGACCTTCCGGAGACTCGCATGATCTACAAACAATCTGTCCATCCGTTTTCACCGCCACGCATGGGCCTGGCTCTGGCAAGCGCCCTGCTCGCCCTGCCCGTCCTGGCACAGGAAGCGGCTCCCATTGCCCGCGTGGAAATCACCGGCTCGAACATCCGCCGCGCGCAAGCGGAAACGGCGTCGGCCGTGCAAACCCTGAACGCGGCCGACATTGAAAAATCGGGCAAGTCCAGCGTGGCCGAACTGCTGCAGACCCTGGCCGTCGACAACCAGGGCTCCGTGCCCACTACCTTCGGCAACGGCTTTGCCGCCGGCGCTTCCGGCGTGTCGCTGCGGGGCCTGGGCACGGCCTCGACCCTGGTGCTGCTGAACGGGCGCCGCGTGGCGCCATATGGCCTGGCCGACGATGGCCAGAAGGTATTTGCCGACCTGAACATCATTCCCCTGGAAGCGGTGGAACGGGTGGAAATCCTCAAGGATGGCGCCTCGGCCATCTACGGTTCGGACGCCATCGCCGGCGTGGTCAACGTGATCCTGCGGCGCGACTACCAGGGCACGGCCATCAAGGGCAATTACGGCAAAACGAAAGAGTGGGACGGGCGCGATGCGCGCGCCGCCATCACGCACGGCTTCGGCGACATCGACAGCGACCGCTACAACGTGCTGCTGAACCTCGAGTACAGCGAAAAGGCCGCCATCTGGAACCGCGACCGGGCCGGACGGGGCGCCGTCGGCCGCAGCGACTTGCGCGACCAGGGCTTCAGCGCGCAGGAGTCGCTCAGCGGCGCGGGCGCCATCACCACCAACAACGCGGCCGGCAGCGCCGTCAACGGCAATGTGCGCAATCCCGACACGCTCGACTACTACAACCGCGGCAACCTGGCCGGCGTGGGCTTTACGCGCACCTTCCCCGGCGCCGCCTGCGGCAACTTCACCACACATCCGCAGGGCGACCCGGGCGGCGGCTGCCTGACCGATGCCGCGCAGCAATACGGCCAGATCCAGCCCAAGCAAAAGAACATCAATTTCTTCGGCCGCGCCGCCTGGCAACTGACGCCTGCCTTGCAAACGTATGCCGAATTGAACGTGTATCACAGCGAATCGAACTCGGCCACCACGCCTTCGACGGTCAGCGGTTCGGTCGGCTATCCGGGCGGCCCCGTCAGCAATGCCGGCGTGTCGCTCGGTGCTGCGCACCCGGACAACCCGTATTTCGGCACGGCGGCGCGGCTGCGCTACCTGGCGGCCGACGTAGGGCCGCGCCTGTCGGAAGTCGACTCCACCTTCACTCGCTTCGTGGCCGGCATCAAGGGTAGCGTGGCGGGCTGGGATATCGACAGCGCCTTGCTGTACTCGCAGAACAAGGTCTCGAACGACTTGAACGGCTATCTGCAGCGCGACGTCGCCTTCGCCCTGCTCAACCCGACAGCCGCCAATGTGGCGGCGGCCAGCCTGAACCCGGCGTATGCGGCTTTGCCGGCGGGCAGCCTGTGGCGCATCGCGGAAAACGCGGGCCTCAATTCGCCCGCGCTGTACGCGGCCCTGTCGCCGCGCATCTCGAACGACGCCAAGACGCATATCGCACAGATCGACTTCAAGGCCAGCCGCGAGGTGGCCAAGCTCGACGGCGGCGGCCTCGGTGTGGCCGTGGGCGCGGAATTCCGTCACGAAGCGACGGAACTCAAACCCACCACGGGCACGGAACGGGGCAATATCATTGGCCTCGGCTATTCCGCCTACAAGGGCAGCCGCAACGCCTCGGCCATCTATGCCGAAGTGCTGGCGCCCGTGCTGAAAACCGTGGAACTGTCGGGCGCCCTGCGCGCCGACCATTTTACCGACGTGGGCAATTCCTACACGCCGAAAGTGGGCGTGAAATGGACGCCCATACGCGAACTGGCCCTGCGCGGCACCTTTGCCAAGGGCTTCCGCGCTCCAAGCGCGGCGGAAAACGGCGTCGGCGGCCTGGCCGCGTTCTCCACCGCCAGCGATCCGCTGCGCTGCGCGCTGGGCGTGGAAGTGGCCTGCGATCCGGCGCCGATCGCCGTCATCACCTCGCCCAATCCGAACCTGTCGCCCGAACGTTCGCGCAGCTATTCCGTGGGCGCCGTGTGGGACCCGCTGCCGCGCAGCAGCATTTCCGTGGACCTGTGGCAAATCCGCCGCAAGAATGAAATCAACCAGGAGCAAACGGATGCGGCCATCGCGGAAGGCCATGTGGCGCGCGACCCGTCCACGGCCACCGGTATTCCCGGCGATCCGGGCGCCATCACGGCCGTGCTGGCCAACTATGTGAATTCGGCGCAGACAACGGTGCGCGGCATCGATATCGACGCCCGCCAGCGCTTCAACCTGGACAACGGCTACGGCAGCCTGACCTTCGATTTGAAGTGGACGCATCTGTACAAATGGCTGCGCACGGAACAGGATGGCACGCAGCGCGATTTTGCCGGTACGCATGGCAATTGCGATGTGTCCAACTGCATGGGCACGCCGGACGACCGCATCAACCTGGGCGCCACCTGGGAACGCCAGAACTGGCGGGTCACGGCCAACGTCAACTACCGCGCGCCGCTCGACAACGTGCTGTTCAAGAATGATCCGGACGGCTGCGCCACGCATTTCGCCGATGGCACGGACGCGCCGCGCGGCTGCCGCATCGCCTCGTTCACCACGGTAGACCTGACAGCCCGCTGGCTGGCCACGCCCAAGCTGGAAGTGTTTGCGACGATACAAAACCTGTTCGACAAGATCGCCCCGCTCGACCCGCTGACCTATGGCGCCACGGGCTACAACCCGCTCGACTACGCGGGCGCGGCGGGACGCTTCATCAGTGCGGGGGTGAAATACAAGTTCTGAAAAATCGGGAGCGTAGGCCGGATTAGCGGGGCGCAGCCACGCGTAATCCGACAACCGTGTGGACGCGGCCGGCAATGGTGTCGGGTTACGCGCCTTGCGCTAACCCGATCTACGCGAGTGCCATGTCAGAGAAAGTAGGCCGGATTAGCCCGGAGGGCGTAATCCGACAACCATGTTGGCCGCCCCGTGTTCAGAAAAATCAGGCCGTGCCGCCGACCGTGATGCCGTCGAGGCGCAAGGTTGGCTGCCCCACGCCCACGGGCACGCTTTGCCCTTCCTTGCCGCACACGCCCACGCCCGAGTCGAGGCGCATGTCGTTGCCGATCATGGAGACGCGGTTGAGCACGTCCGGGCCGTTGCCGATCAGGGTGGCGCCCTTCACCGGATAGCTGAGCTTGCCGTTTTCGATCATGTACGCTTCGCTGGCCGAGAAGACGAACTTGCCATTCGTGATGTCGACCTGGCCGCCGCCAAAGTTGACGGCATACAAGCCGTTTTTCACGGAAGCGAGGATCTCGCCCGGGTCCTTGTCGCCACCCAGCATATACGTATTCGTCATGCGCGGCATGGGCAGGTGGGCGAACGATTCGCGGCGCGCGTTGCCCGTCACGGGCATCTTCATCAGGCGCGCGTTCATCGTGTCCTGGATGTAACCCTTCAGGATGCCGTCTTCGATCAGGGTCGTGCACTGCGTGGGATTGCCCTCGTCGTCGATATTGAGCGAACCGCGCCGGCCGGCCAGGGTGCCGTCATCGACCACGGTGACGCCCTTGGCCGCCACGCGCTCGCCGATGCGGCCGGAAAACGCGGACGAACCCTTGCGGTTGAAATCGCCTTCCAGGCCGTGGCCGATCGCTTCGTGCAGCAAGATGCCGGGCCAGCCCGGTCCCAGCACGATGGTCATGGGCCCGGCGGGCGCGGGGCGCGCTTCCAGGTTCACCAGCGCCGAATTGACGGCATCGCTGGCATATTGCTCCAGCACGGCATCGCTGAAATAGTCGTAGCTGAAACGCCCGCCGCCGCCGGCCGAGCCCGTTTCGCGGCGGCCGTTCTGTTCCGCGATCACGGTCAGCGACACGCGCACCAGCGGGCGGATGTCGGCCGCCAGCACGCCGTCGCTGCGCAGCACCAGCACCACGTCGTACTCGCCGGCCAGGCCCGCCATCACCTGCACGACTCTGGGGTCTTTCGCCCGCGCCATCTTTTCCACGCGCTCGAGCAGTTGCACCTTGGCCGTGGCATCGAGCGAGGCGAGCGGATCGTTGGGCAGGTACAGCGAGCGTCCGCCCTGCGGCTGCATCCGGCCCGCGATCTTGATTCTGCCGGCGCCCGCGCGCGCAATCGTGCGCGTGGCCGCTGCCGCTTCCAGCAGGGCCCGCTCGGAAATGTCATCGGAGTACGCAAACGCCGTCTTGTCGCCGGACACGGCGCGTACGCCCACGCCCTGGTCGATGGAAAAGCTGCCCGTCTTGACGATGCCCTCTTCCAGGCTCCAGCCTTCGCTCTTGGTCGACTGGAAATACAGGTCGGCATAGTCGACCTTGTGCGTAAACATCGTGCCCAGGGCTTTGAGCAGCTTGTCTTCGTCCAGGCCGAACGGCGTGAGCAGGATATCGCGCGCCACGGCCAGGCTGGACAGATTGGGTTCAAATGGAATCATGGCTATCTTTTCTCAACATTCAATTTACATCGTCCGATGGGTTAGCGCGGGCAGGGACTCGCGCACGCCGGCCAAAAACACCAGGTCGATCTCGCCGCTGACCACGCCCTCGCCTTCCGGCAGCACGGCGATCACTTCGCCCCACGGGTCGATCAGCATGCTGTGGCCCCAGGTGCGGCGGCCGTTCGGATGCAGGCCACCCTGCGCCGAGGCCAGCACATAGCACTGGTTTTCGATGGCGCGCGCGCGCAGCAGCACTTCCCAGTGGGCGCTGCCCGTCGTATGGGTAAACGCGGCCGGCACGACGATCAGCGCGCAATCGCCCATGGCGCGGTACAGTTCGGGAAAGCGCAGGTCATAGCAGATGGACAGGCCGACGCGGCCGAACGGCGTCTCGATAGCGCGTACCTGCGCGCCCGGCACGATGGTGCGCGATTCATTGTACGACTCGGTGCCGCGCGTAAAACCGAACAGGTGGATCTTGTCGTAGCGGCCGGCCGGCTCGCCTTGCGGGTCGTACACCAGCGTGGTGTTCAGGACCTTGCCCTCCTCGCCGGAAATCAGGGGCAAGGTGCCGCCGATCAGCCAGATGCCGTGCTGGCGCGCCATCTGCGCCATGCCATCCTGGATGGGGCCGCTGCCAGGCTGTTCCGCGTGGGCCAGCTTATCCGTTTCCTGCTTGCCCATGATGGCCCAGTATTCGGGCAGCACCACCAGCTGCGCGCCACCGGCGGCGGCCTGCGCCACCAGGCGCCGCGCCGTGGCCAGGTTGTCTTCCACGGAAGGCGAGGAAATCATTTGTACTGCTGCAACTGTATGCATCATTTCACCTCTTGTACATTCGACCTTGCCGAATGGCACTTATTTCGCCACGGCATCGTTCACCGCCGCTGCGGGCATGGCGACAGGTTCCAATTTACCACCATCGAGCTTGGTCACGACGGGCGATTTCCACGGGCCGGCGATCTGCATATGGTAGGTAAGTGCCTTCATCACGGGCGCGCGCAGGAACAATTGCGCCAGGAAACTGCCCAGGCCGATGACGGGATTGACGGCCAGCGCGTACACGAGCGGTCCCGTTCCCAGGTTAAATTCGGGGATCACCACCACGTGCAAATTCGTCGTTTCATTGGCGATATCGGCCGTGCCATCCATCAGCACGGTGGCCGCCACGCCATGCATCTTGAGGTTATCGGTGGTCACTACGCCGCGCTTGATGCTGGCGTTGGCCGTGATGCCGTCGAAGGCCAGGCCTTCGGAAAACACGTCGTGGAAATCGAGTTTCAGCAGGCGGGGCAAGGCTTGCAGGCTGAGTACGCCCAGCAGCTTGGCCGCGCCCGGGTCCTGTTTGAGGAACTGGCCCGATTCCACCTTCATCTCGATCTGTCCCGACAAGGTGGGAATGTCTAGCGAATACGGCAAGCCATTCCAGGCGATATCGCCGCTCAGACGGCCCTTGCCGCGGCGCACCGTGTCGGCAAAGCCGAAGCGGTCGAGCAGCTTGCCCGCATCGACGATATCGAGGCCGAAACGCAGGCTGGTCGTGCTTTGTCCGTCCTTGATGACCCATTTTCCACTGCCGCTCAGCGCGCCATCGGCGTTCGACAGTTGCAGCTTACCCACGCGCCACTCGCGCCCGCCCGCCGCCATCGTGTTATAGGCCTGCAACTCCAGCCGGCCGATCTTCTTGTTGAACAGTTCAAATTGCTCGGCAACGATATCGAGCGAGGGGATCGACTGGGCGCCACTCTTTCCTTCCAGCAAATTCTTGACGTCGTTGGCGGCCGACTCCGGAATGATCAGCGACGACAGGCGCGCCGTCATCTTGCCCAGGCCGGACGGCGTTTCCAGCCACGTCACATAGCCCGACACTTGTTTTGCGTCGATATTGGCTTGCCACACATCCTTTTGATGCGTGGCGCCGACCACGACGTTTTCCAGCTTGCGCTCGCCCAGCATCAGTTCGCTGGCACGGGCCGCCATCATGTCCGGCACCACATATTGCGCGATATCGGGCGCATCGTCGGCGGCGCCGCTGTCGCCGGACGCCGGGGCGCTGCCGGCGATCTCGCTGCCGACGGCGATCCAGCTGTCCACGTCCAGGGTTTTCATGTTGACGTTAAGCATCATGCCGCTATCGGGCTCGGGCGCCGGCACGTTCACGCCGATGCCGCCGCGCACCAGGCGCCAGGCGTCCTTGCCCTGCTTCTGGCGCTGGTAACGGGCAGCGATGCCGGAGCCGAGCGCGATACGGATATCATCCGTGCGCAGGCCCGCGCCATTGGCCGCATTGCCCGTCAGGGTGAATTTCACGGGCAGGCTGTCGCCGGCCGGCTTTTTCAGGGGAGCGGGGAAATCCAGGCCCAGGCCCGTCAGCGGCGACTCGACATTGACCACCACCTGGTGGTCGCGCGCCGTAATCAAGCCATTGTAGCGCGCGCCGCCATTCAAATGTTTCGCCAGGCGCTGCAGCACGGGCGCCGGATAGGTCTTGCGCAAGCCGTCGATGGTCATGTTGCCGGCGATTTTCACTTGAATCGAACTGTCCGCCTGCGTGCCGCCCGAGATGGCCAGCGGCCCGCCCAGCAGGCTGCCATTCAAGCCATTGAGGTTGACGCCCTTTTCGTTGAACTCGATCTTGCCCTGCGTGCCCAGCACGGGCGGCATGTCGTGGAACAGCACCACGTCGTTGCCCGCCAGCTGCAAGCTGCCCTGCACGGTCGACTCGAGCATGCGCTCGATCGGCAAGTGCAGTTTGAGGGCCAGCCTGGCGTTGCCCGTCGCCGTCGTTTCGTCCGTGAAATGCTCGATCCAGCCCAGCACGGGGCTGGCCGTCACGTACTTGAGGAATTCCTGCATCGGGCCGGCCGCATTGCCTTCAATGTCAAGCAAGGTGTCGAAGACGGTCAGGTCGGGGATCACGGCTTTGACATTCGTCAAGGCCACGCCGCCCGTGGTGGCCGTGTCGCCGCGAATTTCCATGCGCGCCCGCTCGAACACAAAACTGCCCTTGATCTTTTCCGCCTGCGGCCACAGGGGCGCCTTGCCCGCCAGCGGACCGCTTTCCGCAAATTCGCCGGGCGCATAGTTCAGCTTGCCATTCTCGATCTTGCCGGCCACGCGGAAGTCGCCGCGATTGCGCTGGGCGGCATTCCGCTGGGCGGGCGTGTCGGCCTTGAAGGGAAAATGTTCGAGTTCGCCGCGCAGGCGCAGGCTGACATCGTGCGCCATGCCGCCTTCCAGCGCCCCCGTCAGCCAGTGGCGCAGGTGCTCGGGCGTTTGCAGCGGCAGGTAGCGGCCGATGGTGTTGATCTGGAAATTGTCGATCGTGCCCGTCAAATCGACCTGCCCCAGGTTCTTGCCGTCGAGCGGCATCCGGTGCGTGCCTTGCAAGGCGACGCGCAAGCCTTGCTGATTGAAATCGAGCTTGTCCAGCTCGACTCGCAGCATATTGGCCGCTTCAAACGTCCAGCGCGCCTGCATGGCGAATTGTTCGAACGGCAAGGCCGGCTCACTCAAGTACGTGGGCAATTGCAGCACCAGGTCCTGCGCGTCGATGGCAATGGTGCCGCCCTTGTCATTGGCGTCGATGCTGCCGCTGAGCTTATCGAAGCCGGGAATGGCGGGCGCGGCGGCCTGCGCGGGGCTGGTCGCCGTCTTCGCCACGGCCAGGCGCGCCGGCTGCGCATTCAGGCCCAGATCGATGAGCTTGCCGCGCAGACGGTAGCTGGCGGGGGTGGCCATCTCGCCTTCCCATTGCGCTGAAAAATCCTGCAAACGCCCGCGCGGTGCCAGGGCGTCGAGGCGCTGGCGCTGCTGCTCGCCCAGCGGCAGCTTGTCGGCCAGCGCGGCCAGGGTTTGCAAATCGAGCGATTTGGCCGTGATTTCCGTGCGCGCCGGCTTGCGCTTCGTGGCAGCGATGAAACGCTCGGACAAGGTCGTGGGCGGCAGGCTGAGGCCATCGCGGGTTTCCACCGCGAAATTCGTCAACTCCACCTGATGGCCATTCACGCCAAAAGTGGGCTTACCGTCGGGCACCTGCGCCGACAGCTCTTCTTTGGCCGAAATGCGTCCGCTGACCGACAGCAGGTCGAGCGGCGCGATATGCTCGCCCAGCTGCGCCTGCACCTCGGTCAAGCCCACGTCGGCCGTGAAGCCGGCCAGGCGCGCGTGATCCAGGCTCAGCCAGGCGCGCAGCGCGCCCTTGCCCTGGCTCAGCTCGAACGGGTAATCGAGGTAGCGGCGCCAGGCGGCCAGGTCGGCGTTTTTCAGGTCGGCGTACAGCTCGCCCTTCCACATCGATACATCGGAGATGCGTGTGCTGAAAGGCGGATGCGTGAAGTGAGCGCGCACATCGATGGGCGCGGCCAGGCTGGCGGGCGGCGTGGCCTGCAAGCCCAGCCTGTGGCTGCGCCAGCGGTTGCGCAGCAGCAGATTGACCTGGGACAAAGCCAGCTCCGGCGTGCCGCGCGCTTCGTCCGTCCAGCGCACCTTGCCGTCGCGAATAATGATGTCATGCTGCGACAGCAGCCAGTCGGCGCCCTTGCCATCGCTGCCTTGCGTGCTGTCGATCAACACCCCGGCCACATACAGCTTGCCATCCTTGCTGCGCCGTACGTCCAGGTCGGGCCGCGTGATTTCCAGGGTAGTGAAGCGCACGGAACCGAGCACGCTCCACCACGACACGGTGGCCGATATGCTCGGCAGGCTCAGCGCCTGGCGGCCCGCCTGGTCGCGCAGGGTCACGTCGCCGAAGAAGAGATTGGGCCGCACGCCATGCCAGGAGGCATAAATACGCGCAATGCTGACAGGGTTGCCCAGCGCGCGGCTGGCCGCCCGCTCGATATCGCCTTTGTAATAATCGATATTCGGAAGGATCGCGTAGCGCAGGAATAAAAACAGCACGGCGAAGGCGAAATACGCGAGCAGCACCAGTTTGATGGTAAAACCCAGCACATGGTGGGTGGCCAGGTTGGCCAGGCGATAGGCGGCACGCAGCCGCTGCCAGCGCAGGGCCAAGGGCACATGCTCTGTCACGCTTGCTTCTGGCGGTTTTTGCATCAATAAGCTAATAAACTGGCCCGGCGTCAAATAATGGCAAAAATCGTCTGCATTCGTGGTGCGCGCCTGCATCCTTGCGCTTGCGTCTGAGCAAAGCCTCCCTTACCATCGTTCGGAAGAGCACGCACTACCGGCGGTATTGGGCCGGCGGCACAATTTTACCGCATCCCCCGCCGTTCGCAGCCAAGTTAAACAAGAACATGCACGCAGCATCCACGAGACCCTTACCGATACCATGAGCACACAGCCTTTGATCTCCGCCTCCCGTTTCTACCAGCGCTGGCTGGACGCCGCCCCCGAGCGCGCCGCGCAGGTAGCGCAACTGGTGCGCGCGCCGCTGGACGGGCTTGACTTTGCCGCCGCGCTGGCCGGGCAATCGAACGCCGCCATGCCGCCGCTGCCGCCCGAGCGGGCCATGCGCCGCCTGCGCAATCTGCTTGTCTGCGGTCTGATCGCGCGCGATCTTGGCGGTCAGGCCGACTTGCATGAAGTCGTCACGGCCATGACGGGCTTTGCCGATTTCGCCATCCGCACGCATGTGGACGCCATCATGGACGAAATGGTGGCCCTGCACGGCATGCCTGTCGGCGAGGAATCGGGCGAGGAACAGGCCTTGATGGTGTTGGCGATGGGCAAGCAGGGCGGCGGCGAACTCAACGTCTCGTCGGATATTGACCTGATCTTTGTGTATCCGGAAGATGGCGACACGCAAGCGACCTTGCCGGGCCAGCGCAGCCTGTCCAACCACGAGTTTTTCATTCGCATGGGCAAGAAACTGATCGCCGCCCTGGCCGAAATCACACAGGACGGATTTACTTTCCGCGTGGACATGGCCTTGCGTCCGAACGGCAACTCGGGTCCGCTGGCCGCCAGCCTGGGCATGGTGGAGCAATACCTGATCGTGCAGGGCCGCGAATGGGAGCGTTACGCCTGGGTCAAGGCGCGCGCCGTGACGGGCAAGCCGGAGGACATCGCCGCGCTCGACGCCATCGTGCGGCCCTTCGTCTTCCGCCGCTACCTCGATTTCGGCGTCATCGACGCCATCCGCACCATGCACGGCCAGATCCGCGCCGAGGTCAACCGCCAGGAACGGCTGCACCCGGACCGCAGCAACAACGTCAAGCTGGGCCGTGGCGGTATCCGCGAAATCGAATTCCTCGCGCAAGTATTCCAATTGATACGCGGTGGGCGCGACGCCGAGCTGCGCGAGCGCTCCACGCGCGCCACCCTGCGTACGGTGGCGGACAAGGGCTTGCTGGAACCGGCCATCGTGGAACAGTTGCTTGGTTCCTACACTTTCCTGCGCAACCTCGAACACCGGCTGCAGTATCTTGACGATGCACAGACACACACCCTGCCCGCGAATGACGCCGACCGCCTGGTGGTGGCGCAGATGATGGGCCTGCCCGACGTCGCTACCCTGCTGGCCCGGCTGGAAGCGCACCGCGTGTTTGTCGCCGGCCAGTTCGACGAAATGTTCAGCGACAAGAGCAGCGGCACGCCGCCGGCCGACACGGGCATCGACCCGCAGACGTCGAACGACTGCGCCGCGTCCGACCAGCAGGAAGCCATCGAGGCGCGCTTTGCCGCCATGGGTTTCCATGAACCGGCCGCTTGCGCGCGCCGTTTGCTGGCCACGTGGCAAGCACCGCGCCTGCAATCCTTGCCCGAAGCGAGCCGCACGCGTCTGGTGGCCCTCGTCAATTCCGCCCTGCCCCTGATCACCGATTGCTCCGTGTCCAACGGCAATGCCAGCCAGCTGGCCACCCTGGGCCGGCTGCTCGATTTCCTGGAAGCGATCGCGCGCCGCTCGGCTTATCTGTCATTGCTGACAGAGTACCCGCACACGCTCGAGCGCGTGGTGCGCATGGTGTGCGCCAGCGGCTGGGCCGCCACCTTCCTCACGCAGCACCCGATCCTGCTCGACGAGCTGCTCGATGAACGCATCCGCAACACGGTGCCCGACCCGGCCGCGCTGGCGCTGGACCTGCAGCGCCAGCTCGACGACGCCCCCGGCGACACGGAGCGGCAGATGGATATCCTGCGTGAAATGCACCACGCGCAGCTGTTCCAGTGCCTGGCGCAAGACCTGGCGGGCGACCTGAGCGTGGAAAAGCTGGCCGATTACCTGTCGCAGCTGGCCGACATCATCGTCGCCGCCACCGTGCAAGCCGTCTGGCAAACGTTACCTGCGCGCCACCGCGAGGTGCCGAAATTCGCCGTCATCGCATATGGCAAGCTGGGCGGCAAAGAACTGGGCTATGTCTCCGACCTTGACGTCATCTTCCTGTTCGACGACGACGACCAGGAAGCGCCCGGCCTGTACGCCAAGCTGGCGCAGCGTTTCATCACCTGGATGACCTCGCACACTTCGGCCGGCATCCTGTTCGACATCGACATCGCGCTGCGCCCCGACGGCGCCTCCGGCATGCTGGTGTCCAGCGTGCAGGCGTTCGAGCGCTACCAGAGCAGCGCGGCCTGGGTGTGGGAACACCAGGCGCTCACGCGCGCGCGCTTTTGCGCGGGCGACGTCAGCATCGGCAAGCATTTCGAGCGCATCCGCGACACGATCCTGCGCAAGGAGCGCCCGGAAAACGGTCCGCTCAAGGGTGAAGTGGTGGCCATGCGCAAGAAGATGCTCGATGCGCATCCGCCCCGTCCCGGCAGCTTTGATCTGAAACAGGATCCGGGCGGCATGATCGACATCGAGTTCATGGTGCAATACCTGGTGCTGCAGCATGCGGCGCAGTATCCGCAGCTGACGGCCAACTCGGGCAATATCGCCCTGCTGCGCCTGTGCGGCGAGCTGGGCCTGATCGACGCCGGCCTGGCCGCTTCGGTTGCCGACGCCTACCGCACGCTGCGCAAGCTGCAGCATCAGCTGCGCCTGCAAGGGCAGGACCTGGCCCGGGTGGAACCGGAGCGGGTGCGCGTGCATGCGGACAACGTGATGCGCCTGTGGCACACGATCTTTCCCGCAACGATTGCATAAGCCCGGCGCCGGCGTATGATACGTACAGGCAACTCCACTTCCCAGTGGTGCCGTACAACAGGCCGCGCCGGGGTTGCCCATACCAGGAGACAGCGTATGAAGACAAGTGTAAAAACGGCAAGTGTAAAAACGGGCATCCACGCCCTCGTTGCCAGTTTCATCCTTTGCGCCATGCCGGCAACGGCATGGGCCGCCCCCAGAGGCAGCGCGGATGAAGCCATCGCCATGACCAAGCGCGCCGTGGCCATGATCAAGGCCGACGGCAAGGAAAAGGCCTTTGCCGCCATTGCCGATCCCGCCAACACCAGCTTCCATGACCGTGACCTGTACATTTATGTGTACGACATGAATGGCGTCACCCTGGCGCACGGCAACAATCCCAAGATGGTCGGCAAGAACCTGATCGACCTGAAGGACAATGAAGGCAAGGCCGTCATCAAGTCGCTGATCGCCACGGCCAGCACGCCGGCCGGACGCGGCTGGGTAGACTTCAAGTGGCCCAACCCCCTGACCAAGGTGGTCGAACAAAAATCCGGCTACATCGAACGGGTCGACAATATGATCGTCGGTTCCGGCATCTATAAATAAGCCACGGCAAGAGGAAAACGCGCCCGCATGCCGCTCCATTACCTGTCCCGTCTGAGCGGATCGGCGCGCGATACGCAAGCCAATCTGCAGCTGGGCTGCGTGCTGGCGCTGGTGGCGGGCGCCGTCAACGCGGGCGGCTTTCTTGCCATCGGCGGCTATACCTCGCACATGACGGGCATCGTCTCGGGCATGGCGGACGACCTGGCGCTGGGCAACGTCACGGTAGCCCTGGCCGCGCTGGGCGCCTGGCTGGCCTTTGTCAGCGGCGCGGCCGTCACGGCCATCATGGTGAACTGGGGCAAGCGGCGCCGGCTGCACAGCCAGTTTGCCGCCAGCCTGCTGCTGGAAGCGGCGCTGTTGCTGCTGTTCGGCCTGACGGGCAATTACCTGGCCGCCATGCCCGACGTGCTGGGCCCCGTCACCATCTTGCTGCTGTGCTTTGTCATGGGCTTGCAGAACGCCATCATCACCAAGATTTCGGGCGCCGTCATCCGCACCACGCATGTGACGGGGCTGTCCACCGACATCGGCATCGAACTGGGCAAGATGGCGTATTACAACCGGCGCCACCTGCCGGACCGCATGGTCAAGGTCAACCGCGGCAAGCTCAGGACGCACAGCCTGCTGATCAGCTGCTTCTTCATCGGCGGCGTCAGCGGCGCACTGGCCTTCAAGCACATCGGCTTTCCCGCCGCCACCATCCTGCTCGCCGGCGTGCTGACCCTGCTATCGGGCGTGCCCGTGCTGCGCGACTTGCGCGTCTTGTGGCGCTTCTACCGGCGCCGTTTTTATTCGCACAGCCATGAATAAAAAAACGCCCCGAAGGGCGTTTTTTCTTATGCGGTCACAAAATTACTTGGCCGACATCAGTGCGACGGTGGTGTCGAGCATGCGGTTCGAGAAACCCCACTCATTGTCGTACCACGACGATACTTTCACCAGACGGCCCGACACCTTGGTCAGGGTCGAATCGAAGTTCGACGAAGCCGGGTTGTGGTTGAAGTCGATCGAGACCAGCGGTTCGGTCTGGTAGGTCAGGATGCCTTCCAGGGCGCCTTCCGACGCGGCTTTCATCAGCGCGTTGACTTCTTCCACGGTGGTGTCGCGCTTGGCGATGAAGGACAGGTCGACCAGCGACACGTTGATGGTCGGCACGCGGATGGCGAAGCCGTCCAGCTTGCCATTCAGCTCAGGCAGCACCAGGCCCACGGCGGCGGCGGCGCCCGTCTTGGTCGGGATCATGCTCATGGTGGCCGAACGGGCGCGGCGCAGATCTTCATGCATCACGTCGGACAGCACCTGGTCGTTGGTGTAGGCGTGCACGGTGGTCATCAGGCCCGTTTCGATGCCGATGGCGTCGTTCAATGGCTTGACCAGCGGTGCCAGGCAGTTGGTGGTGCACGACGCGTTCGAGATGACGGTGTCGGTCGATTTCAGCACCGAGTGGTTCACGCCGAACACGACGGTCGCATCGACGTCTTTGCCGCCGGGTGCCGAGATGATGACTTTTTTCGCGCCGCCCTTCAAGTGAGCCGAAGCCTTCTCTTTGGTGGTGAAGAAGCCCGTGCATTCCAGCACGACGTCCACGCCCAGCTCGCCCCATGGGATTTCAGCAGGATTGCGCTGTGCGAATACGCGGATCGGATCGCCATTGACGATCATGTTGTCGCCTTCGACGGTGACCGTGCCCGGGAACTTGCCGTGCGCAGTGTCGTAGCGGGTCAGGTGGGCGTTCGATTTGGCATCGCCCAGGTCGTTGATGGCAACGATCTGGATATCCTGTTTCTTGCCGCCTTCGTAGAAAGCGCGCAACACATTACGGCCGATGCGGCCGTAGCCATTGATTGCAACTTTGATCGTCATACTCTGCTCCTGATTAAAAAAGAAGGTACATGCACGCCCCCGGCGACAACATCGCCAGGACCGTTAAAAATCAATATTAGCCAGCGATAACGGCTTTCACCTTGGCGACGACGTTCTCGACCGTGAAGCCGAAGTGCTTGAACAGCACGCCAGCCGGCGCCGATTCGCCGAACGTGTCGATACCGACCACGGCGCCTTCCAGGCCCACGTATTTGTACCAGAAGCTGGTCACGCCCGCTTCGATGGCCACGCGCGGCACACCTTTCGTCAGCACGCTGGCCTTGTAGGCGGCGTCCTGGCGGTCGTAGACATCGGTCGACGGCATCGACACGACGCGCACGTTGATGCCTTCCGAGGCCAGCGCGCTGGCGGCGGCGACGGCCAGTTCCACTTCGGAACCGGTGGCGATCAGGATCGCCTTGGGCTCAAGCACGTCGTTGAGCACATAGCCGCCGCGGTAGATGTTCTCGATCTGTTCGGCGCTACGCTCCTGGTACGGCAGGTTCTGGCGCGAGAAGATCAGGGTCGACGGGCCATCCTTGCGGCGCACGGCGGCGCCCCAGGCGGCAGCCGACTCGACAGTGTCGCATGGACGCCAGTTGTCCAGGTTCGGGATCAGGCGCATCGACGAGACGTGCTCGACCGATTGGTGCGTCGGGCCGTCTTCGCCCAGGCCGATCGAATCGTGGGTAAACACGAAGATCGAACGCAGTTTCATCAGGGCGGCCATGCGCAGGGCATTGCGGCTGTAGTCGGAGAACGTCAGGAACGTGGCGCCGAACGGGATGTAGCCGCCGTGCAGGGTGATGCCGTTCATGATGGCGCTCATGCCGAATTCGCGCACGCCGTAGTTGATGTGGTTGCCAGGCTGGCCCGAACGCACGGCCACGCACTCTTTCCAGTTGGTCAGGTTCGAACCGGTCAGGTCGGCCGAGCCGCCGAGGAATTCCGGCAGCGACGAAGCCAGTGCCTGGATGGCGTTCTGGCTGGCCTTGCGGGTAGCGATGTTTTCTTTCTTCTCGACGCAGGACGCGATGGCGGCGCTCAGGGCCGCTTCGAATGCCTGTGGCAGTTCGCCTTGCATGCGGCGGGTCAGTTCAGCGGCTTGCTGCGGGAATTCGCGGCTGTAGGCGGCAAAGCGCTCGTTCCAGTCCGCTTCCAGCAGGGCGCCCTGCTTCTTGGCGTCCCACGCGGCGTACACGTCGGCCGGCATTTCGAACGGGGCGGCATCCCAGCCGATGTATTCGCGCACGGCAGCGATTTCCTTGTCGCCCAGCGCGGCGCCGTGGACCTTGTCGCCGCCTTGCAGGTTCGGCGAACCCTTGCCGATGATGGTCTTGCAGCAGATCAGGGTTGGCTTCGATGCGGTCTTGGCGGCGGCGATGGCGGCGGCGACGGCGGCCACATCGTGACCGTCGACGGCGCGGATGACGTTCCAGCCGTACGCTTCGAAGCGGGCCGGGGTGTCGTCCGTGAACCAGCCTTCGACTTTGCCGTCGATGGAAATGCCGTTGTCATCGTACAGGGCGATCAGTTTATTCAGGCCCAGGGTGCCGGCCAGTGCGCACACTTCGTGCGAAATACCTTCCATCAGGCAACCATCGCCGACGAAGGCGTAGGTGTAGTGGTTGACGATGTCGTGGCCAGGCTTGTTGAATTCAGCGGCCAGCAATTGCTCCGACAGGGCCATGCCGACGGCGTTGGCAATGCCCTGGCCCAGCGGGCCGGTGGTCGTTTCCACGCCGGGCGTGATATCGACTTCCGGGTGACCCGGGGTTTTCGAATGCATCTGGCGGAAGGCCTTGATGTCATCCATCGACAGGTCGTAGCCCGTCAGGTGCAGCAGCGCGTAGTGCAGCATCGAGCCGTGGCCGTTCGACAACAGGAAACGGTCGCGGTTTTGCCATTTCGGGTTCGCGGGATTGTGGCGATAGTGACCACTCCACAGGGCAACTGCGATCTCGGCCATGCCCATCGGCATGCCTGGATGGCCGGAATTGGCCTTTTGTACAGCGTCCATTGCCAGTGCGCGGATCGCATTGGCCATTTTGGTAGTCGGGAGCGTAGTTGTCATGATGGTGTGGGTCAGTCGCGGAGTTTAAATTCGTTTGCAGCGCAGCTGGGCGCAGTCAGAGCTATGTATTTTACCAGACCAGCAAGGGGAAAAATCAAACCGCGCAACGCGCGCCGCCGCAGCTTGTGCCGCTTGCGCCCGGCAGGGGCGAAAAAAAACCGGGCCAGGCCCGGTTTTTCGCGACGTACGCCGCTGCGGGGCGCGCCGCAAATCGGCCCGCCCCGCCTGTCAGTCCACCCTCACGTCATTTGAAGGAGTACGACGCCGACATGTAGATGTAGCGGCCACGCGGATTGCCGTAGGCGGTGTCGTAGCCGATGTTCGACGATGGATCGAATGCCGGCGCACGGTCGAACACGTTATTGACGCCACCACGCAGCACCAGGTTCTTGAAGCCGCTGTAGGACAGCGAGGCGTCAACCAGGGTCGCGCTCGGGATCATCAGGCCGTTCGCGTACTCGTCGTAGTAAAGGTTGATCGTCGCCGACGGTGTCCGGTCCACGTGGTAATGCGAAGTGAAGTTGGCGCTCGTCGTCGCCGCCCAAGCACCGCGGTCCCAGTTGACACCCAGCTTGGCCAGCAGCTTAGGATAGCCGTATTCACCTGCCTCGCAAGCCGTGTTGTTGGGGCAATTGATCGCCGGATCATCAGGCAGCAGCGTGCGGTTGTAGGACAGCGTGTAGCTCGCCTCGCCGAACACCTTGAAACGCCCCATCTCGGCCGTGCGCAGCGTGTACGACGCTTCGACATCCAGACCGTCGGTGACGACCTTGCTGCGATTGATCAGGCCAACCTGCAGCTGCTTCAGGCGACCTACCAACGGACCCAGCGTCGCGCGCTGGGCGGCGCTCAGCGCGTTATACTTCTCTTGGTCTTCCGCCGTGACGGCATAGCGCGTGACGGCGTCCTTGTACTGACCATCCTCGCCCGCCAACACGGTTTCGTTGTCAAGATTCTCGACGCGATCGTTCCACTTGATATTCCAGTAGGTTAAACCCAGCGTCAGGTTCTTGATCGGTTCGGCGACCACGCCCAGGTTGAACTGCTTCGATTTTTCGGGCTTCAAATCCTTCGTGCCGGACAGCAGAGACAGCGCCGAACCGCTGCAAGCGGTGTCAAAATACGCGTCACCCACGATGCAACGCTTCGGATCCTTGGTCGCGACGAAACCGCCGCGGCCTTCGTTAAAGCGCTGCGACAGTGTCGGCGCGCGGAAACCGGTGCTGTAGCTGGTGCGGAACATCAAGGTCGGCAAGGCGGTCCAGCGCAGGCCAAGCTTCGGGTTGGTGGTACCGCCAGCCAACTGGTAGCGATCATAGCGGACGGCCGCCTGCGCTTCCAGGTTTTTCAGCAGCGGCAGGGCCAACTCGCCGAACACGGCGCCGAGCGACTCAGAGCCGTCGATGCCGCGCAGGGTCGAATAGATGCCGATTGCGCCATCGCGCCAAGCCTGCGACGGATCGTAGCTGAGCTTCTCGCGCTTGTACTCGGCACCGACGGCCACACCGATCTTGCCGCCGGGCAGTTGGCCAAATTCGCTGGAAGCAGTCACCTTGGCAAAATCCGTCGAGGACTTGGTCTTGGTGTACTGGTCGGCCGTCAGTTCGTTGATGATCTGCTCCGAATTATGGTTGCCGCCGAAGGGGTTGAACTTGCCCTGCGCCAGGTAACTCTGCAATTTATCGTGCATGAAGGAGCCGTACACGCGCGTTTCGCCCTTCTCCTGGCTGTGGCCCACAGACACGGTCCAATCCCAGTTGGCTACGCGGCCGGTGGCGCCGCCAACCAGCCAGGTGGTGTCTACATTGGTGCCCGTACCACCCTCGGCGGCAGGGAAGAGGCGGCGGATATTGACCGGCACGCCGTAGGTATTGAAGGGGTTGTTCGCCGCCACACGCAGCACGCCGGAGCGGTCGGCATTTTGGATCCAGGCAGGCGAACCTTGGACGCGCGTGTCGAAGTGGTTGTAAAACAGATTGGCGAACAGCGATACATCCGGCGTCAAATCCCAGTTCGCCGTGACCGCCCCGCCGTAGCGTGTGGACGGGCGCACCAGGTCTATCGACTCAGCGGCGGAATACATGCAGGAGCTGCGATTCGGCCCAGCCACCCATTCCGGCGCATCCGGATAGGGCTTGCTGTGGGCCGCGTCGCACTCCGGATCGGGCATGCGCTGCGAACCGCCAAGCGATATGGTGCCGGGATCGCGGCCCTTGGCGCCGTACACGCCACCCTGATACAGGCCGCCCTTGTGGCCGGTGAAATCGGTACTGTTCGCCCAATCGCGGTCGACGCCGTGGATAGCCTTGGTTTTTTCGTACGAGGCCGAATAAGTCACGTTGAATTTCTGTGCGTCACGGTCGCCGAAACCGCCGGACACGGACACCTTATGGTTTTGCCCGTCGCCATAGGTGGTCGAACCGGTGCTGGCGTCGAGAGTCAAGCCCTGGTAATCCTTGCGCAGGATGAAGTTGATGACGCCGCCGACGGCATCGGTGCCGTAGATGGCCGAGGCGCCGTCCTTGAGCACATCGATGCGCTCGATGGCCGACAGCGGAATGGCGTTCAGATCGACGGAGGTCTGGCCGCTATAATCGTCCGAACCGGACGCCGGCAGGCGATAGCCGTTCAACAGAATCAGGGTCGGCAGACCGCGCAGCGAGACGCTGGTGGCGCCGTTTCGGAAGGAACTCGATGTCGCCAGCTCACCGCCGTTACCGCCAGCAGAAGTCAGGTTGCGCATCAGATCCAGCACCGACGTCGCGCCCGAACGGGCAATCGATTCGCGCGTCATCACGGTGATCGGGGAAATACCTTCGGCTTCGATGCGTTTGATACTCGAACCGGTGATTTCGACGCGCTGCACCTTAGGCACCGGCGCATCGATCGCTTCCTGCGCATGCACGCTCATCGTTGCGACGCCGGCGAACGCGGCCAACGCCAATCTCACCACCTGCACACTCTTTTTTTCGCGAAACATCATAACTTATTCCTTTTCATGATCCCTGATATCACTTGATAAGCGATTAGTTTGTATTTTTATAATCACTTAAATCTCTCATGGTCTTGCGAAAAACTGCAAGGCCCCTCCCGCTACAGTGGCATGCTTGTCCAACCAATTTAAGCTGGCCGCAACGCGCCCGGGGTCATAGGCCCGGGCATTGAAACGTGCGGCGTCTCCCCATGCCATACCGAATCACATCACGGACGACATTGCTGGAAACAATTGATGTCGTTCAACACAACTTGTATAGTCATCAAACCACGCCAAAAGTATCACTGTCAATAATGCAATGATTTATGAAATCAAAAAACAACATTTCGTTTTAGTCAGCTTGTTATCTCCACGCAATTTCCCGTCCCGGATGCGCCGCGCAGGCCCAGCGGCAAGAATTTCCCCCGGCCGCGCGCAGCGGCACTAAAATTGCACTCTCGAGTCGCTGCCGCGCGCGCCCCACCCGCGCGCGGCGCGGCACCTCCCATTGTTTCTCTCCGCCAGGATGTTGCATGCCGCGTTTTTTCTGTCCCCAGCCACTCGCCATAGGCGCCACCATCGCTCTGCCCGACGCCGTCGCCCACCACGTCCATGTGGTGCGCCTTATGCCGGGCGAGGCCATCACCGTCTTCAACGGCGAGGGCGGCGAGTACACGGCTGTCTTGTGCAACGTCGAGAAAAAACGCGCCAGCGCCGAACTGAAGTCCCACACGGCGCGCGAAGCGGAACTGCCCTACGCCGTGACCCTGGCACAAGCGCTGCCGGAAGCGTCCAAAATGGACTGGATCATCGAAAAAGCCATCGAACTGGGCGCGGCCGGCATCGTGCCGCTGGCGGCGCAACGCTGCGTCGTGCGCCTGTCCGCCGAGCGGGCGGAGAAAAAACTGGCCCATTGGCAAGCGATCATCGTGTCCGCATCGGAACAATGCGGGCGCAACCGCCTGGCGCAGCTGGCGCCATTACAAGATTTTAATAGCTGGAGCAGCCAGCAGGATTTACATAAACGCATCATCCTGACGCCGCGTGCGGAGCAGTCGCTGGCCGACTGGGCGCGTCACCAGCCGCCGCAGGCGATCACCGTGATGGTGGGGCCGGAAGGGGGATTTTCGGAAGCGGAAGAAAAGGCGGCCCTGGCCGTCGGCGCCATCGGCCTGGCTATGGGGCCGCGCATCCTGCGCACGGAAACGGCGGGCCTGACGGCGCTGGCCACCTTGGGCGCCTTGTGGGGCGGGATGTAAGCCAGCGTACGACGATCAGGCACCGAGCGTGCCGCCAAAACAAATGCCCCGCAAGCTTTGCAGCTTGCGGGGCATTTTACTGGCATGACTGATGATGCCTTTGCTGTATCCGTCCGTCCGTGCATCCCCGTCTCCGCCGGCTGACGACTGTCAACCGGCAAGGAGGGAATCACATCAGAACTTGTGGCTGTACTGGGCCGACAAGCGCACGGTGCGCGGGCTCGAGTAGGAGTTGACCATGCCGGCGGTCGTGCTGACGGCAGTACCAGCGGCGCTGGTGTTGTAAGCCTCGTCGATCGATTGCGCCACTTGACGGTTGGTTGCGTTCAGCACGTCGACTTTAAACACGATGCCCTTGATCTGCTCTGGCTTGTAGATGAAGTTCAAGTCCAGGCGCATTTCCGTTGGCAGCGTGCCGTAAGCGCCACGGCCGTTCGGGCCGGTTGGGCACAGGAAGAAGATCGAACCGTATTGCGACAAGCCCAAGCCCTGTTGATCCATGGACGCTGGGATATTGCAAGTACGCGACATAGGACGGCCCGTTGCCACCAGCAAGTTGCCACCGACGCCGAACTGGCTCGTGAACTCATAGTAGCCATAGGTTTTCAACTGGTGCGTACGGTTGTTCGGCAACAAGCCGCTGCCGTTGATCATCGTCTCAGGGAAGTCCCATCCCGAGCTGAAGCCCACGTCGGCCTGGCCGTTATCCGACTTGGTCTGACCTTCCTGATTGCCTTCGCTGCGCGACCAGGTGTAGTTCATCTTGCCGTACCAGCCATTGCGCATCGGATGTTCGAGCATGAATTCCAGCGCCGTATAGGTACGCTTGGCTTTTTCCGGGAAGCCGGCATCGGCAGCCGTAATCGTCACCGCGCGCTGTGCACCGTTTGGTCCCACCGGGATCATGAAGGTGTTGTCCTTGCCTGGATTGAACAGGGCGCCGTTCCAGCCATGATCGTCGAAGTACTCTTTTTCAGCGCCTGTCAGCTTGGCCGAAATGGCGCGTGGATCCGAGTAGTCATCGATCGTGTTTTTCAGCTTGCGATAGGTGAACTTGATACCGCCGTTGAAGTCAGGCGTCAGCGCCTTCTCGAAGCCCAGGTTGATCTCGTCCTGGAAGTGGGCCTTCAAGTTGGTCGAAGCCAGCTCATTGGCGCGTTTTTCCTGGCCAAATTCATTGTTAGCCGACACGACATTGCTGATCGGGTTCAAGCCCAGCGGTGCGCCCGTGGTCGGGTTGACGCCCGTGTAGGTGTAGAAGCGGTCGGTGTTCAGCGAAGCGCCGGCAAAACGTACGGCCATGTTGGCCGGCAATTGCATGAAGTAGCGGCCAGCCGTACCGAAGACTTTCAGGGAACCGTCGCCATACACATTCCAGGCCGCATTCAAACGCGGTGCCAGCATGTTTTTCTGTTCCACGAAGGTTTCGCCGATACCGTTCATGTTCTTGAACGACTCATTGCGCAAGCCCAGGGTCACGACCAGGTTTTCGGTGGCCTGATAGCGATCCTCGATGTATTGCGCCGACTGCTCGACGGTCGGGGTGGAGCCGCCGCGCTGCAGGTTTTCACGCACGTAGTAACCTTGGGTGCCATAACCGCCGCCAGCTGCCGGCGAGATATTGTGGCCAGACAATACGGTGTTCGGATCGGTTTTCAGATACGTCCAGGTACCGCCGCCAGCCGCTTCCGTACCGTTCAGGGCATTGATCTTGTTGTGGTCAAGACCGCCGCGTATCGTATGCTGCTTGGCCAGTTTGTATTCCAGATCCAGGCGATAACCGCGGTTGGTGTCTTGCGCGCCGTCGCGCAGCAGGGCCGAGCTGAAACCCTGCACTTGGCTAGGCGAATAATTCAGGCCTGGTACCTTAAACTCTGGAGAACTAACGACGATTGGACGCAAGCCTGGAATGTAGCCGAACGGATTTTGCTCGCGTTGCGTCTTCGCCTGGCCAACCAGGGCTTGCACGGTCAGATCGTCGGTCACATAGCTGGTCAGCTTGAGGATGTCGATGTTCGAGCCCTGGGCTGCCGCCAGCGCGGCACCGGTGGCGTTGAGGAACAGCACGCCTGCCGAATAGTTCTTGAATCTGGCGCCGCCGTTCTGCACATAGCCGCGCTGCTTGGTGTCGTAGTTGAAGCCGTAGTATTGATCGTTGACATTCGACTCGTCCGAAATGTGCGTGTATTCGAGGCGGTTGTTGTCGGTGATATTCCAGTCGATCTTGGCGATATAACGCGGCACATCGGATTTCTGCACCAGCCAGCCGGTCTGGTTGTTCACTTGGCTGGTCGATGCCAGACGCGCCGTTTCGCGGTCCATCTTGGTAAATTCGCCACCCAGATAGATGAACAGCTTGTCCTTGATCAGCGGGCCGCTGACATAGGCGTTATAGACCTTCTCGGTCAGCTTGTCGCCTTCGCGGTAGTTGTAGATCTTGCCATCCGTCTTGGGATTGGCACCCGTATTCGGGAACATGATGTTCTTGGCTTTGCCGCGCAGCGAATCAGGCGCGTAGGTAAAGCCGGCGCCGAATTCCCAGTTATTCGTACCGCTCTTGGTGGTGATGTTGACCACGCCACCCGTCGAACGTCCGAATTCGGCGCCGTAGCCGCCGGTGATGATTTGCGCTTCAGCAATCGAGCCGAAAGGCAGGGAAGAGTAACCAACCTGATACAGGCTGTTGGTGACGGGGAAACCGTTGATGTACGCCGCATTTTCCGACGCGCTGGAGCCGCCGAAGCTGGCGGCGTTGTTGCCGTAGCGCGAGTCGGCGCGCGTGGTGCCGCCAGCCAATTGCACGATGTTGGCAACCGTAGGCGCCAATGGCAGGGTAGCCAGTTCGCGCGAATTGAAGGAAGAACCGGAGTTGGAACTGGTGACATCGATCGCGCGGCGGCGGCTCGTCACGTTCACGGTTTGCACTTGCTGCAGCGCCACTTCGCTTTCCTGGCCGATGCGCACTTCCACATCCTGCGAGCTGACGACGGAAGAGCCTTTCAGCAGGGTCACCTTGTAGTTGCCAACTGGCAGGGAGGTGATGCGGAAAGTACCGCTTGCATCGGGCGAAATGGTCCGTTTGAAGCCATTGTCAGCACCGACGATCTGCACCGATGCGCTGGCATCCGGCGCGATCTTGCCGATGATATTGCCCGTGGCATTCGACTGTGCCATTACCGTTGGAACAATCGCAGCGCTCAATACCGATGCGCTGAAAGCGATCGTTAATGCACGTGCTATTACAGTTTTTCTCAACATGTCATTCCCTATTTATTTATGAGCGCAGTATTACTGCTTTGGTAAAGGAGTTTATCACTCACACTTATGCGTTTTTGAACGCTTTTTACTCTCATCACCTTGTAATCCCTTCATACAAGGCATCCTCTCGATCCACTTTGCATACGCAAAATAAACAGAATGACACATCGGAACATATTGAAACGGACTGGTCAATAAAATTAGAAAAACTGTTCTGTTGGCGCAACACTTCAATTTATACAAAAAATAGACGAGCAGAAGCGCATCCAGGCTGAATGAAAACACTCGCGGACGATAATCAAATTTACTTGGAATGCCTGCAAACAGTGGCTTTGCACCAATGGCATCAGAATGCTGCAGGAAGAGTTGTTTCTAAAAAATATGAATATAAAAAGCCCGGAAAATAAATGACGCGCAAGACGAAATTATTTTACGGGACGAGGTCGGATATATTGCACATCCATCCCGCAATAAATCAATCATATTTTTTCAGGACAGTTCCATATCTCCTGTCATTATCTCAAAAATAAATCCCGCATTCCATTGAGGACGCGACAGCGGCAAGAGGCAGCGCTGCTCATTTCCTTCAATGCGTACGAAGCAAAGATACAGAATTGCACCTGCAAGAAACAAAACACTATCAAATCACACGCAATGGCAAGGCGTCAACAAAATCAAGCAGCCACAACAAAAAAGCAACACAAATTACGGGGAAAATTTGGCCCCGATTTGCACGCCCCAACAAGGGGCGGCGGATGCACCAGCAACGCGCCGATTTTGCACCAGTTTGTAGCAGCCAGGAAACGCCGCCATATCGCGCCACGGCACGGTGGCGACCATGCGAACAGACGGTACTGCCGCCTGTTACACCCCAAAAAAAAGTCCGGATAAACGAAGCAGTAAACGATGTGGAGGTAAAATAGCGCCCGGATGCCGTCACGCGGCACCGCACACTCTCCGCTAGATACGGAGCCCGGCAATTTTTAAAAATACACACCATGTTGCGACTCAACGAAGTAAAACTCCCCCTCGAACACGACGAAGCGGCCCTGCCCGCCGCCATTCTGGCGCGCCTCGGCATTGCCGCGGATGAGCTGCTCGGCTTTACCGTCTTCAAGCGCAGCTATGACGCGCGCAAGCGCAGCGCCGTGGTGTTGATTTACTCGCTGCACGTGGACGTCAAGAATGAAGCGGCCGTGCTGGCGCGCCTGGGCCACGATATCCACCTGATGCCTGCGCCCGATACCGACTATAAATTCGTCGCCGGCGGCGAACAGCTGGCCGGCCATACCAATGAACCGCGCCCCATCGTCATCGGCACGGGCCCCTGCGGCCTGTTCGTGGCGCTGATCCTGGCACAGATGGGCTTGCGCCCCCTCATCCTGGAACGGGGCAAGCAGGTGCGCGAGCGCACGGTCGACACCTTCGGTTTCTGGCGCAAGCGCGAACTGAACCCGGAATCGAACGTGCAGTTCGGCGAAGGCGGCGCCGGCACCTTCTCGGACGGCAAACTGTACAGCCAGATCAAGGATCCCAAGCACTACGGCCGCAAGGTGCTGACGGAATTCGTCAAGGCCGGCGCGCCCGAAGAAATCATGTACGTGAGCAAGCCGCACATCGGCACCTTCCGCCTGGTCAAGATGGTGGAAGAAATGCGCGCGAATATCGAACGGCTGGGCGGCGAATACCGCTTCAGCAGCAAAGTGGTCGATCTCGACATCGAGCCGGGCAGCGATGGCGGCCAGGTGCGCGGCGTGGTGCTGGACAATGGCGAAACCATCGCCAGCAACCACGTCGTGCTGGCCATCGGCCACAGCGCGCGCGACACCTTCGAGATGCTGCACCGCCGCGGCGTGTACATCGAAGCGAAACCGTTCTCCATCGGCTTCCGCGTGGAACACCCGCAATCGTTGATCGACAGCTGCCGCTTCGGCCCCAGCGCCGGCCACCCTATCCTGGGCGCGGCCGACTACAAGCTCGTGCATCACGCCAGCAATGGCCGCTCCGTCTACAGCTTCTGCATGTGCCCGGGCGGCACGGTGGTGGCCGCCGCCTCGGAACCGGGCCGCCTGGTGACGAACGGCATGAGCCAGTACTCGCGCAACGAGCGCAACGCCAACAGCGCCATCGTCGTCGGCATCACGCCGGCCGATTACCCGGGCGACCCGCTGGCCGGCATCGCCCTGCAGCGCGAGCTGGAGGAGCGCGCATTTGCCTTGGGCGGCGGCAACTACGATGCCCCTGGACAATTGGTCGGCGACTTCGTGGCTGGCCGCGCCTCGACGGAATTCGGCAGCGTGGTACCGTCGTACAAGCCGGCAGTGCATCTGACGGACTTGGCGCCCTCCTTGCCCGAATACGCGATCACGGCCCTGCGCGAAGCCTTCCCGGCGTTCAACAAGCAGATCAAGGGCTATTACAAGGCCGACGCCGTGCTGACGGGTGTTGAAACGCGCACCTCGTCGCCGATCCGCATCAAGCGCCGCGACGACGACCTGCAAAGCCTGAATACACGGGGCCTCTTCCCCGCAGGCGAAGGCGCCGGCTATGCGGGTGGCATCCTGTCGGCGGCCGTCGATGGCATCAAGGTGGCCGAGGCGGTGGCGCTGTCGATGGCGGCGCGCGGCTAAGCTACGCCAGCCTCTGCCTGCAGGCGGGACGAAAAAAAACCGGCACTGAGTTCACAGTGCCGGTTTTTTTTATGCCTGCTCCCGCTCTTTAAAACTTGTACGAGGCATTCAGGTAGCCGGTACGGCCGCGCGGATCGTAATAGCGGTCGTCATAGCCGAATTGCTGGCCGCGGTTCGCGCCGGACGTCGATGGCACGAATGGCGGACTCTTGTCGGTCAAGTTCAGCACGCCGGCGGTGAGGACCCAGCTCTTGCTTGGCGTCCACACCGTTTGCCAGTCGAGCGTCGAATAGAAACCGACCTGCATGCGGATCTTTTCCTGGCCCGTCACGGCGCCCGAAGCGTCAAGTACATCGACCGACGTTTCCTGGTCCTTGTAGCCGGACAGGAAGTTGACCGTCAGCGAGTTGGCCCAGTTGCCCGTTTTCAGGGTATTCGTCCACTGGCCGCGCGTGCGGAAAGTCACCGTCCCCAGATCGGCGAAGTTGCCCAGCGCCGAATAATACTTGCCGCCGCGTTCCAGCTGCACATCCTCGCGCAGCATTTGCGTCGCGTTCAGCTGCGACGTGAACAGGCCAATGCCGGAACGGTAACGGGCGCTGATATCGATATCGACACCGGTGGCAAACGACTTGCCCAGATTCTGGTTGTCCGCCAGGAAGGCCAGGTAGGTGGTACCCGTGCCCACGTCCTTGTTGACGCCCCAGGATTTCGGGAAGTTGGACGGATTGCCGAATACCAGCTGTTCGGTCAACTGACCGAAGGAATCGCGGATCTGCACATGCCACAGGTCGGCGCCCAGGGTAATGGCGCTGATCGGCTCGTAGCGGAAGCCGATGGTCGCCTGTTTCGATTTCTCAGGCTGCAACTCGCGGTTGCCGCCGGCCAGCTGGTCGTACTGGCGATTGCCTGGCTGGCATTGTGCATTCAGACGCGTGGCGATCGCCTGCAGTGCCGGCGTGCACGTGTACTTCTCGCTGGTGACACCATAGCCGCGCTGCAGGGCGTTGACTTGCGGCACTGTCGGTGCGTGGAAACCGTTGCCGACAGAGCCGCGGATCAGCAAGGTGGGTGCCGGCGTCCATTTAAAACTGGCCTTGGCCGTGGTGGCGCCGCCGAAGTCCGAGAATTCATCGAAACGCAAGGCCGCGCCCAATTCCAGCTCTTTCAGCACAGGCGCGATGACTTCGCCAAAAATGCCCTTCGACGTACGGCTGGCGCTGTACGGCTGGCTGCTGGCCGCATCGCCGAAACGCTGGTCGCACTCCAGTCCTGTCGTGCCGCCGCACAAGGTGCCCTTCACGGGGTCGGCCAGGATGCCTTGCGCAAACGGACTTGGCTTCGCGGAGAATTCTTCGCGATTGATGTTGACTCCCATGCCCAGCATCATCGCGCCGCCAGGCAGTCGGCGCAGTTCCGTCGAGCCATTCAGGTTAATCGTTTGCAGGCGCGAAGTGCCGCCATCCCAGTAACCGGTATACGCGGCAGCCTTGATGGCTTCCTGTGCCGCGGTGGACTGCTTGCCCGGGCCGACGAAGGGATCGAGCAGGCCGCTCGATGTGAGATTATTGACAGCAATGGCACCAGGATAGCCGGAAATACTGCCTTTTACGCGGCTTTCGGAAAAGTTATAAGCAGCGTTATAGTCCCAACCGGCCAGAATGCCGCGCGTGCCGACCACCACACTGGCAAAATCGGCCGTATCTTTCGAGGTACGCTGGCCCATGTCGAACAGCCGGTAAAAAGCCGTGCTGTCGCCGGTAATACCAGCTGGCACTAAATACTTGTCATGCAGCGGCGTGCCTGCATCGACAGCGATCGCCCCAGGCACGGGGGCGATACGCGAAGTTTGTTTCGTGCGTGACAGCAATACGTCCGCATACACTTCCTGGCCGGCGATCTTGAAGGTGCCCGATGCCATGAAGTTGTCACGCTTGCGCTCCGGATAGATTTCCAGGTCCTTGGTGAAGTCGTAGCCGCAGTAGTCATCGACCAGGCCGCTGCCGTCGTTATACGGTTCGATCACGCGGAACGTCTTGTCCGGGCAGGAGCCGTTGGCCTTCTGGTAAGGGCTGATCAGCTGGCCATTGTCATCGGTGGCATTGGCCGGAATCGGGCTGGCCGAAAACTGTTGCTTCTGATAGCGCTTGCCATTGGCCGAGAATTGCACCTTGCCCGTGCTGGCGAACTTGCGGTCGACGGAAGCGAGCTTGTCGCGCTCGTCGTGGCCAAAGGTCAGCACCACGTTGTAGCCATCTTCGTCCAGGTTGCCAAAACCCTTGGTGGCGCTGAGGCGTTTCTCACGCGCACCGTTTTTTGGTGCGGAGTAGCCGATGGACACATCACCGATCGTCGTATCGTGCTTGGTAATGAAGTTGACCACGCCGGCGATCGCATCGGCACCGTACAGGGCGGAGGCGCCATCGGTCAGCAGTTCCACACGCTCGATGGCCGAGATAGGGATCGAATTCAAGTCGAAGCCAGCGGCGAAACCCGTCAGCGTCTGGCCGCCGAACTGGGCCAGGCGCTTGCCGTTCAGCAAGACGAGCGTACGCGTCTCCCCAAGTTATGCACGGAAATACCGGAGAAACCGAAGGTGCTTCCCCCAACCGAGGAACTTTCGCTCGTGGCACCCTGGGCGGAAGAGAGCTTCTTGACCAGATCGGTGACCGAAGTGGCGCCCGATGTGCGGATGGCTTCGGCGGTCAGCACGGTGACCGGCAAGGCGCCTTCGGCAGCGATACGCTTGATCGACGAACCGGTGACTTCAACGCGCTGGATTTGCGCATCGGCGCCCTGCGCATCTTGTGCTACCGCAGACTGCGAGGCAACGGACAAGGCCGCTGCCATACCACCGGCGCAGACGATGCGAACTGCACGAGAGATGACGGTTTCTTTAAGCATGGTGAACCCTTTTTCATTTGTACGGTTATATATGACTCCGGATTTGTTACCCGGATTACACTCGTTCATCTAAAGGAAACGCCTCGCACGGCACCGGATCAGGCGCCGTGAAGTTCGCTGGGACACGTGTACAGAAATGGAACTAGGCAACTAAAAGTCAACTAGACAACTACATAGAATCACGGCAAGAATATGAGTGTCAACAGAACTCAACATGCGTATGGCGTACATACAACATATGAAAAGCAGGGGCGACAAGGGATAAGGCGCGCTCGCGGCTAGCCGCGAGGCCATGCGGCATCAGCTGGCCAGCGGCAGCCTGATTTGTATATGACAGCCGGGAGTGCAGTCGATCGCGCACACCTGGCCGCCCAGTTGCTGCACGATGGTGTAGACGATGTGCATGCCCAGGCCGGAGCCGCCCTGGCCCCGCTTGGTGGTGAAGAACGGTTCAAACATGTGTTCGCGCACGGCCGGCGCCAGGCCGATACCGTCATCGGAGAAGTCCAGCAGCAGCCAGCGCCCGGCGGCGTCTTCCCCCTCCTCCTCGATGCGCGCGCGGATCGTGATGCGCCCCGGGCCGCCTTGCGGATAGCCATGGCGGGCGCTGTTCATCAGCAGGTTCGAGAGGATTTGCGACAGCTTGCCGGCCGCCAGGCGTACCTGGCAATCGGGCGCGATATCGAGTTCCACACCCAGCGCCGCCTTGCGCAGTTCCGGGCTGTGCGCCGACACCAGGCCGTGCACATAATCGTGCAGCGCCAGGTCCGCCACGTATTCGCTGACCTGGTCCACGGCCAGCTGCTTGAAATTGCCGATCAGGTCGGCGGCACGCGCCAGGTTGCGCTCGATCAAGGCCGCCGCGCCTTTCAGGGATTCGGCAATGTCGATCAGTTCGGTGCGGCTGACCTTGGCGCCGCCCAGCAGCTGCACCAGCTGGTCGGCATAGCTGCCCATGCTCGACGCGGCTGTCAGCGCCACGCCGATGGGCGTGTTGACTTCATGCGACACGCCCGCCACCAGCGAGCCGAGGGCCGCCATCTGTTCCTGCTCGATCAGATTGGCCTGCGCCGCCAGCAGCGACTCGGTGCGCACGCGCACGATTTCTTCCAGCTGTTGGGTGCGCTCCTGGTGCTGCAGCTCGGCCGCGCCACGCGCCGAGAAGATCGACAGCAGCAGCAAGGCCAGCAAGCGCTTGTTTTCATCGATGGGACGCGTGTCGATGGCCGACAGGATGCCCAGGGTCTTGCCATCGGTATCGATCAGCGGCATGCCGACATAGCTTTCCGCATGCATGTCGACCAGGAGGGTATCGAGTGGAAAGCGACGCTGGATATCGCTGCCGTGAAAACACATGCTCTGGCAAGTCACGTCCTGACAAGGCGTGTGCTGCAGGCTGTATTCGATATTCGGCTGGTAGTCATCGCCGCCCCACAGGGCCAGGGTGCGGATGCCTTCGCTGCCATCGTCCATGCGCACCAGCCGCCCGGCGATCACATAGTGCACGTCGAGCGCTTCGGCCAGGTCCTTGACGAGGATGCGCAGGAAGTCGTCGCCACGGGCGTGCGCCGTCGAGGCGGTGATCGAGCGCAGGGCCGCTTCCGCCAGGGTGCGCCGCTGCTCGGGATCGAACAGGGGTTCTTGCGAATTCACATCGAACAACGGAATACTCATGAATGCTCCTGCGCAGCACGGGAAGCGCAGGCAAAGCTGCCGGCGCGGCGATCCTCAGCAAAGGCCCTGGTCAGGGGACTTGCCGCGATTGTACCCCTGGCTATTGTTTAATAATACAGATACGCAGGAAATTTTTATAGCCAGCCGGAACGCTTGAACAAGTAATACATATAACCGCAGACACAGCTCATCACTGCCACGGCGGCCGGATAGCCATAATGCCAGTCCAGTTCCGGCATGAACTTGAAGTTCATGCCCCAGATGCCGGCAAATGCGGTAAACACGGCAAAGATAGCCGCCCAGGCCGCCAACTGCTTGTTCACTTCGCTCTCGTCGATGGCCACCATCGACAGATTCACCTGGATGGCCGTGCTGATCGTATCGCGGATGGTGTCGAGCGTGCCGTTGATGCGCGCCAGGTGGTCGTGCACGTCGCGGAAATACTCCTGGGTATCGTGGCACAGCGGCGGCACTCGCCCGCCGTGCAGCTTGCCCACCGCTTCCATCAGGGGTGCCACCACGTGGCGCAAGACCATGACCTTGCGTTTCAATTGATACAGCCGTTCGATATTGTCGCGCTCGGTGCCACGGTCGAAGATGCGGTCCTCGATCAATTCCAGCTCCGATTCCAGCGCGTCGAGCACGGGAAAGTAACGGTCGACGACGGCGTCCATCAGCGCGTACAGCACGAAGGCCGAGCCCTGGCGCAGCAGATGCGGTTCGCGCTCGGCGCGCGCACGGACGCCAAGGAAACCTTGCGAGCTATTGCTGCGCGACGACAGCACGTAATTGGCGCCAACGAAAATGTCGACTTCGCCCAGTACCAGTTCGTTCTCGACCATTTCCACGGTTTTCACCACGGCAAACAGGGAATCGCCATATTCCTCGATCTTCGGACGCTGGTGGCCCCGCTGCGCGTCTTCCACCGCCAGTTCGTGCAGGCAAAACTCGTGCTGCATCTGTTTCAGCTCGTCCGGCGTGGCGTCGAGCAGGGCCACCCAGACGAAGCAATCGGGGCGCTCGACGTAATCGCTGATATCGTCGATCGGCAAGTCGGCCAGTTTTTTGCCATCCTGGTAGGCCACGCAGTTTATAAGCATACAGTTCCACAATCAAATGAAGACCGGACGAAACAGTCCGGCAGGCGTCAGCTTACCTTATCGCCTGCTGTGGGTGTTGTGGCGTGCAAGGAACACCGCAAGAAAAAGCGGACGGGAGAGTCCCCGTCCGGCAAGGCGTCAATCGTCCTTGGCGCCGTCGATGCCCAGTTCGGATATCTTGCGGGTGATGGTGTTGCGGCCGATGCCCAGGCGCACGGCGGCGTCGTTCTTGCGCCCGTGCGTATGCTTGAGCGCCGTCTTGATCAGGGCCGATTCGAATTGCCGCCCCAGCACGGCCATGACTTCCTGCTGTCCCGCGCCCAGCATGCCGGCCGCCTGCAATTCCAGCAAGCCGATCCAGCCCGGCGGCGCGCCGTTGGCGGGCGCGGCCGCTTCGAAGACCTGACCGCCCTGCTGGTGAGCAACAGCTGGCGACGCGGCCTCGCCCGCCGCGGCGGTGGCGGCGCCATCGCCCTGCCCCTGCGTCAATTCCAGCGGCAAGTCCTTGATTTCCACCGTCTGGCCCGGCGCCATGACGGTGATCCAGTTGCACAGGTTTTCCAGCTGGCGCACATTGCCCGGCAAGTCGAGGCTGCTGAGGAACTGCATCGTCGGTTCGCTCATGCGTTTGGCTTCCACGCCCAGCTGGCGCGCGCTTTGCACCAGGAAGTGGCGCACCAGAATGGGGATATCCTCGCGCCGCTCCCGCAAACTGGGCAGGCGCAGGCGGATCACGTTCAGCCGGTGATACAAGTCTTCACGGAACAGGCCGTCGCGCACGCGCTGCTCGAGGTTCTGGTGCGTGGCGGTAATGACGCGCACGTTCGCCTTCATGGGCTGATGGCCGCCGACGCGGTAGAAATGGCCGTCGGACAGCACGCGCAGCAAACGCGTCTGCAGGTCGAACGGCATGTCGCCGATTTCATCGAGGAACAGGGTGCCGTTCTCGGCCTGCTCGAAGCGGCCCCGGCGGGTCGTCTGCGCGCCCGTAAACGCGCCTCGTTCATGGCCGAACAGTTCGGACTCGAGCAAATCCTTCGGGATCGCCGCCGTGTTCAGGGCGATGAAGGGCTGCGCCGCGCGCGGGCTGTGCTTGTGCAGCGCGCGCGCCACGAGTTCCTTGCCGGAACCGGATTCGCCCGTGATGAGCACCGTCACATTCGATTGCGACAAACGGCCGATGGCGCGGAAGACTTCCTGCATGGCCGGCGCCTGACCGAGGATTTCCGGCGTTTCCGACGGGCCCGATTCGACGCTGGTCTCGCGCAGGCTTTCTTCCAGCGCGCGGCGGATCAGCTCGACAGCCTTGTCGATGTCAAACGGCTTGGCCAGGTATTCGAAGGCGCCGCCCTGGAAGGCCGCGACGGCCGAATCGAGGTCGGAAAAGGCGGTAATAATGATGACCGGCAAGCCGGGAAAGCGCGACTTGACCGTTTGCAGCAACTCCAGGCCGGACGCGCCCGGCATGCGGATGTCCGACACGAGCACTTGCGGCGTGTCAAATTCCAGCGCGGCGATGGCGTCGCGCGCATTGGCAAAACTCTTGGTGGCGAGATTTTCCCGCGCCAGGGCTTTTTCCAGCACCCAGCGGATTGATTCGTCGTCGTCAACTATCCAGATTGGCTTCATTAGTGTGTGCGTCCCGCAATGGATTTCATGGGTGGGATACTGCCTCGCTTATGGCAAGGGGAGAACGATCCTGAAATCGGTGTATCCAGGCCGGCTTTCGCACTCGATCACGCCCAGGTGCTGTTGCACGAAGGTTTGCGCCAAGGTCAGTCCCAGTCCGCTGCCGCCTTCCCTGCCCGACACCAGCGGGTAGAAAATCCGGTCGCGGATCTGGGGTGCGATGCCCGGTCCATTGTCAATGATATGCAAGTCTAATGCCAGGTTGTAGCGGACCTTGGCCAGGGTCACCTGGCGCGCCACGCGCGTCTTGAAAATCAGCTCCGCATCGCCCGCTTCGATGCGCTCGGCCAGCGCCTGCGCCGCGTTATGCGCAATGTTGAGCACGGTCTGTATCAGTTGCTCCTTGTCGCCGCGAAACTCGGGGATCGAGGCGTCGTAATCGCGCGAAATGGTCAGTCCGCTGGGAAACTCGGCCAGGATCAGGCTGCGCACCCGTTCGCACACTTCATGGATATTCACGTCGCCCACGATGTGCGGGCGGCGGTGCGGCGCCAGCAGGCGGTCGACCAGCGTCTGCAGGCGGTCCGCTTCCTTGATGATGACTTGCGTGTATTCGCGCAATTCGCTCAGGTGCAGGGCCGGCAATTCCAGCTCCAGCAGCTGGGCCGCGCCGCGGATGCCGCCCAGCGGGTTCTTGATTTCATGCGCCAGGTTGCGGATCAGCTCCTTGTTGACCTGGCTCTGGTCGAGGATGCGCTCCTCGCGGTCGAGTTTCAGCTGCTGCACGTTTTCGCGCAGCTCGATCAGCACGCCGTCGCGCGGTGCGTCGAGCGCGCTGACGATGCTGTGCACGCGCAACGGCTCGCGCCCCAGGCGTTCCAGGCTCAGGTCCTGGCGCAAATCGGAAAATTTATGTTCGAGCGCCTGCGCGCAGATGCCGGCCAGCTCCTCGGGATTGAGGAACAGCGCCGTCAGTTTTTGCCGCGACAGCGCCTTTAATGAGCTTTCCAGCAGGTTTTCCGCCGCCGCGTTGGCATAGCTGATGCGGCCGTCGCCGTCGAGCAGGATCACGGCAGAAGCGAGCAGATCAAGGCCTGCCAGGTGGGCCGGGCGGCTGGAATGGTTGTCTAGTGTCATGTGCTTTACCGAATATTCGCGATCTCGCGTTTCAGGGCCTCGACGTTCTGCTGCGTCCGGCTGATGTTGTCCTTCAGTTGCGCCACCCGTTCCTGGTATTTCGCATAGTTGCGCTCGTTGCCCTGGCGCTCGGGCTGCCCGCCGTTAAATTCCAGGCGCTGCGCCGCCAGTTTCTGCTCTTCGCTGCGCAATTCGTCCTGCAGGATCTGGCGCCGGTCCAGGTCGCGCGCGCGCTGCTCCGCACCATCGACCTTGGGAAACGCGCCGGCGGCCGGCGCCGCCGTGACCGCCGCCTGTGTGGCGGGTCGGGCAGGCGCGCCTGCCAGCGGCGCCGTCTTGCGTGGCGGCTCCGTCAGGGCGCCCGGCAAATCGAGCAGCTGGCAATGCGCGCCAGCCCGCCTGTCCGTGTACGTCTTGTGTCCTTGCGCATCGGCGCACACATACAACTGCCCGTGCGCCTGTGCCGCCGCGCCCAGCAATCCTGCCATCAGCGCCATTCTGTAATGCTTGGTCAATCTCTACTCCTGTCGGCACATGCCGCATCGTTCCTGGGCCGACTATACAACAACGCACTGTGGCGCCATAACAAAAAACGCGGGCAAGACCATCGCCTCACCCGCGTTTTTTTATTCACTACCGGCACGTTGCCGGCGTGGCGCCATTACAGCGAGTAGTACATGTCGAACTCGGCAGGATGCGTGGTCATGCGCATGCGCTGCACGTCCTGCATTTTCAGTTCCAGGTAAGCGTCGATCATGGAATCGCTGAACACGCCGCCGCGGGTCAGGAACTCGCGGTCCTTGTCCAGGGCTTCCAGTGCTTCTTCCAGCGAAGCGCACACGGTAGGGATCAGTGCGTCTTCTTCCGGCGGCAGATGGTACAGATCTTTCGAGGCGGCTTCGCCCGGATGGATCTTGTTGGCAACGCCGTCCAGGCCGGCCATCAGCAGTGCGGCGAAGCACAGGTACGGGTTCGCCAGTGGATCCGGGAAGCGCGCTTCGACGCGGCGGCCTTTTGGATTGGCCACGTGCGGGATACGGATCGAGGCGGAACGGTTTTTCGCCGAGTACGCCAGTTTCACCGGCGCTTCGTAGCCTGGTACCAGACGCTTGTACGAGTTGGTGCCCGGATTGGTGATCGCGTTCAGTGCCTTGGCGTGCTTGATGATGCCGCCGATGTAGTACAGGGCGAAATCGGACAGGCCGGCATAGCCATCGCCAGCGAACAGGTTTTTGCCATCTTTCCATACGGATTGATGCACGTGCATGCCCGAACCGTTGTCGCCAACGATAGGTTTCGGCATGAAGGTGGCGGTCTTGCCATAGCTGTGCGCCACGTTCCACACCACGTATTTCAGGTTTTGCGTCCAGTCGGCGCGCTCGACCAGGGTCGAGAACTTGGTGCCGATTTCATTCTGACCGGCGCCGGCCACTTCGTGATGATGTACCTCAACCGGGATGCCCAGCGATTCCAGGATCAGGCACATTTCCGAACGCATGTCCTGGAAGCTGTCCACTGGCGGCACGGGGAAGTAGCCGCCCTTGACGGTAGGACGGTGGCCGCTGTTGCCGCCTTCGATATCCTTGCCGGTCGACCAGGAACCTTCGTCCGAACCGATCTTGACGAAGCAGCCCGACATGTCGATCTTCCAGCGCACGCTGTCGAAGATGAAGAATTCTGGCTCAGGGCCGAAGTAGGCGGTGTCGCCCATGCCCGACGATTTCAGGTAGGCTTCGGCGCGTTTCGCGATCGAGCGCGGGTCGCGGTCGTAGCCCTTGCCGTCCGACGGTTCGATCACGTCGCACTGCATGAACAGGGTCGTTTCTTCCATGAACGGGTCGATATTGGCCGTGTTTGGATCCGGCAGCAAGATCATGTCGGACGCTTCGATACCTTTCCAGCCAGCGATCGAAGAACCGTCAAAGGCGTGGCCCGACTCGAATTTGTCCATGTCGAAGTGCGACACGGGAACCGTCACGTGCTGCTCTTTACCACGGGTATCAGCAAAGCGGAAATCAACGAATTTGACTTCGTTTTCTTCTACCATCTTCAAGACTTCTGCGGCTGTCATTGCCATGCGTATCTCCTAAATGAATGTGGGGTGAGCCGACCTTAGTGCGTCTGGGCTGATGAAGCGAAGCAAACATTGCGTGCCACCAAAACTCATAAGGATCATAGCAGATTCCATGCCAGCTCCAGAAGAGACCTGGCCGCCAGAGGCAAAAACCGGCTATCCCAATGAAAGTTTTCCCGCCCGCGATTTTCCTGCTGAGTTTGCATCAAATCAAGAATGCACTATGCAAGTGCAAAAAACGAATAACGCACCATTATCGTGCATTTTGTGCGGATTTCTGAAAAATGCCTCGTTGTGGTGCATGCGCCGTGCGCCGTGGTTTCCCGTTTGCGGGGCGCGGATGGCGCACTATAATCGACCATACCTGCCCACTTTCATCGAGGACGCCATGACTACCGCCGCCGACATCCTGACCACCGCCCGCAGCCGGGCCAATGAAGGTACGCCGTATGCCGGCGCCGTGACGCCGCAGGAAGCGTACGCGCTACTGCAACTGGACGCAGCCGCCAAGCTCATCGACGTGCGCACGAACGCCGAGCGCGACTGGGTAGGCCGGGTCGACATCGCCGATACCCAGCATGGTGCGGTGCAGTGGGCCACCTACCCGGGCGGCGTGCCGAATCCCGATTTCCTCGCGCAGCTGGCGGCCCAGGCCGGCAAAGACGAGGTGCTGCTGTTCCTGTGCCGCTCGGGCGTGCGTTCGCGCCATGCCGCCAAGCTGGCCACCGAGCACGGCTATATCAACTGCTTCGACATCCTTGAAGGGTTTGAAGGCGACAAGGATGCGGACGGCCACCGCAAGCAGATCGGCGGCTGGTGCAAGGCCGGGCTGCCGTGGCTGGGCGCCTGACGCTGGCCGCCTGACTATCTGAACAGTGTTTGATCTGGCGGGCCACGCGATGGCCCGTCATCGACTACAACCATCCATGCGCGCCCGATTTTTTCAACTGCGGCGCAAATTCTCCTTGAAGAAATGTACCTTATATAGTACAACGTAGAGGTGCGTCATGGATGCTTCCGGCTTGCGGCAGATTACCCTGCTGTTCTACGCGAATGGCAATGGCGGCGAACCCGTGCGCGACTGGCTCAAGTCGCTCCCCATCGAGGAACGCCATGTGATCGGACAAGACTTGATGCATGCGCAATGGCGCTGGCCCGTGGGCATGCCCCTGTGCCGGCATCTCGGGCACGGCTTGTCGGAGGTGCGCAGCAGCTTGCCCGGCAACCGCATCGCGCGCGTGCTGATCTGCCATCACGGCGATTGCCTGGTGGCGCTGCACGGCTTTATCAAGAAAACCCGGACGACGCCGGAAGACGACCTGGCGCTGGCCCGCAAACGCTACAAGGAACTGACATGAACGCCACCGCCCCCCATCTCGGCAGCAGCCTCGACGACTTCCTCAAGGAAGAAGGCATCTTTGAGCAAACGCAAACCCGCGCCATCAAGGAAGTGATCGCCTGGCAACTGACGCAGGCGATGCAGGAGCAATCGCTGTCGAAGACGCGCATGGCGGACCTGTTGCAGACGAGCCGCTCGCAGCTCGACCGCCTGCTCGACCCTGGCAGCGACGTGACGCTCTCCACGCTGGAGCGGGCCGCCGCGCTGCTTGGACGCAAGCTGTCGGTCACCCTCGTTTAAGCGACTTAAGCGCTCAGGCCGCCTCGCCTGCCTCGGGATGCTCGCCCATCAAGGTCAATATGCGCTTGCGCACGAAATTGATATGGCTGCGCAAGCCATACAGGCCATCGGCAAACGACAGGGGAATCGAGATCTGGTTGACCATGTCCTCGATCTGGTCCAGCCGCTTCAATTGCTCCGCATACACTTGCGCGCGCTGCGCTGGCGGCACGTCTTCCAGCGCCTGCTCCACCGTGCGCAACTGGCCGTACCAGCGGTACACGCGCGAGCGGATGCGCCACACGTACAGGGGCGGCACCACGCGCGACAAGGGCAATATCAAGGCACCGAGCGCCACCACCAGCACCCACATGCGGTCGAAGAAATTAGCCAGCCAGAAACTCATATAGCGCTGCAGCACGGGCGCGCCATCCTTGTAGAATTTCAGCGCTTCGGGCGCGACAGGAATTTCCGTGTAGCGCGCGGACGGGAACTGCCCCTGCTGCTGGAACCAGCCCGTGCCGCCATGGATGCCGGCCGCCGCCTGCACGAACAGGTCGACGAGGGCCGGATGCAAGTCTTCGCGCGCAACCAGGGTGGCGGTCGGCGCGATCAGATGATAATCCTGCGCCGGGATATTTTTTCCCAGGTCGACTATGCCGCGCGGCAAGACCACATGCGTGAGGAAAGGCAGGCGCCGCGTGTACGCCTCCGCTTGCGAAAAATCAAACAACTTGATGCCCGGCGTCTGCAGCAGCATCTGGATCAGCGGCGCTTCCGGCGCCGAACTGAACACCAGACCGTCGATGCGTCCTTCCAGCAGCTCCACCGTGGCGGGCGTGTTTTGCAAGGCACTCACCGTCAGCTCGTTCGCTTCCACGCCATTCACGGACAGCAACTGCCGGAACAGGCTGGGCACGCCCGTGCCTTCCGGCCCCAGGTTGATCTTCATGCCCTTCAATTGCGTCAGTTCCGTCACCGCCTTGTCTTCGCGCAAGAACAGCCAGACGGGTTCCGTAAACAGGCTGCCCAGGGAGATGAGGCCATGGCGCTCGGCATCGGCGTGCTCGGTCGAGCCGCTTTGCACGAAGGCGATATCGGTCTTGCCCGCGTTCAGGCGCTGCAGGTTTTCCTGCGAACCCAGCGATGGCTGCAAGGTCACCTTGATGCCGTGCCTGGCCAGGGTGGCCGCGTATTTCTTGCCGAACTCTTCATACGCGCTATTGTCCTGCCCCGTCGACAGGCTCACCTGGCGCGGCGGCGCCGGGTCGACCAGCCAGTAGGCAAGCGCACAGAATGCGCCGACCAGCAGCAGGGTGGGACCGGCGGTGGCGAGGAAATCGCGCACGGAAAAGCGGCTGAACGCGAGGATTTTGGACATGTGGTGGCGCATAGGTTTCATGGGTGGCTACGATGCCAAGAAAAGCCCAACTATGCAAGGCACTTTCACATGCGCGGCGTGGCCATTTCCGCTACAGTGGCAGATCGACCACCTGCCCTCTGGAGCCCCGCATGCTGAAAATTCTTGGAAAAGCCGCCTCGATCAATGTCCGCAAAGTCCTGTGGACGTGCGAGGAACTCGACCTGCCCTACGAACGCGAAGACTGGGGCAGCGGCTTTCGCAGTACCGACGACCCGGCCTTCCTGGCCCTGAACCCGAACGCCATGGTGCCCGTGCTGGTGGACGGCGACCTGGTGCTGTGGGAATCGAACACGATCTGCCGCTACCTGTGCGCCCAGGCGGGCCGCGACGACTTGCTTCCAAGCACGCCACGCGCCCGCGCGGAAGTGGAAAAATGGATGGATTGGCAGATGGGCGATTTGAACAACAGCTGGCGCTACGCCTTCATGTCGCTAGTGCGCCACAGCCCGGCCCACCAGGATGCGGCGCAGCTGGCGGCCGGTATTGCCGGATGGAACAAGATGATGGGCGTGCTGGAACAGCAGCTGCAGCGCACGGGCGCATTCGTCTGCGGCGAAGCGTTCACCCTGGCCGATATCGTGCTGGGCCTGTCCGTCAAGCGCTGGCTGATGGCCCCGATGCAACGTCCAGCGTATCCGGCCATTGCCGCCTATCACGCGCGCATGGAAGATAAAACGGCCATGTTTGTCGGCTAATCGAGTTCGATGACCTCGACCGTGCCGCCGATGACATAGCAATCGCCATCGCGGCGCACCTCGTTCAGGGTCGCCGGATCGTCGCGCGTATAGGTGCCGTCGACGTCGACGCACCACGCGTCGCCGAAACGCAGCAACTTCACGCCGCAGCAGATGCGGTTGATGAAGTTGCCCGGCATCCGGACCTGCACTTCCTGTACCTCGCCCACCGTGATGGCGACGTTGCGCCAGACATTGCCATCGAGCACATGATTTCTTGCGTATAACACGATGCGCACGGCCTGCACGCCCCCGGGCTGATACCGCTGTTCGATGGACACGAGCGCGCCATCGTCAAAGCGGTGATATTGCTGAAAAATCTGCTGGGTCTTTTCCAATTGCACTCCCTCAAAAAAAAACCGGCCCGTGAAGGCCGGCTTTCAGGTGCAAAAACACCTTAATTCGTGCACTGTTTCGCCACGCCCTCGGCTGGCGCAGGCGGCTCGATCAGCGGCATCAAGCTCGGCGCCAGCGACACCAGCAGTTGCACGGGCAAGGCGCTGGTGAAATCGTAGTTCTTCGATTCCGGTCCGCGCACATACGCCGTCATGCTGCCGTAGAAGCGCTCGCCGATATTGAACACAAATGTCGCCGAGCGGTTCACATAGCGCGACTCGATCAGGCGGCCGCCGGCGCCATACACGTCGAAACGCTGGTCGCCCGTACCCGTCTTGCCGCCCATCGGGATCGGCACGCCGTCGGCGCCGACGAATGCCGTCTTCGCCCGTTTCGCCGTACCGTCCGACACGACTTCGCGGATGGCCTTGGCCACGGCCTTGGCCACGTCCGGCGAGAGCACTTGCTCCGCCTCCACCTTGCTGCCCCGCTTGACCATGGTGTCGTACGGCGTGTTGGCGGCGAAATGCATGGAATCGATGCGCACGCTCGGCTTGCGCACGCCATCGTTGATGATGATGCCCATCAATTCGGCCAGCGCAGCGGGCCGGTCGGCCGACGCGCCCAGGGTGGTCGCATACGACGGCACCAGCGAATCAAACGGGTAGCCCATCTTCTTCCACTGGCGGTGGATTTCCAGGAACCCTTCCACTTCCAGCAAGTTGGCGATGCGGCGGTCCTGCGCATGCTTGCGGTGCGTGTTGAACAGCCATTTGTAGACTTCCTGGCGTTCCTTTTCGCTGGCCGCCACCATCTGCGTCAGGGTGGAACCTTCATGCTGGCGCAGATACGCCACCATCCACAGTTCCAGCGGATGCACATTGGCAAGGTAGCCGCGGTCGGCCAGCGACCAGTTTTCCATCGCGTACTGCTGGTACATCTTGGCGACGCGCTCGGGCGGCACTTCGTTTTGCGACGGCAGGTTGGCGTTGAGGAAATCGCCGAATTCCGCCACCGTGCCCTTCGGATTGACGGTGCGGAAGATATTCGCCAGGCGCACGGGCGTCGGGCGGATGCTGGCCAATAAAATCTTTTCCTGCTCGTCAACGCTCTTGCCGCGGTACTTCTGATAGAAGCGGTGCAGGAATTCGCGCCCTTCCTTGTCGGCAAAGCGGCTCAGGTACTGCGCACGGCGCGGATCGTCCGCGTCCGCCAGCAGCGAGGCCGAAGAATCGGGGCGCGAGAACATGTAGTAGCGGGCCACGTCGCGCATCAGGCGCACGAACACCAGGTTGGTCGACTGGCGCAGCGCCTGCTGCACCGTCATGATGCGGCTGTCGTCGAGCTTGGAGAAGTTGCCGAAATGGTGCAAGCCGCCGCCCGTGAAGAAGCCTTCGCCCGGGTTGCCCGAATATTTGCGTTCCATGGCGGCCGCCAGCATGGCCGGCAGGTTGCGCGCTTCGCCGAGAGGCAAAGGTTTCAGGTAAGCAATCGCCCACTGCGACAGCATGTCCTTCGGATCGACGGCAATCTTGCCCAGCTCGGCGGCGCCCATGCCGCTGTAGCGCTGGTGCAGCTGGTCGATGATGTCCAGGTACGTGACCAGGGTGCGCAGCTTGGCCGTGGAACCGAGGTCCAGCTTGGCGCCTTCGTTGATGTCGAGCGGCTGGTCAAAGTTATCCGTTTGCACGCGCAGCAAGTTGGCCTGCTCGCCCTTTTGCAGCAAGGTAAAACTGTAGACCACGTTGGCGGGGTCGCCATTGCCCAGCATGCCCTTGCCCGTCAGGCCGGCCGCTTTCGCCACTTCCGGGTCGCGCAACTCGCGCAAGACCTTGGTGACGGCGTTTTGCGCCTGCGCGTCGAGCGTGCTGACCACTTTCAGGTCAAGGCGGTCGAGGTTGTACAAACGCGGATCGCCGAGCATGGTGGCCAGGTGGTTGCGCACGGCATTCGAGGCCTTGCGCGTAACGAACGAGGTCGACGCTTCCGATTGCACGCCGGACGCCGTCGACGGACGCAGCTTCTCGGCGATGGCCGCATCGCGCAGCTGCGGCGAAATCACGCCCGCCTGCGCCAGCAAACGCAGATGGCTGTTGGTCAATTCTTCCAGGTCGGCGCCGCCGGCCACCAGATAATGGGAAGGACGGCGCTGCGCGATCAGCAGGCTCAGCGCCTGCTTGTAGGCCAGCGCGCTGCCCGGCTGGTCCATTTTTCCACTAAGCAAGGTTTTCACTTCGGCAAACGGACGGCCATACCAGACCCACATGCCGTCGCCGATGCCGTTGACTTCGCCAAAGCCGCTCTTTGCCGACAGCGGCACGGTATTGAGGTAATTGACGACGATCTTGCGCCGCGCTTCCATGGTGTTTTCGCCATCCTGGTACGAGCGCAGGCTGGCCGAAATCATCTGCAGCAGCTTGTCCTGCATGGAACTGGTGCGCCCGTCTTCCGAATGCCGGTATTTTTCGATCTGCGTGGCCAGCGTACTGCCGCCGCCACCACGGTGGCCGCCGAACAGGTTCAGCGCCTTGTCGAGGATCGCCTTGCTCAGACGGTCCCATTCCACGGCGGGATTGCGCTTGGGCGTGCCCGGGTCGAGCAATTCGCGGTTTTCGATGAACAGCAAGCTTTGCACGAGCGCCGGCGGCGCTTCGGCAAAGCCGTCGAACATGCGCTCGGGATAGCTGGCCGCGAACAGCGGCGCGGCGCGGCAATCGAGGATGGTCAGGCCCGCGCGGTTTTTCTCGTGATAGGTGGCAAAGATGCCCCGGTCGACCAGTTGCACCATTTTCGGCGACATGCGCGCCTGCGCCGTGACGGCGTAGTCGCGCGCATTGAGTTTGGTAATGAAGTCGGGCAAGCTGGCATAGCCGAGCCGCTCGTCATACGGGCCGTGCTGCGGATAGCGGATGGCGCCCGCCGGTGCAGGGCCAGGCTCGACCTTGAACGCCAGCTGGCGGTCCAGGCGCGTGAAAAACTCTGCCTGCAGGGCCGACGTGCGCACTTCGCGCATGACGAACCACGCCACGCCGGCGATCAGCGCCAGCAAGATGATGGCAAAGATCGGCCAGATGCGCGAACGACGCTTCTTCGGCGGGCTCGCCGGCGGCGGCGCCTCGGGAGCTGGATCAGAGGGGGGCCGCTCTTGCGCGGCCAGATTGACGCCTGTGTCTTTCATGGGATGCTGGGGTAAGGTTGGGTTTGGACGGCGCGGAAAAGGCGGCAGCGATGCCGCTCCGCGCAGGATAAGACGAGGGCCAGCCAAGGCCGGTCACAACAAAACTTGCTTAACATGATGTCCATACCGGTGAATCAAAAAAACACGCTACTGCACAGGCAGGCGACCGCGCGTTCGACACGCAAGGCCCCTGTTCACCATTCCACCACATCGGAATGAAAACGACTGACGAGCGCGCACAAAAATCTTGCTTCATTGAAGATTTTCGCAAAAAAACAACGTCTTGGAACGTACGCTGGCGTACATAGATGCATGGCGGGCTGGACGCCAGCGAAAAAGCCGCCGGCGCCGGGCTGGCTGCATCTCAGATGGTGGTGTATTCCGCCTGCAAGGTATCGAGTGCGGCGCGCATCTCGGCAAAGGCAGCCGCCGCTTGCGCGGGCTCGCCCTTGACGCCCAGTTCGATATGCCGGCGCGTCTGCGCATCGCCCACGCTGGGCAGGCTGAACACCTTGATCAGCGGAAACTCCGCTTCCAGGCGCACCATCAGCGGCGTGAGCAAGGATTCGGCCGTTTCATACACGAGCAAGGCATGTTCCGCGTGCGGCACCTGGTTGAACAGGTGGGCGTAATGCGTATCGAGCACCCATTCGATCATGGGCCAGGACATGACGGGAAAGCCCGGCACGAAATAATGTTCGCGCACGGCAAAACCGGCAATCTTGTTGTACGGATTCGGAATCAGCTCGGCGCCCTGCACGAATTCCGCCATTTTCAGGCGGTGCAGGTTTTCCGGCGAGTTCAAATCGGCCGGCACGCCCGCCTCCTCGCCCATTTCCGTGATCCGTTGCTGGATATTGAGCTTGCCCTGTGGATGCAGCACCAGCGGCAAGCCCAGCGCATCGGCGGCCGCCTGGCGCGTATGGTCGTCCGGCGTGGCGCCGATGCCGCCAAAGCTGAAGACGATGTCGCCGCTGGCAAAGCTGCGCTGGAGCAAGGCGACCAGGCGGGCCGGCTCGTCGCCCACGTATTCCGCCCAACTCAGCTGCAAGCCGCGCTGCTTGAGCATGCTCACGACTTTCGGAAAATGCTGGTCCGTGCGCTTGCCCGACAGGATTTCGTCGCCAATGATGATCAATCCGATAGCCATGAAACTCCCTCGTAGAATGCAATAAAAATACTCAAGCGTCCGCCGGCGCCACGTCGGTCATGCCGCGTACGCCCCGCAAACGCGCCAGTGCTTCCAGGCAGTAATACTGGAACCACAGACCCGTAAAGATAAAGATCAGCACGTACAGCCAGATGGCGAACGCCGCCAGGAAGGGGAAGAACACCACCGACATCACGCCGCCCATCCACAGCATGCCCGGCACGGCGCCGGCCGCGCCGGAGACCATGCCGATGGCCAGCAGCGGCCAGCGCTGCGTGCGCATGATGGCGTGGCGCTCTTCCACGCTGGCGTAATCGGCCATGGCGTCATACGCCATCACGCGGTAGGTCAGCCAGCCCCACAGCACGGCTTGCCCCACCAGCGCGGCCGGCGGAAACGCGTACAGGGGCAGCATGAGCACCCAGACGATGATGAACAGCAGGAACGTCGCCAGCGAGGTGGCGACGCTGCCCAGCATGCTGCCGCCATGCTTCTTTTCCAGCTGCGGAAAATGCCGCCCGCCGATATGCCGGCCGATGGCCGGCATGGCGAACAGGCCCATGAAGATCAGCGCCGTCAAGATCATCAGCGGCAACAGCATGAACATGGCGATCAGGGGCACGATCACGGCTTTCAGCATGCCCAGGCCAAAGGTGGCCAACACCTGGCCGCTGGTGCGGAAGAAGTCATATTGCGTAAACAGCGCATGCAGGCCGTCGATCAGCGGCTGCAAGCCCACATACAGCAGGGCGCCCCACAGGATCAGCGACAGGATGAACGGCGCTATGCTCAACAGCAATATCCTGCCGTGCAATTGCGACAGGAAGGCACGGCCATACGAATTCAGCACATTACGCATCAACGGCGTCCTTTTCGTTTGATTCTTGCAAATTCCACCATGCGGCGCACGCCCAGCCATTGCTGCTGCCAGAAGCCGCGGCCATAGTTGCGCCCGGGCCGGCCCACGCCATGGCTGTCGATGCGGGCCAGCTGGTCGCGCACGCCCGTGCGCGCATAGCCGGCCGAGAAATTCGCGGTGCCCAGCAGCATATCCCAAATCGGCAGCACCACGCCGAAGTTGCAGCCCCCCATGCTGCCCTTGCCTTTCGACTCGTGCCCCACGCCGATCGCATGGTGCGTGCGGTGGAAACGGGGCGAGATCAGCAGCCGCTCGCCGATGCGGCCGAAGTGTATCCTCACATTCGCATGCTGCAAGCTTTGCAAAATACGCGAAATCGACACCAGCAGCACATATTGCCCTGGCGGCACGCCGATACCGAGCGCCACCAGCGCCATCACCACGTCGCGCAAAAAGTCGTCGAGCAGGTGATTGCGGTCATCGCTCCACAAGTTCATGTTTTGCTGGCTGTGATGCAGGCTGTGCAAGCCCCACCACCAGCCGAAATGGTGCGAGGCACGGTGGTAGCAATAGTCGACGAAGTCCAGTATCACAAAATAAATGATAAAACTGACTAAGGGACTGATGCCGGGCAACAGCGACTCCAGATTCAATGGATGGATATTGTCGAAACGCAAAGCACCCGCCAAGGCATCCATCAGCGGATCGAGCGTAAAGAACACCACGACAGAAAACAGGCCGATGCGGTGCAGCACCGTGTAAATAAAATCGTTCCAGCGGGCGCGCGGGTCCGTGATCTTTTGCGCGGGAATCAGGGCTTCGAGCGGGCGCAGCACGAGAAACAGCAGCACCAGTTCGCACAGGCCGATCAGCAGCCACTCCGTGCCCTCGAACGCCTCTTCCGTAAATTCGCCAAAGCCCAGGTGATACACGAGGGGATTCACCACAGTCTGGAACAGCCAGCCTTGCGCCACGCCAAACGCATCGACCACGGCATCGATCGCCGGGGTGACGAAACTGACGATGTCGGCGGCCATCATGGCTGGCCCTTCTTCCGCGCGTAGGCAGGATGCTCGCGCAGGGTGGCAAAACAGAAACCCTTGTCTTGCAGGCCGGAAATCAAGGCATCGAGGTTGGCGGGCGCCCACGGCTCCTTGCGCGACCAGATGCCCATGTGCGCAATAAAAATGTCGCCGCTGCGCAAATTCGCCAGCGCTTTCTTCAGCAGCATGGCGTTTGGATACTTGTCGCTGGGCAGCTCATCGCCGGAATACCCTGCCGGCGCCCAGCCCGCATGCTGGTAGCCGCAGGCGCTGCCGGCCGCCAGGGTGCGCGGCGATGTGTAGCCGCCCGGCGCGCGCCAGAACGGGTCGAGCTTGCGACCCGTCAGTTCCTGGAAGCGCGTATCGACGCGGCGCAATTCCTCGCAGAACTGCTGATCCGTCACCGACGCCAATTTGCCGCCATCCTTGCCGAACTGGGGCTTGACCTGGATCAAGCCGTTGGCCAGATCCTTCTTCCAGTACACATGGTCAAACGTGTGCGTGCCGAACGCATGGCCTTCGGCCACGCGGGCTTTCCAGTACGGCGCCCACGACGGGTCGAGCGAATAGTCGCCGCGCGTCGTCTTTTCATTGGCCAGGAAGAACGTGGCTTTGATCTGGCGCTTGTTCAACACGTCGGCGATCAGTTGCGCTTGCGACTGGCTGCCCGTGTCGAACGTCATGTAGATCGTACCCTTGCAGGCGGCCGGCACTGAAGCTGCGGCTGGTACAGCGGCGGCAGGTGCAGCAGCATGCGCGGACGTCAGCATGGCGCCGGCGCACAGCAGCATGGCGGGCACATGGCCCGCGGAAATCAGGCGTTTCATCATCACACCCGTCATCACATGCGCGGCGAGTGCGTGGCGAAATACACGCCATGGGGCGAGCGGCCCACGGGGATCGTCTTGATCACCTTGCGCGTGGTCAAATCGATCACGGCCACTTTCTTGATCCAGCGCAGGGTGACCCACATGGTCTTGCCATCGGGCGTGATTTCCATGCAGTCCGGGCCACCGGGCACGTTGATGGTGCCCACGTTTTCCAGGGTTTGCTGGTCGATGATGTTGATCGTGTTCGACACGCGGTTCGACACGAACGTCATGCGGTTGTCACCGAGCGCGCGGAAATTATGCGTGCCGGCGCCCGCCTTGATGCGCTTGACGGTCTTTTGCGTGCGCCAGTCGATCACTTCCACGTAATCGCTGCCCATGATGCCAACCAGCAAATATTTACCGTCGGGCGTCATCGTGATGCCGGCCGGCGCCGGGCCGACGGGCATGGTCCATTTCACCGTCTGCGTGGCCAGGTCGATGGCGCTGACCTGGTTGCTGCCCTGCTGCGTGATAAAAGCCATGGTGCTGTCGGCCGTGAAGGCCATGTGGCTGGGCAGCTTCGGCAGCGCGATGCGCTTGGCCAGGGTCAGGTTCTTGCCGTCGTAGCGGTACAGGTCGATGCGGTCCAGGCGCAGCGAATTCGAGATGAACCACTTCTGGTCCGGCGAAAAGCCGATCTGGTAGGGATCGAGGATGTTGCTGATGCGGCGCTGGATCTGGCCCGAGACGGGGTCGAGGAAGATCAGTTCGTTGCCGACGGAGCTGGCGACGATCAGCGACTTGCCGTCCGGCGTCTCCATCAGGTGGTGCGGTTCCTTGCCAACGGCAAAGGTGGACAGGGGGGCGTAGGTTTTCTGGTCCAGCAGTTGCACCGTAGCATCACGGGAATTGAGTACCACCACCACTTCGGCTTGCGCCGTCGATATTGCGGAAACCAGGCACAGCGAGGAAAAAACAAGGCGGCGTAGACTGCGGAACATGGAAGAAATCACTGTTAAATACAAAACATGCATTTTACGTGGAACACCGTATTTATTGTGTGAAATCCCCCCTTAAATACAAGCCGTCGCCAAACCTCGTCGTAACTTCCCCATTTTCCCTGCAGCGGGCCTGGAATGGCGCTTTGCAACTCATTGCTCTACAATCTGAAGCTTTCATCGCCTACACAAGGATTATCATGACCACCACCACTACCGCTTCCGGCCTGCAATACATCGATACCGTCGTCGGCGAAGGCGCTGAAGCGCAAGCCGGCAACAATGTTGTCGTGCATTACACGGGCTGGCTGCAGAACGACGACGGCAGCGCCGGTTCGAAATTTGATTCGAGCAAGGACCGCAACGACCCGTTCGAATTCCCGCTGGGCGCAGGCCGCGTCATCCAGGGCTGGGACGAAGGCGTGCAAGGCATGAAAGTGGGCGGCAAGCGCCAGCTGATCATCCCGGCAGCACTGGGCTATGGCGCACGCGGCGCCGGCGGCGTGATTCCACCGAACGCGACCCTGATTTTCGACGTCGAACTGCTGGGCGTATAAGAACAGACTCCACAGCGCTCGAGCGACTGTACCTGGCGCCGCCCCTGTTCATTCAGCGGCGGCGCTTTTGTTTTGAGTGTGTCCTCTAATGCACGGCGCGCTTTTTTCACTATGATGTCAGGCACTGCAGCACGCACGGTGGCCACTCCGCCGCGCCTGCCGCACTTTTCCAGCGATTCCATCAGCACACAGGAGCCATCATGAGTTTACAAGAGCAATTCGACCAAGCGCAGCTCGATTCCAAGACCCTGTCCGAGCGTCCGGACAATATGACCTTGCTGAAAATCTACGCCTTGTTCAAGCAAGCCTCGAGCGGCGACGCCACGGGCGAGCGCCCCGGCATGACCGACTTCGTCAACCGCGCCAAGTTCGATGCCTGGGCAGCCCTGGCCGGCACGTCGAAGGAAGATGCGCAGCAGCAATACATCGACCTGATCGAAGACTTGAAGGACTGATCATCCCCCTGCCCCGGCACAGCCCGGGGCAATGTTATTATTTCCGCATGACACCATCACCGATTTCCCTGGCCCATGCCGCCGACCTGCCCCGTTTGTTCGACGTCTGGCACCTGTCCGTACGCGCCACCCACGATTTCCTCGCCGACAGCGATATCGCTTTCCTCATGCCCTTCGTTCGCGATGAGCTGGCCAGGGTGACGGCGGACCATCGGCTTCACGTGCTACGCGATGCCAACAGTGTCCCGTACGCCTTCCTGTGCGTCGAGCACGCCAAGATCGAGATGCTGTTCGTGCATCCCGATCAACGCGGCAGCGGCGCCGGCCGCACGCTGGTCCAGTACGCCATCACGGCCTTGGGCGCCACGGCCGTCGACGTCAATGAGCACAACACGCAAGCGCACGGCTTTTACCGCCACCTGGGTTTTATCGGGGAAAACCGGTCGGAATGCGACCCCTTTGGCAAGCCTTTCCCCATTTTGCACCTGAAACTGGCCGAAAACGGCTGAAAACTCACCAAAAACCACAAAAACAGGCTGTTAACGCAAAAGTGGCTATCAAACCGGTAGCCACTCTTTTTACGCCTGTATCAGCCGTAATTTACTTTTTTGCCGCCGCCAGCGCTTGCGCGATCCAGCCGTCAAACTTTTGCTGGTGATACTTGATCCAGCCGGCCGTATGGCGGGCGATATCGGACTGCGTGTTTTCGCCGCGGCGCATGCGCTCGTTCTGCGCATTGATGTCGGCCACGGGCAATTGCATCACTTCGAACAGCTTGGCCGCGGCCGGATTTTTCTCCGCCCAGGCCTTGTTCGATACGATGCGCGCCGTGTTGACGGCAAAACCGTAGTCGCTGCCATCGTCGAGGCGGGTGTTCACCTTGTCGGGATTGGCCGAGAACGGCACTTTCAGCCAGACCACGTCCTTGCCCGGCACCAGCACGCCGCTGACCCAGTACGGCGTCCACGTGTAGTACAGGATAGGCTCGCCACGCTTGTAGCGGCCCAGGGTGTCGGCGATCAGGGCCGCATAGCTGCCCTGCACGTGCGTTACCGTTTCGCGCAGTTTGTACGCATCCATGTGGTTCTCGATCAGCGCTTCGCAGCCCCAGCCCGGGTTGCAGCCCGTCAAATCGGCCTTGCCGTCGCCATCGTGGTCGAACAGCTTGGCCAGGGTGGGATCGCGCAACTGGTCGATATTCGTGATGTTGTATTTCTCGGCAGTCGCCTTGTCGATCAGATAACCTTGCGCCGCAGGACCCGCATACTGGCCCGTGCGCGACAACTTGGCGTCGCCGCCCGCATTGTTATAGAAATCCTTGTGCATCGGGTCCCAGTGCACAGCCATGAAGGTGGCGTCGCCGTTGGCGATGGCGATATGCGCGGTCGGGTATTCCACTTCCTTGATCGGCTGCACTTCGTAGCCGAGCTTTTCCAGGGCCTTGTCGACCAGCATGGTCTGGAAGGTTTCTTCCGCAATCGAGCTTTGCAGCGGCTGCACCTTGACGCCCTTGCCGGGCAGCGCGTCAGCCGTTGCGGCCGGCGCCTGCGCCATGGCCAGGCTGGTGGTCAGGGCCATGGCGGCGATGGCCAGGGCGGAAAACAGCTGGAACTTGCGTTGCGATTTTTGCGTCACTTTAAAATTGTCAATTTGATGCATGTAAATCCTTTCTTATTGTGCGTTGGCCAGCGTTGCTTGCTGTTCAACATTATTTTTCTCCGTGTTGCCGCGCACCAGGCGCAGCACGAAACCGGCGGGACCCGTCTGGTACCAGTGGCGCACGCCGCGGCGTGGCTGGCCCATCGCTTGCGTCAAGCGATCCAGGGTGATGGCCAGCAGCACGATACCGAGCCCCCCCACCGTTGCCAGGCCCATGTCCAGGCGGCCGATGCCGCGCAATACCATCTGGCCCAGGCCGCCCACGGCGATCATCGAAGCGATCACGACCATCGACAGCGACAGCATCAGCGACTGGTTGATACCGGCCATGATGGACGGCATGGCCAGCGGAAACTGCACGCGGGTCAACAACTGCCACGGCGAGGCACCGTAGGCGCGGGCCGCTTCGATCAGGTCGGGACGCACCTGGCGGATGCCGAGGTTGGTCAAACGCACCAGCGGCGGCAGGGCAAAGATGATCGTGACGATCACGCCCGGCGCATTACCGATACCGAACAGCATCACCACCGGCACCAGGTAGACGAAGGCAGGCGTCGTCTGCATGGCGTCGAGCAAGGGGCGCAGGATATTCTGTGCGCGGTCGCTGCTGGCAAGGAAAATACCGAGCGGCAAACCGATGGCCAGGCAGAAGGCCAGCGACGTCAACACCAGCGACAGGGTCGTCATGGCTTCCGGCCAGATGCCCAGCATCGACACGAGCAGCAGCGCCAGCACGGTGCCGATGGCCAGGGTGCGGCTCGTAAATTGCCACGCCAGCAAGCCGATGATGGCGATCACCGTCAGCGACGGAGCGGCCAGCAGCACGCCTTCCACGCCGGACAGCACGCTGTCGATCGGCGCACGCACGGCCTGGAAGAACGGGCGGAAATGCGCGACGACCCAGCCCAGGCCCTGGTTGATCCAGCTTTCCAGCGGCAGCGAGCCGTCGAAAATCTGCGTCAGGTGAAAGCCGGCCGCATGTTCCGGCTGCACGGCAGGCGCGGCGGCGTCGAGCCAGGCGGTGCTGGCGTCGGTGGGGGGCGTCAGCGCCCAGGGATTGATCTGGGCGGCCTGTTCAACAACAGGTTCTACTGTGGAAACGGTGCTTGGGTTCATGCTTGTCCTTTCTGTTGTTGTTCGGCTATGGCTGGCGTGTCGCGGTCGAGGAACTTCAGCAAGGTCGTCTTGCTGATGGCGCCGCGGAAGCTGCCGTCATTGGCCACCACAGGGACGGCGTAAGGTAGTTGCGCCACCTGGCCGAACAGGCCGGCGACGGGCTCGTCTGCATCGATGGTCTGCACGTCGGGCAGATAGGCATGGGCCAGGCCCAGCGGCCCCACATGGCCGTCGAGCGCACTGCGCAGCGAATCGGCCGAGACGACGCCGAGGAACTTGCGCTGTGGATTGACGACGTAGGCAAACGCGCGATCCTGCTCTTCCAGCATCGACAGCGCGGCGCGCGAACCGCGGCTCGGCGATTCCGATACGACGATCTGGCTCTTGCGGGCAATATCGCTGGCCTTGAAGACGGCCGCCGCATCGACGCCGCGCACGAAGTTGCGCACATAATCGTTGGCCGGCTTGCGCAGGATTTCTTCCGGCGTGCCCACTTGCACCACGTGACCGTCTTTCATGATGGCGACGCGGTCGCCGATGCGCATGGCTTCATCGAGGTCATGCGAAATGAAGACGATGGTGCGGCGCTTGATTTGCTGCAAACGCAGCAGTTCCGATTGCATTTCCGTACGGATAATCGGATCGAGCGCGGAAAACGCTTCATCCATCAGCAAAATCGATGGATCGCAAGCCAGCGCACGGGCCAGGCCCACGCGCTGCTGCATGCCGCCCGACAATTCGTCGGGATAGCTGGCGCCGTAGCCGTCCAGGCCCACCTGTTCCAGCGCTTGCTGGGCCAGCGCATGGCGCTCGGCCTTGGGCATGCCGGCCAGTTCCATGCCGAAGGCAGTGTTGTCGAGCACGGTAATTTGCGGCAGCAGCGCGAACGACTGGAACACCATGCTGATATCCTTGCGGCGCAGGGCGCGCAGCTGGGCGTCCGGCAAGGTATTGATGTCGTTGCCGTCGATCAGGATGCGGCCGGCGGTGGGCTCGATCAGGCGGTTCAGCATGCGCACCAGGGTCGACTTGCCCGAACCGGACAGGCCCATGATGACGAAAATCTCGCCCGCCTCAATGGTAAAGGTGGCGTCGAAGACGCCGATGGTGCAGTCGGTCTTGGCCAGGATGTCCTGCTTGCTGGCGCCCTGACGGACGAGTTCAAGTGCTTCTTCTGGCTTGTCGCCGAACACTTTGAACACATGGTCGATAATGATTTGTTTTGCCACGATGTGGTTCTCCCTCGATTTGACGAATGGATTGAAACCCAGCAAGCCTGCTAGCTTGCGGCGGGAATCAGCAAACCCTGTTGCGTCGGCTACGCCACGGCGCACAATGCGCACGGGAGCGACAGGAAACAGGGGGTGACACGCGTGTGACCAGCGGATGGCCAAAGCCGGTGCCGGGGTGCCGTGTGCGTGCTAAAAGAGGCTGTGGTTCAGGACTTTTAACAACGCTAGCGCCATGCAAATACATGGCACCAAATGTATTTGACCGAAAAAAAATCGACCAAGCTACTTTTAAACTGGATGCGGGTGTAAAACCCGAAGAATTATTCACCACTCAGCGAGCGGAGAGTACTGCGAAGCAGAAGGTGAAACGCGGTGTAGCTGTTGTAAATATGACTCAAGTATAATGCAAAAAGCCATCAAAGTCCAATGGCTTTCCAAATAGAAATGTGCTAGCAATGTTCGCCAGCGTACAGTCGGACGTAAAAAAGGCGAAAAGCGACATGTTTTCATCGTCTTTTCGCCCATCGCCGCGACATGCTCACTAGCACCAAACAGGGCGCCAGACAAGCGGGCCAAATGCCATCAAACTGCTTCGGTAAACACCTTGCGCATTTTCTCGGCGATCTTGCCTTCAATCGTGGAGGCGAAGGCGCTGAGCATGAAACCCAGCTTGATTTGCAGTTGCGCCTGCTCTTTTTCCAGGGTCAGCGAACCATCGACACCGCTGCGCTCGAAGCGCAGCACATCGCCATCCCAGGCGCACGCCAGGTCATATTCCTGGGCCAGCTTGTCGGCCACTTGCTGCGCCGCTTCGCGCGCCTTTGCTGCTGTCAGCTTATGTTGCTGAACTATATTTATATCCGCCATCAAACGATCCTTTTATTATAAAAACGGGGGCAATACGGCCAGCATCATACCAGCCGCCATGCGGCGGGCACGGCCGCAGCGGGCGCCGGACGGCCAAAAAAGCCCGTCCTTCCCGCGCATCGTTTGCGCGGAATCAAACCGGATGCGCCCAAGCGGGACGACTATTCCAGTTCCAGTTCCAGTTCCAGTTCCAGTTGCGCGTGTCTTGGAGAACTACCATGGACCAGAAAGTCATCGTGCCGGTCGAAGCCGTCCTGACCAAATGCGTGTCCCTGCCCGTCGGCTATGTCCCTACCCCCTCGGCGCCCTACCGCCAGCACCGCAAGAATGCGCAACTGACCCTGCAGCCGGGCCCGCCCCGCCTGACGGAGGCAACGGTGCGCAACCTGGCCGCCGTGCCCGTCGGTTCACGCGTGCTGATCTGGAAGCAAGATCCGTCCGTCAGCGACCTGGGCACCCGTAAAGCCTTTTTGCCCGGGCTGATCCTGCAAGGCCCGCGCGACGCGCGCATCACGTTTGGCGAACCGGGCATCGCGCAAGTCAGCCCGAATGCCTTCGGCGACTTCATCGTCTCGCCCAATACCGACCAGTTCGACGCCGTGCACACGTTTGCCATCGTGCGCATGACACTCACCATGTACCAGCGCGCGCTGGCCAGCAACGACACGGCGCCGCCCCTACCCTGGCAATGGAACAGCGCCAGCAATACGGCACCGCTGCGCGTGTTCCCGCATGGCTTGCCCAACGTCATGAATGCGTATTACAGCCGCAGCGACAAGGCGCTCAAGTTCGGCGACTTCATCCCCAGCGGCGCCACCGAGCGCGTCTACACCTGCCGCTCGCTCGACATCGTCTCGCATGAAACGGGGCACGCCGTGCTCGATGGCCTCAAGCCGAATTGGCTGCTCAGCAATAATCCGCCGCAAACGGGCGGCTTGCACGAATCGTTTGGCGACCTGACGGCCATCTTCCTGGCCCTGTCGCAGCTGGACCAGGTGGAAGCGGTGATCGCGCAAACGAAATCCGACCTGCACGACAAGACCTTCCTGGCCGACCTGGCCGAGCAGTTCGGCCTGGCCCTGGGCCGGCCGAATGGCTTGCGTAATGCCGACAATGACATCAAATTGTCGGAAGCGGGCACGGAAGTGCACGCCATTTCGCAAGTGTTTACGGGCGCCATCTACGACATCCTGGCCGACATCTTTGCCCACGAACGCCAGCCCCAGCTGGAAGACGATGCGGCCGTCCTGCACCGCTGCGGCGACTACCTGCGCAGCCTGGTCCTGCGCGCGCTGGTGGCATCGCCGGACCAGGCCGCCACCTATGCCGACGTGGCCGGCCACATGCTGACGATCGCCCAGGCCGACGGCAACGGCGCCTACCTGGACTTTATCCGCAACAGCTTTACCGTGCGCGAAGTGCTCAAGGCCAATGCCATGACGGAGGAGGGGCAAATGACATTTGCCCCCGATATCGTCGACGAAGACGGCGCCGTGCAAGACCGGCGCGCCTGCTGCGGTACCATGAACCATGCGGAATACAGCGAATCGGACCAGTTGCTCGAAGCGGAGCGCGAAGCGCTGGCCGCCTGGTGCCGCAGTTACGGTCCCCGGTAACCAGTCCCATGCAAGGCAGCGCACCGGCGCGTCCGCTTCAGGCCAGCCGCAGCAGCGGCAGGCCATGACGCGGCCCACACCACCCACAACAGCAAGGAGCAGCATGAAAATTTCAGCCCGCAGCAGCGGCGGCTTTGCCGGCCTGAGCGAACAGTATGAGATCGATACGCAAGCCCATCCCGCTGGCCCCAGGCTGGAAGCGGCACTGGCCAGCAGCGGCTTTTTCACGCAGCCGCAGGCCACGGATGAACAGGTGGGCGCCGATATTCCCCGCTGGCAGATCACCGTCGATGCGCCCACCGCGCGCCGCACCATCACGTTTGCCGAGGATGGCAGTGCTGAAAATGCACGATGGCAGCAATTGCTGGCGCAAATACGCGCCAGCGCCTGAGTGTTCCGGCACTTATTTGTGCCGATCTTGATTTGAGTAAAACAAAAACACCACACGTCAAGCCAGCACATCCCCCGCCCTGCTCCCTGCCGCATCGGGCGACTGTCGCGTTCTTGCCGCGTTCTTCATGGCAACGTCCCGGATAGTCGCTGAATTGCCCGCTCTGCGCGGCAATGACACTGCCAAAAAATGAATTTGCTTATATGTATTGTATATAAGCGGGATTTGTGAGAAATAGCGAATTGCCTTAAAATACAATGCTTTGCTTTAGTATGCGCCGCCGAGGTTCCTGCAGGCGCTACAGCACCTCCCCCAAATTGATAGGACTGTTATGACCCACGTTGTCACCGAATCCTGCATCGCCTGTCGCTATACCGACTGCGTCGATGTCTGCCCGGTAGATTGTTTCCGGGAAGGCCCGAACTTCCTGGCAATCGATCCGGACGAATGTATTGACTGCGCCGTCTGCGTGGCAGAGTGCCCGGTGAACGCGATTTTCGCGGAAGAGGACGTGCCGGGCGACCAGCAAGCCTTCATCAAGATCAACGTCGATCTGGCCCGTAACTGGCCTTCGATCACCAAGACGAAAGCTGCCTTGCCGGAAGCGGAGCAATACAAGGACGTCAAGGACAAGCTCGACATGCTGGTGCGCTAAGCGCACGGCAGCTGCGGCGGCAATTCCGGCGGGGATGGATATTCTTCCCCGCAGGGGCGTGGCGGCAAAAAAACAGACAAAAAGCAGCGGAAACGCTGCTTTTTTTGCTTTTAAAGCATCGTTGCAGCTCTATCCACGTAACTGTGGCGCGCTGTCACAACTATGCGCAAACAGTGGACCTATGCGCGGTAAAGCACATTTTGTCCTCAACAAATATCGTAAAATTGGATTATGATATTTGAGCCGATATTGGCGCTTGGAATCAAACAAGGACTCTATATGCTTTACCAACTGCACGAACTGCAACGCTCTTTCCTCACTCCGGTGATGCAATGGGCAGACATGTCCTCCAAGTTATTTACCAACCCGGTTTCCCCTCTGGCCCACACCCCGTTTTCGCAACGCATCGCAGCCGGCTACGAGCTGATGTACCGCCTTGGCAAAGACTACGAAAAACCGCAATTCGACATCAAATCCGTTCTCGTCCAGGGCGAGAGCGTCGACATACGCGAACACGTTGTCGTGACAAAACCGTTTTGCCGCCTGATTCACTTCAAAAAAGAAGCCACTGGCTTGCAACAGCCCAAAGTTTTGCTGGTTGCCCCCCTGTCCGGTCACCACTCGACCCTGCTGCGCGATACCGTGCGCGGCTTGCTGGCCGAGCACGATGTCTACATCACCGACTGGACGGACGCGCGCATGGTACCGCTGACGGAAGGCCCGTTCCACCTCGATGACTACATTTATTATGTGCAAGAATTCATCCGCCTGCTGGCGCCTGATTTGCACGTGATTTCCGTCTGTCAACCGACCGTGCCCGTGCTGGCCGCCATCTCGCTGATGGCGACGGCAAAAGATCCGCACATGCCGAAAACCATGACGATGATGGGCGGCCCGATCGACCCGCGCCGCTCGCCCACGCAAGTAAACAACCTGGCGACGGAAAAGAAGTTCTCGTGGTTTGAAAACACCGTGATCTACGCGGTGCCGCCGAACTACCCAGGCTTTGGCCGCAAGGTGTATCCGGGCTTTCTGCAGCACGCCGGCTTCATCGCCATGAACCCGGGCCGCCACGCGCAAAGCCACCGCGAGTTCTACATGCACCTGGTGACGGGCGATGACGAGCCGGCGGAAGGCCACCGCCAGTTCTACAACGAGTACAACGCCGTACTGGACATGCCGGCCGAGTACTACCTGGAAACCATTAAAACGGTTTTCCAGGAATTCAGCCTGCCGAAGGGTACGTGGAAAGTGGGCGGTCAGCTGGTGCGTCCGCAAGACATCACGAACGTGGCCCTGTTCACCGTGGAAGGCGAACTGGACGACATTTCCGGTGCCGGCCAGACGCAAGCCGCACACGACTTGTGTTCCGGCATCCCTGCCGACATGCAGCAAGACTTCGTGGCGCCGAAATGCGGCCACTACGGTATCTTCTCGGGCCGCCGCTGGCGCGAGATCATTTGCCCGAAGATCGGCGAATTCATCCAGAAACACGGCTGATACACGGCATACCCATCGAAACGCCACGCCAGTTCATACTGGCGTGGCGTTTTCTTTTATGCCTCGCTCATGCCCGTTCGATTTTCACGGTCGGGCGCGTATTGACAAAGATTTGCTCGACCCTTGGCTCGCCCGGTCCCGGCTTCTTCATCGCATAGCCGTTCACGGGCTGCGAACGGTTCACCCACAGCGCGTAATACAGGTGGTCGGCGCGCGGATCTTCCGTATTCGGGTGGATCAATATCGTCAGGCCCAGGCTGTTGAGCTGCAGCCACGGCACGATCACCGGTAACAGGTCATTCGTAAAGCCAAAGTAAAACGACGGCGTCACGTGGGGGCCGCGCGGCTCCAGATTCCAGTCGCCCAGCTCGATCTGGAAGCGCTCGGCCGCCCACTTGCGTATCAGCGCCGCCTTCTGGTAACTGTCTTCGTCAAAGTAGATATGCGCGTGATAACTCTCGATATCCGTGTAGGCGCGCGGCTTGCTCGGCAAGGTTTCCTCGCCGGGGCGCACGCTGACGGGGCGCGGCGTGGGCGCCGTATCCGTATGCTCGCCCCATGGGCTTTTACCGGGTGGCGGATTGACTCGTTTTACCGCGCCATCCTGCGCCAGGGCCGACCCCGCCAGGCCGGAAGCGGCCAGCGCCGCCACCAGGCCGCCGCCGCGCAAGAGCGTGCGGCGCTGCGGCGAAAGGAGATTCGCCCATTCCAGATCGATGGCGGCGTGTTGATTGTGTTCAGACATAGGATTTCCTGTTCTTGATGATCGGTAGAGGGATGGGAAAATCAGAACGAGACGGTGGCGCGGGCGTAGTAATAGCCGCCCAGCACGCCCAGCGGTCCCGAGTTGTCATACGCGCCCGTGTACTGCGCCAGGCTGGCGGCGCTGCGCGCTTCGCGCGGCACCTGACCCGGCTTCTGGTCGAAGACATTGTTGGCGCCCACCGTCACGTTGATGCGCTTGCTGATGTCGTAGCCGACGCTGACATCCGTCACGAAGGCCGCTTTCAGCTGGTAGTCGCCGCCCGTGATGGCGTTCAGGCGCTTGAGCTTGCCGTAGCGCGTCTCGCGTACATTGAATGTCCAGCCGGCTTTTTCATACGCCAGCGTGATGATTTCCTTGTCGCGCGGCGCGCGGTACAGCAAGTCGTACTCGGCCGATTTGCTCAGGGTGCCGATGTTCGGCAAGCCTTGCAGCACGGCGGGAAGGTCCGCCTTGCCCACCAGGCTCGTATGGTTGATGTTCGCGGCCGCCGTCCAGCGCAGCTTGCCGTCGGCCACGCGCAGCACATCCTCGGCCGTGAAATCGACGCCGCGCGTGCGCGTGTCGCCCACGTTGGCAAAGTAATGCGCGACGAGGCCATTGCCCACCGTCAAACCCGCCGAGCGCAGCAGGTTTTCAATGACGCCCGCTTGCGCCGCCGTCAGCGGCCGGCCACTGCCATCGAGCGCCACGCCCGAGCTGCGGTCGATGCCGATATTCGACGACACGCCCAGGCGGTCGCTGACCTTGATTTGATACGCGTCAACGGCAAGGCGCAGGGTCGGCGTGGGGTTGAAGGTCAACCCGGCCGACAGATTCGTCGATTTTTCAGGTTTTAACGCTTGCGCGCCCAGAGCCCGCGCGGCAACGGAATTGGGCTGTGCCAGGGTGTAGGGCACGCCCGCATGGTCCGACGTGTTCGAATACGACTGCGTCACCAGGCTAGGTGCATGGAAACCGTTGCTGACGGTGCCGCGCAACGCCACGGCGGGCGTGACGTCATAACGGGCGGACAAACGGCCCGTCGTCTTGCTGCCGAAATCGGAATATTTCTCGGCGCGCAAGGCCGTGTCGAGCAGCCATTGCGGCGTCAGCTTCGCGCCCAGGCCGACGTACGCCGCATAGCTGTGGCGCGCCGTGTCGGACGCATCGACGGGCAGGTAGCCAGCCAATGCCGACGAACCGCTGCCCTGCCAGGAAGCGGGTTCTCCCGGGCTGCGCTGCTGGGTTTCATGCGAGTACTCGAGACCAATGCTGAGATCGGCCGGCTCGCTCAAGCCCAGCTGCACGGGACGGCGTGCGTCCGCATTCGTCGTCGAGCGGCTGTAGCGCTGATTGCCGATATCAAAATCCGTCTTGCCGCCCGGATAAGCCAGTGAATAGTTGGCCGAGTGCTCCACGCCCACGTCGATATCGTCGCGGCCATAGGTGCTGCTGATATCCCAGCTCCAACCGGCCGTCTCGCCCTTGATGCCGCCCGTCAAGGAAAAATCGTTTTCGTTCGTCGTTTCATACGGCGTGAAGCCGTCGGGATACACGGCCAGCAAGCCCTTGTTGTTATTGAAAATGGTATTGGGCAGACGGAAATTCTGCGCCGAGCGGGCATTGCGGTGCGCATACGTGCCGAAGCCGTACAGTTGCACCTCGTTCGACACGTCATAACCGAGGTTGGCGCTGAGCGAGGCGGTCGTGCTTTGCGGCACGCCCGTATTGCGCCAGGGATTGCTGTTGCGCGTCGCTTCAGCCGGGTTCGGCGAAGCGCCGGCTGGCAAGCTGTTGTTCGGCCCCAGTTTGACCAGCTGGCCATCGCTGTTGCGCACGGCCGGATACGACAGGTAGCCGGGATTCAAGCCGAAGTTACGCACGGCAATGCCCTGGCGCTGGACTTCGGCGCCGAAGTGGGCAAAGCCGTGTTCGCCCAGGCGCGTGCCGCCATCGATGCGCGCGGAACCGTTCGTGCCGTCGCCATCGTAGGTGGAACCGAGCTGCGTGCTGAAGCTGCCCTTGTCATCCGCTTTCAGGATGATGTTGATGACGCCGGCGATGGCGTCGGAACCGTAGATGGCGGAGGCGCCGTCGCGCAGGATTTCCACGCGGGCAATGGCACCCGTGGGGATCAGGGCCAGGTCGGTGGCGACGGAGCCGGGAAAGCCATCCTCATTGACGATGGCCGTCGTATGCCGGCGCTTGCCGTTGACCAGCACCAAGGTATGCGAGGGGTCGAGGTTGCGCAACTGGCCCGCGCGCACGATGCTGCCCAGGTCAGGCTGCACGCGGGCCGGCAAGTTAAACGATGGCAAGGCCGTATCGAGCGCGTCGAGCAGGTTCAACTTGCCCGTGGCCTGCAATTGCTGCGCGCTGATCACGTCGATCGGCGCGGCGCTGTTGGCCACTGTGCGGCCCGTGCCGCGCGCACCCGTGACGATGACGGTGTCCAGCGGCGCTTGCGCATGGGCCGCGCCAGGCGCTCCCAGCACGAGCACGGCCAACGAGACGGCGTGCGCCAATTGCAGCAAACGGGGACGGGTTCTTGCTTGTGAATCAATTCCGGCATACGAAAACATCCTTTCAAAGTCGTCAACACAGTGGCTGCAGACTAAAGGATGGACAAACAAACAAGAACGAATGGTTTCGTATTTAGATATTTCGTTTTGGCAACGAACAACAGCGGCGCGCAGTGTCAGGGATGAGCTGTCGCCGCCGCCAGGCTCTGATCGAGCCGCTTCCAGTAATCGCGTTCGAGGCGGGCCGTGTCGATATCGCGCGCCGCCTCGTTGAAGCGCTTTTGCCGGGCCGCCCCTTCGGCATCGCGCTGGAAGCACACGTGCACGGGGCGCTCCTTGAAGACGGTATCGATGATGGCGATGCGCTCCCGTTCAGCTTTGCTGAAGTTGCGTCCCATCAGCAAGTGCTGCAGCACATGGCGCTCGATGACAATCACGCGATAACGCTTGATCAACAGCTTCTTCAGATTCGTCGCATCGTTCAAGCCCTCTTCCGTCCTCAGCTCGCCGCGCGCCACCATGCCGTCGAATTGCTCCCCATTCGAATAACCGGCCACGGTGCCGATGCGCAGCTTGCCCAGATCAGTCAGGGCGGCGCCGGGCACGCCATCCTCCTTCAGGTAGGCAAGCACACCTTGCGTGTTACCAACCGGAACAGAAAAATGACAGAGTTTTTCCCGCTCGGGCGTGCGCCAGACGGCCAGGAAACCGGCGTAACGGGGACTGGCCAGGCCAAACTGCATGGCGCGCTTCCAGGGAAAATACTCATATTTGACGACATAGCCCATGCGTTCGAAGACGGCGCTGACCATGGCGCCCGACATGCCGTCGGCAGGCAGGCTGCGGGAAATAAAGGGAGGCCAGTCTTCCGCCGCGAAGCGGACGATGCGCGAGCTGGCAGCGCCCGGCGCCGCCATGGGAGAGCCAGCCTGCCCGTATGCAAGGGCAAGTGTGGAGTGCATGAATAAACAGAAGGGCAAACCAACTGTCCGGAGGAAACGCATGTTTTGCTCCTATGACCTGGTACGCCTCACAGGGGGCGACAACAGGACTGGCGGTCGGCTTTTTGATTAGTAGCTTGATGAAAATCATGCTCCCACAAAAAAAAGGAATTGCAAAGTTGTTTATTTGCACTTTGACATTCCCAAGGGAAATAAAATACGATTGCGGCGCGCCTACAACAGCTGGCCCTGGCACCCGCTATCCCCTCCTACAAAACAGGTTTTTACTTGTGCGCGGCCCAGATGGCCGATAATGACGTTTTACCGTGGAAGATGACCGTGCCGCACCCTGCCCCTGCCTCACTTGCCGACCAGATCGAAGACTTGCTGCCGCAAACACAATGCACCAAATGCGGCTACAACGGCTGCCGCCCGTATGCGGAAGCGATAGCCGCAGGCAGCGCCGACATCAATCAGTGCCCACCGGGCGGCGCGCAGGGCATCGTGCGCCTGGCTGGCTTGCTGGGCAAAAAAGTCATTCCACTCAATCCCGTCAACGGCCTCGAACGTCCGCGATCTGTCGCCTATATCGACGAATCGCTGTGTATCGGCTGTACCCTGTGCATCCAGGCCTGTCCCGTGGACGCCATCGTCGGCGCCGCCAAGCAGATGCATACGGTAGTGACCAGCCTGTGCACGGGCTGCGACCTGTGCGTGGCGCCCTGCCCCGTCGACTGCATCGTCATGTACCCGGTCAGCGGCGACGCCACGGGCTGGGATGCCTGGAGCCAGATGGATGCGGACGACGCGCGCGCGCGCCACGATTTCCGCACGCAGCGGCTGCGCCGCGAAGCCGAGGCCAACGATGCGCGCCTGGCAGCCAAGGCCGTCGCCAAGATGCAGGAAGTGACGCAGGAAGTGCCGGTCACGCCAGATGAACTGGCGGAAAAGGAGCGCAAGCGCGCCATCATCGCCGCCGCCATGGAGCGCGCGCGCGCCAAGGCCGCCGCCAGCACCCAGACCGAACCGCCCGCCCCCAACACGCCGAAAAAAGACGCATGAACGCTGCCAAACGCCTGGAAATCTTTACGCGCTTTCGCGCCGCCAATCCTTCCCCGAAAACGGAACTCGAATACACGACGCCGTTCGAGCTGCTGATCGCCGTGCTGCTGTCGGCGCAGGCAACCGACGTGTCCGTCAACAAGGCCACGCGCCTGCTGTATCCGGTCGCCAATACGCCGGCCCAGATACTGGCCCTGGGCGTCGACGAGCTGGCCAGCTACATCCGCACCATCGGCCTGTTCCGCACCAAGGCCAAGAATGTCATCGCCACCTGCCAGATCCTGCTCGATCAGCACGGCGGCGAAGTGCCGCGCGACCGCGCTTCGCTGGAAGCCTTGCCCGGCGTGGGCCGCAAGACGGCCAATGTAGTCATGAACACGGCGTTTGGCGAACCGACGATGGCGGTCGACACGCATATCTTCCGCGTCTCGAACCGCACCGGCATTGCGCCGGGCAAGAATGTCGATATCGTCGAGCAAAAGCTGCTCAAATTCGTGCCCAAGGAATTCCTGCACGACGCCCACCACTGGCTCATCCTGCACGGCCGCTACACCTGCACGGCGCGCAAGCCGCAATGCTGGAACTGCATGATCGCCGACCTGTGTGACTACAAGGACAAGTCGCCGGTGCCGGCCGTGGTGTAAAGCAACGGCCCGAATAGGGCCGATGTCGTTGCTGCGTAGGTCGAATTAGGCGCAAGGCGCCGTAATCCGACGACCTTGTTGGCCGGTGGTGGCGTCGGATTACGCGGCGTTCGCCGCTAATCCGACCTACAACAACACCATATTGTCGCGATGAATCAGCTCATGGCCTTCCATGTAGCCGAGAATCGATTCGATCTCGGTGGACGGCTTGCGCATGATGCGGCGCGCTTCGCCGCTCGTGTAGTTCGACAGGCCGCGCGCCACGGGCACGCCGTGCGCGTCGACGCAGGTGATGACGGCGCCACGGCCGAATTCGCCGTTCACGCCCGTCACGCCGATCGGCAGCAGCGACTTGCCTTCCTGGCGCAGCTTTTGCACGGCGCCCGCATCGAGCACGACGGCGCCGGCCGTATGCAGATGATCGGCCATCCACTGCTTACGCGCCGTCAATTGGCCCGTTTGCGCCAGCAACTGCGTGCCGATCGCTTCGCCCTGTGCCAGGCGGCTGAGCACGTCGCTGTCGCGCCCCCAGGCGATGATGGTATGGGCGCCGGACTTGGCGGCGCGCTTGGCGGCGAGGATTTTCGTCAGCATGCCGCCGCGCCCCAGACTGGAACCGGCGCCGCCGGCCATCGCTTCCAGGGCCGGATCGCCGGCGATGCCTTGCGTGATCAGATAGGCGTTCGGGTCCTTGCGCGGGTCGGCCGAAAACAGGCCGTGCTGGTCCGTCAGAATGACCAGCGCATCGGCCTCGATCAGGTTGGCGACCAGGGCGCCTAGGGTGTCGTTGTCGCCGAACTTGATTTCATCGGTGACGACGGTGTCGTTTTCATTGATGATCGGTACCACGCCCAGGCGCAGCAGGGTCGTCAGGGTGGAGCGGGCGTTCAGGTAGCGTTCGCGGTCGGCCAGGTCGGCATGCGTGAGCAGCACTTGCGCCGTGCCGAGGCTGTGGGCGCGGAAGCTGCTTTCATAGATTTGCGCCAGGCCCATCTGGCCGACGGCGGCGCACGCCTGCAATTCGTGGATATCGGTGGGGCGCTGCTCGAAACCGAGGCGCAGCATGCCTTCGGCGATGGCGCCGGAACTCACCAGCACCACTTCCTTGCCGAGGGCGCGCAAGCCGGAAATCTGCGCGGCCCAGCGCGCGATGGCGGCATGGTCGAGTCCGCGGCCATCGTTGGTGACCAGCGAGGAGCCGACTTTGATGATGATGCGGGTAGCTTTTTGAATCACGGAATCCATGGGGCGGCGCTCTTCACTTAATAGACGTCAGCGCGCAGGACGCAGCAGCAGCAAGGCCAGCCCCGCCGTCAACTCCATTGCGCACATGAACAACACAAAACCCTGGGGCAAGCCGAAGCTGATGGCCGCGAACAGACGGCCGGCGGGCTGCGCCAGGACCAACATTGCAGTGATATCGCCGAGGACGGGCAGTTCGCCCTGCCGTGCCGCGAACAGCGCCAGGAGCGCGGTAGCGCCCCAGACACCGACATGGGAAGCGTAGAACTGGCTGTAGCCATCGACGCCGTTGAGGAAGATGCCCATGCCGGCCGCCATGTCATCGGCGAACAGCAGACAGGCGACCGCGCTCAGCCCGTAAGCATACGCGATCAGATGCAATACACGGCGCTGCCACGCTTGCTTGCGTGCGAACGCGGCAGCGACCGTCTGTACCGACATCAGGGTAAGGCGCTTAGTCGAGGATCTTGAAACGCGGATCATCCGGGTCGATCGACGAGATACCGCGTGCTTCTTCGGTCATCTGCGTTTCTTCGGCACGGCTTTCGCTGTGTTTCTTCTCTTCCAGATGCTGGTAGATGGCATTGACCAGTTCCGGGCAACCCTGGTGGTTCAGCGCGGAAATCTCGAAGACGGGACCTTTCCAGGCGAAACGCTTGAGGAAGTCCTTGACGATCTTCTTGCGCTCTTCTTCCGGCACCATGTCGAGCTTGTTCAACACCAGCCAGCGCGGCTTGTCGACCAGCGACTCGTCGTACTTCTTCAATTCCTTGACCAGCGCCTTGGCTTCCTTGACAGGATCGACGTTGGTTTCAAACGGCGCCAGGTCGACGATGTGTAACAGCAGACCCGTGCGCTGCAAGTGGCGCAGGAATTGATGGCCCAGGCCCGCGCCTTCGGAAGCGCCTTCGATCAAGCCGGGAATATCGGCGATCACAAAGCTCTTCTCGTGCGACACGCGCACCACACCCAGGTTCGGGTGCAGGGTGGTAAATGGATAATCGGCAATTTTCGGACGCGCGTTCGAGACGGCCGAAATGAACGTCGATTTGCCGGCGTTCGGCATGCCCAGCAAGCCCACGTCGGCCAGGACTTTCAGTTCCAGGCGCAATTCGCGGCGTTCGCCCTCCTTGCCCTCGCCTTTTTGGCGCGGTGCGCGGTTGGTCGAGGACTTGAAGTGGATATTGCCCCAGCCGCCTTCGCCGCCCTTGGCCAGCATTTCGGTCTGGCCGTGTTCGGTCAGATCGGCCAGGATTTCGCCGCTCGCGTTGTCGATGATCAAGGTGCCGACCGGCATGCGCAGGTGGATGTCATCGGCGCCCTTGCCATAGCAATCTGCGCCACGGCCAGGCTCGCCATTGCGAGCCTTGTGCATTTTGGAGAAGCGGAAATCGACGAGCGTGTTGATATTGCGGTCGGCGACTGCCCAAATGGTGCCGCCCTTGCCGCCATCGCCGCCATCGGGACCGCCGAAAGGCCGGAATTTTTCACGGCAGAAAGAGGCGCAGCCGTTGCCGCCATCGCCCGCGATGACTTCGATTTTTGCTTCGTCGATAAACTTCATAATTTTGCCGCCATAAAACTAAAAAGGCTCTACCTTGGGCAGAGCCTTTCGATTGAAGGCTTGCGCCTTACATCATGCGATCATTGCGGAGCGAACTGGCGCTCCGCGAATGAATTACGCTGGTACTGCTTCGTTTGGTACAACGGTCACGAATTGCTTCGAGCCGGCACCTTTGACAACGAACTTCACTTTGCCCGCGATCAGCGCGAACAACGTGTGGTCCTTGCCCATGCCTACGCCTTCGCCGGCGCGCACTGGGGTGCCGCGTTGACGAATGATGATGCCGCCAGCATTGATAGCTTGGCCGCCGTAGACTTTAACGCCCAGACGCTTTGATTCTGAATCACGGCCGTTTCGCGTTGTGCCGCCGCCTTTTTTATGTGCCATTTAAGACTCCTTGATAGCTGATTAATTCAAACAGCGGCGATTAGCCGTTGATCGAAACGATTTGGATTTCGGTAAAATTCTGGCGATGGCCTTGATGCTTTTGGTAGTGCTTACGACGACGCATCTTGAAAATTTTGACCTTATCATGGCGACCATGCGCCACAACCGTAACCAGTACCGTTGCACCTTCGACCAATGGAGCACCAAACTTGATGCTGTCGCCCGCGCCTACTGCGAGAACTTGATCGATGGTGATTTCGGAACCAATGTCTGCCGGTATCTGTTCTACTTTAAGTTTTTCGCCAGCGACAACTTTGTATTGTTTGCCACCGGTTTTTATGACCGCGTACATGATTTGAAACCTCATCAAATGTTGAAAGAATTTGTCCCACTGTCACGCAAAGCAAGCCGTACACAACAGGGGGAACCAGCGATTATACACGGACTGAGAAATTGCGTCAAAAAGTATTCACAAAGCTTGACGATCGTGGTATGTCGACAACCTGACCATCATGTCAGGCTCGCGCCAGGCAGACAGGAAAACGCGCGGCAGTGCCAACAAGATCAAACAATTGCCTTGCAGCCATAGGCAAACATCACGCGTGCGCAAGCCTTGTCGTATAATCGCGGCACCCACAATCTAATGCAGGTTCGCCTTGTCTGACGCTAACAAACACGTTAACCAAAACACCATCGTGCAAACGATTGCCGCCGATATGGATGCAGTCAATACGGTGATCCGCCAAAAGTTGCACTCCGATGTCATTCTGATCAACCAGATCGCTGAATACATCATCAGCGCAGGGGGCAAACGCATCCGCCCCGTGCTGATTTTGCTGGTGGCCAATGCCCACGCCTATCGCGGCACGGCGCACCATGAACTGGCCGCCGTGGTTGAATTCATCCACACGGCCACCCTGCTGCACGACGACGTCGTCGACGAATCGTCGATGCGCCGCGGACGCCAGACGGCCAATGCCCTGTTCGGCAATGCCGCTTCGGTGCTGGTGGGCGACTTCCTGCACTCGCGCTCGTTCCAGCTGATGGTGTCGCTCAATAATATGCGCGTCATGCAAATCCTCTCCGACGCCACCAACGTGATCGCCGAAGGTGAAGTGCTGCAATTGCTGAACATGCACGATCCGGACGTGACGCAGGAAAGCTACCTGAACGTCATCCGCTCGAAGACAGCCAAGCTGTTCGAAGCGTCGGCGCAACTGGGCGCCCTGATCGCCGGCGCCAGCGAAGACGATATCGAAGCGGCCGCCGAATACGGCCGCTCGCTGGGCACGGCTTTCCAGCTGATCGACGACGTGCTCGACTATGCAGGCGACGCCGCCGAAATCGGCAAGAACGTGGGCGACGACTTGCGCGAAGGCAAACCCACCATGCCGCTGATCTGGCTGATGGAAAACGGTACGCCGGAACAACGCGAACTGGTGCGCGGCTGCATCGAGCAAGGCGACGAACAGCATTTCGATACCGTCCTGACGGCCATCACCAGCAGCGGCGCCCTCGACTACACGCGCAAGCAGGCGGAAATCGCCGGCCAGCGCGCCGCCGATGCCATCGCCGGCTGGCCCGACAGCATCTACAAGCAATCGATGCTGCAACTGTGCTCGTTTGCCGTGGACCGCAATCACTGATCGCGTTGTACTTATATGCAATACAAAACGGCGCCACTGGCGCCGTTTTTTTATACCCCGCTCATTTCACCGGCTTGCCGTCGGCGCCGACCACGGCCTGGCCATCTTCCTTGGCAAATGCCCCTTTCTGCGGCAGCGGCAGGATCTCCAGCACCTTTTCCGACGGCCGGCACAGGCGCACGCCCAGTGCCGTGACGACGATGGGGCGGTTGATCAAAATAGGATGGGCTTGCATGGCGTCCAGCAGGGCCGCATCGCTCAGCTCAGGATTGGCCAGGCCCAGCTCGTCGTACAGGGCGCCCTTGTCGCGCATGACGGCGCGCACGGACAGGCCCGCACGCTCGATCAGGTCGACCAGTTCCTCGCGCGAAGGCGGATGCTTGACGTAATCGATGATGACGGGCTCGACGCCCGTGTTGCGGATCAGGGCCAGGGTGTTGCGCGACGTGCCGCATGCCGTGTTGTGATAAATCGTGATCGTCATGGTGTGATGTCCTTTACATTGGGTTCGCTGACGCAGCAAGGTGCGCCGGCGCAGCAGTTCTCGGTCAGGAAGGCGAGCAAGCCGTTCATGCCCGCATAATTGGCCGCGTAGATGATGGAACGGCCTGCCTTGTTCGCCGTCACCAGATTGGCGTGCGCCAGTTCTTTCAAGTGAAATGACAGCGACGATGGCGCAATCGCCAGCGCGTCGGCAATTTTCGTCGCGGCCATGCCTTCCGGCCCCGCTTGCACCAGCAGGCGGAATACGGCCAGCCGCGATTCCTGCGCCAGCGCAGCCAGGGCCACGATGGCGGAAGCGCTCGTCAGCGGCGTCGCCTGGTTCGCTGTTGTCTTTTCATTTTCCATACTTCAATAATAGTCGAATTATTGAATCATTTCAAGCGCGGTGTCTTACGTAACCCAGCGCACCGACTGTCCCGGCCTATCGGTCTACCTTGATGAAAAATCACTGCGATCGGCATTCCCATGACACGCTCAACCCCGCTCAACATCCTCGGCTGGAGCCTGGCCGCCTTGCTTGCCCTCATCGCCATCGTGGCCATCTTCGTGCTGACCTTCGACTGGAACCGCGCCCGTCCCTACATCAACGAAAAAGTGTCGGAAAGCACGGGCCGCAGCTTCGTCATCGGCGGCGACCTGCAGGTGACGTGGAAGCAAGGCCTGAAAACGGAACCGGGCTGGCGCCGCTACGTGCCGCGGCCTGTCATCAGCGCCCACGACGTGCGCATGAGCAACCCGGACTGGGCGACAGCCGGCCCGCAACTGGCCAGCGCGAAACGCATCGACCTGGCCATCCATCCCTTGCCCCTGTTGCAGCACCGCGTGGTGCTGACGGACCTGGCGCTCGACGCACCCAATATCGCCTTGCAGCGGCGCGCCGACGGCAGCAACAGCTGGACCTTGAAGGATAACGGTCCTTCGGCATGGGACGTGGAAATCCAGCGCATGGCCTTCGGCGACGGCGCCATCCGCTACCTGGACGAAGGCATCGCGCTCGACGTGCAAGCCAAGGTCAGCTCGACGGCGCCCGACGCCACGCCGGGCGATGCGTCAGGCAACGCTCCCGTGCAGAAATACGGCATCGCCTTCACCCTGGGCGGCAGCTACCGCAAGGCGCCCGTGACGGGCGGCGGCAAGGCGGGCGCCGTGCTGTCATTGACCGACAATAACACCGTGTATCCCGTGCAAGCGCATGCCGTACTGGGCAAGAACAAGGCCAGCATCGATGGCACCCTGACCGACCCGCGCTCGCTGTCCGGCATCGATTTGCAGCTGAGCCTGGCCGGCGCCAGCATGGCTGACCTGTACCCGCTGACGGGCCTGCTGCTGCCGGAAACGCCGGACTACGCCACCAAAGGCCGCCTGCTGGGCAAGAAGGACGGCGCCAGCTGGAACTGGACTTATCAGAATTTTAAGGGCACGGTGGGCCAGAGCGACCTGGCCGGCACCCTGCAGTATTTGTCGCGCCAGCCCCGCCCCTTGCTGCGCGGCGAGGTGACGTCGCAGCAATTGCGCCTGGAAGACCTGGGCCCCACCATCGGCGCCGACAGCAATGCGCGGAAACAGGCGCGCGGCAAGGCGCCCGTGCAGCCCGACAATAAAGCCTTGCCGGTGGAACAGTTCAATACGGCGAAATGGGATGCGCTCGACGCCGACGTGAAATTTACGGGCAAGAAACTGGTGCGCACGCACGATATCCCGCTCAACGACATCGTCGCCAACATCCACATGAAAGACAAGGTGCTGAGTTTAACGCCGCTCAATTTCGGCATGGCCGGCGGCGACATCACCTCGAACATCACGCTCGACGGCCGTCAAAAAACCATCGCCGCGCAAGCCAAGGTGGCGGCGCGCCACCTCAAGATTCGCGAACTGTTTCCCAAGCTGCAATCGATGCAGGCGAGCTTCGGTGAAGTATATGGCGATGCGGCGCTGACGGGCCACGGCAATTCCATTTCCGCCATGCTGGCCAGCGCGAATGGCGAACTGGCGGCCACCGTCAGCGAAGGCTCCGTCAGCCAGTTCATGCTGGAACTGGCCGGCCTGAACCTGGCCAACGCCGTCTTCGTGAAAATCTTCGGCGACAAGCAGGTGCACCTGAACTGCCTGGCCAGCGATTTCGCCGTCACGAATGGCCAGGCCGACGTGCGCCGCTTCGTGCTCGATACGGACACGGCCGTGGTGAATATCACGGGCAACGTCAACCTGGCAACAGAAACCCTGGACCTCGACGTGCGCCCCCGCACCAAGGGCGCCCGCATCATCACCCTGCGCACGCCGCTGTATGCGAAAGGCACGTTCAAGAACCCGGACGTGGGTCCGCAAAAAGGCCCGCTGGCCCTGAAAGCAGGCGCCGCCGTGGCCCTGGCCACCGCCGTCACGCCGCTGGCCGCCCTATTGCCTTTGATCAACGTCGACAAGGCACCCGACACGGACTGCGCCGCCGTCATGGCGCAAGCCAATGCCACGCGCAAGGCCCCTGCTTCGCCGGCAACGAATGCACCGGCGAAAAAGGTCAGCGAAGCGGAAATCAAGAAAGCCCAGCAGGAAAAGAAATAGACCTTGATGCAGCCGCTTGAAACCCGCCCCGCCATCTGCTGTAATAACAGTAAGCGGGGTGTGGCTCAGCCTGGTAGAGCGCTGCGTTCGGGACGCAGAGGCCGGAGGTTCGAATCCTCTCACCCCGACCAGCCGTTTCCCCTTGCTGTGCCGGCTTAAGCTGCCCGTACCTTGACCTGCGCGTTGGTGTGTTGCCGAGAAATATGATATTAATTACATCATTAATGTCCTGATCACTTCTCGCGCAAGGGCCTGACCGATGTCTTTCCTGATAGTTCTGGCCGCACTGGCCTTCCTGATGCTGGCCGCCTACCGCGGCTACAGCGTGATCCTGTTTGCGCCCGTCGCCGCACTCGGTGCCGTATTGCTCACCGATCCGTCCGCCGTGCCGGCCGTCTTCAGCGGCATCTTCATGGAAAAGATGGTGGGCTTCATCAAGCTGTATTTCCCCGTCTTTTTGCTCGGTGCCGTGTTCGGTAAACTCATCGAGCTGTCCGGTTTTTCCCAGTCCATCGTCATGGCGGCCATCCGCTACATCGGCAGCGCGCGCGCGAATGCCGTGATCGTTGCCGTGTGCGCCGCCTTGACTTATGGCGGCGTGTCGCTGTTCGTGGTGGTGTTTGCCGTCTATCCATTTGCGGCGGAACTGTACCGCCAGAGCAATATCCCCAAGCGGCTGATGCCGGGCGCCATCGCCCTGGGCGCGTTTTCGTTCACCATGGATACTTTACCGGGCACGCCGCAAATCCAGAACATCATCCCCACCACTTTTTTCAACACGACCGGCTGGGCCGCGCCATGGCTGGGCACCATCGGCGCCGTGCTGACGGTGATCATGGGACTGGCCTTCCTGGAATGGCGTCGCCGTTCCGTCATGGCGACGGGCGAAGGGTATGGGGCCGAGGCCGAAAAGGCCACGGCCGACGCGGGTGCCCTGCCCCATCCGCTGCTGTCGGTGGCACCTCTGGTACTGGTGGGCGTGGCCAACTTTGCGCTGACCAAGCTGATCCCGCACTGGTATGGCGCCAGCTACGTACTCACCGCCGAGGCCCTGCCGGGCCTGCATGCGCCCGTATCCACGGCGATCGCTTCCGTGACCGGTATCTGGGCCGTGGAAGGCGCCTTGTTGCTGGGGATTTTGCTCGTGTGCGCAACGGCCTTCGGGCGTATCCGCGCCGCTTTTGCCGAAGGCACCAAGGCGGCCGTGGGCGGCGCCCTGCTGGCGGCCATGAATACGGCGTCCGAATACGGCTTTGGCGGCGTCATCGCCGCCCTGCCCGGCTTTCTTGCCGTCAGCAACACCTTGCGCAGCGTGCCCGATCCCCTCGTCAACGCGGCCGTCTCCGTCACGACCCTTGCCGGCATCACGGGCTCGGCATCGGGCGGCATGAGCATTGCGCTGGCCGCCATGTCGGACAGTTTTATCCAGGCCGCGCAACAGGCGCATATCCCGCTCGAAGTCATGCACCGCGTGGTGGCCATGGCCAGCGGCGGCATGGATACCTTGCCGCACAATGGCGCCGTGATCACCCTGCTGGCCGTCACGGGCCTCACCCACCGCCAGTCCTACCGCGATATTTTCGGCATCACCGTCATCAAGACGGTGGCCGTGTTCCTCGTCATTGCCCTCTATTACATGACGGGACTGGTCTGACCTAGCGGCGCGACGACGATGCCGGCTTCGCCACAGCGTGCGCCGGCTTGAACAGGTGGCTGATGCCCATGGTCAGCAGCGGGCCGGCCAGCGCCAGGTAGGAACTGTCGACGCCATACGGATTGCCCGCCAGGAACCAGCCGATGGTGGCGATCACGGAAACGATCACGCCGACGAAGGCGCCGCGCGGCGTGCCGAATTTCGGCGCATAGAAGGCCATCAGCACCAGCACGGCCAGGGTGGCGCGCAGGGCCTTGCCGAGGAAGGCGATCATCAGCAGTTTTTCCGCATACAGCGCCAGCACCAGCGGCAGCAGGCCGGCCACGACGATGGCGATGCGCAGGAACATCAGCGATTTCGCGTCATTCTTTGCCTTGTTGTACCAGGGGTCATAAAAATCCTTCATGGCCAGGGTGGCCGATGCGAGGGTGGTGGCGGAAATGCCGCCGAACAGGGCGCCGGCCAGGCCCACGATCATGATGCTGGCGGAAAACGCGGGCATGTGGGCGATCAATGTCGGAAAGGCGTCGATCGACTTCATGCCCGGATACAGCACGGCGCTGCACATGCCGATCAGGGCCGCCATCAGGCCGAACGGGATCATCAGCGAGGACACGTAATAGCAGGCGCGCTTGGCCACGGCCGGGTTGTCCGTGCTGACCAGGGCCTGGATCACGTATTGCGTGGCGAAGATGGAACCGATGCCGCCGATCATCCAGGCGATGATCTGGCCCCAGCCGATCTCGACCCAGTTGAACATCTTGGCGGGCAGCTGCGCCTGCAGCGCACCGATGCCGCCGGAGGCTTCCAGCGCATACGCGAGCGCCAGGATCACGCCCAGATACTTGACGATGGAGTGGGCAAAATTCGTGTACACGACCGAGCGCATGCCGCCCAGGCTGACATAGATCACGGTGATGGCGCCCACCAGCAAGATGGCCACCGTCTTGTTGATGTGCAGCACGGCCGCCAGCACGGCGCCGCCGCTCGCATACAAGGCCACGGCAACGATGCTCAGCGCGACGATGGTGAGGATGGACGCCGCATAGCGCACGGGTTCGCCATACGTTTGCGCCAGGATGCCGGAAATCGTCGACTGCCCGCTTTCCTTGTATTTCTTGACCAGCACGATGGCCAGCAGCAAGAAGCCCAGCGACAGCGCCACCAGATTCCAGGCGGCGGAAATGCCCAGTTCATAGCCCTTCTGGGCCGTGCCGATGCTGACGGAACTGCCGATGAATTCCGACAATAACAGCGCGCCGATCAGGTAAGCGGGATAGTTGCGCCCGCCCGCCGTCATGCCCTCGGCGCTGTTGGCATGCTTGCGCACGCTGTAGGTAATGTACGACATGAGGGCGAAATAGCCCACCGTGATCGCAGCGATGATGATCAATCTGTTTTCCATCCGTCTACTCCAAGTCTGCTTTTCTTATTATTATTTTTCAAGAAAGCTTCCCCTGCCCCATGCCGGACGAGCCGGTGGCGGTGCTCAGGGGAAAGTCAAATTCCTGCCATACCTATACGGTACAGCAAGCCTCACAACAAAAAGGTCCGCAACTGCGCCGTGAACAAGTCCGCCGCTTCGACGTTCGAGATATGCGAGGCGGGCACGCTTGCCAGGCGGGCGCCCGCGATCTGCCGCTGCAGCCAGCGCCCGTCGTCGACGGTGGTCACGGGATCGTGCTCGCCCGCGATGATCAGGGTGGGCACGCTGATCGTGCCGACGCCGGCGTGCAAGTCCGTCTGGGCCAGCACGTCACAGCAGGCCGCGTAGCCGCCGGCATCCTGGCTGCGCAAAATGCCGACCAGGCGCGCCACCGTGTCCGCTTCACGCGCGATAAACTGGGGCGTGAACCAGCGCGCGGCGGCGCTGTCGGCCACCGCGGCCATGCCGTCGCGGCGCACCTGTTCCGCCCGCAGCTGCCACGGCGCGGCGCCGCCGATGCGCGCCGCCGTATTCGCCAGCACGAGCTGCGTCAAGCGCCGCGGCTCGTGTATGCCCAGCCACTGGCCAATCAAGCCGCCCATGGAAATGCCGCAGAAGGCGGCGCGCGCGATATCGAGGTGATCGAGCAGCGCCACCACGTCCAGGCCCAGGCGCCCGATGTCGAACGGCGCGCCGCCGCTGGCGGACTGGCCATGGCCGCGCGTATCGTAACGCACGACAAAAAAGTCGCCCGCCAGCGCGGCCGCCTGCGCATCCCACATGGACAGGTCCGTGCCGAGGGAATTCGACAGGACGAGGCAGGGCTTGCCGCGCTCGCCATCCGTGCGGTAATGCAGGCCGATACCGTCCACCTCGCACGTTTTCCCGGCAGTGTCGTTGCCTATCTGCGTCATCGCATGTCTCCTCAGGAATCGTCGCCGCGCACCGACGAAGGATGGCGGCACAACGGCATCACGTCGATCTGCATGTAGGGGAACAGCGGCAGCGAAGTGAGCAAATTATGCAGCTCGTCCACGCTGTCCACGTCGAAGACGCTGACGTTGGCGTACTGGCCGGCGATGCGCCACAGGTGGCGCCATTTGCCCTCGTGCTGCAGGCGCTGCGCCAGTTCCTTTTCCGTTTGCTTTAGCTGCGCCGCCTGCTCGGCGGGCATGTTCAACGGCAGGTTCACGTTCATGCGTACATGGAATAACATGGTTTCTCCTTATTGGCGTTGCATGGAACGCAGCTTGTCCAGGTCGATCTCGACGCCCAGGCCAGGCCCCGTCGGCACCTGCAGCATGAAGTCGCGGTACACGAGCGGCTCGCGCAAGACTTCCTGCGTCAGCAGCAAGGGGCCGAACAGTTCCGTGCCCCAGGCCAGTTCCGCAAACGTCGAGCAGACATGGGCCGTGGCGGCCGTGCCGACGCCGCCTTCGAGCATGGTGCCGCCGTACAGGCCCACGCCGGCCAGGCGCGCCACGGTGGCCACTTCCAGCGCGGGCAGCAAGCCGCCCGACTGGGTGATTTTCATGGCAAACACGTCGGCCGCGTCGGCCTGCGCCAGCGCCAGCGCATCGGCGGGGCCGTGCAAGGCTTCGTCGGCCATGATGGCCACGTCGAAGCGCTGCTTCAGGCGCGCCAGCGCGGCACGGTTGCCCGCCTTCACCGGTTGTTCGATCAGGTCGATGCCGCCCGCTTCCAGCGCGGCGATGCCGCGCACGGCGTCCGTCTCGCTCCAGGCCTGGTTGACGTCAACCCGCACGCTGGCCCGTTCGCCCAGCGCCCGCTTGATCTCCAGCACGTGGGCCACATCGTCCATCACGTCGCGCAGGCCGATCTTCAGCTTGAAGATGCGGTGGCGGCGCAGGTCCAGCATCTTTTCCCCTTCGGCGATATCACGCGCCGTGTCGCCGCTGGCCAGCACCCAGGCCACGGGCAGCGCATCGCGCACGCGGCCGCCCAGCAATTCCGACAGCGGTACGTTCAGGCGGCGCGCCTGCGCATCGAGCAGCGCAGTCTCGATCGCGCACTTGGCGAAGCGGTTGCCCTGGATGACCTTGCGCACCAGGGCCATGGCCTTGGCCACTGCGCTCGCTTCCATGCCGACCAGCAGCGGCGCGATATAGGTATCGATATTCGTCTTGATGCTTTCCGGGCTTTCGCCGCCGTAGCTCAAGCCGCCGATGGTGGTGGCCTCGCCCCAGCCCGTGATGCCGTCGGCGCAGCGCAGCCGCACCAGCACCAGGGTTTGCGTATTCATGGTGGCGACGGACATCCGGTGCGGACGAATGGTTGGCACATCGACCAGGTAGGTCTCGATATTTTGAATCATATTTATTCCGTATAATTCTGTGGAGTGGTGACACGATATTCCCCGAATGCCCCCACGTCCAACACCGAGTTGGTATCAAACCTATACCTGAAAGGTATGAAGATGGAATTACGGCACTTGCGCTACTTCGTTGCGGTCGCAGAGGAAAGGAACTTCACGCGGGCCGCCGCGCGCCTGCATATCGCGCAGCCGCCGCTGAGCCGACAGATGCAGCAGCTGGAAGAAACGCTGGGCGTGGCGCTGATCGAAAAAGGTTCGCGGCCCTTGCGGCTGACGGAAGCGGGCGAGTTTTTCCTCGCCCATGCACGGCCCCTGCTCGACCAGGTGCGCGACCTGCAGGCGATGACGCAGCGCGTGGGCAAGCTGGAACGCACCCTGTCGATCGGCTTCGTCGCCTCGACGCTGTATGGGGAATTGCCCGACATCGTGCACCGCTTTTGCGAACGCCATCCCGAGGTCGACGTGACCCTGCATGAAATGACAACGGTGCAGCAGTTGAAGGCCCTGAAGGAAGGCCGCATCGACGTGGGTTTCGGACGCTTGAAAAGCGAAGACCCCAGCATCCGCCGCATCCTGCTGCGCGAAGAGCGGCTGGTGGTGGCCCTGCCGCCCGGCCACCGGCTGGCCAAGGGTGAAGGCGGCTTGCGCCTGACAGACCTGATCCACGAGACCCTGCTCGTGTATCCGAAAGCGCCGCGCCCCAGCTTTGCCGACCAGGTGCTGGCCATGTTCAGCGAAGGCAATGTCACACCCGGTCCCGTCACGGAAGTGCGCGAGCTGCAGATTTCCATGGGACTGGTGGCGGCCGGCCAGGGCATTTCCATCGTGCCGGAAAGCGTGCAGGCCATGCATCACCGGAACGTCGTGTACCGCAAGCTGGACGACAAGCATGCGTTCTCGCCCATTTTATTCAGCATGCGGCATATGGACCGCTCGCCGGAACTGGAAAACCTTCTCGCTGCCGTGTACTCGATCTACGATGAACACGGCATCGCGCACGTCAAGGAAAGCCTGTAGCCCTCACTTTGACAGCGGTGCATCGGCCAGCAATGCCGGGCGCAGCGCGCGGATGCGCAGCTCCGTGAAATAGCCGCCCGCCTCGTTGTAGCGCAGGTAGTGGCGGCCGCAGTTCAGGCAGCGGGCCACCTGGCTCAGGTTCGCGGGATAAAAGCGCGGCGCGATGGGCGCGTCGACGCTGTCGTAGCGCGTGCCGTGCGGGTGGTACTCGTCAAACGTCGGTTCCGCGTACGGATCTGCGCGCAGGGTGCCGACCTCCTCGAAACGGTCAAGTTCCAGCGACGTGGGCAGCCGCTGCCAGGCATCGAGCGGAACGGTGCAGCAACTGCATTTTTGCGTGACACCGGCCGACGCGGCGGCCAGTGCGGACAAGGCGGGAAAATCGATGAATACCATGGTTCAGCCATTACAAAGGCGCGGCCCTTGGCAACGAGCCTGGCCGCATCCCTTATTCTAGCGCAGCCACATGCGGCCGACACGCGGCCCACATTTTGCCAACCCCAATTCCAGCAGCACCAGCATGCCGCCCGACACGAGCAGCAGCGGCATCAGCGCGCACATGCCGGCCGCCACCAGCCAGGCCAGCGCGGACGGCGACGTCCAGGCGCCCGGCAGCAGCTTGGGCAAGCCCAGCGAGCCTGGCAGGCGCCGCTTGAAGAACATCACCCAGCCCGACACCAGCGAAAACAGCACGCTGGCGCCGAACAGCAGCAGCAAGGCCTGGTTCCACCAGCCGAATTCACCGCGGTGGAACGGGATGCCGATGGCGGTGGCCTTGCCGAACGCCGTCTGCGCGTCCCAGCCCGCATAGTACAAAGGCTTGCCGCTGTAGGCGTCGAATTGCAGGTCGAAGCGCAAGGTGGGCTGGCTGCGGTCGGCCATGGTGGCGCGCCACACATCGTCCTGACTGACCGGCGCCGTCAGCTGCACGGCGATGGCGGGCGCGTGACTGCGCGCCACTTGCCACGCATCCTGCCAGTCGAGCGGAGCGCCCTCTTCGCTTGAGTGCAGGCCGCGCGGCACGGGCGGCGGCGCCTGGCCGCTGACGTCGCGCAGCGTGCGGATGCGCCCGCCCGCCTGCTGGCTCCACGTCAATCCTGTCGTCAGGATCACGACGCTGACGATGCCGAGCGCCACGCCGAGAAAAGCATGCCACTGGCGCCAGCCGTTGCGGCCCTGCGCGCCCCGCTTCGGCAAGCCCGATTGCGCGCCGCGCGGCCACCACAGCACCACGCCCGTCACCAGCATCACCATCAGCCAGCTGGCGGCCAGCTCGATCATCCAGCGCCAGCCATCGTTTTGCAGCAGGCGCGAATGCAGCTTTTTCGCCCAGTTGCCGAAACGTTCGCTGCTGGCCAGGCTGCCCAGCACGCGCGCGTCATACGGATTCACGTAGACGATCACGGCTTGCGCGGGCAGGCCGAACTTCGGCTTGACCGGTGCGGCATGTCCTCCATGGCCCGCATGTTCATCGGGCGCGCCGCCGGGCGGCGCGAACGCCACCTGCACCGCGTCGTCCTGCTGAAACGGCGGCACCACGTGCTGCACCGTCCAGCCATGCGGGGCCGCCCGTTCCGCGGCCGCCACGGCGGCGTCCAGCGGCAGCATGGACGCTTGCGGCGCCACATGGTCGAGGTGCTGGTACAGCCGCGCCTCGATCTGCGGCGTGAACACATACAAAATGCCCGTCAGGGTGGCCACCAGCGCAAACGGCGAGGCGATCAGCGCGGCCCAGAAGTGGATGCGCCAGTACAGGCTTTTGCGCCGTGCGATAAGAAAGGTGTGATCGTCCATGGCCAGCCTCACAGTCCGTTATAGGTATAGCCCAGGCCCAGCATCACGCTGCGCGGCGCACCGGGCGTGTACTGGTTCTGGCTGTTCGGCGCATAGCTGCCCGTGCCCGCATAGCTGCTGCTGGCCGAATCGGCATAGCGCTTATCGGCCATATTGCGCACCTGCGCCCACGCTTCCAGGCCCCGCGCGAGCTGGTAGCTGGCACGCAGGTTCAGCAAGGCGTGGCCGCCATACTCCACCGTGTTGGCGTTGTTCATCCAGTAGCGGCCCTGATGCACGGCTTCGAGGGCGATACGCGCGCCGGTCACGGGCTTGTAGCCGATCTCGAACGAGGTGATGTCGCGCGGCGCCTGCGGCATGATGCGGCCGCTGTAATCGAGGGTACTGGAGACCTGGTAGCGCAGGTAGCGGTGGCGCGCGATGGCCGTGGCGAAGCGCGCGTCGAACGGCCCGCTGTCGTAGTTCAAACCCAGCTCCAGCCCTTCGCTGCGCGTGCGTCCCGCATTGCGGTTTTCGCTGTTGCCCGGCGAAAGCGTGTAGCTGACGATGGTGTCGCGCCCGTCGAGCCGGTACAGTGCCGTGTCGAGTTTCAAGCGGCCCTGCAGGAAGGCCCAGCGCAGGCCCAGTTCATAGTTGTTGTAGACGGACGGCTGCAGGTCGGCAATGCCCGTCTTGCCATACAGCTGGCTCACTTCGGGCGGGGTAAAGCCCTGGCTGACGTTCGCATATGCGCTGCCCGCATGGCCGATGGCGTAGGTGGCGCCCAGCTTCGGGCTCACATGCGAAAAGCTGCGCGACTCGTCGGGCGCGCCGTAGTTGACGCTGCCGACGGGCGCCAGATTGTTATGATAGTCGTAGCGGATGGCGTCCGAGCGTCCACCCAGCACCACGCGCGTGCCCGCCAGCGGAGAAAATTCCCACTGCGCGAAGATGGCCGTGTTCAAAATGTCCGTCTGGTAATCGCGCACGCCCTGCGGATTGGACGCGTTGGCCAGCGTATAGCGCAGATAGCGGCCCGTGGCCGCATCGCGCACGATGGAGAGATTGTCGCTGACAAAGGGATTGTCGCTCTTGTCCACGTACACACCGGCGACCAGGCGCGAACGCAGCCACGCGAATTCCTGCTGGTGTTTCACGTCCAGCCCCAGCGAATCGACATGGTTGTTGTTGATGACGCCCTTGCACAGCAGCCCCGCGCAGTTGCCGATGGAATACGCGGGAATCTGCCCGTGGTCGTTCTTGCGTGTAAACACGGTGATGGTGCTCGTGCCATTGGCTGTCGTCGCGCCCTCCCACGCCAGGTTCATGCGCGTGGTCTTGTCCTTGCGGTAGGTGAATGTATTGAGACTCTTGCCGGGATTGCTGCGGTAATCGTTCTCGAACAGGCTGCCCGTCATGGCGGCATCGAGATCCGTGTGCACGAGGGTGGCGCGCAGCTGCGACGCGGGGCCGAGCGCATAGTCGGCGCGCAGTGAGAACGAATCCTTGTCGCCATAGCTGTACTCTTGCCAGTTGTCGCGCGAACGGCGCGAACTGTAATGGGAAAAGCGCAGTCCCAGCGGCCCCCAGGTATCGCTGGCGGCCGTGTCGTAGCGGGTGAAACCGCCCACGTTGTCGCGCCGCACGCCCGCGCTTGCCGTCGGCGTGGCGCTGGCGCCGGCCGTGAGGAAATTGACGGCGCCGCCCACGGCATTGCTGCCGTACAGCGACGAGACGGCGCCCTTCACCACTTCCACGCCGCTGGCGCCCGCCATGTTCATCTCGTTGAGCGAGTTGTGGTTGAAGACGCCCAGCGGGCGGATGGGTATGCCGTCTTCCAGGTACTGGTAGACGGCATTCGTGCCGATGGGCTGGCGGATGCTCATGCTGTGCTGCTCGTTGCCCAGGTCATTCCAGTACACGCCGGCGATGCGGTTGAGGATATCGCCCATGGTCCTGGGCTTGTCGCGCTCCAGCGTTTTGGCATTGACGACGCCGATCGCCTGCGGCGTCTCGGACAGCCACGATTGCGCGCGCGAGCCGGAAACGACGACCGTGTCGATGGCGTGGTCAAGTTGCTGCGCCTGCGCGCAGGGATAGGCCAGGGCGATGGCTGCCGCCAGCATCAATAATTTCTTGTTCATGTGATTCTCGTTTAAGTGTGCGGATGCGGGGCGTCACACCGCAAGGTGGACAGCGCCAGCATTGAAAATGCAAAAACTTAAATGAGACCGGGCGGCGCGCGCGACTGCGCGGTGGACCAGATGAACAGCGGGGATGGGGACTGGTAGTACAGGGCCGGGAAGATGGCCGTGCCGCTGGCCACAAGCAGCGGCAGCACTGGACTGGCCGGCGGCAGGCCGACGGAACCCGCATGCGTGGAACAGAAGGCGCAATGCTCCATCTGCATGGCCTTGCCGCCGGACTTGCCATCGGCGGCGCCGTAATCGGCCTGATCAAGCTGCACAAAACGGATGCCGGCCACCGAGCAGATTTCCGCCCAGCCGGAGCCGGATTCCTGTTTGGCGTTGGCGACGGCCCGGGAAATCGATGGCGCGAGCGCCGCCAGCAGGATCGCGAAACAGGCGATCCAGGCGGCGAAGCGGCGCGTGAACAAGGTCATTCCCATGGCCGCATTTTACCAGCGGCCGCCGGGACTGGGTAGCGGAAAGCGGCTCAGGCGGCCGGGCAGGCGGCGCTGCCGTTGTCAAAAGCACGCACGACGCTGGCCGCATCGGCGGCGATGCGGTTCACGGCGCGGCGGTGACCGAGCACCAGTTCATCATAGCCGGCGCCCACCTTTTCATTGGCGATCGTGCGGCAAGTGACCACCTTGCTGCTGGCCAGCTGGCGCACGCTCCACACGGCATCGATCAGCGCATACTGGCCCATCACGGACTCGAAACGCTGCACGTTGGTGCTGATGCGGTACACGGGCAGATTGTCCGGATGCGGCGTGCGGAACACGTCGATGGCGCCCAGGTCGTTCGTCACGGCCGTCGACAGGGCCTGTCCGATCTCGCCGGCCAGCGGCCCCGCCCAGCGCTGCTGCTCCAGCAATTCGATGCGGCCCGACGGCGCCGTCACGACAAACTGGTTGCGGCTCACCTGCTGCGGCACGCTGACGGCCAGCACCTCGACATAGTATTTCACGGGCTTGGCCGGCTGCGCGTCGGCGCCGCCGCTCAGCGTATAGAAATGCTCGGGCTGGGGCGTGGAGCAGGCAGCCAGCAGGCTGGCCGCCAGCAGCGCGGAAAACATCGGCTTCATCATTTTTTTTCATCTCCTTTTTTACCGCGGATCAGGGACTCGGGGTGGCGTTCCAGGTAATCCGACAGCGCGTTCAGCGATTGCAGGGTTTGCGTCAGCTGCTGCAAGGCCTGGCGCACGTCCGACTGCAGCGGCGAATCCTTTTGCAGCACCTGTTCGGCCGTGCCGAACGTCTGTTTCGCCGCCGTCAGGGTATCGCGCATTTCCGGCACCACCTGGCCATCGAGCTGCTTGAACAGGGTATTGGCCTGCCTGATCGTGGCGTTCAGGTTATTGCCGATCTCCGCGTACGGCACCTGATCGAGCTTGCGGGCGATGCTGGCGATCTGCGTCTGCAATTCATCGAGGGTGTTCGGCACGGTCGGCACTTCCAGCGGATACCTGTTCGGATCGAGCGCCACCTTCGGCGCTTTCGGGAAGAAGTCCAGCGCGATATACAACTGGCTGGTCAGCAGGTTGCCCGTGCGTAGCTGCGCGCGCAAGCCGCGGCTGACCATGCGTTCGAGCAGCTGGTGGCCGGCCGAGCCTTCCTCATCGTCGACGGCGGCCTTGAAGCGCATGCCCAGGCGGGCCGGGTACAGGTTGACGGTGACGGGCATGCGGAAGTTCTTCTTCACGGGGTCGAACTCGATGCCGACCGAGCGCACCTCGCCCAGCACGATGCCGCGGAAATCGACCGTGGCGCCGGGCTGCAAACCGCGCAGCGATTGGTCGAAATAGAACACGGTGGTGATCGCCTCGCCATCGGGCTCGCGCATGGCGCTCGCCTCGTCGGCCGCCAGGCGATAATTGGTGCCGGCCGGTGCCGGTTCGACGGGCTTGCGGCCGTTTTCCGCCTCGAAGGCGATGCCGCCCACCAGCATGGCAGCCAGCGATTGCGTATTCAATTTGAAGCCGTTGGAATCGAGACGCACGTCAACGCCGCTGGCATGCCACCAGCGCGCATCCTTGCCGACGAACTGGTCGTACGGCGCATTCACGAAGACCGACATGGTGATGCCGTTGCCATCCTTGTCCAGCGCGAAGCTGACCACCTTGCCCACCCTCAGGCGGTGGAAGAACAGGGGCGAGCCCACGTCGACGGAGCCGAGGCTGTCCGCATGCAGGGTGTACAGCTTGCCCTTCTGGTCTCCCGCCACGGCGGGCGGACTCTCCATGCCGATGAAGCTCTCCTTCTTCTGCTCCGACTTGCCCGTGTCGACGCCGATGTAGGCGCCCGACAGCAAGGTGCCCAGGCCCGTCACGCCGCTGGCGCCGATCTGCGGGCGCACCACCCAGAAGCGCGAATCGGCGGTGGCGAAGCGGCGCGCTTCCTTGCTCATGTCGATCGTCACGAGTACCTTGCTCAAGTCGTCGCCCAGGGTGATGGCGCGCACCTGGCCGATGTCGACATCCTTGTACTTGACCTTGGTCTTGCCCGGCTCCAGGCCTTCGGCGCTCTTGAAGCTGACCGTCACCGTGGGTCCCTGGTCGAGGATGGACTTGGCGGCCAGGCCGGCGCCGATCAGCGCTGCCAGCAGCGGAATGAGCCATACCAGCGACGGCAGCCAGCGGCTGCCCTGTTCCACATCGGGTTCCGGCAACGGGGGGACGCCCTGGCCACCCGTTTCGGCAAGGCCGCCCGCTTCTTTGTCAGACATGCTGTTCTCCAATCACTGTATTGTTTCCGGTATTTGCCACCACCACGGGTTCTTCCTCGCCAGGCACCTGCCCGTCGACGGGGTCCCAGATCAGGCGCGGGTCGAACTGCATCGCCGCCAGCATGGTCAGCACCACCACGGCGCCAAAGGCCAGCGCGCCCGGTCCCGCCGTGATCACGGCCAGCGACTTGAAGCGCACCAGCGCCACCGTCAGGGTGACGACAAAGATGTCGAGCATGGACCAGCGGCCGATGAATTCGACCATGCGGTACAAGATGGTGCGCTGGCGCGGCCGCCAGCGCGAACGCCGCTGCGCCGTGAACGCCAGCAGCGCCAGCACGCCCAGCTTGAGCATGGGCACGACCACGCTGGCGATGAAAATGATGATGGCCAGGCCCTTCGAGCCGCTGGTCCAGAACAGCACCACGCCGCTCATGATGGTGTCGTCCTGCGTGCCGAACAGCGATTGCGTGACCATCACGGGCAGCAGGTTGGCGGGAATGTAGAGGATCATGGCGGCGATCAGCAAGGCCCAGGTGCGGTTGATGCTGTCCGGTTTGCGCACGTGCAGGGCCGTGCCGCAGCGCACGCACGCCAGGTGCCTGCCCTTGCCCGCAGGCGGCGCCACCAGGCCGCAGGCATGGCAGGGCACCACCTTTTCACCGGGCGCGAAAGCCTTGTAGCGGATGCCGGGCAGCGCTTGCCGGGTCAGGTCGTCGCCCAGGTTCCACAGGGCCTTGGGGTCGAACGAGACGACGATGGCCAGCAGCACGGTGAGCGCGCCAAACGCGAACAAGCCCGGTTGCGGCAGCACCGTGGCCAGGCTGGTCATCTTGACAACGGTGATCAGGATGCCGATCATCAGCACCTCCGTCATGCCCCATTCGCGCGCCGTCTGCACGGCGCGCAGCACGCGGTTAAAGCCCGGCACCTTGACGCCGCCGCGCAGGCCCAGCGCCACATACAGCAGCGAACCGAGTTCGATGGCGGGAAAGAGGATGGTAAACAGGAAGACCATCGTCGCCACGATGTGCATCTGCTCGTACCACAGCACGCGGATGGAGCCGAGCAAGGTGGCGCTGGAAGTGAGGCCATTGACGTCGAGTTCGACGATGGGGAAAAACTGGGCGATCAGGAAGACAAAGGCGGCGCCCAGGGTGAGCGCCACCACCTTGCTCAATTCGGCCGATGCGCCCCGCGCGTAAGCGCCGCGGTACAGCACCGAGCGGCAACGGATGCAGCGCGCCTTTTCGCGGGGGCGCAGCGGACGTTTGCGGTACAGCACGCCGCAGTCATGACAGCTAATCAGGTCGTATCGGTGCACAGTGTGAAGTTTGCCGGCGCCCGCAGCGCGACTATCCCATGTCAATGCCAGCCATCATGACAGAATTGGCATTTTCCTGCACTACGGCACTATTCTTTTCCACTCCCCCGCAACAACGCCTCCACGGCGCGGCCGATTTGCAACACCGTATCGTCGGCGCCGGCCAGGCCGCAGATGCCCAGCCCCACGGGCAGCTCGCCGTCGGCATGGCAAGGCAGCGACAGCGCGCAGCCGTCGAGGAAGTTGATGACGCTGGCGTTGCGCAGCACCAGGCCGTTCGTGGCAAAGAAGGTGGCGTCGTCCGCTTCCAGCGGCGCGACCTGCGGCGCCAGAATGGCCACGCTGGGCATCAGCCAGGCGTCGAACGGCGCCAGGCGCCGCCGGGCGATGGCGATCAGGCGCGCGCGCGCATCGAGCAGGTCGATGTAGTCAAACGCGCCCTGCTGCTGGCCGCGGCGGATGCGCGCCGCCACGCGCTGGTCGTACTGCGCGCCCTTTTCCTCGAGCAGGGCGCGATGCCAGTGCCACGCTTCCGCCGCCACCAGGCCGCCGCCGCCATTGATGCCCGGCAGCGCCAGCAACTCGGGGAAATCGAACTGTTCCACCAGGGCGCCGGCTTGCCGCAGCTTGTCCCGCGCGGCGTCGAAAGCCTGCTGCACCTGCGGCGCCACGTGCGTACCGACATAGTCCAGGGTAAAGCCGAAGCGCAAGCCTTTCAGTGCCGGCGCCTGCGCGCCGATATCATGGCCCGACAGCGCTGCATACAAAATAGCGCAGCAATCGACGCTGCGGGCGATGGGGCCGGCCGAATCGAGGGAGCGCGACAGGGGCACCGTGCCTGCCAGCGGCACAGTCGCCGCCGTCGGCTTGAAGCCCGTCAGGCCGCAAAAAGCGGAGGGAATGCGGATCGAGCCGCCCGTATCCGTGCCCAGCGCGCCGGCCGCCATGTCCAAGGCCACGGTGACGGCGCCGCCCGAGGTGGAGCCGCCGGCCACGCGCGTGCCGTCGTGCGGATTGCGCGGCGTGCCGTAATGGGGATTCAAGCCCAGGCCGGAAAACGCGAATTCGCTCATATTGGTGCGCCCAAGCAGAACGGCGCCGGCCGCGCGCAGGCGCGCCACGGCGCCCGCATCGGCCACGGCGGGCGGCGCGTCGGCCAGCGCCAGCGAGGCGGCGCTGCTGACCTGCCCCCTGACGTCGAACAGGTCCTTGATCGAAATGGGGATACCGGCCAGCGGCGAGGCAATGATGCCGGCGGCGCGCGCCACATCGCTGGCACGGGCCTCGGCCAAGGCCTGTTCGCCATCAAGGCTGACATAGGCATGGCCGCCCTGCGCCCGGTGCGCCTCGGCGCGCGCCAGCATCCGCTCGGTCAGTGCCACGCTGGTGATGCGGCCGGCGGCCAGGTCGGCCGCCAGTTCGCGGATGGTCTTGGTCAGTTCGGTCATTCTCTTATCCTTCCACGGGCAGGGTTTGCACGGCATAGCGGTGCTGCAGGCGGCGCTGCAAGGCTGGATCATACAGCTCCAGCTCAAACGCGTCGCCATGGCCCATCTCGCCGATGATCGGTTGCGTGCCGCAGAACATGGCGCTACCCACGGGCAGGCTGGCCTGCCCCGTGTAGCGCTGAATCAGGTCTTCCGGCGACAGCATGCGCGTCACGGGGCCATCCTGGTACAGGGCCGGCACGCCGGCACGCTCGCGCCAGGAGCGCATCTGCAGCTGGTCCCAGTGGCCGGCCACGTCGGCATAACGCCACAGGGTGTCGCCCACGGGCTTGCCGCACATCTGCTTCGATACCGTCACGCCGTAGCTTTCCACCTTGCGGTCCGTGTGGTCGGAACCGATGCCCACCAGCAGGCCGTATTCCGTGGAAAACAGCACGAATTCCGCTTCGCCCGAGGAATCGCCGCCCGGCACTTCGATGGCCGCGTCGCTCGACAGCAGTGCTGCCGCCACGCGGTAAAACGTGGGCACGCTTTTCGGGCGCGCCACGCCGATGGCTTCCAGTTCGGCGATATGGTGTTCCACCATCGCCATGTCGCGGCCCGTCCAGCCGGCGATGATCAGGTGATCGATGTCGAAGGTAACGGGGCCGTGGCCGGCCAGTTGAAAATGCAATGTCGTCATGATTTTATTCCTCCAGGGGGCCGCGGCCCGTTTCGCGTGCGGCAAACACTGCCGCGCCGGTGATCAGCAAGGCCGCCGCCACGTACAGCGAGACGGCCACGGTGCTGTTGTACGAGCGGTACAGGCTGGCGATGACGAGCGGCGCGAAGCCGCCGCCGATGACGCCGGCCAGGGTATAGGCCAGCGAGGAACCCGCATAGCGCACCTTGGTCGGGAATTGCTCGATGACGAAGGCCGCTTGCGGGCCGTACATGATGGCGTGGATGACCAGACCCACGACGACGGCCGTGACGATGGCGGCCGGGCTGGCCGTGTCTAACAAGGTGAAGAAGGCAAACGCCCACACGAGGCCCAGCGCTGCGCCCAGCGCATACACGGGGCGGCGGCCGATCTTGTCCGACAGCGCGCCAAACAGCGGCACCGACAGCGCATTGCAAGCCGTGCCGATCATGATGGCGGTGAGCGCCAGGGTCGACGACAGATGCAGCACCGTCGTCACATACGTCAGGGTGAACACCACCACCAGCGCATACAGCACGTCCGAGCCGATGCGCACGCCGCCGGCGATCAGCAGACGGCGCCAGTAGAGGCGCAGCACGTCGCCGATCGGCGCTTCGGCCTTGGCATCCTGCTGGTCGAGTTCCTTGAACAGCGGGGTTTCCTCGATGCCGCTGCGTATCCACATGCCAAACGCCACCAGCAGCAGGCTGGCGATGAACGGCATGCGCCAGCCCCAGTCCATGAACGCTTCATGCGGCAGCAGATAGGTGATCAGACCGATGCAGCCCGTCGCCAGCAAGGTGCCGAACGACGGCCCCACCTGCGTCCACGAGGCGTTGCGGCCCCGCTTGTCCGGCGCACCGTGTTCGACGGAGATCAGCACGGCACCGGCCCATTCGCCGCCCAAAGCGATGCCCTGCACGAAACGCAGCGCCACCAGCAGGATGGGACTCCAGATGCCGGCCGTCGCGTACGTGGGCAGGAGGCCCATCAGGCCCGTCGTCACGCCCATCAGCATCAGGGTCACCACGAGCACCCAGCGGCGTCCCAGCTTGTCGCCCAAATGGCCGAAGATCACGCCGCCGATGGGGCGCGAGATATAGCCGACGGCATACGTGGAAAAGGCCAGGATGGTGCCCGTCAGCGGATCGAACGAGGGAAAGAACAGGTGATTGAAAATCAGCGCGGCCATGGTGTTGTAGACGGTGAAGTCATACCATTCCAGGGTCGTGCCGACCATGCTGGCCGTGGCCAGGCGGCCCGTCTTGGCCGTCGTGGCCTTCTCGCCCGGTGCCTGGGCTGCCGGATGCGCGGCGTTCGTATATGTGGTCATTGCCTACCTCTCTCGTCAGTTTTATTGCAGGCCCGGCGCAGGATGCTTTGCCCTGCGCCGTGGCCCGTGTCTCGTGTTATCAGTGCCGGCAAGATACGCTTGCGGCGCGTCAGGCAGCGTGCAGGTCGGCCTCGCGCAGCTGCCAGGACAGCTGCAGGATGGCTGCCTGTTCGGCGTCCAGGCCCAGCGCCGCGCTGGCGGCATTCGCGGCCGCCATGGCGGCGCTTTCGGACGATGCGTCGATCAGGAAGATCGGATCGAGCACGCGGGCCTCCGTCCGTTCCGCCGGCAGGGGGCCGGACAGGCTGGCGTCGGGCGTGAGCAAGCGCGTGGCAATGACGCCGTCGATCTGCAGCAGCGTCGTTCCCAGCGTGGCCAAGCCGGCCACCGCTTGCGCATCCTGGCCGATGGCTGATGCACCCAGACGCAGCACGGCCAGCCAGGCGCCCGTGCCCATGCCCGTTTCCGCCTCGATGGCACATACACGGCGCATCGGGTCGACCATGCGCTGCAAGTTCGTCAGCGACCATGGCGTCTGCTGGCCGAAGGCCTTGAAGTAGTCGGGCGTCTGGAAGGCGGCGAGCGACACGGTGCGGTACAGGCCCAGGTATTTGCGCGGACCGCGCACGCTCTGGTAGCGCGTGCCGCTGGCGAAGCCGGGAATGCGCACGCGCTCTTCCACGTGCTCGCGGTCATACCAGCGGTTGAAATCAAGCTCGTGTTCCGGGTCGGCGCTGGTCCAGACGAACAGGATGCCGGGCAAGGTGGTGGTGGACGTCGTCATGAGGGTTCCGTTTGCGTTGTAAGTGGAGTGCCAACCCAGAATAGGTGGCACGCCATCACTTGGCAAACGGGTTATTCTGAACGCGACTGATAAGTTTTTCTTGTGGGTGGGGCCAACAATGTTGTCGGATTACGCGGCGTCCCGCCGCTAATCCTACCTACCCGACTAATATGCATCGTAGGTCGGCTTAGCGTCAGCGTAAGCCGACATCACCCGGCACCATATTCCTCGCCCAGCGCCAGCGTGAACCTGGCCGCCTCTTCGCATGCCAGCATGGCGACCAATTGAATCGCTTCCGTCGTGATGTCTTCGCTGTAGCTGATGACGATGCGCTGCGGCGCCAGGCTGCTGGCGCAGGGAATCAGCGCGATATTGCCTTGCTCGATTTCCTCGCGCAGGGGCGCCAGCGGCAGCACGGCGATGCCGAAGCCCGCTTTGACCAGGCGCACGATGGCGGAGATCGAGCTGACGCAATGGACGCGCCCCAGCTGCACGCCCTCGTCCTGGCACAGCGCTTTCAATGCTGAATGCGGCTGCGAACCGCGGTTCATGGTGATGATCGGATGCTGCGCCAGTTGCGCCACCGTGAACGGCACGCCCGTGTCGGGCCAGTCGGCGGCCCTGCCGGCCCAGCCCATGGCGATGGCGCCGCTGCCCGTGCTGCGGATATGGTCGCCCGTCAGCATGTCCGTCTGCAGCGCGATATCGAGTTCGCCCTGCTGCAGCTGTTCGTGCAGGCGGCGCGTCGATTCCGACGTCAATTGAATCTCGATGCCCGGATAGCGCTCCTGCACGCGCTGCAGAAACGGGATCAGCCAGGTATGCACGATGGTTTCGATGACGCCGATGCGCACTTCACCCGTGATCTGCGCGGGCGAGGAATTGGCCGCATACATGTCGCGGCACAGCTCCAGCATGCGCTCGGCGTACACAAGCAGGTTGCGCCCGGCAAAAGTCAGGCGGATGTCACGCGCGTCGCGGTCGAACAGGCGCGTGCCGAAGTCCTGCTCCAGCGAGGCGATGCGGTTGGAAATGGCCGCCTGCGTGATGTGCAGCTTGTCGGCCGCCGTGCGGAAGCTGCCCAGCCGCGCAGCCCAGACAAACGCTTCGAGAAAACGGGTATTCAATGGAGCTCTTCTTCACCTAGAGTGTGGTCGCCCCATTGTAAGCCAAAGCGCCCCGCCCTATTTCTGCGCCAGGAAATCGAGCAAGGTCAGGGCGACGATCTTGCTGGCCTTGCGCAAGTCGTCGAGCGCCAGGCGCTCGTCGGCCTTCTTCGCATTCGATTCGGGCACCGTGCGCGGGCCGGCGCCATACAGCACGGCGGGGATGCCCCGCTCGCCATACAGGCGCGCATCCGCATACAGGGGCGTGCCGACGGCGGGAATCGTCTCGCCAAGGATGGCTTGCGCATTTTTCTGCAGGCTGCCGACGAGCTGTTCGGAACCGGGCAAGGGCCGCAGCGCGTGCGACAGCAGCAGGCGGCGGATCTCGATACGGATGCCCGGCTCGTCGCGCACGGCGTCCTCGATCAGCGCGCGCACCTGCGCCTCCACCGCCACCGGGTCTTCTTCGGGAATCATGCGGCGGTCCATCTTCATGACGACCTTGCCCGGCACCACATTGGTATTCGTGCCGCCGTCAATGCGGCCCACCAGCATGGTGGGCGAGTCGATGCCGGCCACTTTCGATTTGATCTTTTTCAGTTCCGGCAGCTGGCCGTAAATGGCGTTGAGGATCTTGTTGGCCGCCTGCAGCGCATCGTGGCCCGTTTCCGGCATGGAGCCGTGGCCCGACTTGCCGTGCACGGTGATTTCCAGCTGCAGGCAGGCGTTGTGCGCCGTGACGATGCCGTAGCTGAAACCGGCGGCGATGACGAAATCGGGCTTCGTCAGCTGCTGTTCCAGCAGCCAGCCCGGCCCCAGCAAGCCGCCGAATTCCTCGTCGTAGGTAAAATGCAGTTCCAGCTGGCCTTTGAGCGGAATGCCCAGCGCTTCGAGCGCGCGCGCGGCAAACACATAGGTGGCGAAATCGCCTTTCGACACGGCCGTCGCGCGGCCGTAGATATAGCCGCCGTCGATCTGCCCGCCGTACGGCGGATACGTCCAGTTGTCGCCGGGCGGCACCACGTCGCCATGCGCATTCAGGGCCACCGTCGGCCCGCCTGCCGCATACGGACGGCGCACGATCAGGTTGGTGATGCTCTGCATGCCATACGCCTCGACCTGGTCCGCCGGCACAGCGTGCTTTTCCGCGTTCCAGCCATACGCCTGCAGCAGTTGCGCCACCAGATCCGCATGGGGCGCGTTATTGCCGGGCGGCGTATCCGTCGGCTGCTGCACCACCTTCTGTAAAAATGCGACTTCCTCGTCGAAGTGTTCGTCGATCCAGGCCGTGATTTTTTCTGCGTGCGTCGTCATTTTGCTCCTTGCATGGTCTGTTGCAGCCAGGCGCCAAGCTCGCTGCGCTCGGCCTCCGTCATATTGGTCAGGTTCCCGATTGGCATGGCCTTCAGCTCGATGGCCTGCTTGTAGATTTGCGCCGCGTGCTGGCGGATTTGCGTCTCATTATCCAGCATCATGCCGGCCGGCGCCGTGGCGAAGCCCGGCTGCGTGGGCTGGGCCGAATGGCAGGTGGCGCAGCGCTGGGCGATGATGGCGTGCACGCTCTTGAACTGCGCCGCCGGGTCCACCGCCGGTGCGGCCGCCAGGGCCACGGGCGCTTTCGGCGCGATGGCCACGGCCACGGCCACCAGCAGGGCCACGCCGAGGGCAGGATAACGCCACTCGACGCGGCCCTTGTGGCGCAGGTTGAAGAAGTGGCGGATGAAGACGCCGGCCGCCATGATCAGTGCCAGCACCAGCCACGCGTGATCGTTGCGGTAAGTCATCGCGTAGTGGTTGCTGATCATGATGAACAGCACGGGTAACGTAAAATAATTGTTATGCACGCTGCGCTGCTTGGCCTTCATGCCATGTTTGGGATCGGGCAGCTTGCCGGCAGCCATGGCCTCGACCATCTTGCGCTGGCCGGGAATGATCAGCATCAGCACATTGGCCACCATGATGGTGCCGATCATGGCGCCCACGTGGATGTAGGCGGCGCGCCCGCTGAGCAAATGCGTGAGCACATAGGCGGCGCCGACGATCAGCGCGAACACCGTCACGCCGAACCACAGTTCATATTGCGCCAGCTTCGAGCGGCACAGCAGGTCGTACACGGTCCAGCCGATGACCAGGGTGGCGATACCGATGCCGACGGCCTGGCCGCTGGAGATGTCCGCCACGGCCTTGTCGATCATCATGGCCTGAGCATTGAAGTAATACGCGATGGTGAGCAGCGCAAAGCCGGACAGCCAGGTGGAATACGCTTCCCACTTGAACCAGTGCAGCTCCTTCGGCAGTTCCGCGGGCGCCACCAGGTATTTTTGCGGGTTATAAAAGCCGCCGCCATGCACGGCCCACAATTCTCCCGACACGCCCTTCTTCGCCAGCTCGGAGCCGGGCGCGGGCGGACGTATGGAATTGTCGAGCCAGACGAAATAAAAGGAAGCACCGATCCAGGCGATGCCCGTGATGACGTGCAGCCAGCGGACGATCAGGTTCAGCCACTCCAGGCCGTACGGAATCAGGTAGGCAAATACTTCCATAAATTTCCTCTAGTCAGACCGAACCCATATTCGTGCCAATCTACACAAGATAAACGGATTTACCGCCCATCACATGAAAAATATCGTATATTTGACATATTCAAATCGATATACAACAGAGCCGCCGTCACATGTCCAGCCTGCCGCAACACCTCGACCTGCACCTGATCCGCATCCTCTACCTGCTGCTGGTGGAAAAGAATGTCTCGCGCGTGGCGCTCAAGCTCAATCAGCCGCAGCCTTCGATTTCCGCCTCCCTGCGCAAGCTGCGCGAACTGACGGGCGACCCGCTGCTCGTGCGCGGCGCGCGCGGCATGGTGCCGACCCAGCATGGCGAAAGCCTGCTCAATCCGGCCAAGCGCATCCTCGACCAGACGGAAAGCCTGTTCGTCAAGAAGACGCCGTTCGTGGCGCAGGAAGAGGCGCGCACCTTCCATATCGCCGCGCCCGACTACCTGGACAGCCAGTTCCTGCCCAACGTGGTGGCCCTGCTGCGCCGCGGCTCGCCGAAAAGCCGCGTCGTGCTGCACAGCCTGGGGCCGGGCATCGACCATATCCGCCAGCTTTCCGACGGGGGCCTGGACCTGGTGATCGCCAACTGGGACGAGCCGCCCGCCCACCTGCACATCTCGAAGCTGTTCGAAGACCCCATCATCTGCGCCATGCATGCGGAAAACGCCTATGCGCGCCGCACCGCCAGCGACGCCATGACGCTCGACGACTACCTGAGCCTGCCCCACGTGGCACCGTCGCAGATGATGCCCGGCTACCACGGCGTGATCGATTCCTTCCTCGAACGGCAAAACCTGCAGCGCAACGTGGTGGTGGAGTCGGCGTATTTCGGCCTGATCCCCTACATGCTGACGCAGACGGACCTGGTGCTCACCACGGGCCGGCAATTCATGCGCTTCTATGAAAAGACCCTGCCGCTGAAAACGTACACCGTGCCCTTGAAATTCCCGCCCATGCGCTTTTACCAGCTGTGGCACCAGCGCGTGCACCAGGCGCCCGAACACAAATGGCTGCGCGACCAGGTCAGCGCGGCCGCCAAGGCGCTGGTGCAGCGATAGCCGCTATCAGCGCGCGCATATAATGGAGGCAGGAACGGGGCGCTATCATCACCGCTTGCATGATCGGAAAACCATGACCACCCTTTCAGACCTGAACGCCGGCAGCCAGGCCGATTTTATCGCGCACCTGCATGGCATCTACGAACACTCGCCCTGGATCGCCCAGCGCGCGGCTGCCGCCCGGCCGTTTGCCAGCCTGACGGCCCTCAAGACGGAGCTGCAGCGCGTGCTGGCGCAAGCCTCGCCCGAAGAGCAGCTGGGACTGATACGCGCCCACCCGGAACTGGCCGGCAAGGCCGCCATCGCCGGGCAGCTGACGGCGGAATCGACGCGCGAACAGGCCAAGTCGGGCCTGAACCTGTGCAGCCCTGATGAATTCGCCACCCTGCAGCGCCTCAACAGCGAATACAACGCCAAGTTCGGCTTTCCCTTCATCCTGGCCGTCAAGGGTCCGACGGGCGAGGGCCTGACGCGCCAGGACATCATCGCCACGTTTGCGCGGCGCCTGAAAAACCGGCGCGCCGATGAACTGGCCGAATCGCTGCGGCAGATCAAGCGCATTGCCGAACTGCGCCTGAACGACCTGCTCGACGTGCGCCTGGACTTCGGCCCCGCCATCATGCAGCAGGCGGAAACGCTGGCCGGCTGGAGCGACAGCGATTACAACCTGACCTGCGCTTACCTGACGCCGGCGCACCGCAAAACGGCCGCGCAGCTGGCCGACTGGATGCGGGACGCGGGCATGCAGGTGCACATCGACGCCGTCGGCAATGTCGTCGGCCGCTATCTGTCCAACGCACCGGGCGCGAAGACCCTGATGACGGGATCGCACTACGACACCGTGCGCAACGGCGGCAAGTACGATGGCCGGCTGGGCATCGTGCTGCCGATCGCCGTCGTGCGCCACCTGCACGAACGGGGCGAAAAACTGCCGTTTCATTTCGAGGTCGTCGGTTTCGCCGAAGAGGAAGGCGTGCGCTTCAAGAGCACGTTTTTGGGCAGCACGGCCGTGACGGGCAAGTTCGACGTGTCGCTGCTGGAGCAGCTGGATGCGGATGGCGTGAGCATGCGCGACGCACTGGCCGCCGCCGGCCACGAGGCGAGCGCCATCGGCGCCATCGCGCGCGATCCGGCCAGCCTGCTCGGCTATGTGGAGGTGCATATCGAACAGGGCCCCGTGCTGCTTGAGCGCGACCTGCCGCTGGGGATCGTCACGGCGATCGCCGGCAGCTCGCGCTACCTGGTCAGCCTGGGCGGCGTGGCCAGCCACGCGGGCACCACGCCCATGACCATGCGCAAGGACGCGGCCAGCGCGGCCGCCGAAATCATCCTGCTGGTGGAACAGCGCTGCAGCCACGGCGAAGCGCTGGTGGGCACCGTGGGCCAGCTGCAGGTGCCCAACGGCTCCGTCAACGTGATCGCCGGCGCCTGCACCCTGTCGCTCGATATACGCGCGGCCGTTGACGCCGTGCGCCAGGCAGCCGTCGACGATATTCTGGATGGCATCGCCGCCATCTGCGCGCGGCGCCAGATCGACTACCAGCTGGAACTGCTGCTGTCGGCGCGCGCGGCGCCATGCGCGCCGTGGCTGATGGCGCAGCTGGCGCAAGCCGTGGAATCCGTCGGCATCGCACCGTACGCGCTGCTGTCGGGCGCCGGCCACGACGCCATGGCCATGGCCGCCATCACCGACGTGGCCATGCTGTTTACCCGCTGCGGCAATGGCGGCATCAGCCACAATCCGCTGGAAACCATGACGGCCGACGACGCCGACATCGCGGCGCGCGCGCTGCTGGCGTTTTTGCGCAACTTCCAGCCCAAGCCCTGAGGTTACACGGCCACGGCCCGCTCCAGCATCGCGTGCAGCAGCACGTTGCAGCCCGCTTCCAGGTGCTCGGGCTTGGCGTCCTCGATTTCATTGTGGCTGATGCCGTCCTTGCACGGCACGAAGATCATGCCGGCCGGCGCCAGCCGGGCCGCGTAGATGGCGTCATGGCCGGCGCCGGACACCACATCCATCACGGAGTAGCCGAGTTTGGCCGTGGCGTTGCGCACGGCGCCCACGCAGTCGGGGTGGAACGGACATGGCGGGTAGTAGGAGACTCTTTCCAGTGAAATGCCCAAGCCTGTTTTTTCGCGCGTGGCATCGATGAAAGCCGTGATCTCGCCGTGCATGGTGTTGAGCAGCTCGTCGTTCACGTTGCGCAGGTCGATGCTGAATTTGACTTCGCCGGGGATCACGTTGCGGCTGTTCGGGAAGACCTGCACCATGCCCACCGTGCCCCGCCCGTACGGCGGGTAGCGGTTGGCAATCGCCACCACTTCCTGCATGATGGTGGTGGCCACCTGCAGCGCATCCTTGCGCAAGCCCATGGGCGTGGGGCCCGCATGTGCTTCCATGCCCGTCACCACGCAGTCGTACCAGGACAGCCCCATCACGGCCGGCACCACGCCGATAACCGTGTCCGCGTCTTCCAGCACGGGGCCCTGTTCGATATGCGTCTCAAAATAGGCGCCGATCGGATGGTCGCCCGGCACCTGCTCACCCTTGTATCCGATGCGCGCCAGCTCCTCGCCCACGGTCTTGCCTTCCGTGTCCTTGGCCGCATACGCGGTTTCCAGCGAGAAGGCGCCGCAAAACACGCCCGAGCCCATCATCACGGGCACGAAACGCGAGCCTTCCTCGTTGGTCCAGAAGGCCACCTCGATCGGTGCCTGCGTCTTGATCTTCAGATCGTTCAGGGTGCGCACCACTTCCAGGCCCGCCAGCACGCCGTAGTTGCCATCGAACTTGCCGCCCGTGGGCTGCGTGTCGATATGGCTGCCCGTCATCACGGGCGGCAAGGTATTGTCCATGCCGTCGCGGCGCATGAAGACATTGCCGATCTGGTCGATCGTGATGCTCATGCCCGCCTCGCGGCCCCAGCCTGCCACCAGGTCGCGGCCTTCCTTGTCGAGGTCCGTCAGGGCCAGGCGCTTGACGCCGCCCTTCGCTGTCGCGCCGATACGCGCCAGTTCCATCAGGGCTGCCCACAGGCGCTCACCATTGATACGCAATGCATCCATCGTCAACTCCTTATGCGGTCGTGGCGGCAAACGCGGGACGCTCGATATAGCGCCCCGCCCCTTCGACGGCCATCAGTTCGCCCTGGTGGAACACCACCTTGCCGGCGGCAATCGTGGTGCTGGGGATGCCGCGCACGGTGCGCCCTTCGAAGACATTGAAGCCTCCCTTGGCGAACTGCGTGGCGGCGGAAATGGTGCGCGTGCCCTGCGGGTCCCACAGCACGATGTCGGCATCGCTGCCTGCGGCGATGACGCCCTTGCGTGGATACATATTGAAGATCTGCGCCGCATTGGTGGACGACACCTTGACGAATTCTGAGGGGGTGAGCATGCCCGAATTGACGCCAGCATCCCACACCACGGCCATGCGTTCCTCGACGCCGCCGCAGCCGTTCGGGATGCGCGTAAAGTCATTCTTGCCAGCCGCCTTCTGCTCGGCGCAGAAGGTGCAGTGGTCGGTGGCCGTCGTGTGCAGGTTGCCGCTTTGCAGGCCGTGCCACAGTGCCGATTGATGGTGCTTGCCGCGAAACGGCGGGCTCATGACGTGGCCCGCCACGTAGTCGAAATCGTCGCTCTGGTAGACGCTGTCGTCGATCACCAGGTGGCCCGCCAGCGCTTCGCCATATACGCGCTGGCCGTTGGCGCGCGCCCGCGTGATGGCGTCGAGCGACTCCGCGCACGAGACGTGCACGATGTACACGGGGGTATTCAAAACGTTGGCGATCGCGATGGCGCGGTTGGCCGCCTCGGCTTCCACGGCGGGAGGGCGCGACAGCGGGTGCGCCTGCGGACCGGTGATGCCTTTTTTGAGCAGGGCTTGCTGCAACTGAAAAACCAGTTCGCCGTTTTCCGCATGGACGGTGGGCAGCGCCCCCAGTTCCAGCGAGCGGGTAAAGCTTTTCACCAGGGTTTCATCGTCGGCCATGATGGCGTTTTTATAGGCCATGAAATGCTTGAAGCTGTTCACGCCATGCTCGCGCACCAGCACTCCCATCTCTTCATGTACCTGTTCGCTCCACCAGGTGATCGCCACGTGGAAGGTGTAGTCGCCAGCCGCCTTGGCCGACCACTCGCGCCACTGGTGATAGGCCTCGATCAGCGACTGCTTCGGCGCGGGGATGACGAAGTCCATGATGGTGGTGGTGCCGCCCGCCAGTCCCGCCGCCGTGCCCGTGAAAAAATCGTCGGCCGTCACGGTGCCCATGAAAGGGAGGTTCATGTGCGTGTGCGTATCTATCCCGCCCGGCATCACGTACAGGCCGCCCGCGTCGATCACGGTGGCGCCGGCCGGCGGCGCCAGGTTCTCGCCGACGGCGGCAATCGTGTCGCCCTCGATCAGCACATCGGCGCGAAACGCGCGGTCGGCGTTGACGACGGTACCGCCACGTATCAGTGTAGTCATCTTGTCTCCTTCTCGAAAAGATCAGGACTGGGGCGCCTGCTGTACGAGCGCAGCTACCTTGCCCTTCATCATGACGCCGTAGACGACTGCGGCGATGGCCACGCCCACGAACCAGGCGTAGGTGTAGATGGTTTTAAAGCCTTCGCCCACGCCGGGAAACGCCGTGGGAAAGGCCGCGTTCAAAAAGCCCGGGATATTCGGCAGCACGGCGATGACAAAGGCGATCAGCGCCGCCATGTTCCAGCCATTGCCATACGAGTAGACGCCGTCGTCGCGGTACAACTGCCTGACGTCGAGCTGCGTCTTGCGCACAAAGTAATAGTCGACGATGAGGATGCCGGCGATGGGGCCCAGCAAGGCCGAGTAGCCGATCAGCCAAGTGAAGATATAGCCCTGTGTCGACTCAAGCACCTTCCACGGCATCATGACGATGGCGATGAAGGCCGTGATGTAGCCGCCCATCTTGTATGAAATCTGCTTCGGCGCCAGCGAGGAAAAGTCGTACGCAGGCCCCACCAGGTTGGCCGCCAGGTTGACGCTGACCGTGTCGATCAGGAGGATGATCAGGGCGATCAGCACGGCGGCGCCCGTCATGCGGCTGGCCAGGTCGACGGGGTCCCAGATGGCCTTGCCGTACATGACGACCGAACCGGCAGTGACGATCACGGCCAGCATGGCCAGCAAACCCATCGGCACGGGCAAGCCGACCGACTGGCCCACGATCTGGTCGCGCTGCGTCTTGGCAAAGCGCGTGAAGTCGGGAATGTTCAATGCCAAGGTGGCCCAGAAACCCACCATGGCGGTGAGCGACGGCCAGAAGACGCTCCAGAACTGGCCCGCCTTTTTACCGCCGGGGATGAATTGCGATGGCTGGTCCAGCAGGCTGGCCACGCCGCCTGCCTTGCTGTGCACCCAGTACAGCAGCACGAAGCAGATCAGGATTTTCAGGGGTGCCGTATAGGTTTCGAGCTTGCGGATCGATTCCATGCCATGCAGGATGTAATAGAACTGGATGGCCCAGAAGGCCAGGAAGCACAACAGCTGGCTGCCGTTGATGCCCAGGCCCGCGATCTTCTCGCCGCCCAGTTCATGGCCCATCAGCACGCCCATCAAGGTGTAGATCATCTGCCCGCCGAACCAGGTCTGGATGCCGTACCAGCCGCAGGCGACGATGGCGCGCATCAATGCCGGCAGGCGCGCGCCCATGGTACCGAACGAGGCGCGCGCCAGCACGGCATACGGGATGCCGTACTTGGTGCCCGCATGGCCGATCAGCAGCATGGGCAAGAGCACGATGGCGTTGGCGAGAAAGACCGTGAGCACGGCCTGGTAACCGGACATGCCGCTGTCGATCAGGCTGGCCGACAGGGTGTAGGCGGGAATGCACATCACCATGCCCACCCACAGCGCGGCAAAGTGATACCAGCGCCAGGTGCGCTGCGCCGCCGTGGTGGGCGCCAGGTCTTCATTCCAGAGTTGCGTGTTGCCTGAATAGTCGTGGTTCACAGGTATGCTCCATCGGTTGGGAGGTTGGGCGTTTTAAAAACGGCTGCGGCCTAGCTTACTGCAAAGTTGGGCAACTGTTTATAAAATATGCGTACGCAAAAAACGTGCCCTATACCGATTCCGCCAATGCCCGGGGGTTGCGCGGATCCTGCGTCCAGTTCATGTACGGCTTGCCCGTGGCCTGCGGCACCATCGTGATGCAGCCCTGCACCGGACAGGTGATTTCGCACAGGTTGCAGCCCACGCATTCCTCCTTGATCACTTCATATGTGCGCGTGCCGGCGGCGTCGATCAGTTGCGCAATCGACTGGTGCGAGGTGTCTTCGCAAGCCACGTAGCACTTGCCGCATTTGATGCAGTCGTCCTGGTTAATCTGCGCGATCACCTGGTAATTCATGTCCAGGTATTTCCAGTCCGTCGTGTTGGCCACGGCCTTGCCGGAAAAATCGCTGATGCGTGCATAGCCCTTCTCGTCCATCCAGCGCGACAGGCCATCCTTCATTTCTTCGACGATGCGAAAGCCATGCAGCATGGCGGCCGTGCACACCTGCACGCAGCCGGCGCCCAGGGCGATGAATTCGGCCGCGTCGCGCCAGTTGCCGATGCCGCCGATGCCGGAAATGGGCAAGCCCCGCGTCTGCGGATCGCGGGCGATTTCCGCCACCATGTTCAGCGCGATGGGTTTCACGGCGGCCCCGCAATAGCCGCCGTGCGTGCTGGCGCCACCGACAATCGGCAAGGCCACCATGCGGTCCAGGTCCAGCGAGGTGATGGAATTGATGGTGTTGATCAGCGAGACGGCGTCCGCGCCGCCCGCCTTGGCCGCGCGCGCCGGCATGCGCACGTCCGTGATGTTGGGCGTGAGCTTGACGATGACGGGCAGTCGGCTATGTTTCTTGCACCAGGCGGTCACCATCTGCACGTACTCGGGCACCTGGCCCACGGCCGCGCCCATGCCGCGCTCCGGCATGCCGTGCGGGCAGCCGAAATTGAGCTCGATGCCGTCCGCTCCCGTCGCCTCGACCTTGGGCAGGATGTCGGCCCAGTAGTGCTCTTCGCAGGGCAGCATCAGGGAGACGATCATGGCGCGGTCAGGCCAGTCCTTTTTCACCTGCGTGATTTCGCGCAGGTTGATTGCCAAAGAGCGGTCGGTAATCAGCTCGATGTTATTGAAACCGACCACTTCGCGGTTCTTGCCGTACAGGGCGGAATAGCGCGACGAGACGTTGACGGCGGCCGGGTCTTCACCGAGCGTTTTCCACACGACGCCGCCCCACCCCGCCTCGAAGGCGCGCACCACGTTATACGCCTTGTCGGTCGGCGGTGCGGACGCCAGCCAGAAGGGATTCGGCGCCTTGATGCCGCAAAATTCGATGCTGAGATCAGCCATTATGCAGCCTCCACTTTATTGAACAGATCGGAATGGATGGCCAGTGCGGCCAGCTTGCCATGCTGGACGGCCTGCACCGTCAAGTCCTGCCCCGGCGCCACGCAGTCGCCGCCCGCGTAGATCCCCGGCAGCACAGTGCGGAAACCCGCGTCGACGGCGATCTTGTCGCCTTCACGCTGCAGCAACGACGCCATCGGGTCATGCAGCAGCTGCGTATCGAGGCTCTGGCCGATGGCCTTGAAGATGGCGTCGGCCGCCACGTCGAACGTTTCGCCCGTGCCCGCCAGGCGCGTGCCCTGCATGCGGGTTTTCTCGAAACGCATGCCGGCCACCTTGCCGGCAGCGTCAAGCAGCACCTGCTGCGGCTGGGCCCACGTCAGCATGCGCACCTGGTTCGCCTTGGCGATCTCCTGTTCATGATGGGTGGCCGTCATGGCGTCGAAACCGCGCCGGTAGACCAGGGTGACTTCCTCGGCGCCCAGCCTTTGAATCTGCACGGCCATGTCGATGGCCGTATTGCCGGCGCCAATCACAATCGCCCGTTTCGGCACGGGCAGCGCGGCCAGGTCGTCCGCCTGGCGCAGCGCGGCGATGTAATCGACGGCGGCCAGCAAGCCCGGCGCGTCCTCGCCCGTCAAGCCCAGTTTGCGGCTGGCGCCCAGGCCCAGGCCCAGGAAGACGGCGTCGTACTGCGCATGCAAGTCGCGCAGCTGCACGTTTTCACCCAGCGCCTGGCGACATCGGATGGCGATGCCGCCGATATCGAGCAGGAAGTCGATTTCCTTTTGCGCGAAATCGTCCGTCAGCTTGTACTTGGCGATGCCGTATTCATTCAGGCCGCCCGCCTTGTCTTCCTTCTCAAAGATCACCACGTCGTGGCCCAGCATGGCCAGGCGGTGCGCGCACGACAGGCCGGCTGGTCCCGCGCCGACGATGGCGATGGTCTTGCCCGTGCTTGCCGCCCGTTTGAACGGGTGACTCGCAAAGTGCATATGGTCGACGGCATAGCGCTGCAAGAGACCGATCCTGACGGGCTGGCCTTCGGCGTCGTGGTTGCGCACGCAGACGTCTTCGCACAGGATTTCCGTCGGGCAGACGCGCGCGCAGCTGCCGCCCAGGATGTTCTGTTTCAGGATGCCAGCGGCGGCGCCGTTGATGTTCTTGTCGTGGATATTGCGGATGAAGCTGGCCACGTCGATTTCCGACGGACAGATGCGGCTGCACGGCGCGTCGTAGCAGTACAGGCAGCGGGCGCTTTCGATGGCGGCCTGGCGCACCGTCAGGGGCGGCGCCAGGTCCGTGAAATGGCCAGCCAATTCCTCGTTGGGCAGGGCGGGATGCGGTAAATAACTCAAGGACTCGATCATCGCGGTTTCCTTTTTTTGTGCGGCCAATGTTTGACTTAAAACCCTTACTTCATCTGGGGAAAAGCAAATTCCACACCAGCGCTTGCCGTGTTCGGCCAGCGCTGCATCACGGCCTTGTGGCGCGTGTAGAAACGCACGCCTTCGGGGCCATACGCGTGGTGGTCGCCGAACATGCTGCGCTTCCAGCCGCCGAAACTGTTGAAGGCCATCGGCACGGGCAAGGGGATGTTGACGCCCACCATGCCGACCTGGATCTGGCGCACGAATTCGCGCGCCACGCCGCCGTCGCGCGTGTAAATGGCCACGCCGTTGCCATACTCGTTGGCGTTGATCAGCTCCACCGCGTGCACCACGTCAGGACACCGCAGCACGCACAGCACGGGGCCGAAAATCTCTTCCTTGTAGATAGTCATGTCACGCGTGACGTGATCGAACAAGGTGCCGCCGACAAAGAAGCCGTTCTCGCGTCCCGGCACCACGTGGTTGCGTCCATCGACCACCAAAGTCGCGCCCTGCTCCACGCCGGAGGTGATCAGTTTTTCGATCCGCTGCTTGGCGGCCAGCGACACGACCGGTCCCATTTCCGCACCATCTTCCATACCGTCGCGCACTTTCAGTGCGGCCGTGCGCGTTGCCAGTGCATCGATCAGCTTGTCGCCCGCGTCGCCCACGGCCACGACGACGGAGATGGCCATGCAGCGCTCGCCCGCCGATCCGTAGGCCGCGCCGATCAGCGCGTCGACCGTCATCTCCATGTCCGCGTCGGGCATCACCACCATGTGGTTTTTCGCGCCGCCCAGGGCTTGCACGCGCTTGCCGCTGGCGCTGCCGCGCGCATAGATGTATTCCGCGATCGGCGTCGAGCCGACAAAGCTGATCGCCTGCACCACGGGGTGGTCGAGCAAGGCGTCGACCGTCACCTTGTCTCCCTGTACCACGTTGAAGACGCCGTCGGGTAAACCTGCATCCTTGAGCAATTTCGCGTGCAGCAGCGACGCGGACGGATCGCGCTCGGACGGTTTCAAGACGAAGGTATTGCCGCAGGCAATCGCCACCGGGAACATCCACATCGGCACCATCACGGGAAAGTTAAACGGCGTGATGCCGGCCACCACGCCGAGAGCCTGGCGCATGGACCAGGCGTCGATGCCGCGCGAAATCTGGTCCGTGAATTCGCCCTTCAGCAATTGCGGTATGCCGACGGCAAATTCCACCATCTCGATGCCGCGCGCCACCTCGCCCTGGGCATCGGCAAAGGTCTTGCCATGCTCGCGCGTGAGCATGGCGGCAAATTCGTCCGTGTGCTGCTGGCACAGCTGCAGGTAGCGGAACAGGACCCTGGCGCGCGTCAGCGGCGGCGTGGCCGACCACGAGGGAAAAGCGGTGGCCGCCGCCTGCACGGCCGCGTCCACGTCTTCCACGGTGCCCAGCGCCACGCGCGCCACAGGCTCGCCCAGGGCCGGGTTGTAGACGTCGCCGTAGCGGCCGCTTTGGGTGTCGACTTTGGCGCCGTTGATGTAGTGGGTGATGGTGTCGAGCTGTGTGTTAATTTGGTTCACGTTATTTCCTCTCTTTACCCCAAGGGCAAATTCTGGGGTCAGACCCGGCGGGTCTGACCCCGGGGCTTAATCAAGGTTCTTCAGCACCGTGGCCAGCTTGCCGAACAGCTCGTCGACATGCTGCTTCTCCAGCACCAGCGGCGGCGACAGCGCGATGATGTCGCCCGTCGTGCGTATCAGCACACCGTCGGCGAAGGCCTGCTTGAAGGCGTTGAAGGCGCGCGTGCCCGGCTTACCGGCGATGGGATCGAGTTCGATGCCGGCGATCAGGCCGATGCTGCGCAGGTCGATCACGTGCGGCAAGCCTTTCAGCGAGTGCACGGCGTCGCTCCAGTACGCCTGCATCGCTTTCGCGTGGCCCAGGATGTCCTGCTCCTCGAACACTTGCAGGGTGGCCAGCGAGGCGGCGCAGGCCAGCGGGTGGCCGGAATACGTATAGCCGTGGAACAGTTCGATGCCGGGCGGCGCATCCATGAAGGCATCGTGGATATACTTTTTGCTGAACACTGCCCCCATCGGCACCATGCCGTTGGTCAGGCCCTTCGCCGTCGTCATCAGGTCCGGCTCGACGTCGAAATAGTCGGCGGCGAAAGGCGTCGTCATGCGGCCGAAACCCGTGATCACTTCATCGAAAATCAACAGGATGCCGTGCTTGGTGCACAGTTCGCGCAAGCGTTTCAGATAGCCTTTCGGCGGGATCAGCACGCCCGTGGAACCGGCCACCGGTTCGACGATGACGGCGGCGATCGTCGAGGCGTCGTGCAGGGCGATAATGCGTTCCAGCTCGTCGGCCAGGTGGGTGCCGTATTCGGGTTCGCCCACCGTGTAGGCGTTCTTATCCAGGTTGTGCGTGTGCGGCAGGTGGTCAACACCCGGTAGCAGGGGGCCGAAGGTCTTGCGGTTGCCGCCGATGCCGCCCACGGAAATGCCGCCGAAACCGACGCCGTGGTAACCGCGTTCGCGGCCGATCAGGCGCGTGCGCGCGCCCTCGCCGCGCGCCCGGTGGTAGGCCAGCGCGATCTTCAACGCCGTATCGACGGCTTCGGAGCCGGAATTCGTATAAAACACATGGCCGAACTTGTGGCCCGTGTAGTCCATCAGTTTTTCCGCCAGGTCGAAGGCGGCCGGATGGCCCATCTGGAAAGTGGGGGCGAAGTCGAGCTGGCCCACCATGTCGCGGATGGCGCCGACGATTTTCGGCTGCGCATGGCCGCACGGCACGCACCACAGGCCCGCCGTGCCATCGAGGATGGCGTTGCCATCGACATCCTTGTAATACATGCCTTCGGCCGATACCAGCAGGCGCGGGTTGGCCTTGAAATCGCGGTTGTTCGTAAACGGCATCCAGAATGCCGACATCGATTCCGGCCTTGTTTCGTTCATGACCTTCTCCTTGGAATGGGCTGGCGCGGGGGCCAGGATCGTTTTTGACGAAGCGTAAAATAATTTACCAGTTGGCAAAAAGCTGATGTAATAATAGACAGGCCATCCCCAATGGCACAGATACACAAACGGCAAAGTATCCCAACCGTACAGGTCGAAAAACCACTACAGTTTTTTTGTGCAAGGCAGCATAAGGAGCCACCGTGAAGCACAGCGACAGCACAGACGATGCTCCCGAGCAAGCCAGCGGCTGGCCCGTGCTCGACATCGACCGCCAGAAAAAGGGCGGCCTGGTCGAGCAGATCGTCATCGCCATCAGCGTCATGGTGGGCAGCCGCGCCCTGCGCATCGGCACGCGCATGCCGTCCGTGCGCCAGTTCGCCCGCTGCAATGGCGTGTCGACGTTTACCGTCGTCGAATCGTATGACCGCCTGGTCAACCTCGGTTTGCTGTCGTCGCGGCGCGGTTCCGGCTATTTCGTCGCGCGCCACGATATCGCCGCCTCGCCGCAATTGGCTGTGCACGCCAGCCCCACGGCCATCGACGCCCTCACGCCGGACCTGTATTCGGGCGTGTCCGACGCCCTCCCCGTGGGGGCGGGCTGGCTGCCGCCCGAGATGTATGGCGAAGCGACCGTGCTCGACGCCGTGCGCCAGGCCATGCGCATTCCCGCCAGCCGCCTGCGCGGCTATGGCCACCCTCTCGGCTTTCCCTCGCTGCGCCAGCACCTGGCAAGCAGCCTGTCGGAAGAGCTGTTCCAGGTCGAGCCGGACCAGGTCCTGCTGACGCACGGCGCCACGCATGCTTTTGACTTGATCCTGCGCAGCCTGACCAAGCCGGGCGACACGGTGCTGGTGGAAGACCCCGGCTACAGCAACCTGCAGTCGCTGATACGCCACCACGGCTGCATCCCCGTGGGCGTCCACCGCGGCGAAGCGGGCCTCGATCTCGATGCGCTGGCCGTTGAAGCCGCGCGTACGCAGCCGAAACTGATGTTCGTCAACACGGTGCTGCAAAATCCGCTCGGTACATCGCTCACCCAGGCGCAGGCGCACCGCCTGCTGGCACTGGCCGAGCAATTCGATTTCTGGCTGGTGGAAGACGATATCTACCGCGAACTGGCGGCGCGCGGCGAAGCGTCGCTGGCGGCGATGGACGGCTTGCGCCGCGTGATCCGCGTGGGCAGTTTTTCCAAGACTCTGTCGCCCGTGCTGCGCGTGGGATCGATTTGCGCCTCGCCGCCGCTGGTGGCCGAACTGGTGCGCGTGAAAATGCTGGCGGGACTGACGACGTCGGAAATCAACGAGCGCGCCGTCTACCACGCCATCTCCGCGCGGCCCTACAAGCGCATGGTCGAACGGCTCGTGGCGCAGCTCGATGCGGCCCGCGAGCGCAGCATCGACTGCCTGGCGCAGGCGGGCATGGCGCCCGTGGCGCGGCCCCGCGGCGGCATGTTCGTCAGCGCCGGCTGGCCCGACGTGCAAACGCCGGAATGGAATGGCAAGGTCATCGCCGACATGGCCTTGAAGGCGGGCATCCTGCTTTCGCCGAACGAATTTTTCATGCTGCGCGCGCCCGAGACGGTGTGGTTCCGCTTCAACGTGGCCTACACCGATACCCCCGTGCTGCAGGCATTCCTGCAATCGATACGCCCACGCTAAAGAACCCGTCATGGCCAGCGACAAATCCCCTGCCCTTTCCGTGAAAAATGCCGGCGGCCGGCGTTTGCAAAACCGCGACCGCCTGGAAGCGGACATCCTGGAGCAAGCCGTGCGCGCGTTCGCCGAATGCGGCTATGAGGGCGCGTCGATCGCCACCATCGCCGAGCGGGCCGGCCTGTCGAAGCAAAACCTGATGTATTACTTCCCGTCCAAGCAGCTGCTGTACCAGCGCGTGCTCGACGACGTGCTCGACGACTGGCTGGCGCGCATGGACATGCTGGCCAATGAACACGACGAGCCGCGCGACGTGCTGCGCGCGTATATCGGCGCCAAGCTGCGTTTTTCGCGCGAACAGCCGTGGGCCTCGCGCGTGTATGCGCTGGAAGTGATCAATGGCGCGCCCCTGTACGGCACGCAGATACGCGACCGGGTCGTGCCCCTGCTGCGCAAGGATATCGCCGTCTTCGAAGCGTGGATCGCCGCCGGCCGGATCGCGCCCGTCAACGCCACGCACCTGATGTTCGCCATCTGGGCCATGACCCAATCGTATGCGGATTTTTCGGCGCAGATGGCCCTGGTGCTGGAACGCAAGCAGCTCACGCGCAAGGATTACGAGGACGCCGAAATCCTGATCGCGCACATGGTGCTGGCGGCGGTGGCCATGCCGCCAGCGGACGAAAAAAAACCGCCTCGACAGGCGGTTTTCTGAACAGCGCGAACGCTTACGCAGCCGTCTTGTTCTTGCGGCGGCGCGCCATGAAGCCGATCATGCCCAGGCCTGCCAGCAGCATCGCATAGGTTTCCGGTTCCGGCACGGCCGACACATAACCGGACACGTTGGTAGCATTGAAATAATGGTTCGCATTGACCTGGATGTTCGAGGCCCAGTTCCCCACCACGACGCTGCCGTTGATCTGGCCATTGCCGCCGGCCAGGGTCGCCAGCGGCGCCAGGACGCTGCCGTACAGGCCCACGCCGTTCAAGGTGATGGTTTGCGCTTCATAGAAGTTGTACAGCACATTGTATTTGCTGAAATCGCCGTAGCCGCCGGACAGGTTCACATTCGTGCCGCTGATATTGAGGATCAGGGTGTCGTTCGTGTGCAGATTGCTGAACTTGAAGTTGTTCACCGAGCCCAGCGCCGCGGAAGTCAGGTCGAACACTTGCACATTGCCCGTGCCGCCCTTCAGGGTCATGCCGCCATAGGCCACCGAGCTGCTGCCCGTCGCTGCCACGTTGGCCAGCGAGGTCGAGGTGTTTTTCAGCTGCGCCGACGTCGTGGCGAACGACACGGGCGACACCGTGGTCTTGCTAGCCGTGTTCAGGCCCACGCTGCTCGTCGTCGTGCTGCCGCCCACATAGTAATTGCCGTTCTTGATCGAGCCGGAGCTGTAGTTCAGGTTGCCGCCAACCACCAGCGCATAGCCGGTGTTGCCATGCGTGACGTAGGCATCCTTGTTCTTGTCATTGACCGAATAGTTCGATGCCGTCAAGTTACCGGCGACCAGCACGCCGCCTTCGACATCGCTGCCGGACGCGCTGAAGTTACTGAGGGAATACAAATTGGCGCCACCGATGCCCAAATCGACAACACCGGCTTGCGCGGCGCCGGCGGCAAACACGGTCGACAAAACGAGAACGAATGATGATTTAGGCATGATTGACATTTTATTTCCAAAAAGAAAATTAACTTGACGCCAGAATATCATATCCATCCGCTTTGATATGTCGCAAACCAACAACTTTTGTAACAATAATGAAAACATAGTTGCCCGGCAGGAATCATTCTCCTGGCGCTGCCCGGAGAACGCCCCAGCCATCCGGCTAACGCTGAAAACAGACGGGCAAACAGCCGTCTGTTCTGCACTTTCAATATTGCTTAGAAGCGCAGCCAACTTGGTGATACGATCGCGGCAGCGCCAGACCAGGCCAGCCCATAAAGTATGAAATCATAAGGATGAAGCACGCATGAAACGATTGTCCCTAGGCGCACTGATGCTGGCATATGCCTGCGGCGCGCAAGCCGATGTGTTTAACATGATCGACAACCAGCCGCTCAGCGAAACCTGGCTCAACGCGGGCTTTTATTCGTATCACTTTCAGCGCGACAAGAACCTGAACGACAGCAATCCGGGCCTGGGCGCCGAATACCGCTTCTCCACGGTCGCGTCGGTCACGGCCGGCCGCTTCTACAATAGCGACCGCGCCTACTCGAATTACCTGGGCGTGTACTACCAGCCAATCAAGGTGGGCCCGCTGCGCATCGGCGCCGTCGTTGGCGGCTTCAGCGGCTATCCGAAGATGCGCGATGGCGGCTGGTTCCCGGCCCTGGTCCCCACCATCAGCTATGAATACCAGCGCGTGGGCGTGAATATCGCCATCGTGCCGTCTTACAAGGACCGCCTGTATGGCGCGCTCAGTTTCCAGCTGAAACTGAAGGTCTTCGAGTAACCGTTTGTCGTTGCCTGTCGCCGTTCGGTCCGCCATTCCTGCCATTCGTCGCATACGCCATACCCGGCAGCAAGGATTTGCCTATAGTGGTTTCATTGCCAGCATGCATACGGCAGCGGCACCCACACGACAGGAGAACGGCATGAAAGACATCAATTCGGCACCGGGCAGCACTTCCTTCAGCGCTTTCTGGAACGAGCTGTGCGCTTACGCGCGCCAGGGCATGGCTGCCTTGCGCGCCATGTCCTGGCCCATGCTGCTGGTCTGCTGCCTGGGCCTGGCGTTCCTGATCACCATCTTGCCGCTGGCCATCATGCTGTTTGCCCTCGTCATGCTGCTGAGATGGGCAAGCAACAACGACGATGCGGGCGCAGATCAGAAAGCGTCGGCTTCGCAGCATTCGCCGCAATAAAAATTTGCGGCGTGGCAAGAGTGCAATGATGGTTCTATGGCACTATGGATGGGCGCGGCACTGACGGGCATCAAAACCATCCAAATGGAGGGATTTGATACGGAACGCTACGCAGTATCCATGATCGAAGCTACTCCCCCTCAGCCATAGGAGTTTTCTGATGACCACGACAGCAAAAGCTACAGCAGCTACGACTATTCCCTGCCTGCGCTACCGCGACGCGCCCGCCGCCATCGAATGGCTGTGCAAGGCGCTCGGTTTTGAAAAGCAATTGATCGTGCCCGATGGCGAAGGCGGTGTCGCCCATGCGCAACTGAGCTTTGGCAACGGCATGGTCATGGTGGCACCCGCCCTCGACAGCGACTACGGCCGCCTGATGAAACTGCCAAGCGACGTCGGCGGGGCCAACACGCAAAACTGCTACCTGGTCGTCAGCGACGCCGATGCCGTCTACCGCAGCGCGCGCGAAGCCGGCGCCGAGATCGTGCTCGACATCAAGGATGAAGATTACGGCGGACGGGGCTTTACCTGCCGCGACCCGGAAGGCCACATCTGGAGCCTGGGCACCTACGATCCATGGTAAAACGGAGAACAATGATTGTCGCTACCCTCACCGCCGCCAGCCTTGCGCTGATCGGCGGTTTCCTGTCCGCTCCCGTCCTCGTCGACGAACATCTCAACCGCATTCATCCCCCGTCCGGCAAGGCGCCGTCGGCAGCCACTGTGGCCCTGCATCAGAGCCTGTGGATCGCCGACCTGCACGCCGACAGCCTGCTGTGGCAACGCGACCTGAACCGCGACAGCCAGCGCGGTCACGTCGACTTTCCCCGCCTGCAGCGGGCCAACGTGGCGCTGCAAGCCTTTTCCGTCGTCACCAAGACGCCGCGCAAGATGAATATCGAGCGCAATGGCAGCGACACGGACAACATCACGGCCCTGGTGGTGGCGCAAGGCCTGCCGCCCGCCACGTGGAACAGCCTGCTGGCGCGCGCCACCTGGCAGGCCGACGAGCTGCGCCAGCAAGCGGCAAAAAGCCATGGCAAGGTGCGCGTCATAGGCAGCCGCGCCCAGTTGCGCAGCTTCATCGCCGCGCGCGAAAAAGACCCCGCCCTGCTGGCCGGCTGGCTGACACTGGAAGGCGCGCATGCGCTCGAAGGCAAGCTGGACAATCTCGACACCCTGTACCAGTCCGGCTACCGCATGGCCGCGCCCACGCATTTCTTCGACACGGAACTGTCCGGCTCCCAGCACGGCCTGAAAAAAGGCGGCCTGACGCCGCTGGGCAAGCAATGGCTGCGCGCCATGGAGCAGCGCAAGATGATCGTCGACCTGGCGCACGCCTCGCCGGCCACCATCGACGACGTACTGACGTTGGCGAAACGCCCCGTGATGGTGTCGCACACGGGCGTGCGCGGCACCTGCGCCAACGGGCGCAACCTGAGCGACGCCCAGCTGAAACGCATCGCCGCCCAGGGCGGCCTGGTGGGTATCGGCTTCTGGAATACGGCCGTCTGCGGCAAGGACGTGGCCTCGATCGCGCGCGCCATCAAGTACACGGTCAAGCTGATCGGCGCCGAACACGTGGCCTATGGTTCGGACTTCGACGGCGCCGTCACCACGGCCATCGACGCGGCCGGCTTGCCGCGCTTGACGCAGGCGCTGCTGGATGCTGGCCTGTCGGAAGCGCAGATCCGCCGCGTGGCAGGCGAAAACGTGCGCGACTTCCTGCTGAAGAACCTGCCGGACGATGACGCCTAGACTAGCCTAGCGCCTGAACCAGGGCCTGGTCCGCCACCTGGCGCGGCCGGATGCGTATCAACTTGCGGTACAGCGGCGGCATCGACTCGCACAGCGCCAGCAGCGCGTCTTGCGCCATGGCCGGGCGCACGTACTGGAACTGTGCGGGATTATTCTCCGGCAGCGCCCCTTCCATGGTGGAGCCGTAGGCACCCAGGGTCATGAAACTGGCGGCGCTGTCGTCCGGGCCGATGGCCAGCACGAAGGTGCCGTGCTTGGGGTGGCCCAGGTAGCTTTTGATTTCCTCCTGCAGCGCCGGCACCGCATTCGCCATCAATTCAAAACGCAGCTGCGCGTACTGGCGCGTGCATTCCATGAACGGCGTGCGTATGGCCGACTGGCTCAACTTACCCGGCATGCATAGCAGCAGGTTGCCGAAGGAATCGAGCAAGGCGGCCGCATCGCCCTGGCCGCCATCACGCGCGTCCTGCTCCATGGCCGCCTGCAGGAATGGCGCCAGGCCCGCGTCGGGCGCGTGCGGGTCGCAGCGGTAAGTCAGGGCGTCGGGATAGCGGCGGCGCAAGGCGCGCACCACGACATGCTCGGGCGGCAAGGCGGCGGGATCGCGCAGGGGCACGTCGTCGCCGGCGTTCAGCAGCTGCATCACCTGCGCCGATGTCGCTTCGAACACGAGCGAGCACAGTGCCTGCGTCGCCTCATGGATGCTCTTGCCGATAAAAAAAGATTTGGGCGCGGCGCCGGACGGGGCGCGCGCATACTCGGTGGCGCCGCGCACGGCCGGATAGCAAAAACTGCGGCCGGCCTGCGCCTGCAGCGGCGCCGGCAAGGCCGTAAACGTGGCGCTGCCATCGTAATTGATGCCCGCCTTGACGTCGGGCGCGGCCACCACCACGTTGAAGCCTGCCGCCAGAATCGCCCCCGTGCACATGCAGCAGGGGTCGAGCGAAGTGACGATGGTCAGTTCGCCCGGCGGCGGCAAGAGCGCGCCCTTGGCCCGCTCGGCGAAATACCAGTCCACCAGCTGGCGCTCGCCATGCGCCGTGGGGTCGAACACCAGCCCCTGGCGCACGACGTTGTTATGCATCGATTGCAGCACGTTGCCGGCGCCGTCGAGCAGCACGCCGCCCACGCCAAAGGTACCCTGCGTCTTCGCCGCCATGGCTTCGGCCGCGGCTATCGCCACGGCGGCCTGGATGTCGATCGTCTTGTTCAAGCGGATCCTGTTACTTCATGTCCAGGTCGGAATTGCCGAAGCCGTGCGGCAGCAGCCAGCCGGCCGTCACTTCCATGACATCGTTTTTCAGGTTCGTCAGGATCACGGGCAGGTCGGCGCCGCCCATCTCGAAGATCACCTGGCGGCAGGCGCCGCATGGCGAAATCGGTTCAGCCGTGTCGCCCGTAACGGCCAGCCTGGCGAAGTCGCCCGGTTTGCAGCCATGCGCGATGGCGCTGAAAAACGCCGTGCGCTCGGCGCAGTTGCACAGGCCATACGCGGCGTTTTCCACGTTGCAGCCGCGGAAGACGCGGCCATCCTTGCACAGCAGCGCCGCGCCCACCTTGAAACGCGAGTATGGCGCGTAGGCCAGTTCACGGCCGGCATTGGCTTCGGCGATCAGTTCTTGGTTGTTCATTTTTTCTGTTATACCTTTGAAATCATTAAGGCCGGGGTCAGACCCTCAACACCGCTCACACATAGCTCAGCGCCATCACAAACGGGGGTCTGACCCCAGTTTTCAACTACGGTCGAATGGTACGATAAATCACCGGATTGCCCGCCAGCGCCACGGCGCTGATTGCATACGCGTCCTGGATTTCCTTGACGGCTTGCTGCGCCGCCGCTTCCGTGCGCGCGTGCACCATGGCCAGCGGCTGGCCAACGGCCACTTGCTCGCCCAGGCCCACGAGGTCCGTCAGGCCGACGGCAAAATCGATGCTGTCGCTCGGACGGCGGCGGCCACCGCCCAATGCCACGACTGCCAGGCCGATGGCGCGGCAATCGCGCACGTTGGCAAAGCCGGCCGACAGCGCTGGCGCCGGCACGACGAACGGCGCCTGTTCCAGGTGTTTATCAGGATGCTCGACCAGATCGGCCGGGCCGCCCAGGGCCGACACCATGCGCGCAAAGTGCTCTGCCGCTTCGCCCGAATCGAGGGCCGCGATCAATTTCACGCGCGCTTCCTCTTCGGTGGCGGCCAGGCCGCCCAGCACCAGCATCTCGGCGCACAGCGCCAGGGTGACTTCGTGCAGGCGCGCGGGACGCGAACGGCCCGTCAGGTAATCCATGGCGCCGCGCACTTCCAGCGCATTGCCGGCGTATGGCGCCAGCGCCTCGTTCATGTCCGTCAGGATCGCCGACGTCTGCATGCCCGCGCCATTGCCGACGGCGACGATGCTCTCGGCCAGTTCCACCGACTTGTCGTAGGTGGGCATGAAGGCACCGGAACCCACTTTCACGTCCATCACCAGCGCGTCCAGGCCGGCCGAGAGTTTCTTCGACAGGATGGAGCCGGTGATCATCGCCACCGATTCCACCGTGGCGGTGACGTCGCGGATGCTGTAGAAGCGCTTGTCGGCCGGCGCCAGCTGCGCCGTCTGGCCGATGATGGCCACGCCGATCTCCTGCACTACCTTGCGGAACAGTGCATTGTCCGGCACCGTGCAGTAGCCGGGAATGGCGTCGAACTTGTCGAGGGTGCCGCCCGTGTGGCCCAGGCCGCGGCCCGAGATCATCGGCACGTAACCGCCGCACGCGGCGACCATGGGGCCCAGCAGCAAGGAGACCACGTCGCCCACGCCGCCCGTCGAATGCTTGTCGACGATGGGGCCCGACAGGTTCAGCGAGCGCCAGTCCAGCACCTGGCCGGAATCGCGCATGGCCAGGGTGAACGCCACGCGCTCGTCCATGTTCATGTCGTTGAAATAGACGGCCATGCCGAGCGCCGCGATCTGCCCTTCGCTGACGCTGCCGTCAGTGATGCCGCGTACGAAAAACTGGATTTCCTCGGCGCTCAGGACGCCCTTGTCGCGCTTCTTGCGGATGATTTCCTGGGTCAAAAACATGGAATAACTCCAATAAAAATAGGTTTGGGGTCAGTCCCTGCGGGATCGGGATACGCCCAATGGCGTATCCCCCCGACGGGTCTGACCCCAGCTTTGCAATTCCAACGATCAGTCAGTTAAACGCCGTAAGGTATCCACACGTTTTTCACTTGCGACGCATGCGCCAGCACGGCACGGCCGCCGCTTTGCGCGGCGCTGTACCAGTCGCGGCCCTTGGCGCCGCCGACCCAGGTGCGCTTCAGGGTGCCGGCCGACAGGCGCTCGACTTCCGCGCAACCGTCGGCGGAGCCGTCATGGCGCCAGACGGCGTCGATGTCGGCGTGCGTGGCCAGGGTGCGCGCCAGTTCATCGGCGTTGCCGCTGATGATGTTGACGACGCCGCCCGGCAGGTCGGACGTGTCGAACACCTGGTACAGGTCCAGCGCGGACAGCGGATGCGCTTCCGACGGCACCACCACCACGCGGTTGCCCAGCGCGATGGCCGGCGCCACCAGCGAAATGAAGCCCAGCAGTGGCGCTTCATTCGGGCAGACGATGCCGATCACGCCGACCGCTTCATTGAGCGCCACGGTGATGCCCTTGGTTGGCGGCTGGTGCGCCAGGCCGTCGTACTTGTCGGCCCAGGCGGCGTAATAGAACAGGCGCTCGATCGAAGCCTGCACTTCCTTCTCCGGATTTTTACTGCCCGTCATGGCGGCGATGCGGGCGGCGAATTCGTCGGCGCGCGCTGCCAGGTTTTCGGCGATGTAGTACAGCACTTGCGCGCGGTTGTGCGCCGTGGCGCTGGTCCAGCCGGACGCTTTATGGGCCGCTTCGACGGCGTTGCGGATGTCCTTGCGGCTGCCCACGCCCACTTCGGCCAGCAAGGCGCCATTCGCGCCGAACACGGGCACGCTGTAGGCGCTGTCAGGGCGCGCCTGCTTGCCGCCGATGTACATCTTGGCCGTGCGGTCGATGGCGAACGGGTCGGCTGCCGCCGGCTTCGCGTTGGCCTTGGCCTTCGCTTCCACCAGCGGCAGGGCCGGACGCGCATCTTCGGCCAGGGCCGTCATGTATTCCAGCATGCCTTCGCGGCCGCCTTCGCGGCCGAAACCCGATTCGCGGTAGCCGCCGAAGCCGCAGGCCGCATCGAACTGGTTGGCGCTGTTGATCCACACCACGCCAGCCTTGATGGCGGGCGCGATATCGAGGGCCAGGCTGATCGACTCGGTCCACACGCTGGCGGCCAGGCCGTACACCGTGTTGTTCGCCAGCTGCACCGCTTCGGGCGGCGTGCGGAAGCTCATGGCCACCAGCACGGGGCCGAAGATTTCAGCCTGCGCCACGGCGGCCGAGGTCGACGCGCCCGTGATCAGGGTGGGCGGGAACCACGAGCCGTCAGCCGGCAGTTCGCACGCCGGTTGCCACACGTCGCAGCCTTCGGCGCGGGCCGAATCGACGAGCGCGGCGATGCGCTGGCGCTGCACGGGGTCGACCAGCGCGCCCACGTCCATCGATTTGTCCAGCGGTGAGCCGAGACGCAGGTTTTCCATGCGCGCGCGCACCTTGTTCAGGAAGCGCTCCTGAACCGATTCCTGCACCAGCAGGCGCGAACCGGCGCAGCACACTTGCCCCTGGTTGAACCAGATCGAATCGACCAGTCCTTCCACGGCGCCGTCCAGGTCCGCGTCTTCGAAGACGATGAACGGCGACTTGCCGCCCAATTCGAGGGACAGCTTCTTGCCGCTGCCGGCCGTCGCTTCACGAATGAGGCGGCCCACTTCGGTGGAACCCGTAAACGCGATCTTGTCGACGCCAGGATGGTTGACGATGGCCGAGCCCACTCTGCCGTCGCCCGTGACGATGTTGACCACGCCGGCCGGCACGCCCGCCTGCACGCACAATTCGGCGAACAGCATGGCGGTCAGCGACGTGAATTCGGCCGGCTTGAAGACGACCGTGTTACCGGCCGCCAGGGCCGGGGCGATTTTCCACGACAGCATCAGCAGGGGGAAATTCCACGGCACGATCTGGCCCACCACGCCCACGGCGCGGTAGTCGGCGAATTCTTCCGACTGCAGCTGCGCCCAGCCGGCGTGATGGTAGAAATGGCGCGCGGCCAGCGGCAGGTCGATATCGCGCGTTTCACGGATGGTCTTGCCGTTGTCCAGGGTTTCCAGCACGGCGAACAGGCGCGAATGCCTTTGCAGCAGACGGGCCAGCGCGTACATGACCTTGGCGCGGCCATGGCCTCCCATGCCTTGCCATACGGGCAGCGCGCGGCGCGCCGCTTCCACGGCGCGTTCCACGTCCGCATCGGTGGCTTGCGTCAGTTCGGCCAGCTGCGTGCCGTCGGCCGGATTGGTCGAGGCGAACAGTTCCGCCGGCTCGCTCCAGGCGTTGTCGATGAACAGGCCGAATGTGCGCTGATGGCCGTCGAGCCATGCTTGCGCTTCTTTTTGACTTTCGGGAGCAGGGCCGTAGTCCATAGTAGTGAGAATCTCGTTAATTGTAGTCATGACGAATGTTCTTTAAGGTTGTGCGTGACGATGATTGGCCGAGTAGCTGCCGGTGACGTAGTGCTCGAGCTGGCGCTCGATGTCGGTCAGCAGGCTGGAAGCGCCGATGCGGAACAGGTGCGGCTGCAGCCATTCGTTGCCCAGCTCTTCCTTCATCAGGGTCAGGTATTGCAGCGCGCTCTTGGCCGAGCTGACGCCGCCGGCCGGCTTGAAGCCCACCTTGAAACCCGTCTGTTCATAGTATTCGCGCACCGTGCGCACCATCGTCAGGGCCACGGGAATGGTGGCGTTGACGCTTTCCTTGCCGGTGGACGTCTTGATGAAATCGGCGCCCGCCATCATGCACACCCACGACGCCTTGGCCACGTTTTCCATGGTCAGCAAGTCGCCCGTGGCGAGAATCGCCTTCACGTGCGCTTCGCCGCACGCCTTGCGGTAAGCCAGCATTTCGTCATACAGCACTTGCCAGTTGCCGTTCAGGACATGCTGGCGCGTGATGACGATATCGATTTCCGAAGCGCCCGCGGCGACCGACAGTTCGATCTCGCGCAGCTTCGTTTCCATGTTCGTCAGGCCGGCCGGAAAGGCGGTCGACACGGCGGCGATGGGCAAGCGGCCCTGGATGACTTTCACGGCCGGTTGAATCATCTCGTGGTACACGCACACGGCGCCGGTGCTCAGCTGCGTCAGGCCCAGCGCGTCCATCAGGTCGGCGCGCAACGGGCGCATGGCCTTCATGCACAGGCGCTCCACTCGGCCCGGCGTATCGTCGCCGCCCAGGGTGGTCAGGTCGATCATCTGGATGGCTTTCACCAGCCAGGCGGCCTGGTATTCCTTTTTCACGGTACGGCGGTTCGCCAGGCTGGCCGCGCGGCGGTCCGTCGCGGCGCGGTTGACGCGGATCTGGTTGATCCAGCCCAGGTCGAGGCCGACGGCCTCGTTACGCTTGAATTCGGGGTGCATGAGTGTCATAACAAGCTGGTTCCATTAGCAAGTGGTGGTACGCCAAGGTGCTTGGCGAGGGTTTGGCCAATATCGGAGAAGGTCTCGGAAATACCCAGCGCACGCGGGGCGACGCCGGGGCCGAAGAAGATCATCGGAATGTGTTCGCGGGTGTGGTCGGAGCCGTGCCAGGTGGGGTCGCAGCCATGGTCGGCGGTGATCACGACCAGGTCGCCTTCCTTCAGCTTGGCCATGAATTCCGGCAGGCGCGCATCCATTTCGCGCAGCGCGTCGGCATAGCCTTCGACGTTGCGGCGGTGGCCGAATGCCTGGTCGAAATCGACGAAGTTGACAAAAGTGAGCGACTTGTCCTGCACTTCATCGGCCGTCTTCAACAGCGCTTCGAACAGCGCCATGTTGTCGACACCCTTCACGACTCTGGAAATACCCTGGGTGGCGAAAATGTCGCTGATCTTGCCCAGGCCGACGACTTCGCCGCCCGCATCCTTGACGTGGTCGAGCAGGGTCTTGCTTGGCGGCGCCACCGCATAGTCGTGGCGGTTGGACGTGCGCGTGTAGTTGCCGTTGCTGCCCGTGAACGGACGGGCGATGACGCGGCCGATGTTGTACGGCTCGACCAGCTTGAAGGCCATTTCGCACACTTCGTACAGGCGCTCGAGGCCGAACGATTCTTCGTGCGCGGCGATCTGCATCACCGAGTCGCCCGAGGTGTAGATAATCAGCTTGCCGGTGGCGACGTGCTCGTCGCCATGCTTGTTGATGATGTCCGTGCCCGAGGCATGGCAGTCGCCGAGGAAGCCGGGCACGCCGGACAGGGCTTTCAGTTTGTCGGTCAGGTCGGCCGGAAACGACGGCGTGGTGCGGGGAAAATATCCCCAGTCGAATTCGACGGGCACGCCGGCGATTTCCCAGTGGCCGCTCTGCGTGTCCTTGCCGGTGGAGCGCTCGCGCGCCGCGCCGTAGGCGCCGGTGAAGCCGTCGCGCTGGTCGAAGCCCGTGGCCCATTCGCCGCTGGCCAGGTGCGCCGCGGCGCCCAGTCCCAGGCGTTCCATGTTCGGGAGTTTCAAGGTCTTGCCGCTTTTGGCGACAGTGCTGGCAATGTGGCCAAAGGTATTGGCACCTGCGTCGCCATACTTGGCGGCGTCTGGCGTCGCGCCAAGGCCGAAGGAATCAAGCAGGAGGATAAATGCGCGTGACATGATAAGGCTCGCTTTATGGAGTGATGCAAAGATGATGCGGTCAGTGTAGGCCGGATTTTCCCGGCCTGCCGCGCGGCAGCGCCGGTGGCCGGCGCGCCGCTGCTGCGTAAAAAGTGCTTAGGCTTGCGGCGTAGCCGATACGGTCGCCAGGAAGGCCAGAATCAGCTTGACCAGGTCTTTCGCGCCGATGGCCGCGTATTTCAGGGTTTGTTCGTGCGACAGGGCGAATGGCGACATGCCTTCGGCCAGGTTGGTGATGACGGACACGCCCACCACTTTCAGGTCGCAATGGCGGGCCGAGACCACTTCCGGCACCACGGACATGCCGACCGTGTCGGCGCCCAGGCGCGCCATCATGCGGATTTCGGCGGCCGTCTCGAAGTTCGGGCCAGGGTAGGCGACGAACACGCCTTCATGCAGGGTGATGCCGCTGGCGGCTGCCGTGTCCTTGACCAGCTTGCGCAGGTCCGCATCGTAGGCGTTGGCCATGCTGAAGAAGCGCGGGCCGAAGCGGTCGTCGTTCGGGCCGACCATCGGCGTGCCTGGCAACAGGTTGATATGGTCGCTGATGGCGACCAGACTGCCGGCGTCCACTTCAGGGCGCAGGGAACCGGCGGCGTTGGTAACGAACAGCATTTCGCAGCCCAGCAGTTTCAAGGTGCGGATGGCGCTCGTCATCACGCCCATGCCATAGCCTTCATAGAAATGGCCACGGCCCTTCATGCAGACGACGGCGACGCCCGACAAGGTGCCGACCACCAGTTCGCCGGCATGGCCGTGCACGGTGCTGATCGGGAAACCCGGCAATTCGTCAAAGCTGATGCTGACGGCGTCCGTCATTTGCTCGGCCAACACGCCCAGGCCGGAGCCGAGGATCATCGCCACGCGCGGCTTGAAATTTTCTGGGGCGCGGGCACGGATGATTTCGGCGGCGTGGAAAGGGGTGTTGTTCGACATGGTTATCCTCTGATTGACTAATGATGATGGGTTGCTGCCTGCGCGGCCGTGCCCGGTGAAGAACTTCCGCCCAGGTATCGGTTATGTAGGTGTTACTGGTATATCGAAATGCGTATTGCCACTATTTGCCGCCACTATGCATCAAACGGAATATGTATGGCAAATACCATTTTTCTTGCCCATTTATACAATTCAAATATAAATGGCCGATATTATAGTCGAGGCTAGCCCAGGCCCGCCATGCCCGGGAAATGCATGCATACAAGCTCCATACGAAGGTTTTTTATGCGAGCTTGACACCAATCAGACAAATGTTTAAAGTTTCGGACAAATGTTTATCCTTTCAGTGAAACCTTGTGACCGATACCAATAAAAAAGACCAGCTATATGCGCTGATCCGCAACAACCCCTTCATCTCGCAGCAAGACCTGGCGAGCGAGCTGGGCTTGTCGCGCTCGGCCGTCGCCGGCCACATCGCCGGACTCATCCGCGAGCGACGCCTGCTGGGACGCGCCTACGTGCTGCCCGACAGCCGTCCCGTGCTGTGCATAGGCGCCGCCAACCTCGACCGCAAGATGCGCACGCTGGCGACACTGCAGATGGGCACCTCGAATCCCGTGCGCTCGGAAGAAGTGTTTGGCGGCGTGGGCCGCAACATCGCGGAAAACCTGGCCCGATTGTCGATTCCCGTCGCCCTGCTGACGGCGCTGGGCGACGACGCGGCCGGCCATGCGCTGCAGACGCACGCGGAAGACGCGGGCATCGACATGCGCGGCAGCCTGCATTTAAGCAACACCAGCAGCGGCACTTACACGGCCGTGCTCGACGAACATGGCGAAATGCTGCTGGCGATGGCCAACATGCAGCTGTACGAACAGCTGACACCGGCCTTTTTGCACAGCCGCCAGCCGCAGCGCGCCGCCGCCGCCCTCACCGTCTGCGACCTGAACCTGGGCCACGACAGCGTGCAGGCGCTGCTGGCTGATGCGCGCCAGGATGCTGCCCGCGCGACGCCGCTGGTCATCGTCGCCGTCTCGCAGCCGAAGATGGCGCACCTGCCGCTAGACCTGACGGGCTTGCACCTGCTGATCCTGAACCGGGGCGAGCTGGAAACGCGCGTGGCGCGCGCCTTGCCGACGGCGTTCGAGATGCGCGCCGCCTGCCGCGAAGTACAGCGCCAGGGGGCGCGCCAGGTGATCGTCACCTGCGGCGGCGAAGGCGTGTATTTCACGGACGGCGACAGCCTGGACGCGCCCATCGTGCACCTGGCCGCGCGCGAAGTGGACGCCGTCGACGTGACGGGCGCAGGCGACGCGTTTTCCGCCGCCGTCTGCTGGTCGCTGTACCACGACATCAGCGACTTGAAACTGGCTTGCCGGCGCGGCCTGAAGCTGGCGGCCATGACCCTGGAATCGGCTGCCACCGTCTCGCCCCGGATTTCGGCCGGCGCCCTCGACGACATCGACGACGCCGACCTGGCGCCGCCTCCCCCTACCCTCTTTCAACAGGATTGACATATGACGCAACTGAATAATTTCCTCTCGTTCTCGCAAGAAGTGCTCGATGCGCGCGCCGCCGGCAAGGCCATCGTGGCGCTGGAATCGACCATCATTTCGCACGGCATGCCGTATCCGCAAAACGTGGAAATGGCGCGCGAAGTGGAGCAGATCATCCGTGACGGCGGCGCCGTGCCGGCCACCATCGCCATCATCGGCGACAAGATCTGTGTGGGCCTGTCGCCCGAGCAGCTGGAATTGCTGGGCACCTCGCCCGACGCCATGAAGGTCAGCCGCCGCGACCTGCCGTTCGTCCTGTCGCAGGGCAAACTGGGCGCCACCACCGTGGCCGCCACCATGATCTGCGCGGAACTGGCCGGTATTGCCGTGTTCGTCACGGGCGGCATCGGCGGCGTGCACCGCGGCGCGGAAACGAGCTTCGACATTTCCGCCGACTTGCAGGAATTGGCGCACACGTCCGTGGCCGTCGTCTGCGCGGGCGTCAAATCCATCCTCGACATCGGCCTGACCCTGGAATACCTGGAAACCCACGGCGTTCCCGTCATCAGCGTGGGCCAGGAAGGATTCCCCGCCTTCTTCACGCGCGAAAGCGGCTTCAAGGCCGATTTCCGCCTCGACACGGCTGAGGAACAGGCCGCCTTCATCGGCACCAAGTGGCAGC